>NZ_CP025096.1:5730876-6343668 GCF_002831565.1 Spirosoma pollinicola | reverse complement strand
GGTGCAGGTGATGGCTACATTTTTACCGGCATACTGGCTCCAGTCGTGTTCTTTCAAAAAAGCCCGAAAGTCCTTTTCTTTCAGAATCAGGCCCATATACAGGTTGTCATTCAGATCATAAACGACCCGCTCGCCGGGATGATAGTATTCTTCCAGATCAAGCGTCACAAGGCCGCTGTTAGCAACGCGATTAACGATTTCGGCTTCCATAGTTCGAGTTATAATACTCCATAAACAGCAGGTAGAGTCGAGCCGTTCATTACCATTTCATTACGCACTATAGCCAGGAAATAACACACTCAAGAGTCCGCTTTTTTTGCTACTTTTGTTCTCATATAGTATCACACATAGCCTTAGACATTTCTCACATGAAATTCATAGTTTCCTCGTCTGTACTGCTTAAAAACTTACAGCATATTAACGGCGTCGTAGCCACGAATCCGATTGTTCCTATCCTCGAAAACTTCCTGTTTCGCATTGAAGTTGGGCCGGACTTATCTGGCGGAACACTTACCGTGACGGCGTCGGATTTACAAACGACGATGACCACGCAGATTCCGGTAGAAGCCAGCGAAAGCGGCTCCATTGCCATTCCGGCAAAATTACTATTGGATACCCTCCGCAGCCTGCCTGAGCAACCCGTTACGGTCAATATCGATACCGAGACGTTTGGTACCGAAATCCTGACCGATAACGGTCGGTACAAACTCTCCGGCGAAAACCCGATCGACTTCCCGAAACTGCCAACTGTTAACAAAAATATGTCGGTCGATATGTCGTCTGATATATTGCTCAGCGCCATCAACAACACCGTTTTTGCAACCAGCACCGACGATCTGCGCCCAGCCATGACGGGGGTGTTGCTCCAACTGAACGACGATAATGCCACGTTCGTAGCTACCGACGGCCACCGGCTTATTCGCTATCGCCGAACCGACCTGAACGCGTCGGCCAGCACATCGATCATTATTCCCCGGAAGGCACTGCAACTACTGAAGGCTTCGCTGCCCGAGAACGTACCCGTTACGGCTGAGTTCAGCCAGGCGAATGCGTCGTTCACGTTTGGGCCAACGCAGTTGATCTGCCGCCTGATTGATGAGCGTTTCCCCGATTACGAAAACGCCATTCCAACCAACAATCCGAATGTGATGACCATTGGCCGTACCGACCTGCTCAATTCCCTAAAGCGGATCATGATTTACGCCAACCGCACCACGCACCAGATTCGGTTATCGCTCAAAACCAATTCGCTTACGATCTCGGCCGAAGACCTCGATTACTCCAACGAAGCCAACGAGAAGCTCCTCTGCGATTACGACGGAGATGCAATGGAAATTGGATTTAATGCCAAGCTGATGGCCGAAGTATTGAGCAACCTGAGCGCCAAAATGATTTCGCTCGAAATGTCGGCACCAAACCGCGCCGGTTTGCTTATCCCCGCCGATAAAGAAGAAAATGAAGACATCCTGATGCTGGTTATGCCAGTGATGTTGAATACATACGCTTAAAAACGAATGAAGAATGAAGAGTGATGAAGTGATGAATAAATAGCCCATAACCAAACGGCACTTACTCATTGCTCTTCATTCTTCATTCTTCATTTTTCATTTATGCCCACTCCTACCGTTTCCACCAAGCGCGGTCCCGCCCTTGTTTTTATCTTTATCACACTTCTCATTGATGTTACGGGCCTGGGTATAATTATCCCGGTTTTCCCGAAACTGATTGAACAACTCATTCACGGCAACATTAGTCAGGCGGCCAGTTGGGGCGGTTGGCTATCGTTTTCCTATGCCGGTATGCAGTTTCTTTTCTCGCCAATTCTGGGTGGGTTGAGCGACCGTTTCGGGCGTCGACCCGTGTTGCTATTCTCGTTGTTCGGCTTTGGGTTAGACTATATTCTTCAGGGCTTTGCTCCTACTATTGAGTGGCTCTTTGTCGGGCGGTTACTGGCGGGCGTTACGGGAGCTAGTTTCACCACGGCAACCGCTTACATCGCCGACATAAGCACGCCCGAAAAGAGGGCACAGAATTTTGGTATGATTGGAGCCGCCTTCGGTGTCGGCTTTATTCTTGGTCCGGCTGCCGGTGGATTTCTGGGGCAATATGGCCCTCGTATACCGTTTTTTGTGGCAGCGGGCTTAACGATGGTCAACTTCCTGTATGGCTTCTTTATCCTGCCCGAATCGCTTGCTCCCGAAAACAGACGCCCGTTCGACTGGAAACGGGCCAACCCTATCGGGTCGTTAATGGGATTGAGAAAATACCCCGTTATTCTTGGTCTGGTAACGTCGTTGGTCTTGATTTACATTGCCGGATTTGCGGTGCAGGGCACCTGGACGTTCTATTCGATAGAGAAATTTAAGTGGGACGAAAAGACCGTTGGTTTTTCGTTGGCGGCTATTGGTCTCTCCTTTGCTATAGTACAAGGGGGCTTGAGCCGGATTATTATCCCTAAACTGGGTCAGCAGCGATCCGTCTATGTTGGACTGATGTTCAGTGCACTCGGATTTGCGTTGTTTGGGATGGCCACCCAAAGCTGGATGATGTTTGCCTTTATGATGGTGTATGCGACGGGCGGTATTGCGGGACCGTCCATTCAAGGTCTGATTTCGAACCAGGTGCCCGCCAATGAACAAGGTGAATTGCAGGGAGCCTTAACCAGCTTAACCAGCACAACGTCCATTTTCGGGCCGCTCATCATGACAAATCTATTCTCGTTTTTCACCTCACCAGCCGCTCCGATCTACCTGCCCGGTGCACCCTTTTATCTGGCCGCTGTCCTAATTTTAATCAGTGCGGGTTTAGCCCGACGCGGGTTAAAACGGACAATGTAAAGGAAACAATAGATAATGTAGAATGAATAATGTAGAGTGAGCAATAGACAAAGACTTGAAAATCAAGACTTTATCTATTGCTCACTCTACATTATTCATTCTACATTATCTATTGTTTCCTTTACTCCATCCCGTCGAAAAACAGCGTGTCAATTTTGCCCAGCGAATTCAGGGTAAACCGGGCTCTGGCTTTACCATACCACGCCTTTTTATAGGGCCCATAAAACGTATCGTAGTGCCAATGTGGAAGGCTGGCGATCAGCGCATTGTCATTTACATTGATGGCTAACTGATTACCAGTCACACTAATATCCGCTTTTCCATAGAGTGGACTCGTATAGGTTCCGGCATATTGACTCAGGGGCAACGATGGCGATGTGTTTAGCACACGTTTGGCATCAAAATCCTTTTGTGCTTTCTTACCCTCTTCTCTAATCGTCGAATACAGCACCTTAAACTCGGCGCTCCAGTCGCGGTTACCTCCCAGCGCAAACCAATCGAAAGCCTTGTACATCAGCGCATGACGAAGTTCGGCGTGGTCGTAATTCCCAAATACATAGACGCCTAGTTTCTCGTCCGGCAACAGTCCGATTATGGCCGTCAGCCCCGACAAACTACCGGTATGAAAGTTCACCTTTTTGCCCTTATAATCATGCTGATACCAGCCCAGTCCGTAGGTACGCCAGTTGGGTTTCAGAAGTTGCATGGTGGGGTATTCGTCCTCCGGAAAAAAGGTTTGTGGCGTAAAGATTTCGGTCCAGGTTTCGGGCTTGAGCAAACGGCCTCCACTGTATTTGCTACTGTCGAGCATGCAGATCATCCACTTGCTGATGTCGTCGGCTGAGGACCAGACCGCGCCCGCCGAACCAACTTCGCTATCGGTACCGTATTCAATTACCTTAATGGTATCGTTGATGTTGTAATGCGGTTTCGTGACGTTGGCATCGGTTATGTATCCCCGCTTGGGGGCTGTGCGGTTCATACCCAACGGAAGGAATATGCGCTCCTTTATAGTCTCGGCCCAGGTCTTTCCCGCAATGCGCTCGATGATCCGACCGGCGGCTGAATAAAAGGTATTCTGATAGGCAAATCCGGCCCGAAACGGGTAGCTTGGCTTCACCAGTTCCATACGACGGAACATTTCATTCACTGTAATGGTCATAGCCCCTGTCATAAAATCGGTACTACCAACGCCTGTGTCGTGAATGAGCAGATCACGAATTTTCAACTCGCGTGTTACGTACGGATCGTACAATTGAAGTTCGGGGAGGTATTTGGATACGGGGTCGTTCCAGGCAAGTTTGCCTTCATCGACGAGCATACCCACTAATGCAACGGTCATCGCTTTGGTTGTCGATGCGCAGGCGAACAACGTTTGGGTGTCAACGCGTTCGAATTTATCTACGGTCAATTCGCGAACGCCGTAACCCTTCTCGAAAATGACTTTGTTGTCTTTAACGACGGCGATAGACAAGCCCGGCACGGCCCACTGTTTCCGGGCGGCCTCTACGTAGGCATCAAATTCCTGAATCTGTTTTGGGGAGATCTGCTTTTGCGCCAAAGCAGTAAACGTAGTACTCGCAAAAATAAATAGAAGTACTTTTCTCATGAAAGCTCGAAACATAGTGCGTTATCGAAGATGCACCTATAAATAAACCGGCACATCTTCGAAAGCGCAATATATTCACAAAGCAAATACCACATTGAACTTAAGAATCATAGCATCTTCGGTTTTTAGGCCCATCAATGATGGTCGTTCGATGTTATGGTCGCTCATGTTTACAGGAAACTCGCCCGTAATCGTCATTTTACCACCCGCATCCTTACGCGTTGCGTTGAGCGTTGCGGGCTTGGCTACCCCATGAAATGTTAGCGTACCTTTAGCGACCAACGTTCCATTATCCCCCGCTTTCACATCTGAGCTCACGAAGGTTACATTCGGGTATTTGATACCTTCGAGCACCTCAATAGCGTGCGAATCGCGGTTATTGTTATCACTATCGAATGAGGCCACTTTTAATGACACAGCTACCGTTTCGGGTAGTTTGGTCTCGTCATTGTAAATAATGGCGCAGTTCACATCATGACTTACGCCATCCCACTTATGGAGCGGGTGTTTGGCCGAGTAAGTGATGGTCGATGCGGCTTTATCAGCCACCAGTTTCCGCTTGGCCATAGGGGTGACAAAGGCACAAAGAATCACCATAGCCAGCCAGCAGCTATACTTAATCGTCTTGTTCATGTTCTTAGAAAGTTATGGCTAGAATTGACGCTGCATAGGCGCCAAATGTGGTGTAAGCGGCCGCTCTGTGGATAGGTTTTAGCGATGAGTTATTCTCAATCATACCAGCCAGAATATTGGTAGCGATCATGCCCGTCAGGTGAACAATGGCCAGATACTTATGCAGCTTGATCGACGTAAATCCCTTGCGGGCACCCACTATTGGCGGGGGCGCCGTTAGCGAAAGGGCTAATGTAGTTCCGTAGGTAACATTAATAAACGTAGCCGATCGTTCA
Source organism: Spirosoma pollinicola (assembly GCF_002831565.1). Taxonomy (NCBI): domain Bacteria; kingdom Pseudomonadati; phylum Bacteroidota; class Cytophagia; order Cytophagales; family Cytophagaceae; genus Spirosoma; species Spirosoma pollinicola. Next base: position 6,338,314 of record NZ_CP025096.1, on the reverse strand, counting down.
TGCCATTTCTTCGTATCGACATAATCCTGTCCTTTCGCATTATATAACTTCGCACCCAATAGACCTTGTGCCACGAAGCCCGCCAGAGTTATAAAACCGCCAATCTGATGCGCCACAAGCATGGTACGCCGAACCTTTAATTCATGAACGCGACCTTCCGACGTTAGCGGAGCAATTTTCATAGACCGAAGCAGGCCATGTGGTCCCCAAAATGCCCGTTGCGTAAAGATCATTTTGTGCGGCAGCAAATCGCCTTCCGTCTGGGTCGTATCAGCCAGTCCGGCTAATAGATCATTGGCCGAAGCATCCGTGGTTGTCGGTGCAATAACGGTATCCCGGCGCACGGCTGTCGAATCCTGAGCTCGAATCGAACCCACGCCAAGCGATAGTAACAAAGCAAAACAAAAATATCTCATCCGAAAAGATTTAACGATTTTGGGTAATCAGCTTCATAAAAAGCCTAGCTCCAACCCTGTGGCAAAAAGTTACTGTTCAAGTAAGCTCTCTTAAGCTTTAACTGTTAATGTATTCCCATCCGCGCTTAGCGTCGTTTTATACTGCGTTAGTGCCCGGGTGGCCGGGCCAACATCCACAGCTCCGGTCAGGCTATATTCTGACCCATGGTTAGTGCAATAGATGTCATCCTGAGCTGCGCGATACTCTACCGTTGTTCCTTCGTGGGTGCAGGCTTTCGATAACGCGATTAATGAACCGTCTTTCGTTTTAGCCACTATAGTGCTCCCCACGATAGCAAACTTACCAACGGTTTTTAGGTTGCTATAGCTGGTCGTTGAGAGATCGAGGGTGTAATTAATTGCTCCGGCCGAGGCATCTGCATTACCTGTAAAACCTGTTGTTCCGGTGCCAGTACCGGTTCCTGTACCCGTTCCGGTAGCCGGTGCCGGATCGTTACTTTTCGAACAGGATGTGAGCGTTGTTCCCATGCAGTAAAACGCCATTAAGGTTGCGCTGCTCAGGCCCAGGCTACGCAGAAATTCACCGCGCTTCATTTGATCAGTTGTTAGGTTGCTTTTCATCGGTTGTTGGTTTAATTTATTTCGTGTAGTTACAATAATTGTCCCACTAAGCAGGGCTTAGCAAAAAATGGATTTCTATAATTTGTATCGGATTGAGAAAAATGCGCCGGTGCTTAACAAATCGACTTTGAAATAGCCGACCCCTTTTAGCGGCATCTTCAGGAAAGGTTCAACCTGCCAGGACAACCGTTTGCTAATCGCTCGCTCGTAGCCGGTTGATATATTGAAATGACTGAAGCCATAGCCCCCCGTTTGGTAACTGGCTGGGTGAAGGTAAGAAGGATAATTGAATACATAATCCTCTTGTTCCATGTAATAGCTAGTCACTCCGGTGGTGAGAAACCATCGACTGGGCGATAGCCCGTTCTGCCTCTGCTTTATAATCGCATCGAAGCGCACGTTAATTGGAATGTCAATCATATTACATTGACCATCAACGCTCAACGGCTTGCCCTTCCCCGCCCACGTACCCACTGGTGCAGTGTATTCAGACGAACCATCTATGCGGTAGATCTTCGTACTTTGAATAACACCAGCCTGTATACTCCAGCGTGAAGCCAATCTATATTCCAGCATCACACCCACGTTTGTGCCAGGACGAGCGAAATTCTTTAAACCTACCGAACTTAAATCGGGTGCAACGGCGAGTCGAACGCTGAACCCTCGCTCTCCTGGGGGTTTTGGTACAACTATGGGCAACTCAACCAACTCAGGTTCAGGCACAGCCTGAACAGGGCGCCCAGTAAACGGCAACGCTTTAGACCAGCGGGCGGGCCGGATTGCCAATTCATTTACGTCTGGCAATCCGGCTGCCTCTGCCTCATCGTTGCTAGGTTGGATTGTAATTTCTGTTGTATTCGGAATATCTGCTTTGTTCCGTTTTGAGGCATTGCGAACAGACTTCTCGCGGAACAATGACGGCGTGAACACAGCATTATTGGACGCAATAAAAGGCCTGGTTCTTCTTATACGATTTGCTTTGCTCTGTTTTTTAACTGAGAAACGTTCCTGTATACCTGTTTCCGTCCCTTGTTTATCCATGGATGCTCCCGTTGAGCCTTTACCCGCCAAAGTGGCGGTTCGAACAGGAGCGGCATCGATAGGATTAACCTTTGCACGAGCGGTTTTCAACCTATACGCTATCTTGCTTTCAGTCGTTGCATTGGGCGCGGTTTTCTTACCCAATTCGCTCACGAAACCCGCAGACGGCTTAGTCGCTTCGGTGCGGGTATCTCTACCTGCGTTCTCAGCTACAAGCCCCGGCAGCACAGCCGGTTGATTTTTGTCGTCAATCGACTGTGCCGCAAGGCCGGTCGGTGTGGTTTGTGCGGAGTCGTTTTTTCCTTGTTGGGCTATCCCTGGTTTTCGCTCCTGCATTACCGTCATCGGCATTTCTGACGATATGCCGGCATCCTTTTGAGCGGGCGCAGGTGTTTGAACTGGTGCAGAATCAACGTGGGTAAAATCAGCCCGATAGATATACATACCACCAATTGTCAGCAATAAAAGCAAACAAACGGGCACCCCCCATCGAAGTAAATTTTTCCAAAGCGGTGTTCCACCAGACGCTGGACTATCATGCGTATCCAAGCGAATTTTCATATCCTGCCAGGCCGCAGGATCGAATGGTGGATCAAACTCTTCAGCCGATTTTCTGAAGAGCCCGTCCAATTGGTCATCGGTTAGCTCTGACATACTCATCGTTGTTTAAGCGCTTTACTAACAAGCGTAGATTCTCCCGTGCCCGGGCCAGATTCGACTTCGACGCGCCAACTGAAATGCCAAGTTGCCCGGCAATTTCCTCGTGCGTGAATCCATCCATAACATACAAATTAAATACTAGTCGATAAGCCGGTGACAGCCGCTGAATCAATCCCATCAAATCTTCATGAGCCAGCTGACTAAAGGCATCAGCTGATTCTGTAGCGACGGTCTGCTCCACCTGATCAACATCTTCGTGATGATGATGGCGTACCTCTTGTCTATAGTGATCTATGGCCGCATTAATCATAATGCGCCGAAGCCAGCCCTTAAACGGCTGTGCCGGGTCGTATTGGTCCAATCGCGTAAACACTTTCAGAAACCCATCGTTCAGCACTTCCATCGCACCATCGCGTGTGGGTGCATAGCGTAAACAAACACTCATAGCGTACCCGTAGAACTGCCGATAAAGCAATTCCTGACTCTTCCGCTGGTTGCGTAAGCAGCCAGCCAGTAAGTCGGTTAGAGCAGGTATGTTGGGCGCGTTGGACAAAGTAACCTTATTAGTAAAGTACGGCTCTCGATTTACGACAGTTCATTCTGGTCAGTCAATTGACCCTATCAATCTATTCAACACCTGTTTATAGCAAGCTTAAACCGACACTTTTTTAAATCAATTTGGTGCAATAGGTGAGGTTGTATTAACAACCGGCCAAACACCTGGTCTTGGTACACTCACCCCTTTGGTATTGCCTCTCGTCGATTGGTCAGGACCGAAATAATAGAGTGGCCAGCCTTTATAGGTAAGTTGAGTTTTTCCAACCGCTGTAATTGTCGCAAAATCACTCTTTTCCAGAAGAGAAGGTATTTCGCCTATGGTTGCTTTTTCGAAAATAGGCCAGGTAGCATCATTACTCAGATCCGCTTTTGTATAGGTATTCTTTTTGTTTTTATCAAAAGCAAACGCGTATAAAGTACGTCCCACACTGTCGACTAAAAATAGTGAATTTCCCGTTCCTTCTTTCGTATCAAACGTATAACTTTTCCCATCATTGCCAACCAGTTGGCGTGAGGCCAGCATGACCGAGTAATTAGGTTTGGCAACCATCCAGACATTACCAACTTTATCGCCGTTGATATCGCCGGCCTTCGCGTCGTTCTTGAAATAATAGAGTGGCCAGCCACGGAAAGTCGTTTGCTTGTTTCCATCAGCCCGGGTAATTGTGGCAAAATCAGCAGCTTTCAACCCGTTGCTCAATGTTGGCGTTTCCTTGTAAAAAACTGGCCAGGTGTCAACGCAACCGCCCGAGCAATTTGACGTACCAGCCACATCTGGCGCAAAGAAATAAAGCGTTTTCCCCCCATTGCCAGTCATGATACCCCCAAGCGGAGATGTTTTGAGCGAGACATCCGGCGAGACAATTGTTGGATTTTCCTGATCACAACCGAACAAAGCGACCATCAACAAGCCCGTTAAGAGCACCAATCGATTAATATAAAGACAATTTCTCATCGTGTTAACTGTGTTTATGACTCATCGAAAGGAGAAAGGTCAAAGAGAGACAGAACACTGATCGTTTTCAGCGTTTATCTTCATTCTTTATTTTTCACCTCAGATGAATACAGATAGGGAAAGGACAGTTGAACCGGTTCGTTTGTCAATACGGGAGGTTTTTGTAACAGGTTGCGTTGCGCATGAAAAAAACTCAACTTTCTTCATCGGCGCGTCGGTCGGCGCGGATTTCGGGAATAGTGTCGGGGTCAATCAGGCCGAGTGAGGCTGCATGTTCGGCGGCTGCAACGGTATCTTCTACAAGCAACATAGGCACGTTGTGGGCTTCGGCGGTTCGGATGAGTTCGCGAACGGCTTCGTCGCGCTGATCGGTCGATACATCGCGAATATAAACGGCCAGAATCCGGCCCGGATTTTCGCGAACAACCTGCGAATAAATTTCGGGATCCTGCTGCCCGCTGTCGCCGATGAGCACAAACGGAAGTTGCGGGTTTACGTCCAGCACTTTCCGAATCATGCCCAGCTTATGTGTGTGATGGCCCTGGGATGAAAATAACTTGCTGCTTAAATCAAGATCCCGCAACAGAATAGGCCCCTTGGGAATACCCTGAATACGGAAGAAATCGACCAGCAAATCATAGAGATTCCAGGGACTGCTCGACACGAAATAGATTGGATTGAACAGCGTCGTGACCGGCCCACTCTGCAACGCCCGGTAAAAAGCGGCAATTCCCGCAAATGGCAATCGGGTGTAGGCATTTCCCAGAAACGTAAGCCGGGCCGTTTGCAACAGGTTGGTAGCATCTGTTACGAGTACTGTATCGTCGATATCCGAAATAACCCCAAAATGGCTATAGGGTGGTGAGATCATCAAATGCCCTTCTTTAACGACCAGCGAATTTTCGATTGCTCCCACGTCGGCAAGTTCAGGTTCGAGTTGCACGACTCCATCCAGCGAGTACCGAACCGGAAACCATGCCCGCCCCACGGGCAAGTTTTCGGGTGGGTTGATGGTAAGGGCAAAATACCCATCGTTATCCGTTATGGCCGTATACTGTTGCCCAAACGCGTCGATGCGCACGGTTACACCCGGCACGTCGCGGCTTCCGAACCGCTGATAAGTAGCCAGAAGATTTTGCCAGAACGTATCCCGGTCGCTTGGTGTACTCAGGTCATGCTGACGGAGAACACGGCCTGTTAGCCAAACGGCCGTTGGACTTCCGAAACCCCGATAATAAATAATTCGATAGGGCTTTTGGGCATCGAGCCGCCCGAAAAGCTTATTCTTAAGTCGATCAAACTGCGTTTCGGCCTCTGCCGATGTAGTCGTAAAAAAATCATTCCAAAAAGCCATAGATCGTGTTTATCAGAACGGAAGTTTACAGGGCTGGAAATCGTTTTTTATGGATGATACCGATGATTTTTCGGCCATCCGGGGGTTTAGTGATAACTTGCATGCAATTTACTTGTCAGCCGATAGTTGACTGTGGTTCGCCCCCCCATTAGCCGAATCGCTTATCACAGCAAACTACTCATTATTAAAAACCATGAGCAAACAAATTGTTTATACCGACGAGGCTCCAGCACCTATTGGACCTTATAGTCAAGCCGTTAAAATCAACGGAACGCTCTTCGTTTCAGGTCAGGTTGCCATCGAATTAGCCCCGAACGGCGATATTCAGGCCGAGACGCAGAAAGTAATGGAAAATATTGGCGCGATCCTGAAAGCTGCCGATATGAACTATGCCGACGTTGTGAAGAGTAGTATTTTCGTAAAGGACATGAACAACTTTGCGGCCATCAACGAAGTATATGGCCGGTTTTTCACCGAGAACCCACCCGCCCGCGAAACCGTTGAAGTTGCCCGTTTACCCAAAGATGTTAATGTTGAAATTTCAGTAATAGCTATTCAATAGTGAAAGAGCGAAAGAGTGAATGGCGAAAGAGTAGCTGACGCATAAGTCACTCGTTCACTCGTTCACTCGTTCGCTCATTCACTCATTCATAATCCCATGTCAAGACCCGTTCGCGTTCGTTTCGCGCCCAGCCCTACCGGCCCGCTGCATATTGGCGGAGTGCGTACTGCGCTTTATAATTATTTATTTGCCCGAAAAATGGGCGGCAAAATGCTCCTGCGTATCGAAGATACCGACCAGAATCGCTTTGTGCCTGGGGCAGAAGACTACATTATGGAAGCCCTTAAATGGGTTGGTATCGAGATCGACGAAGGCCAGGGCACCGGTGGTCCCCATGCGCCATACCGCCAGTCGGAGCGCCGTGAAATTTATCAGAAAGAGGCTCAACGCTTAATTGATGAAGGCAAAGCCTATTACGCCTTCGATACGGCTGAGGAACTGGATGTTATGCGTAAACGGCTCGAAGAGGCCAACGCGCCCGCTGCTCAATACAACGCGATAACGCGCATGCAGATGCGCAACTCCCTGACCATGACGCCAGAGGATGTTAAAGCACGTATGGAGGCAGGAGAACCTTTTGTGATTCGCCTGAAAACGCCCCGCAAAGAAGAAGTTCGGTTAAACGACCTTATTCGGGGGTGGGTCAATGTGCATTCATCGGCTATTGACGATAAAGTTCTGCTCAAATCGGATGGCTTGCCAACTTATCACCTCGCAAATATCGTGGACGACCATTTGATGGGCATCACGCACGTGATTCGGGGCGAAGAGTGGTTGCCATCTGCTCCGCTGCATGTGCTCCTGTATCGGTATTTGGGTTGGGAAGATACTATGCCGCAATTTGCTCATTTGCCACTACTCCTGAAACCAGAAGGCAACGGTAAGCTAAGCAAACGCGACGCCGACCTTGGCGGCTTTCCAATATTCCCGCTGCAATGGACTGATCCGTTTTCGGGTGTTGTGGCTAAAGGCTTCCGGGAAGAGGGTTACCTGCCCGAAGCAACCATCAACTTTCTGGCCCTGCTGGGCTGGAATCCCGGTACTGAACAGGAGTTGTTCACAATGGATGAGCTGATCGCCAGCTTCGATCTGACTCAGGTTCACAAAGCCGGAGCGCGTTTCGATATTCAAAAGGCGCAGTGGTTCAACCATCAGTATATTCGTTTGCAAACCGACGCCGATCTGGCGCCTACCGTTCAGCAACAGGCAGAAGCCGCCGGATTCACTTGTTCGCTGGATAAAGCCGAAAAAATTGCCGCGCTGCTTAAAGGACGCGTCAACTTCGCCCACGAAATCTTTACCGAAGCCGGTACGATTTTCAACGCACCAACGACCTACGATGAGGCCATTGTAACCGCCAAATGGAATGAGGACGCTAAGCAGGCCGTAATGGTTTTCCACGAAGCGCTGCAATCCTTCGATGGCGAGTTCATAGCCGACACCATCAAGCACAGCCTTGGCGATGCCATGCAGCAGGCGGGTATTAAACAAGGCAAAATCATGCAGGCCATGCGGGTAGCCCTAACGGGTTCCGGCGCTGGCCCCGACCTGATGCTCACGATGGAAATTATTGGTAAAAATGAGACGGTAACACGGCTTGAAAAAGCACTGGCTACGTTAGGATAGAGGTAGACTGGCGCGAGTATTTACTCGTGTCTTTACATATAGCCAGCATTCGCTGGCGCGAGAATGATTAACCAATACGCCAGCGAATGCTGGCTGTATGTAAAGACACGAGTAAATACTCGCGCCAGAAATTGTTTAATTTTTAAACTTATAGGCTAAACTCAGGTTTCCGTTTCTGAGATAGGCTTGCACTAATCCGCGACCCCCATGGCAAAGAAAAAAACGAATCCCGACGAAAACGATAAGCCACGCGTTCATAAAGAATTGGAAGGCTTCGATATTCAGATCAACTCGTTCGGCGAAATCACGACGAGTTTCGACATTGATAAGATCAATCAGTTTCTGAACAAAACCGTCGATGACAAAAAACTTCGCCATCGCACTGATCTGAATCTAAAAGGAGACCCGGAACCGGAAGATGCGGACGAGAAATCAGATGACGATCACCTCTTCGATGAAACCGACAATGATTTGCCGGACGACATCAACCAACGCTAAAAGCCTGACCTGCCAAAACGCCCGGTCGGGCTTTTTTTTGTACCGTTTGTCAGAAAAAATAGAAATAGAATGCGCGCCATTTACTAGTTTTCCTCCATAATTGCCTGTTTAGGTTAACCAAAACTGACTATGTACGCTCACGAAATCGACTACAAGATTATTGGCGAAGATATCCAGATCGTTGAAATAGAACTGGACCCCAACGAAACCGTTATTGCCGAAGCGGGCTCGATGTTATTTATGGAAGATGGCATCACGTTCGAAACCAAAATGGGCGATGGCTCGCAACCCGATCAGGGTTTTCTCGGCAAATTATTGCAGGCAGGTTCGCGTGTAATTATGGGCGAATCGCTCTTTATGACGCACTTCACGAATCGGGGTGTTGGCAAACGGAAAGTGGCTTTCTCCGCTCCTTATCCAGGCACAATTATGCCCGTTAACATGGCCAATGTGTATGGCAATACACTTATCGTTCAAAAAGACGCCTTCTTATGCGCGGCTCTTGGCACGAAGTTAAGTATTCAGTTTAACCAGAAGTTAGGCGCAGGTTTCTTTGGTGGCGAAGGCTTCATTCTGGAGAAAGTGCAAGGCGACGGTATGGTCTTTATTCATGCTGGTGGTGTAGTCGTTGAGCGAACACTAAACAACGAAACGTTGCGTGTCGATACCGGTTGCGTGGTTGGTTTTGAGCCAAGTATTAACTTCGACATTCAGCGGGCGGGTGGACTGCGAAGTATGGTATTTGGTGGCGAAGGTCTGTTCTTGGCTACCCTGCGCGGTTCCGGAAAAGTCTGGATTCAGTCGATGCCGATTTCTAAATTAGTACAACGCCTATCGCCGGCAGGTGGACAAGCTCACAAAGAAGGTGGCTCTGTACTCGGGCAGTTAGGGAATTTATTTGAAGGGTGATACAGATTCTGGCGCGGGTATTTACCGCACAGGCGGCCCTGCCGTGCCTTTGTATATAGCAAGCGTTTGCTTGCGTCAGTAAATACTGACTTAATTAAAGGCACGGCAGGGCCGCCTGTGCGGTAAATACCCGCGCCAGAACCTAAAAATCTGTATTCCATTCAGGACATTTTTAGTCCAAATTGTGTTAACCAAAAAAATCAGTTCGGATTTGCAGAGCGTTTTTGCTGTAATCAGGAAAATCCTTTAAATCTTAAAAATCCCGGTTATATGGAAGTTATTTGCACAAACGACAAATTTCCGGCTCCCGTATTGGCCTTTTATGCTGAATTTGGCATACAAACGCCAAAGCGTGACCAGATGTATACGATTCGGCAGGTGAAACGGCACACAACCGGCGACACGGGCGTGTTGCTGAACGAAATCCAGAATCCCGATGTACCCGTGAAACACCCGGTTATGGGCGAAGTCTGGTTCGAGCCTACGTTCAATGTGAACCGGTTTGCTACCCTACTGGGTCAGCCTGTCATGAAGGAAGAACTGGAAGACGTGAATGTATAATTGATAGTCTTATAGCCTTTATGCGTAGCCCGGCACGAAACCGCCGGGCTTTTGCGTTTACTAAGTTGTCAATCTGCACTTTGCCTTATTTACCTGTGATAAAATACGCATTCATTCTCCTGACAGGCCTGTTATTAGCCGCCTGTAGCAGTGATTCGTCCGACAATTATGTACCGAAACCGAAAGGGTTTCCTCGTTTAGACCTCCCTACGCCAGCTTATAAGCTGATCGACCCGACACACCCGTATCAGTTTGAATACAATACCATTGCCCGAATTTTGCCGGATACCTTCGCCCGGTCCGAGCCCGACTGGATTTTCATTAATTACCCAACATTTAAAGCCAGCGTTCAATTGACGTACAAGCCGGTTGGCAACAATGTAACTAAGCTTCGGGCCATGCTCGAAGATTCCTACAAACTGGCAGCCCGGCACAACATAAAAGCCTATGCCATCGAGCAACGAAAAGTACGGTTAAAATCGGGTCTGGAAGCCAGTATAATTGATTTGTCGGGCGAGGTGCCCAGTCAGGTGCAGTTTATCACGACCGATTCCACAACCCATTTTATGCGGGGGGCGTTGTATTTTAACACAGCAACCGAAAACGATTCGTTACAACCCGTTATTCAGTACATTCGCAAGGATATCATGCACATGCTGAACACGCTGAAATGGCGAAAATAGATTGGTGCCTTTGCAGCCGGATATAGGACATACGCCATATCTTGAAGATATGGCGTATGTCCTATATCCGGCTGCAAAGGCACAACCATTCATTAGACTAATCTGTTATTTGAAAAACTTTATCTTCATGAAATTTATCGTCACTCTACTCTTCTGCCTCTCTCTTTCGGTAGCTTTTGCCCAGACCAAAAAGCCTGTTACAAAGGCTGCGGCCAAGCCAACAGCCGTAGCGACCAAAGCCCCCGGACAGCTTATTTATGAACAAAACTGCCTGACCTGTCATCAGGCCAACGGCTCCGGCGTTCCTAATCTCAACCCGCCCCTGCGCCAGACTGATTGGGTGCTGGGCGATAAAAACAGGCTGATTAACGTGTTGTTGAAAGGGCTGCAAGGCCAGGAAATTGAAGGCGATATGTACGACAATGCCATGCCCGCCCACGACTTTCTGAATGATGCCCAAATTGCCGATGTACTCACCTACATCCGCAGCAACTTTGGCAATAAAGCAGACGCCGTAACGGCTGATGAAGTCAAGGCGTTGCGGGCTGTGAAGTGACGTGTGTACCAAATAGCCTATGGCTGTTTGCAAGTTGTCATCTAAATTAAGTTTAGCTCAAACAGCTAGAAGCTGTTTGGTACTTAACTACTTATGTCTGAATCACGCCTACCGAGAACGGTTTCGTAATGGGTGCGTGGTTAGCCGCCGAAATACCTTCAGAGAGAATTTTACGCGTATCGAGCGGGTCGATAACGGCGTCGACCCACAGGCGGGCGGCTGCGTAATAGGGCGAGAGTTGTGCGTTATATTGGTCAGTGATCTTCTTTAGCAGCGCTTGTTCAGCTTCAGGCGTTATGATTTCTCCCTTTGCTTTAAGTGAAGCAACCTGTATTTGAACGAGGGTTTTGGCGGCCGATGCCCCGCTCATAACGGCCATTTGTGCCGTTGGCCAGGCCAGCATCAGTCGGGGGTCATAGGCTTTGCCGCACATGGCATAATTACCCGCCCCGTAACTATTACCGATCACAACCGTAAACTTCGGCACCACGGAATTCGCCATCGCGCTAACCATTTTGGCCCCATCTTTAATGATTCCGCCCTGCTCGGCACGGCTCCCAACCATAAAGCCCGACACATCCTGCAAAAACACCAGCGGAATCCGTTTCTGATTGCAGTTCATAATAAACCGGGCGGCTTTATCGGCGGCATCGCCATATATTACACCGCCCATTTGCATTTCGGTTGGCTGACCCGTTCGGCCTTTTGCTTTCACAACTTTTCGCTGGTTCGCTACGATTCCCACAGCCCACCCGTCAATTCGTGCATAACCGCAGAGAAGCGTCTGCCCATAACCGGGCTTATAGGCATCGAACTCGGACTTATCCACAAGTCTGTCCACAATCTCCTGCATGTCGTAAGGTTTGACACGATCGGCGGGCAGGATCTTGAAAATATCGTCGGGATTTTTCGTGGGCAGAGCGGGTTCAGACCGATCAAAGCCAGCGGTTTCATGGTGTCCAGTTTTATCAAAAATACGCTTGATTGCATCCAGACAGCTTTTATCGTCGGGGTATTTATTATCGACTACACCCGAAATGTCGGTATGAGTAGTGGCTCCGCCGAGGGTTTCGGCATCGACATCTTCACCAATGGACGCTTTGACCAGATAAGGCCCGGCCAGAAAAATAGAGCCTGTTCCTTCTACGATCAGCGCTTCGTCGGACATGATGGGTAGATAGGCCCCACCTGCCACACAACTACCCATAATGGCGGCAACCTGCAAAACACCCATCGCCGACAGGTGGGCATTGTTTCGGAACGTCCGCCCGAAGTGCTCTTTGTCGGCAAAAACCTCGTCCTGTAAGGGCAGATAAACACCCGCACTATCGACCAAGTAAATGATGGGCAGGCGGTTCTCCATTGCGATTTCCTGCGCCCGAAGGTTCTTTTTGGCGGTAATTGGAAACCAGGCACCGGCTTTCACCGTGGCGTCGTTGGCAACAATCACACACTGCCGCCCCGATACATACCCAATACCAACAACCACCCCACCCGATGGACAGCCGCCATGTTCGGCGTATAACCCATCGCCTGTGAACAAGCCTATTTCGACAAAGGGTTTACCTTCATCGGTAAGATAAGAAATGCGTTCACGAGCGGTCAGTTTACCTTTTCGGTGCTGATCATCAATTTTTTTCTGTCCACCACCAAGTTGAGTTTGAGCAGTGCGTTGGGCGAGTTCGTCAAGGAGGGTTTGCATGAATGAGCGAGAAGTGCGCCAGTATAGGCAAATAGAAAACCCTAAAGTAAGCCAGTTGTTACCATCCTTGAATAGCGGCTATTAAAACAATTTCTAACAAGACCAGCTCAACAAGGATACAAGTCATTGCCACGTTTCAATTTTCCTCCAATTTATACTGGCTGGAAACAGTAAGGGCACAATTTATAGCTGTGCCCTTACTGTTCTGGTCTTGAGTATTTATTAGTTAGCGGCTACATACAGTTCATTCAGCAGTGCTTTAGAATGAGATAGCTGAACAAATGTTCGATCAAAAGCGGCCCGATCTGAAACTGTTGGTTGGTAAACACCTGGTTTGTTATGCGATTCAAATACCACGGGCAGAACATATTCGCCAGCGTAAGTAGATTTCTGAGTGGGCAGTTGGGCAACCAGTCGATTAACTTCTTCGATAAAGGCGTTATCGATAGAACCCATTTTCAACAACTTAACATCAGCTACCTTACCTTCCTTTGTAATAACAAAGTCGACATACACCTTAGCCGTTCTTTCCGGCTGATGAGCCAGAGCCGGGTAGCGAATTGACTTCAGAGCTTGACGAAAAGAAAGATCGGTGTTTAGTGAAGATTCGGCCGCTTGTGCCCAGGATAGAGAAGCGGTGAAAAGAGTGATGACAAGACTTGCCAGTAATGTTTTCATACGATTCGAGAGTTAAAAGCTAATGAGTGAAAATCGACACAGAAAAAGGACAAAGGGGTTTATCCATGAAGATGCCTAAATAGCGCATATTCCATAAATTGACCCTGTTATATACTCAAACTACATATCAATCTTACTGCTTTCTTAACTTTCTCAAGTTGGTATCGGCTACAAAGACTTATTTCGTCGAATCTGCCCGACTTGTCATACCGGTTGAACTGGCAGGCTGTGTCTCCGTTGGGGCAGGCTTTTCTTTTCGTCCAAAAAGCGAGAAATGCACATAGCGTTTGGGGTTCTCGCGCAGATCGGTCAGGAGTTTTTCGAGGCTGGCCGTCGTTTTGTTAACATTAGTGTAGAGGGCTTCGTCGGAGGTGAGCTTACCTAACGAACCGCGTCCGTTATTGATATCAGCCAGAATATGCTGCAAATTATCAACTGTTTTATTAACACTCCCAAGCGTCTGTTTCAACTGTAGGCCCTGAAGCGAATCAGCGAAGGTATCGGCTTTGGCTAAAATGGGCTTGAGCTGTTTTTCCGTTTCGATAAGCGACGACGACAGTCGGTTCACATTGGCGAGTGTTGCCTGCAAGCCCGCCCGGTTCTCCGCAATTGTCAAACCCAGGGTTCCAACGGCTGCATCAGCACTGCGGAGTGTCTTGTTCAACACAATACCTGTCTGGTCAAACTGAGCCACCACATGATTGAGTTGGTAGGTCAGAGAATCGACGTTATTAAGTACGGGAAGGGTTTTTTCCCGAATCAAAGCCGACAATCCCGATTCTTTGGCAGCCACTAACATGCCACCATCTTCAAGTTCAGGTTTTCCATAGTTGATGCCAAGTCGAATCAGTTTCCCGCCCAACAGGCCATCGTCTGCCAAAACAGCCCTTGAGCCCTGCGTAACGATAATATCTTTTTTAAGCTCCAGAGTGACCAGCAATTTATTTTGCTTATTCTGTAATATCTCGATGCTTTTTACCTGACCTACTGTTAACCCATTGATTCTAATTGGGTTAGAGGCTACCAATCCATCAATATTATCATAAACAACCTGATATTTATGGGTTGAGGAAAAGAAGTCAGAACCTTTCAAAAAATTAAATCCAAAATAGAGCATCATCAGCGAGATGACAGCCAATAAGCCTACTTTTACTTCTTTCGAAACTTTCATGCGTGTGAGAGGGTGAATGGCCTGGTTATAAGGCCAATTCGATTAATTGACCTTATAACCAACTTTAAGGCTTGTTTGTCCCGCATAAGTTGGAAAAAGGGTAAACGGTCACAAGTAAGAAAGGAATGGTACTCCACACTTCACTAGTTTCTCATGCGATACATAGCCGACTAATTGGCTATTCGTTCGCTTCAATTTCCTGCTTATATTGTAGAAAGGCTTTGTAAATAGCGGTCGAAATTTCGTCCTGCCCTTCATCTGATCTCAGGAAGTCTTCTTCAGTCGGGTTAGTCAAATAACCCGTTTCTATAAGTACACTGGGCATTGTTGCTTTCCAGAGAACAATAAAACCAGCCTGTTTAACACCGTTGCTTTTTCGTTCGGCATTATGGCGAAAGCTACGCTCAATTTTTTCGGCAAAATTGATGCTACTACCCATAAAGGCATGTTGGTAATTAGCCAGCATGATGGTAGCTAGCGGAGAGTTCGGGTCAAATCCTTTATAAGTCTGTTGATAGTTTTTTTCCTGCAGGATTACCGCATTTTCACGCCGGGCCACATCCAGGTTTCGCTGGGTTTTGTGTAAACCCAGGGTGTAGGTTTCTGTGCCATTCACCTGACTACTAGATGGGCTTGCATTGCAGTGAATAGAAATAAATAGATCGGCCCGATTTCGGTTAGCTATAGCTCCCCGTTCGTATAAGTCGACAAATTGATCTGATGAACGTGTATAAATAACCCGAACATTTGGATGCTTATTCTTAATTTTCCGCCCTAATTGAAGAATCAGTGCCAGATTGATCGCTTTCTCTTTCGCATAGCGACCATGTGTACCGGGGTCTTTCCCCCCGTGACCTGCGTCGAGCACAACTGTGCGTAATTGATTTGGGGTATCGTCAGATGCCGTTTCTGTTTCTTGCACACTGGACTGGCGAACCGGATCCTGCGCTAATTCGGGCGATAAAGCATCCGGACGGGTTAGTGCCAACAAGGGTATAATAAACAGAACCACTGTTGTCATTATTCCGGGAGACGTTACCAAAAGCCGGGTGCCGGTTGATTTAATAATTTTTAACGACCAAAAACGTTTCAAAGCGGTAGCGGAGTAACTGTTCGTGAATACCTTTGTAAGCCATAGACTTAACGGTCTTTTGGCAAATATAATTTTTTTAATAAACCTGAAAAAAGCATACTTTATTTTGCGGCCCTCCCGGATACGACCAACATGGATAAAGGCTTTAGGCTCCTTTGTCTGGCTACTCTGGGCGTTTAGCGCGTTAGGGCAAAGCAATCCAACGCCCCAACAGCCCGCCAAAGGCGGCTTACCACCTGCTACCGTTCCGGCACAGCGGGTGCCGGACTCTAAATCTATACTAGCCAGCGACAGCACGCCACCACCCGCATCCACCCAAAAGCCGGCCGGCAGAGTCGTTGTTGGGCCATCGTCGGGCACGGTCACGATGCCCAATTCGCAAACAAGTCCAGCTGGTGCAAGTCAGGAAAGCGAATTAGAGCAGAACCTTAACAGAAACTACTCAACCCCCAATAGGCTTGGCACGGGTACCTCAAGGCAAATTAAGCCGCTCCCTACCCCGGTAGCACCCTCCACGCCGGCTACTTTCCCCGCAGTTCGTTCACGTCAGACGAATCAGGTCATTGCCGTGGTCGACTCTACACCCGTCAGTCCTGTTAAGTTGCCGCAGCTGGTCTTGTTACAACCGAAACCCATTCAGTTAGCGCAACTGTCTGGCAATTTACCCGTTGACTTTGTTGAGCCTCAACAAAACGTGCCTTTACAGAGCGGCATTGCTGCCGAATTGAGGCCCAAAAAGACAAATCCAGTTGCCAGATTACTAACGAACCTTTTTCATCGAAATAAGTCTAAAGAAGCAGCATCGACTGCTGCCACAACATCACCCCGCTCACAAACAAGTGTAGCTGCGCGGTCGAAGCCAGCCAAACTGGATCCATCCAAGCCGGGACTTGTGTCGCCGAACGAAGTTCGTCCGCAGGGAACCACCGGCCCAGCCCAACAAACGGCCATTAGCGCCGATTCTTCCTTGGTTGCGCTGAGTGACTCATCCCAAAAAGACTCGGTGCAAAGTGCCGATGCTTTTAAGACTACGGTCAAATACCAAGCCAAAGATTCAACATTCTACTCAGCCGATGGACGAACTGTTGAATTATTTGGCGATGCCAGCGTTGTTTACGGCGACATTTCGCTCAAAGCTGATTATATCCGGCTTAATTACCTTACCAATGAGGTGTATGCCAAAGGCCGTTATGATTCGACTGCCAAGAAACTGATTGGCAGACCCATATTTCAGGATGGGGAAGGTAAATACGACGCGAAAGAGATTCGCTATAATTTCAAATCCCGAAAAGGCCGGATTCAGGGGGTTATTACCCAGCAGGGTGAGGGCAATATTCGCGGGCAAACAGTCAAGAAAGACGATGAAGATAACCTTTACATCGGCAAGGCAATTTACACGACCTGTAATCTGGCAACTCCCCACTTTCACATCAATGCGAGTAAATTAAAGGTTATCCATAACACACAAGTGGTGGCCGGGCCTTTTAATCTGGTCATTAATCAGATTCCGTTGCCTATCGGTTTACCATTCGGTTTTTTCCCGTTTCCGAAACGGAAAGAGATTGGCGTATCCGGCATTATCGTCCCGCAATATGGCGAAGAACCCAACGGGCGTGGGTTTTACCTGCGCGATGGTGGCTATTACTGGGCCGTTAACGAGAATCTGGGTCTGCAATTTAAAGGGCAGATTTATTCAAGGGGTAGTTGGGGACTGGGCCTGTCTTCGGCCTATAACAAACGGTATCGCTACAGCGGTAGTTTGAATCTGCAATTCAACCGGAACCGCTCCGGCGACCGGGTCGATAAAACCCAAACACCGCGTAATGACTTTTCCTTTAACTGGGCGCACTCACCGGTGCCGCGAGGGAGAGGTAGTTTTTCGGCAAACGTAAACGTTAGCAGTAACAGCTATAACCAGTTTAACTCATACAGCACGCAGTCCTATATTTCCAACGTGGCGGGTTCATCGGTGCAATACAGCCGCACTTTTGGGCAGTATGTGCGGGCGGGCGCCAACGTGCGGGTAAACCAGCAATTTGGGCAGGTGAACCAGATAACGGGCGTTCGCGAAAATGGGAAAACTGACGTATCGACAAACTTCAACTTTGGTGTGAACCAGATTTCACCGTTCGCGCTCAAAGGTGGAACGGGTCGCTGGTACGAAAGTTTCCGGGTAGGTTTGGATGTGAGTGGGTCGCTGGGTGTCAACAATACCATTAAAACCCAGGTCGATACAACGGGGCTGGGCTTCCCTATCCTCACCCAGATAACGACTGTTAATGCGCTGCAACGCTATAATGACAGCCTTCGGCGGGCCACTAATCTGCGGTTGGGTATCGTTGAACCAGACCCTACCCTAATTGCTTTCAGTGCTGCCAATGCAGCCCGAATATGGCAGAATCGGGTCCTGCAGGCGCAATATAGCATCCCTATTTCGCTGCCTAACGTGAAGCTGTTCCGTTACATTAACCTGACCCCCGGCTTTTCGCTACAAGGAAATATTTTTACTAAAAAATTAAAATACACCTACCTGGCCGACCAGAACGCAGTAAAAATTGATACGGCCAAAGGCTTCTTCCCGTCGTACAACTTCTCGGTCAACGCCAGTATGAATACTCGTTTTTACGGTACGTACTTCATCCGGGGAAAACGAATTGAGGCCATCCGGCACACGGTTGCGCCATCTATTTCATTCAGTTACGTACCTGATTTTACAAATCCTTCGTTTGGTCAGTTCCAGGTTTTGCCTGCTGAGGGTGCCCTGGCCAACCTGCCCCTTTATCGTCGTACCCTATCGGTGTTTCGCGGATTGGGCGGCACATCGGGGAGCGCATCGAGCACCCAATCGGCATTTATCTCATTCGGGATTGTAAACCAGTTGGAAATGAAAGTCCGTACCCGCAGCGATTCGTCGGGTCAGGAGTTCAAGAAGATCCCTATTTTCGATAACCTGAGTATTAACGGCAGTTATAATTTGCTGGCACCGGACTACAAACTATCGCCCATTGCGGTGAGTGCCAACACGCAGATTTTCAAGAATATAAGTTTCAATTTCTCGTCTACTTTCGACCCTTATGCCGAACGGCCTTATGGCGGAACAGCACAATACTACTTCCCTACAACCTATTCTGTTCTAACGCCATTGTCTTACTCGCCTTCTCTACTGGCCTTAAACGCGCAGGCGCCTTATATTAATCAACAATACACGCGGGTACCTAATTTATATGCGTTTCAGGCAGGACAGGGTTTATTGCGTATGACCAATTTGCAGGCCTACGTGAGTGCCCGTTTTGCGCCAAAGCAGGCCGACAAAAAGAAGTCAAGCCCGAACGCAAACGATGCGACCATGAAAGCCATCAACAGCAACCCCGAGTTGTACGTGGATTTCAATGTCCCCTGGTCTATGAATGTGAGTTACACATTTGGCCTGACAAGACTGACGCCGGAACAATCGCAGGTTATTCAGGCGCTTACATTAACCGGCGATTTGAGCTTAACGCCCAAGTGGAAAGTTACGATCAGTACAGGTTATGATTTCCAGTTCCGCAGCCCAACACTCACGACCATCGGTGTCAATCGCGATCTGCACTGCTGGGATATGGCTTTCAACTGGACGCCTTATTCGGGTAACAACTTCCGGTCGGGAAACTACTCGTTCGATTTACGGGCGCGGTCGTCTATTCTACAGGAACTTAAACTTAGTCGGCGTCGGAGCTTCTACGACAGAGGTGGATTCTAATCTGGTTACATCTGACCGTAAGCCAATCAAAAAAATACTATCTTGCCCCTTCAATTCTCACCGTAAACGACTATGACTGACCGCGAAAAACAACGTTTGAGTGAACTGGAGGAAAAAACGGCTTATATACTCAAGCGGCAGGACGAACAGGAAACTCGTATGAGTCAAATTCTGGCCCGATTAACCTACATTGAATCCTGCCAACACCGGCTCATGAAACAACTGGGTATCAAACCCGATACCTTAGATACGCTTCAGGCGGCTCAGGACGATGCAAAAGCCATTAACCTGACTGCCCTTCCAGAACAGCGATTGAATTAAGCACCGATAGGCCAGGTTCTTCAGGGTCGCTAAAGACATTTCCGGCCTGGTTGTTCGTTAACGTCACGTATGAAATCCGCATCCCTGCGCACCCTGTTTATTCTTGCTGCATTAATTGCCGTCAATGTGCTGTCGGCCTTTGTGTTTTTTCGGCTCGATTTAACGCAGGAGAAACGCTACACCCTTTCTGAGGCCACGCAAACCCTGCTGGCCAACTTACCCGACGATATCCACGTTGATGTTTACCTCACGGGCGATCTGCCGCCGGGTTTTAAACGGCTCGAAAATGCCGTTCGTGAAACACTGGATGAGTTTGAGGCTCGGGCCGGAAAAACCGTTACCTATCGGTTCATTGACCCTGCCCTAATTACGAACCCCGAGGAGAAGAACAAGTTTATTGATAAGCTGCAACTAAAGGGCTTACTACCAACTAATCTGGTGGCCAATGAAGGTGGCAAACGTACTGAGAAGCTAGTTTTTCCGGGTGTTGTGGTTTCGTATCAGGGAAAAGAAACGGCCGTTCTCTTACTAAAAGGAAATCAGACTGCGTCAAAAGAAGAACAGCTCAATCAATCCTATGAAGGCGTCGAATTTCAATTGGCTTCGGCCATTCGGAAGCTGACACAGACGGAAAATAATCGCCGACGCGTTGGTTTGCTCTACGACCATACACAGGTGCCCCCATCGCGCTTTGCCGATTTGCTAGCCTCTGTGCAGCAAAACTATGATCTGTTTTTTATCGATATGACCAAGCCCGGCCCCATTGTCGGTCTTGATGTTATGCTGGTGCCTAAACCCGACAAACCGTTTTCGGAAGAAGCGATTTTTAAAATCGATCAGTATGTCGTCAACGGTGGACGGGCTTTGTTTTTTGTGGATGGCCAGCGCGTAGACAGCGTCAATAACGAAGGCACCTACGCCCAACCTATCAGCCTTAACCTCGACGATTTATTTTTCCGTTGGGGCGTTCGGCTCAACCGCGATGTGGTAAAAGATTTTTACTGCGCCCCGATTCCGCTCAATGTGGGTAATCTGGGCGACAAACCGAATATTCAGCTTGTTCCGTGGCGATTCTATCCGCTGATCAATAATTTCGGTTCGTCAGGGAATCCTATCGTGCGTAATCTTGATGCCGTTCTGGCCCGGTTTACCAGCACACTCGACACCGTACGAGCACCGGGCATTCTGAAAACGCCCTTACTCTTAACGTCTGCTTACACCAAGGTGCTAAAGGCTCCGGCGTTGATTTCCTACAACGAAGCGCGTCAGCAACCCGACCCGAAAACATATAACGAAGGTGTCAAAATTATTGGTTGCCTGCTCGAAGGGCGATTCCAATCGTTATTTGCCAACCGGATTTTGCCGGGCGACCCGCGTGCGGCTGGGTTTAAGGCTGAGGGTGTGGCGTCGCGCGTATTGATTTGTTCGGATGGCGATCTGATCGTCAATGATGTCGACTATAAACGCAATACGCCTTATCCGCTGGGTTTCGACCGGTTTACACGCAATACGTTTGCCAATAAAGACTTCGCGCTCAACGCTATTGATTACCTGGTTGACCCGAACGGAGTTATTGCCGCCCGCTCCCGTACCGTAACGCTCCGCCCGTTAGACAAAATTAAGGTTGATGCAAACCGCACTGGCTGGCAACTACTTAATCTGCTTGGCCCGCTGGCATTGGTGGGCATAGTGGGCTTTGTGTGGCAGGTAGTTCGGCGCCGGAGATACGGAAAGTAGTTACTTACTCTACCGAAAACTTCACCAGCCACTGCGTTACCGTTGCATTCGTAAGGTCAAAAACAAGGTTGGGAAATAAACCCAAAGCCAGCGCCAGGGCTCCCAGCGGAATGAGCATGAGTTTTTCGCGAGCGGTCAAATCGGTGAGGGAGCTGGCCAGACCCGCTTTCGTATCAAAAGGACGCACCCACAGCGAACCAAAAAACATGCGCTGGAGCGTCCAGAGAAAATAAGCAGCCGCTAATAAAATGCCCGTTGTAGCAACAGCCGTGAGCCAGCCAGGTATCCATTCGGACTGGAAGCTACCCATCAGCGTAAATAACTCCCCAACAAATCCTGAGAAACCCGGTAAACCCAATGAGCCAAAGAAGGCAATGGCGGTTAGGGTTGTATACGTTGGCATTGCCTGCATCAGGCCGCGATAGGAGTCAATTCGCCGATCGTGGGTACGGTCATACACGACGCCCACGATCAGGAAGAGCATAGCCGACAGCACGCCATGACTCACCATTTGATAGACCGCTCCATTGATGCCTTCAGCGGTTAACGACGCCACGCCCAGCAATACAAACCCCATGTGCGACACCGACGAGTAAGCGATCATCTTTTTGAGGTCGGTCTGCGCCAACGCATTCAGACCGCCATATACGATGGATAATACACCCAGCCCGGCCAGGGTTGAGGCATATTCCGCAGCGCCATCGGGGAAGAAATTACAGGCAATTCGCAGAAACCCGTAGCCCCCTATTTTTAGCAATACACCCGCCAACACAACCGATACCGGCGTAGGTGCTTCGACGTGTGCATCGGGTAGCCAGGTGTGCAGCGGCACGATGGGCAGTTTGATAGCAAACCCGATAAAGATGGCCCAAAACGCCAGCATCCGCGCCGGGAGGCCCAGAATGATTGGCTCAGCAGCCGGATTCAGGAACGTATTGGGCAGGTAGTTACCGCCATCGGCGAGGTAACGCATATCGAAGGTATGAACAACCTGCGCCGAGTTTAATTGACCACTTTGCAGATACGCCTGTAATGTTCGGACAATCTCATCGGTCACGGCTGAAGGGTCGGCCACGATTCCAGCGGCCACCGCTGTACTAACGGGGTCCATGACAGACAAATACAGGCCAATCATTACCAGTAAAATCAACAATGAGCCAAGGAGCGTATACAGAAAGAACTTAATGGATGCATATTCCCGCCGTGGCCCACCCCACAAACCGATCAGGAAATACATCGGCAGGAGCATAAACTCAAAGAACAGGAAAAACAGGAAGAAGTCAAGGGCGAGGAAACACCCCATAATTGTGCCCGTTAGCAACAGGTAGAGCGAGTAATAGCCCTTCTGCCGATGTGTCATCGACCATGAGGAGACGACACCTACCAGCATCACTACCGCCGACAAGACAACTAACGGCAGGCTGATGCCATCGACACCCAGCAGGTAATCAATGGACGCAATACCCAGTTTACCAAGGGGCAGGGTGATCCAGTTCGCTTGTTCGAGCAATTGATACCCCCCAATGGTTTTATCAAATCCAGCATAAGCCATACCCGCCAGCACCACTTCGGCAAGCGTTACAGCCAGGGCGATACGCCGAAACTGTGGACTAAGACTCTCCGGCAACAACGCCACAACAAGCGAGCCGACCAGAGGAATAAAAATGAGTAACGAAAGAATCATATTTGTTCTCGACAGCATGGCACCGGCCACCCGGCTTGCTGTCGGTCTATAGTTACAACAGCATCATGCTGTCGAAGATGTTAAAGCAACCACCAAAGTAGTATCAACAAACCAACCACAGCCGCCGTGATGTACGACTGCACCCGGCCGTTTTGGATAGAGCGTGTTAGCTGACCCAACTGCCCAGCCAGCCAAGCGGCCCCATTCACGACTCCATCGACACCCAGCCGGTCAAACCCACTCGTAATGTGCGCTACGACAACTGTACCTATGCCCGCGCCGTTAACGATTCCATCGACCACACGATGGTCGGTTCGGTTTAGTAACGCAGCCAGTCGCAGTGTTGGTTTAATCACTAACCTTTTGTAAAATAAATCTAAAAATCCGTAGTCAATCGAAAGTCGGACATAGCTGTGAATAGCTCTTGGCTCCCGCATTTGAAAGCCCAGCCAGCCGCCCAGTAAAACAAGTCCAGTTGATACCGGAGCCAGCCACCAGAAACCAGCTTCTTCAAATGCGGGTAACAGCCGAAAGAACCAACCGCCATGCCCCGAAAGCGGATTGACGGAGAACCAAACCCAAACCGACAACCCGGCCAGCAGCATTACCGGCCCGCGCATGAGCCAATCGGGTTCATGCGCTTGTCTTACCGGCACCTCTTCGTTACGGTAGTTGCCAAAGAAAATCAGCCGACATTGCCGGGCCATATATAAAGCTGTCAGGCCAGATGACAACAAAAGTAACACAGGAATAGAATAAGCCAGACCACTGTTTTGCGCCCCCGCCCAACTGAAAGCACCGCCCAGAATAGCTTCTTTCGATAAGAACCCGGAAAAGAATGGCAATCCCGATAAGGCAGCCGCACAGATCATATAGGCAACAAACGTTGTTGGCAACACTTTTCGCAAGCCTCCCATCTGATGCATATTCTGGGTATGAACGGCATGGATAACCGCGCCTGCACTCAAAAATAAACCAGCTTTAAAAAAGGCGTGGGTCAGTAAATGAAACATTGCCCCGCTCACATTATCCGTCCCCATAGCCGCCACCATCAAGCCAAGTTGTGAAACGGTTGAAAAGGCAAGCACTTTTTTAATATCGGTTTGAAAAAGTGCCGAATAACCACCCCACACAGTCGTGATGGTGCCAATCACCGTAACCACCACCAAGGCGTCGGGCGAGAGAAGCGGATGAATTCGAGCCAGCAGAAAAATACCGGCAGCCACCATTGTTGCGGCATGAAGCAACGCCGAAACGGGCGTAGGCCCTTCCATTGCATCAGGGAGCCAGCTTAACAGGGGGAACTGCGCCGATTTGCCAACGCAGCCCATAAACAGGCATAAACCCAATGCCGTTGGCAATACTGCCTGACCACCAATAACCGCAAGGGCCTCGAAGTCAAGCGTATCGTAATGATAATAGGTTAGAAAAATACCGATGAGAAAGCCAATATCGCCAACCCGGTTCATCAGAAACGCTTTTTGAGCCGCTCTGGATGAAGCAGGGCGTTCGGCATAAAAACCAATAAGCAGGTAGGATGCCAAACCCACTAACTCCCAAAAGGCATACATTACCAGCAGATTACCGGCCAGAACAATGCCAAGCATAGCCCCGACAAATAGTTGCAGATAGGAAAAATAACGACGCAGTTTAGCCTCGTCGTGCAGGTAAGAAAGAGAATATATCTGCACGAGCAGCGCCACAAAATGCACCAGCACGAGCATCAACGCGGCAAGGGCATCGAGTCGTAAACTAAAACCAAACGATGCGCCCGACAGCGTTGCCCAGACGGCCTGCACCACTATCGGCTGTTCGGGAAAGGCTATAGCCAGAAATACCGATAAGGCTAAACCTACACCAGTTAGTAAAATGGCTATAGAACCGGCTGTTCGGCGAGTAGCCCCTGTCAGTATCAGGAACCCGGCAAAAGGGAGCCCCAGCACAGAAGCCATCAGTACAGTAAGCAATTGGGGGGCATCGGCGAGCATTCGTCGTCAGTCAGAATTGGTCGCAAATATCCCGATTATCCGTTGGCTAAGCAAATGAGCCAATAGTCATTCCTACGTGCTTTTTAGTAGATTTGTTTAATTCACTCCTAATTCCTATAGCTATGTCCACTGCTGTTCAGTCAATTAATCTTCCCTGGGTCGAATCACCGTTTTTCAAGAAGGAACTTCAACAGGCAAACCTTGATCCGGTACTGGCCGAACAGATGCGGCAATATGCCGAGAATGGTTACCTGATTTTCGACCCGGAGATTGACGAGTCGACCCTTGATGCTGCTCTGGCAGGCGTTCAACCGCTATATGGTGATGAACTTCGTAAACAAGACGCCTGGCAGACCGTTCCGGCAGTGCGTGAGATCGCCACGGCGCCCAGAATAATGGAGATGCTGCGCCTGCTTTATCGGCGTGAACCAATCCCCTTTCAAACGCTCAATTTCCCGGTTGGAACGCAGCAGCGCACCCACTCCGACTCTATCCATTTCAATTCTATTCCACAACGATTCATGTGTGGGGTATGGGTTGCGCTTGAGGATGTGCGCGATGACAATGGCCCGCTCCACTACTATCCCGGCAGTCATAAGTTACCGTTCTATGATCTGATTGACATGGGATTGAAAGGATCAGAAGCCCAAACGGTGGAAGAGATCTATGGCGGCACCTACAAACAATACGAAGAACGGCTCAGTGAAATTATTGAAGCACATGGCCTGACGAAAGAGACGCTGAATATGCCTAAAGGTAAAGCGATTATCTGGTCGGCAAACCTGTTGCATGGGGGCGAAAAAATAGTAACGCCCGGTTCATCGCGTCATAGTCAGGTGACTCACTATTTCTTCGAAAACTGCGTCTATTACACCCCTTTGCGTTCTGACTCAGCCATTGATAAACTCTACGTCCGTAAAATTACCAATATCGAAACGGGTCAACCAGTGCCTAATACCTATTTCAACCAAAGCCTTGCCTATGATAATGAGGGATATGCCAAACGGTTTACAATTCCATTATCCGTTCGGCGGTTAGGCCGATTCGTGCCTGATTTCCTGATCAAAATGCTGAAGCGATAGCGAAAGCCATCTATAGCTAGGCCGTTTTCAACCAACCCGTCACACTGAGTCGTTCGTGTGTGGCGGGCAGCACTTCATGGGGCAGCAATCCGCTTTCGAAACATACCAGCCGACCGCCTATTGGCGAGATGGTAATTCGCCGTTCGAGGTCGTTGATAATACCGGGCAGGTAAATGGCAAGCTGGCCACCATCGGCTTCGTGCCAGTCGGTGTTGAGGTAGCAGATTACGGAGAGCTTCCGGCGTGAATCGCTGCGAAATTGATCGAGGTGGCGTTTGTAGAATGTGCCTGTTGGATACAGTGCGTAGTGAAACTCAACATCGCACAGGCCGAGGTAGCAGGTCTGGTTGACATACGCTACAAATTCATTGATCCGTAGCAGAAACGCAACTTCTATGGGCGTAGTGGTGGCCTCATCCAGCCATAGGATTTCGTCGCCCCGGACGGCATTTTCGACCGATACTTGCTGATTTCCTGTGCCAGCTGCCTTGAACTTACCGGCTTCCCATCGCTGGTGAAGCTGGTAGGCTAGCGCGGTCACTTCGTCTGGTGTTATAAAATTATCTGTAATGCCATAGCCATCATTCAGGATACCATTGATGATAGTCTCGAAGGAATTGATCAATAGTTGAGTTCGTTCAACTCATCTAATTGCGCCGTGCGGAAATGACGGTAAACCTGCAGGACAATGGCCAGCGCAATCGCCGATTCGGCAGCGGCAACAACCATTACGAATAAACTTAGCATCTGACCCTGTAAACGATCCGGGTCGTATTGACTAAAGGCTACCAAGTTGATATTTACCGCATTGAGCATCAATTCAATACCCATCAATACGACAATAGCATGGCGTTTGAGCAGCACCACAGCCAGCCCAATGCTAAAGAGGGCTGCGCCCACTACTAAAAATAAATGACTGTCAACTGGTTGCATTTCGGGACGATTTAATGGGTGGAGCCGCTAAATAGGTAGCACCCACAAGGGCCGCCAGCAGCAGAATTCCGGCAATTTCAAACGGTACCACATACTCCGTCATGAGTTGTTTGCCAATCGTATTCATGGTGCTTTGCCAGCCAACCGGTCGACTAAGTAAAATAAAGTTGGCGCGTGCCAACAAGGTGTATAAGGCAATAAATAAGCTTCCTGCAACAAGCAACGCGATGACCCATCCCGCCCCTACCCCTACTCTATTCTGAGATGCAATTCGGTTCGGTTGCTGGCTATTGATATCTATTGGCAAATCAGGTTTATGAGTAAGCATAATACCAAAAATTACTAACACCAATACGCCACCTACGTATATCATAATCTGCGCAATGGCCAGAAAATCGGCACTTGCCAATACGAATAGGCCTGCTACACCAAACAAGGTCAGCAAGAGAAAGAAAGCCGCGTAGAGCACATTACGGGTAAGCAACACGGCCAGCGCACCAACAAGCGTTAGCGCCGAAAAGGCATAAAAGGCAACTTGAACCACTGTTTTTGGGGGTAGCGTTAATTAGGCAGATGCCTCGTCGTCTGGTTTCGGTTTAGGCTTCATCGTTGGCCGAAAAGCTGGTGCTTTAGGCTTTGTCAGTTCAACGATGAGTTCTTTCGGCGGCTCAATCTCTAAACCGGAAATAGCCTCTTTCGCTTCTGTCGAAATACTTTCTTCCACAGGTTTCGGGGCTGCAGTAGCCGGTTTCATTGTCGGTCGAAAAGCGGCTGGTTTGGGTTTCGGGGCTTCTGGCTGCTCTTTCGGCTCAGACTCTACCGGCTTGTCTGGCTTCATCGTTGGTCGGAAGGCAGCAGCTTTGGGCTTTGGCTGATCCGTATTTTCAGACGTTTCGGGTTCAACTTTCGGTTCTATTTCCGCAGCTCTGGGCGGTTTCATGGTGGGCCTGAAAGCAGGCTTTGGCTTTGGCTCTTCGTCATTCACCGGCACACTGTGTGCAGGTTCAACTGGCTTCGAAACTGGTGGTTTCATCGTTGGGCGGAACGCGGCTGGCTTCGCCACTTTTTCCGGAACATCCAACGTTTCCGTTGGCTCAGGAGAAACAGTAGGCGTTTCGTCGGCGGGCACATCCGTTACCTTGATTACCGGTTTTTGCGTCGGTTTAAATACCGGTCGTTTTGTCGTTTCCAGACCACCCTGCGCAATATGCTGCATTTCATCCGGTGTGGCATCCGTCAACGGGTGTTCGATGGATGACCCTTCGGAGTTAGCCGGTTCGGCTGGTGGAGGAGCCGGAACACTCGGTTTGGCCGTTGGGCGGAACACCGGACGTGTTGGCGCTACAGAAGCTGTATCAGGAATCTGGGGTGTCGCTGCGGCTTTGGCAGTTACCTGAGCTGCTTTGGCTTCTTCTTTCTCCCGAACGTATTGCTCGTACAAGGCTCGTTTTTCGTCGGCCTGTTCCGGCGTCAACTCCGAAAAATGATAGGTAAGCTTACCCAAATCGAATTCGCTGTAATCAAATTTCTTGTCCATTGTCAGGCACTCGGTTGGGCAAACCACCGTACAAAGGCCGCAATAGCAGCATTTGGCCATGTCAATATCAAATTTGGCCGCATACAATCGAATGGGCGACCCATCCGAGGCTCGTCCTACCTCTTCAGTAGCCTTAATGGCGTCGATGGTAATGCAGTCGACCGGGCAAATTTTGGCGCACTTATCACAAACTATACAATCCTCAATCTCATTGCGAAGCTGGTAGCGACCATTATCGGGGATGGGTAACTGCTCGTGTGGATATTGAAGCGTAACTAACCCATTTTGTAAATCAAAATAGGTAGCATTTTCTATTCCTTCCGGCGACCGGCGCTTAGTAGCATTTCTAAGGTGCCGCAACGTAAGGCTCAGTCCCTTAATCGTTGTTCGGATACCCGATTGTATGTCCTTGAAGTATGACATTTTTGACTAATAGAATGAGTGACTGATAGAATAGGAAATGGCAATTGTTCACCGACAGGAAATTCACTCATTCTAGCATTCCCTCATTCAAAATTAAATTGCAGGAAACCGCTCTGGTTCGGCTTCGCTCATGATGGCATAGACGGTCTCAATTACGTCGTCAACATTTGGCTTTGAGAAATAGTCCCCATCGGAGCCATAAGACGGTCTGTGCGCTTTGGCCGACAAGGTTGCCGGGGCTGAATCCAGATATCGATAGGCATTCTGACCTTCAACAACCTGCTGCATCATATAGGCCGATGCACCACCGGGTACATCTTCATCGGCGAACAATACCCGATTGGTCTTTTTGATGGATTCGACAATCATCTGGTGTACATCGAAGGGCAACAGGGTCTGCACGTCAATCACTTCGATATTAATACCCATTGCTGCTAGTTGATTAGCCGCATCGAGCACAATCCGACACATAGATCCGTAGGTTATTACGGTCACATCGGAACCTGCACGCAGGATTTCGGGCACACCCAGCGGTACGCAAAACTCATCCAGATTTGCCGGTAATGTCTCTTTTAACCGATACCCGTTCAGCGATTCGATTAATAAAGCGGGATCATCGCCCTTAATCAGCGTATTGTAGAAACCGGTCGCCTGTGTCATGTTACGCGGTACCAGAATATGAAGCCCACGCAAACTACTGAGCATAGTGCCCATTGGCGAACCCGAATGCCAGATACCTTCCAGCCGATGCCCACGGGTGCGCACAATAAGGGGAGCCTTCTGGCCTCCTTTCGTGCGATACTGCAAGGTCGCCAGATCGTCGGTCAGCGTGGCTAATGTATAGTAGACGTAATCGAAATACTGAATCTCGACAATAGGGCGAAGGCCGCGCATAGCCATACCAATACCCTGACCAATAATCGTCGTTTCGCGAATGCCGGTATCCGTAATGCGTATTTCGCCGAATTTCTCCTGCAAACCGGCAAAGCCCTGGTTTACATCCCCAATCTGCCCTACGTCTTCACCCAAAGCTACCACACGCGAATCACGGGTGAACAGGCTTTCGAAATAATGCTGGAGTAATAAATAGCCGTCAAGTACCGGACTATCGTCGCTATACTGGGCGGGTACACCCTCAACCAACATAGGCGAATCAGGCGATTGGCTATATAAGTAGGAGCTGAAGCGGTCGTCGTTTTCGACTTCCGATCGTTCGAGCCAGGCTTTCAGGCGTTGGCGGCCTGCTCCGGAATCTGTCCGCAGTAACCGCAACGCTTTTCGAACGGCCGATACGGCATCCCGACGCACCGGTGAGAATGTCTTGCGAAGTTCTTCCCGAATGGCCATCAACTCGGCCGCTTTGGCATTATGGCGAGCGGTTTGCTGAAGCAAGTCAAGCACCTCATCAAAATCGCCTTTCATAGATGCCTGAAACGCATTCCAGGCAATAACGCGAGCTTGTTTAGCGGCTTGTTTCGCTTCACTTTCAATGCCTTCCAGTTCATCGCTGCTGGCATACCCATTCTCTAAAATCCACTGACGGAACACCAGATTACAGTCGTGTTCTGCTTCCCACGTCAGGCGTTGTTTTGATTTATAGCGTTCGTGCGAACCCGATGATGAATGTCCCTGTGGTTGGGTAAGTTCCTGCACATGCACCAGTACGGGTACGTGTTGCGTACGGCAAATGTGAGCGGCTTGCTGATAGGTTTCCAGCAAAGCGGCATAGTCCCAACCTTTTACGGTAAAGATTTCCATCCCTTTGTCATCGCCGTCGCGTTGAAAACCAGCCAATGCCTTCGATATGCTCCCCTTAACGGTCTGGTACTCGACCGGCACAGAGATACCATAGCCATCGTCCCAAACAGACATCAGTAGAGGCACCTGCAATACACCAGCGGCATTCATAGCCTCCCAGAACATTCCCTGCGAAGTTGACGCGTCGCCAATGGTAGCAAAAACGATCTCGTTGCCGTGACGCGAAAAATTAGTTAATTCACTCAGGCCGGGGTTATTCCGAAATAGTTTGGATGCGTAAGCAAGTCCAAGCGCCCGCGGAATCTGCCCCGCCGTGGGTGCAATATCACAAACAGAGTTATAAAGTTCAGTCTGATTACGCCACAGGCCTTTTTCATCGAGCCAGCGAGTGGCGAAATGGCCGTTCATGGATCGACCGGCGGTATTAGGTTCGGCCTCCAGATCGGTATGGGCATAGAGTTGGGCGAAGAACTCCGACCACCGAAGCTCACCTAAAGCTGCCACAAACGTTTGGTCGCGGTAATAGCCCGAACGGAAATCACCCCGATCAAAAGCACTGGCAGCGGCTAATTGCGCAAGTTCTTTGCCATCACCGAATATGCCGAACTTAGCTCTACCACCCATCACGTCACGCCGACCCAACAGGCTTACCTGTCGACTTTCGCAAGCCAGACGGTAATCCGATAAGATTTTTTCACGACTTAAAATATCAGTCGAGCGGAGTTGTTCGTTTGCTATCACAACAGAGCTACAGATTGAAACAGTCCTACAATCAATTTATTGATGAAGTAGCTGGCACCGGAACTATCGATTACCAAGCGAAAGTAAAAGTAAGATAAAACGAGTCAGCTTTCAAAAAAACGATTTTTTGAGTTTATTTGTTGACCGAATGAAAACTATAATGATTTGGCAAACTGTTTGCTGTAGTTTAAGTTCGCAAGGCTTAGTATTTTAAAAACCAAACCATAATTCTGTTTAGTCCGATGAAAAAGTCTTTTTCGCTTTTTGTAGCTTTATTCCTGATGGTTGCCGTTAGTTATGCCCAGAAGGGAGTTCTGAAATTTACGCAGGAAACCCACGACTTCGGCAAAGTTGAGCAGGGCAAACCTGTAACCCATGTATTTGAGTTCAAAAATACGGGTACAGACCCAATTGTCATTAATGACGCGCAGGCTTCCTGCGGTTGCACAAAACCAAGTTTCTCGCGTGAGCCAATCATGCCAGGAAAGACCGGTTCCATCTCGGCAACGTATAACGCTGCTGCTGCCGGTCCGTTCAACAAATCGGTAACAGTTACCAGCAATGCTGAGGCTGGCCAGGCTGTATTGTATCTGAAAGGTGAAGTAGTTACTGCTGCTGCCGCAACGGCTGCTGCTCCCGCTGCTGCTCCTGTTACAAAAGAAAAGAAGAAAACTTCACGCTAGTTCACTGAAGGGTTAATAGTGTGTTCGAGAAAGGCATCTGGTAGTTTACCGGATGCCTTTTTTTATGTCCTTACTTTTCCATCATCCTACCCGGCAACCGACTGACAAACCCCGTACCCGCTCTTCCAATACCATTTCTTTATGAGTTGATAATCATCTACTTTTGGTTTGTCTTTTGACCCATCTCGCTATGACTCCGCCCCAACACCACTAGCCAGGGCTTTCGGTATCACCTTCATTTTTTATGTATCATTTTCACCAGCTATGCCCTCGCGTTTTCACGCAGGTTATCAGCTAACACCCACCTGAATTATGTTTTTTATTGTTCTTGGCCTTTTGGTGCTTGTCGCCGGATTTGCCATCAATACCCCTGCCCTAACGTTTTCACGTTTTTCGCGTCCCGCCAAAGTAGTGGGCGTAATTTTAATTGTACTTGGTTTCCTAACCTCAAGCATACGGCAAATCGACGCCGGGCAGGTGGGTGTAATCTCATTGTTTGGTAATGTCAGCGACCGTACGCTGAATTCTGGACTGAACTTCGTGAACCCACTGGCAACAGTCACAGAGTTTAATTTGCAGACCCAGAACTACACCATGTCGGCTTCACATGATGAAGGTCAGAAAGAGGGCGATGATGCCATTCGCGTGCTTACAGCCGATGGGTTGGAAGTAGTTATTGACCTGACCGTTTTGTATCGAGTTGTAGCCGCCGATGCGCCAAAAATTTACAGCCAAATCGGTACAGATTACACCGACAAAGTTGTTCGCCCGATTACTCGTACTCGTATTCGTGATAATGCTGTTTATTACGACGCAGTTGCCTTATACTCAACCCGGCGTGACGAATTTCAGGCGCGTATTTACAAGACCATAGAAGCCGATTTTCAGAAAAGAGGGCTTATGCTGGAGCAGTTGCTGATTCGGAATATTGACCTGCCTGTATCCGTTAAGAAGTCTATTGAGTCGAAGATCAATGCCGAACAGGACGCTCAGAAGATGCAGTTTGTTCTGCAAAAAGAAAAACAGGAAGCCGAGCGGAAGCGGGTAGAAGCCCAGGGTATCGCCGATTATCAAAAAATCATCTCTACGGGCTTGAGCGACAAACAGTTGCAGTACGAGCAAATCAAAGCCCAACGCGAACTGGCAGCATCGCCAAATGCCAAAATCGTCATCATGGGTGCCCGTGGCAATGTGCCTATGATCCTGAGTGACAAGTAAGAATCTGGCTTTTTTAAGGTATTGATCTAGAGAGCTTCACATCAGCGAAATTAAATTTAACCATAGAGGCATAGCGGTTTCATGGGCAAGAAAGTACCCCGTTAAACCTCTGTGCCTCTGTGGTTAATTTGTTTTTATTTCCCTCCGTTCAGATTCATCAGCCAGGCTTTGCAGGCTTCAGGCCAGGTATTAAGAGAACCGAACTTAGCAGTTCGCATACCGAAACCATGCCCACCTGTTGGGTACAAGTGCATTTCGGCAGGAATATTATTCTTCAGGCAAGCCAAATAAAAGTTGATGCTGTTTTCAACCGGAACAGCTTTATCATCTTCGGCATGTACCAGAAACGTGGGGGGTGTTTGGGCAGTCACCTGCAATTCGTTAGAATAATAAGCGATCATGTCTGGCGATGAAGCCAATTTCCCCAACAAATTAGTCCGTGAACCCGCATGCGCTTTCTCACCGAACGTAACGACGGGATAGAGCAGGATAGCAAAATTTGGCTTGACCTGTTCACTGGCCTTAGGATCTTTATTGTAATGTGTGGCAAGTGTAGAAGCTAGGTGACCACCCGCCGAGAAGCCCATAACGCCAATCTTGTTTGGCGCAATGCCATACCGAGCCGCATTTTGCCGGATAATCGTCATACCCTGCATGGCATCCATAAGCGGCACCTCCTGCTGATTCGTCATAATAGCTGGGTTAGGCAACCGGTATTTAAGCACGAATGCCGCTACGCCCATTTCGTTGAACCAACGGGCTACATCGGAACCTTCGTGACTGGCAGCCAGAATTCCATAGCCGCCACCGGGGCAGATCATAACAGCCGCTCCGGTAGCCTTGTCTTTGGCAGGTAAATAGGCCGTAATGGTAGGAATAGAAACGTTACTGATCCGTAAAATACCGTTCGCATCCGTTTCGGATTTTTCCGTAATCTGCGCTCCCGGGATAGCATTGGGAATAGCCCCATCGGGCCAGAGCTTAATGACCTCCTGCGAGAAAGCAAGTTGAGGCAATACAGTGGCAAATAGCATACTAAGCAATAAGAAGCGCATGAAGGATTGATAGCTCTACGAGCAACGTTAATAGGTCAAAAACAGAAAAAGCCGACCTTCCGGTCGGCTCTACTCATATTTCCACTTCGCTTTCTTCGGACGCTACTTTGCTATTCGCTCCACCATGCAGTATCTCAATGAGCTCTTTAACCTGGTAAACGGTTGTGTTGTAGCGGTTCCCGAGGATTATAATAACGTATTCATCTTTAGGACTGAACCAGAACATGGTATTGTATCCCTTCCACCAGCCCGAATGGTAAATATATTCGGGTTGATTGGTATCGTTTAGCATCATTCGGAAACCGTAACCATAATTTTTAGCTCCTTTCTTTTCAAAACTACGCGGCACAAATGCTTCAGCGAGCATCTTCTTCGGCAGTAAACAGTCTCCGTTCAGAGCGCGGTACCATCGAAACAAATCGCCTGTAGTTGAATAAATACCTTTATCACCAACAACATCATCGTAATAATCTTTGGGAATACGTCTATTCCATTGGTATCCTGCCGTTCGATGGTGGTTAATAGAATCATTTTTTGTTGTCGCCACAAAAGTCTGGTGCATACCCAGCGGCTCAAAAATATTTTTCTGAATGAACGCTTCGTAGCTCTGGCCGGTCGCCTTCTCAATGATCGAGGCCAACACCATGTAATTAGTGTTGCTATAGCTGAATCCCCGGCCCGGAATGTTATACGGCTTGGGAGTTGGTTTGACTGTCGCAAACCAGTGCATAATGGTGGCGTTTGACGGGTAGGGTTTTTCTTTTTTGTAGAAATTTACCTTCATGCTGTCATCGAAGGCGTACTGATAATTTGGCAAGCCGCTGCGGTGGCTCAGTAACTCCCGAATGGTGATGCCGTGATACGGGAAGTCAGGGTAAAATCGTTGAATTGTATCCTCGAACTTGATTTTGCCCGCTTCAATCAGCTTTAACGTGCCAACGGCTGTGAAGGTCTTGGATAAAGACGCTAGCTGGAACTTTGAATCCTCAAATAGTGAGTCACGCTGGCTACGTTCAAAATGGCCCAAACCAAAGCATTTCTTGTATAAAACCATGCCTTTTTGAGCCACCAGCACATTACCATTCAGGCCACCCCGAACTTTCTGCCGGAATATTTCTTCGATCTTTCGGGTTTTCTCATCCGCGTTGATCTGCTGCCGGACGGTTGTTTGTTCTGTGGCCGTTAATTTCTGTTCATCAGCGCAGCTACGCAATGCCCGCGCCGACTGATTCAGGTTTTTCTGGTCCTGCCCACAGGATACGCCTATTCCTACCAGTACTAAAACGCTAACCCAACTCCAGAATTTATTCATTCTCCCCATTCAACCCCACTTATTCGTTGTAGTAACTATATTATTAAACAAAGTTTTGACAAAAGTAACGCTTGCTTACCATACACCGCCCTTGCAGCAGTTAAAAACGCATGAAAGTTCGTCAGCGGGCTGCCTAAGCGCCTATAAAATTTTGTCAAAACCCCCGGCGAGGGGAAACTAATGCTCGCCGATGAGTACCAAGAA
Organism: Spirosoma pollinicola; assembly: GCF_002831565.1. Classification (NCBI taxonomy): domain Bacteria; kingdom Pseudomonadati; phylum Bacteroidota; class Cytophagia; order Cytophagales; family Cytophagaceae; genus Spirosoma; species Spirosoma pollinicola. The sequence goes on along the minus strand of NZ_CP025096.1, from coordinate 6,302,255 downwards.
CGCCCGTTTTACGCAAACTTATATACCCCCCTACGCTATTGGGCAGTAGTTTACCTGAATCAACGGCGAATGATCCGTTCAACACGGTTCCTCCCAATATTCCAACAGGAATTGATGCGGTTAGTAAACCTGAAAATTGGGTTGGAACAGTCAGATAGGGAATAGGATATGTTCCGGCATTTTTGCTGTAAGACAGCTTGGCGATTATATCCACTTTGTTAGCGATCAGCGCACTAATGCCAAGGTGAAAAAGGCTGACCCGGTTGTTAGCTATCCCATAGCGGGGTGGCAATGCCGAACTTACTTCTTGCTGGGGTGTCAGAAATGGCGTTCCTATTGTTCGGCCAAAGTATGTCCATCCATCAACATATTGACTATTATTAAAGTAATCATCACGACCTCGACGTTGTGGATCGTCAAGAATAAACAAATCTCCGCCCTGGCTTCCTGTAAATAAATACTCAAATGTTAGTTGTTTCAGAAAAAAAGCAGCCCCTGTGGGTTGATCGCTATTCCGTATCCGTAATCCGTTTAGTCCATCTACCAGATTCGTCCCATAAAACAGCGAACCATCATCATACAGGAATTGCCGGTATCCAAACAAATTCCAGTGGTTCAGCTTGATCTCAAGTGCAAAATCAATTGATCCTAAGTGATTACCAATTCGATTCTCTTCAAAATGAGTGATTGTCTGAATACTCTGATCAGCAGGAAACGGATTACGTGTACCGAGTACAACAGCAGGAAAATATTTGATATTTGAGGGTAATTTCCCATTTGCAGATACTGAGTTGTCTAAATAATCAGAGTATCCAGCCCACATGACCTGGTGGTTGAAACCACCATATAAGCGTACTCGCCATGATGGCTTCCCAAATCGCCCATAAAATGACGATTGATGAAGATATGAGCCCTTTACTAAACGGTCGGCATTTTCAAACCACCCGTGCGAGAATGTACCCATAACAGACAATACTCCTGCCGTAAATGGGATGGGTGTAAAAGCAGGCAACGCCAATTGGATTTTGGGAAATGGCAGAGTATTACCGGACCATATATAAGAACCGCTTGTCAAAAGCGTATCAACAAGACCAATAATCTCTTTTCGACGTCCGGCATAGAGTTCAAACGCACCTATTCGTCCTTTCAAATATGCCTCGGGAACGAGAAACTGATTAGTTTTTCCTATGTTTCCAACAACATTGAGACCGTACCCCCAGTCTATTTTTGATCGACGGCCTGTACTGTCAGTTGGTTTATAATCCGAATGAAGTGCAGCATTTAACCGTACTGCCGGATTAGTAAGAGGAACAATGCCATATTGGTTAGCTCTTAACCAAAAAGGGGTTTGATCTGAGGCTCCCAACGCCCCTACTTCAAGCTGGTATTGGTTAACACGTTGTCCATAAACCAATGAACTACCGTTAAGAATAATTAATCCATAACAAATCGTCAGTATCCTAAATAGCATAGAAAGAGGCCGATTATTCCGTTGAGTATATACCAGCAATTACTTGCCGCGGCCCTGGGCCATCACCCGCAGCGTTTGGGCAATGATCCACATATCGAATAAGAATGACCGCCGTTTTGGGTAAAGAAGATCATATCGTAAGCGCTGAACCATTTCATCAATATTGGCGGCATACCCGTATTTAATCTGACCGATTGAGGTAATACCAGGCTTTACTTTTAACAAAGAACGATACTCCGGTGCGATCTCAACAATTTGATCAATAAAGTACTGACGTTCTGGCCGAGGACCTACAACCGACATATCGCCAATTAAAACATTGTAGAATTGCGGAACTTCGTCAAGCCGGGTACTCCGCATAAACCGCCCCCAAGGCGTAATCCTTGCGTCGAGCAGACCGCCAGACAACACGGGTCCTGACTTCTCAGAGTTTACATACATACTCCGGAACTTGTATATCTTAAAAGGCTTGCCCTCCTGTCCAATCCGCTCCTGCGCATAAAAAATTGGCCCTTTCGATGTAAACCGTGTTATAGCGGCAAGAATGAGAAATAAAGGTAGTCCTAATCCCAGAGCCGCCATAGAAAACAGGATATCGAACGATCGCTTTAGTGTATTAACCTGAAAGTCAGCTAACATTTGTGACGACAGACTTAATACAGGCAAAAAATCATGGTATTCAACAGAAGCTCCCCGAGCTAGAAATCCTCTAAAATCAACTAATAATTTCACTTGATAATCAACATTTTCTGCGTTTTCAACAATAGTTTTCATGCGGCCATTATCAATATAGGGCATGCAACAATAAACACAGTCTATACCATCCGATTCTATGCAGGCATACAGATCATCGTATCCTCCTCTAAGTATCCCTTTATTGTCAGCGGAGGGTTGATCAAAATAACCGTGGAATCGAAAGCCCATTTCTGGATGTGTATCGTAGAAACTCTGAATTGACGCAGCCAGCTTACCGTATCCAACAATCACGTAGCGCCTGTTATTATACCCTCGAGCCCTGTATTCCTGCAAAAACAGTACACTTCCAATCCGAAAGGCTGCGGCCAACCCTGTAAATAGGATATACGTTATAAATAGATGCTCTCGAGAATAATAATATCCTTTAACAGCTACCCAATAAACGGAAATGATAGCTATATGAATAGCCATCAGAATTAATAATTTTTTTATTAAATGGTAAGCTTTAAATAACTGACGAGGATATATATAGGGCTTAAGCACCAGGATCTCTGCCAGCCAAACTACGTTGAACAGCACCCACAGAGATGTATAAGGTGGTTGAAAAACGGCTTCAAGTTGTTGAAATTTTATAAAATAAGCTCCAACAAAAGCGGTGTTCAAGCTCAGGAAATCAACGATTACATGAAGCGGAAAAAACAATATGGAATAGCGATGCCTCATTCCTCTAAAATTTACCGATCAATGATTGACCATACGACTGTCAACTCATAGTACGCTAAAGTAGAGCATAGAGTTGATGAGTCTACATGAATATTATCGTACGGTTTACCAAATCAAGTGGCAAATTAACTAGAAATACCATCTCGTAAAAATCCTATTTACTTATTTTACTGATCGGTTGCTTTACTTCACCTCATTTGTTTGCCACGACTTTCGTATACTGATAAATGTACCAACACTGTTTGGGTAAAGTTTCCCGGCATCCACAGCCAGACTCCCTGTAAGTTGAATACCCCCTAAAACATTAACAGGCGCAGCAACTGAAGCATAAGCCGAAAATTGATTTCGAACAGATTCAAAAGGTTGGTTATAGGTACCAAAATTTCGGCTGTACGATAGTTTCACCTGATAGGTTATAGGGTTTGCCAACACCCGCCACCGCATAGGTAAACTTCCTGCCAGTCCTGTATGAAAGACATAAACCCGATTGTTTGCCGTGAATGTGCCACTAGGATATTGATCATTAGGACCCAGAGCGGGCGGAATAAAGGGTGTACCGATTGTGTGCTGCCGATACGCCCATCCGTCACGGAATTGCTGATGATTAAAATAATCATCTTTCCCCCGCTTGCCTGGATCATCAATTATAAATTCGGGTCCACCCTGGCTGGTCGTATTTAAAAATTCAAATAAAATGTCACGCACGATAGCGTTAGGCGCATTTCTCCGAATTCGCATGCCGTTCAGGCCATCAGCAATATTAATCAGGTAGAATAGCGACCCGTCTTCATAGATACTCTGGCGATAGAAATACAACGTGTTTCGTACCAGGTCAATCTCGATTGCCACGTCTACCGATCCAAGATGATTCCCAACCCGGTTAGTCAAATCAAAATAATTATATTGGCTGGTATCTGTCTGTTTAGGATATAGAGTCGATACAACATAAAAATAATTCATCAGGCCTGATGGTAACTTACCATTAGCCTGAATAGAAGGCGGTATATTGGCAGGATCGGCAATCTTCCCCCCCCATACGGCCTGATGGTTTAACCCGCCATATACCCGCACAACATCCTGCGTTCGGCCAAAACGAAAGTAGAGTGATTTTTGATGCAGCATGGAGTTTTTTATATACCCGTTCGCATCCATATAGCCGTGTGCAAATGTTCCCTGAACAGCTAACCAGCCTTTTGTAAAACCTATTGGCGTGAAACTGGGAATTGAAATTTGAAATTTGGGAATTGGCATTGCATTGCCCGACCAGGCATATGAACCCGTCGATAATGTTGAATCGGCCAAACCGAACTTCTCCCGTCGTCTTCCGATGTAAACTTCGAAAATACCTCTTCTTACTTTTACGTATGCTTCGGGAAGCAACACCTGCCGCTCATAAGGCAGGTGGTTCTGATTGGCATTGGCAACAACATTAAGTCCATATCCCAGATCATATTTTGAGTTACGCCATCGCCCGGTACTGTGTCGAGCCGTATCATAATCGCTATACAAACCAGCGCGGAAAGTTGCTGAAGGCGATTGATTCGAGACAATGCCATACTGATTTGTCCGTAACCAGAATGGCGTTTCAGTCGACGAAGACAGGTAGGTTCCTATTTCAGCAGTGTATTGAGTAGGCTTACGAATAGGTTGTGCCTGTATAGTAAATGAAACAATGATCAAAAAGGAGAATACGTACAACAAGCTTGACTTTGCGCAAGGATGCATTGACTGTCGATTAGAATGTGGGTGAAAGAGGGTACTTATATAAGGTCCTGTACTTCTCTTTAGTATAAGTTACCTTACTTTTTGAGACTATGGTCGTGCAAAACTAATGAAGCTTAAATAAAAAAGAGACCCGTTTGTCAGGAACGGGTCTCTTTTTGGTACATTTTTTGTTACCAATAAAATTTAATTTTTAACTAAGCGGCCAACGGCTTTCTGTTTATTAGATTCAATAATAGGAATATAAACACCGGCATTTGCGGCTGTTGGTTGCCACTCTATTTGATGCTTTCCGGCCGATTGACTTTCATTCTGGATAAGTTGACTAATAACTTTCCCCTGTGCATCTGTGATCAACAAAGTTACACTACCATCTGCGGGTAGATAATAATCAATCGTAGTAGACTGTTGAAAAGGATTAGGATAGGCTTTCAACTGCAGCGAAACTTCGGATGTTTTACTAACAACTGGTTTAATATCAGCAGTGAATAAGCTACCACTTTTAGCGTTAAAACCGGGCAGCATTGTAATCGAACGACCAGCCTGATAAGCAACAGTACTAGTTGTACCTACTGTGTTTACAGCTTCTATCGTTTCTACAGCTTGTTCCAGGTACTGACCTGATTTTTCGTAGTTCAATTGAATTCGCAATGATTGCGGAGTCGTCTGCGCAAATGTCAGTAAGGATAGACAACATCCCGTTAGAGTTAGTAGGAGTCTCATATTACTTGCGTGTTTTAGCCTGTAGTTTGTTCATCCGTTGCTCCAGCCGAGTGCTTTTCTGTTTTAATATGTCATTCTCTTTTTTCAATTCGATAACGTACAGAGTTAGTTCTTCCACCTTTTCAAGCAGTTTGGCCTGCATCTTGCCAACGTCGACACCTTCTTTAACGACTTCTTCGGCTGACGGAACGCCTGGCAGGTGCTTTTCCTGATTGATATATTTTTCTACCTGACGCAGACCACGGAGCTTGTAGCCTTGTTCAAACACACGGTCAGACCAATCATCCGTACTTTTCACAGCAACTTTTACTTTCTCTGTTAATACTCCATCAGCCACGTATAGACGATATCCGGCTGGCGTTTTACTAACACCGGGTCCTATTACAACTCCGCCCACGTTTGTATTTTGAAGGTTATTTCCATCACTTGACCATAAGGCATCCGCTTCGGAAGCAGCGACGCGACCACTACCCGCAGCAACTGTCGCCAGAATAACATCACCACTTGCGTTCACTGTCAGGAATTTACTCGATGTAGCAGTTGTACTGGCAGCACTTGTCAAGTTCGTCAAACGCAAGCCCGATGTACCAGTCGTACTTGATACAAGCTCTAGTTTAGCAGCGGGGGCCGATGTACCAATACCGATATTGGCACTATTGCCTAAAACGATAGCATTAGAAATAGCTACCTGTGCGTTAGCTCCGATAGCTCCAGCATTTGTCAAATTACTAGACCCACCAACTACGTTTGCACCATATCCAATAAATAGATTATACGAACCGGTAAAATTGTCTATTCCAGCATATTGACCAATGCTAGTGTTACGGTCTCCATTAGTTGTACGTAAACTTGAACCATCTCCAATAGCTGTATTACCTATTCCTGAAATTAGAGAACTGCCAGAGCTATTCCCCATAAAAAGGTTATAATTTCCTGTTCTGTTACTTACTCCTGCTTGCTGTCCTAAAAATAAATTACCTAAACCTGTTGTGTTATTTAAACCAGTGGACAAGCCAATAAACACGTTGTATCCTCCAGATTGATTATTCTTTCCAGCATCAGCACCAATAAAAGTATTTCCGGGAGCAGTATTACTAACACCCGTATTTGCACCTATAAATGTGTTTTGGACAGCACTACTTCCTGAAGCACCAGCCAAAGAACCTAAATAGGTATTACCAGCTCCAGTTGTATTGGCACTTCCAGCGTCTGAGCCCAAGAATGTATTATTACTACCTAGTGTATTGGCGTAACCAGCTCCGCTACCAAAGAATGCGTTATAATTTCCCTGCGTATTGAAATATCCCGCATTGTATCCAGCAAAAGCATTGTTATAGCCACTGCCGTTTGTATAACCAGCATTCGACCCAAGAAATGTATTATTATTACCAGTTGTGTTACCAAAACCTGCACTGTATCCTAAAAATGAATTATTCTGCCCAGAACTATTCTTGCTACCTGCAGAGGCACCAAGAAAAGCATTTTGAGTACCAGCCATATTCAATATACCAGTGCCTCGACCAATAAACAGATTACTGGCACCACTCATATTAAGATTGCCGGCACCCACCCCAACCAAGGTATTGTCGGAACCGGGAGTTGCTGAAGATGGTGTAGAAGCCACATAGTTTGTTTGTGCCAGTAACTGGAAAGGTAAAGCAAGACACAAGATAAGTTGTAGAATGTGTTTCATGACATATAAAAGAATGATGGTTTATCTTAAGTTTTTTTCTAAATCTTAACCGTAATGAATATATAATAACGTTACAATCGTGGAAGAAGCAAAAATAATGCCACAACTAGTTAATATAACGCTTTAATTGATAACTAAATATTCATCACTAACATCCAAATATCCAATAAATTTACTGTTTCGCACTATTTTTCATGGGAATAATTTTCAAGATTGACAATTTGTCCAAAGATTTCTCTTCACCAACAGTACCCTTTACGTTCCAATTTCCTGTTTGTCCAGCTACATTGTTAAAAGAATACCCATGTTGATGTAATATTTTAGAGCGGGAATCGATAACGGAGTTAAAATTTGCCCAAAGCCCTGTGCAATTCCAAATCTCAACTACATCTCCATTAAGGCTTTGTGCTGGAATGGACCCAGAGCAATTAATAAACTTGTTATTTGTTAAGTATAACTTATCTACCAAGTTGGCAAAAAAGCCGTTCGCACCTGAACGGTTTACAGTATTTCCTGATACAGTGATATTTGACAAACGCTTAGTCTCCCCTTGATTGAGCTGATTTTTTGCACCTAAAGAAAGTAAACAAATAGCTGCTCTGCCAGTAGAAGCTTGCCCAAAATTGGACAAATCGAGGCCGTTAATATTTAAAGTATTACATGAATTTGTAATAATATTACCCTCAATTCTAACTTTATTAACTAAAGCCGTCCCACCAGGATACATGTCTTGTGCATTAAATACTGAAATACCAGCAATTACAGAGTTTTTAAAATTATTATTTAAAATAGAAACATTAAATGCACCTATAGAACCTAGACCTTGATAAGCATTTTCAACTACGTTACCTTGGGCAACAAAATTGCTTGCCTGAGAATATCCGAACTTAGACAACTGTTTCTTCTGTTGGGGGATGCCATAATCGTGAAATGACATCGCGTCATCCTTAATATATCTATATCTGTTATACAAATACTTGACATTTGCTGAGTAATGTGAGTATGTCCCATCTCGGAAAGTATGCTCAATAAACGAATCACGTATAGTAACTTTGTTACTATTGGTAATGGCAATCCCCATTTCTGGCGAATTAACTATATGAATTTTCCTTACCACCACGTTCTGGCATCCATCGAATTGAATAACATGTTGGCTACCATCACCATTTTTAACTGGCATAGTAGCATATCCGAAGTCACCGCCAGTAATTTCTACATTCGAACAGTTTTGAAAATAGAATGATGGTTTTGAAATATCCGCATTAAGAAATTTAGCATTTTTTATCACTAATCTCTTTCGCTTAATCTTGTCTATAACAATTCGATCAGATATTTTATAGTGTGCCTTCTGCTTTTGGTTATAGATTTCTAACACATTGGAATTTAACGCTCTGCTGATGGCCTCCGTATCATCACTCAAGCCATCGCCTTTGGCGCCAAACTGCTCTAAAGACATTCGCAATACATTTGCTTTCTTTAAAGGTGGGCCATTTGAATTGAATTTAAAATAAATATCCGAAAAACTCAGATAAGAAGAATTATATACAAAAAAATTATCTTTTGTATTTAAACCACTAACTGGTAAATAAATTAAAGAAAAATTGAATAAAATTAAGTTAATAATCAATCCCTTATACATAGCTTATTTAATTAATATAGTGTTCAGTAAAGAGTATAGGCATACAATAAATAAATTACCGTAACCAGAACGATTTATGCATACTTATTCTACTCTTTAAATTGACAGGTATATATGCTTCTAAGCGACCAAGCCGATAACCAATATATTTGGCTAAAGTACGAATGACTTGTTCCATTATTAGTGTAGAGTGGCCATTCTCTCTTAAAAATTGTATTTCTTGTCGAACATACTTAATTCCTTCAGATTCTGCTTGTGAAAACTCTTTTAAAACTTCCTTTTGTTCGTTATGAAACACGCCAATATCAAAATATCGCTTAAATTCTTCCGTTATCGAATAATCATGTGAATGGAATACTTCAGCTTCTGCACAATAAGCAATGGAAAGCCCTCTAAGAATCATGCGAGCTGCTACAGAAACATCTTCACCAAGTATAGTATCGTCAGGGAATTCACCAACAGATTTTAAAGCATCTTTTTTATAAGCGGCAAAAGAGTTAGAGCATGAACAAGTTTTAATGCCCAATTTTGAGATCAAAGATTTATCTTTTATCAAACTTGTTCCAGGATAATTAGTCATCCTAGCAAATCTACCAAAAATTTTTGTTTCAGCATAGGGTAATTGTCTTCCATAAGCCATTGCTATATTATCACTGCTACACAACATGTTTACTAATAATTCAAATGTATTAGAAGTGACAGGTAATGCATCTTGTGTCATAAACAATACGATATCTCTTTGAGCAATATTCAAGCCGAGATTTCGTGTAGATCCATGATTAAATGATGCTTGATCTATATTGACTAAAGTTGCCTTAGTACCATTTAACAACTCCTTTGTACCGTCAGTGGACCCAGAATCAATTATAATTAATTCATGTGCTAATGTTTGCTGACCTAGCTTCTGCAATAACTTTGGCAAGTAAGAAATAGCATTGTATGTTGGAATAACGACAGAAATCATTTACAAATCAATATTATGATTACATTAACTTAATAAGCGAATTGAAATATTAATTAATAATGTAATGCGATTTAAAATTCTATCAGAAAGGCCATAACCAGTCTCACTTGTGGGCGATAAATTTCCTCCATGACGTGTATAATTTATTAAAGGCTTAGGGTAAAAACAAACTTTACCTTTTACCTCTACCAACAAACCGATCCACCAGTCATGCATATGAATTGAATGAGGTAAGGGCAGTACGTAGTCTAAAACCTCACGTCTGAAAGCCATGCAGCACCCGTTATAGGAATTTCTGTACACATTATGCCAGAACCCCGGCTGACTATTCCTAATATGAAAAAAAGATTCATGAACAACGTAACCATCTTTATTAACAATTCTGCAATCGGATAAAACTAAATCAAATTCCTTTAGAATGTTAACAGAATCACCCACTTTATTAGATAGCCACTCATCATCTTGATCTGATAGAAATATAATATCTCTAGTTGCAAATTTAAGCGCATTTTCAAAATTACTGATCGGGCCTTTTCGTCCCTTGTTCAGGATAATCCTAACTCTGGAATCTCCTATTCCTTCAATTATTTGCCACGTATTATCAGTAGAATTATCATCTGATATAATGACTTCATCCTCTTCTCCCAACTGTAACAATATTGATTTAAGCTGACGCCCAATAAATTCAGCTCCATTGTACGTGGCAATGCATACGCTTACACTCATTTTTGTGATATCAATATTTTAAAGTGATTTTAGGGAGAACTAATTTCACTTTTTTTATCCTAAAATAATATCGACCAAAATATCCGAAAATAAGAGGATAAATTAACTGAAAGCTTAAACCTGTAAATCTTATCATATTATCAAATGTACTGAATAAACCTATAGTACACAGTATCGATACTGTCGTAGAAAAGTAGGGCTTGTTCTGTTTAATCAAAAAAGAGAATAAGGTCATAATACCCATTAGCGTCGAAAATATCAAAATGACACCGACCCATCCCATTCGCCTAAATGGATCATAGTACATACTACCAACTGTCAAAAAACTTGCAATAAGATATTTTCCACTCTCATTTTTGTCTGGATCATCTTTAGGATCAATAATCCTCTTGGTTATAAAATCAGGTATTAATTCACTGCCAATAAATGTAAATAGATTGTACCTGATATAGACTGCGTCATTAACTGCATTTTGAAAGTTGGCCAATGGGGAAGATGCGTACAAGTAAAACCAAAAATATTCGCCAGGAATGAAGCTATCTCTAAATTCTTCCTTTGCCTCTGCTATCTCAAAAAGGTAATCTTCGTGGTCTTTGAATGATCTAGCAAAACCAATGAACCCAAACATATAAAACACAAAGAATAATAATATGGTAAGTTTGGCAAATGCTCTGTAAGTAATGTAAGCTTTCTTTTGACTATAAATAACAAAGCAAGACATAAGTGTCATTAATGTTGAACCTCTATTTACAACTAAGATACTTACAACAAATAATATTATTAAATAAAATAAAAGCAACTTATTTTTATTACTAACATACTGATGATATAAGTACACAGTGTAAAAAGGTGATACTGTTTGAAGAAACACATGAAATGTGGGAATACCAAAGTCATAATGTGAGTGTGCTTCTCCACTAAAAATCATAATAAGTGGAATACCGCCATTATAAATAAACTCGCAAATATATCCTAGCACAATCAATGATGTAAACAATAAATTATACGAGCTTACCTTTATATCTGAGTATTTAAATCTTTTCTGAAAAACTCTACCTAAAGCTACGGATATTAGAATGCTTAGTACAATAAATATTAAAATATTTAAATCAAGTTTAGGATATAAGTAAGACCAGCTCCATGTATAAACAAACAATACAAAGCTGAAACCCAAAGAGTAACAATAGAAGGGATTCCCTAAAAATTTTATATTTATCATAAATCAGATATAAGAAAGGTAAAGATTCACACATTTATCTTTCCCAAATTCTTAGATAGTGCATCCCTTATAGCCTTAATTAGATAGATGAATCTATTTTTTTTATCATCATCTAGTAAAAAGGACTTTAGTGATTCAATTATTACCAACTTCAAGATTTTCATACAAAAAAAAGGAGCAGAAAATACATAACTATTGATTATGTAAAGTCCATTTCTAGTAAAATAATACAACCTCAGTGGACTGTGCGAAACAAAATTATATTTATAGCCAAGCAAGTAAATACTTTTACTTGTACCCAGTCTATGATTAAGTTTAACGTCAGCAATTTCAATTATCTCATAGTCCAATAGGTTAAGCCTTATTCCAAATTCATGGTCAACATGATCTATGAATAGCTTTTCATTGTAAGCACCTACCTTCTGATAAGCATGTAAATTAACTATGTTACCAGATGTCATTGTAAAAAGAACTTTTTTATACTCTACATGTTTCAATGGTTTACTATGTGATACAGAAATAATTCCAAGTTTGTTAGAATATGGGTATTTATTATGAAAACTAATCATACTCTCTACCATATCAACAGGAGCTTTACTATCATCATCCATTGTAAGTAAATGAGAATATCCATCTTTTATAGCAGCTTGAGCAGCCACGTTTAAAGCATATGCTACGCCTTTGTTATCCTCATTGTTGATATAGTGTATTTTAGATATCTGACCAATGTACTGGCTTACATTTATTGCTGGCTTGTCAGAGTTATCAACAACGTATAACTTATCAACCTGATGTAAATAAGTTTTAATATTTTCAAAAAACTGATCATCCGGGTTATATAAAACGACAACGCCTGCAATGTCAGTTAAATCAATTCGCTTTGATGCACTCATTATAAATGGGTCTCGTGCTCGCTAATATAAAATACTACTTAATATGAGTTATACTTTGTGGCCATACAAAACTCGTCTTATCATTTTTTGTGTATAGTATAAGTTTAATGATAAGGTTAGTAATAAATTTTTTAGCTTGCCATCAACATGGCGTTTCCTAACCATGTTCGTCTCGAAAAGTGACTGGGATAATTGACTGCTGGTACCTCCAGAATTACAACGAGCAATTATAGCAGGGATGTGTAATACAGGAAGTTTTTTTACATAATTAATAAGGTTTAATTCATAATCGGCCAATATCTTCAAGGAGTTGTCGTATCTAAAAGAGGTGAAATTTTCTCTGCTGTAAAATGCTCCTTGATGATGTAGTGTATTCTGCAGTAGAGTTCTATAACCTAAAAAAGATTGCATTCGATAACCATTGTCAAAAACTACGTCGCCAAAAACTATCTTGTATTTATCGTTTAGAAATGGGACTATCTTTTCCAAAATGTCAGGACTTAATTCATCGTCAGAACCTAGAAAATACAACCACTCCCCTTCAGCTCTATCAATTCCTTTATTCATAGCATCATAAATACCGCTATCTACCTCGCTGATGCATAGTTTAATTTTATCCTTAAATTTTTCAATTACAGTCAATGATCCATCGGTACTGCCACCATCTATAATAATGAGTTCATAATTACTGTAGTTTTGATTTACGATACTTTCAAGAGCTGCTTCGAGACAAATAACAGCATTAAATACCGGTACAATGATGGATATAAGCGGTTTACTTGTTTCTTTTGCCAATTGCATCGAATTTCCTATTATACATTTGTGTTTTTTTTCTCTTCTCAGTGATTATGTCTATCGTTTATAATCAGCTTCAGCGCCACGACATGCAAAGTGGAATAGGGCCACGAATTAGTGTAATTGTTGCTGTATATAATGCCGAAAAATACCTTGAACAGTGTATTTCGAGCATATTGTCACAAAGTTACGGGAATTTTGAGTTAATCATTATAGATGGCTTATCCAAAGACAAGTCTACGTCGATTATTGAATCTTATGGAACCAAAGTAAATTACTGGGTAAGCGAACCTGATCAGGGCATTTACGATGCCTGGAATAAAGGTATAGCTGTAGCAACCGGCAGCTGGTTCACTTTTGTAGGGGCAGATGATGTTCTATATGAATACGCGTTCGAATCCTATATAAATCATATCCTGTTGCATCAGAATAGCCATCGACTTGATTTTCTTTCCTCATATATTGAACTGGTTACTGAAGAACTGGCGCCTATACGTACTATAGGCAGCATGTGGAAATGGCAAGAGTTCAAAATCAATATGACGACAGGCCATGTAGGATGTTTTCATGCCAGAAGCCTGTTTGAGACATATGGTTACTTTGACAGCACGTACAAAATATCTGGAGATTACGAGCTGCTCCTACGTGCAAAGGAGAATTTGAAAGCTGATTTTGTGCCTGTAGCAACCGTTCGTATGCGAACTGGTGGAGTCAGTGCCAGTCAATTGAAAAAAGCTATAGATGAAACGTATAGAGCAAAAGCTAAAAATAATATTCTTCCGCTGTGGAAGGCTCGTACATTAGCGGTTGTTGATAAGGTTCGTATTAAATTCAATATTTAGATTCTATTAATTCTCCGTCAATTCTAAACCAGTTTCTGATACAGCTCAACAGTTTGCCGGACTGTGTTGTCCCAGGAAAATTGCTTTAATCGATCTTTGCCTTTTTTCACCAACTCTGCCCGTAAACTAGGTTCAGTTATTACCCTCTCTATACCATGAGCTATTGAGTCTTCACTGAGTGGATCTATATAAAATGCAGCCTCTCCGGCTACCTCCGGCAATGAGCTTGTGTTACTTACAACACACGGACAATCGCATGAAAATGCCTCCAAGACAGGTATGCCAAATCCCTCATATAAAGATGGGAATACAAAGGATATAGCACTTTTGTACAATTTTGGCAATATTTTATCATTTACTGGAGAATATTCCACCAAGTCAGACACAAACAAGGATTTAAATAAATCCTGTTCTTCCAAACTAAAAACTCCACCGCCTGCGCAAATTAATTTTACATCGTATTTAATCAGTATACCTGAAGATGCTCTTATAAATGTTTCAAAATTCTTATATCCATTACGATTACCTACGTATAATAAATAGGGTTTATCAGATTTGAAACTTTCTTTTTCGGAAGTATTTGCCTCATTAACAAATGAACTTCCCAAATAGATTACGCTAATCTTTTCAGGTGCTACACCCAGCAATTCTACCATATCGTTTTTTGTACTTTCTGATATAGCTATTAAATGTGCAGAGCTTTTTGCTATCTTTCTTTTATTTTCACTTATTGATTTATCCTGTGACAGGTCAGAAAATTTATGAGCTAAGCGCTCATAAGTCATATCATAAAACGTTGTCACGAGAGGTTTCTTGGTATTTAAATTACCCAGAAAATCATCAAAGTATGTTGCGTGATAAATATCGTAATTGTTTAATCTTGCATCAACAATGTTGAATAGTTTATTAGAAGTGCTAAGTAATCTGTGTTTTCCAGGAAGAGGGTAGGTAAGTCCTGACAAGCCATATTCTTTCACGTGTGCATTATTAGACCATAGTAATGACAGGTGTGCATTATTTATGTCTGAGCTATTTATTCCATTAATCAGTTCACAGAAATAGCGCGATATACCACCATAATTTTGAAGACTGAATGCTTGATGGTCAAAGAAGATTTTCACGTTCTAGAATGTTTCAGTTAATCCTGTTTTGACATTTACAACCGGTTGACCAAGGATTTCTTTCCTTCTTTCCGGTTCGTTAGCAAATGTCAAATTTCCTTCTTTATCTCTTCCTTCTCTAAAGCGAGCATGTACGAACCCTTCTTCTGGCGAAAGTACCTGCAGTTCACTTACCAAATTATTTTTAACAAAATATGCATTATTACCAGCTTTGTTGCAACCAACGAGAGCGTACCCTTTCAGCTTCCCCAAGTCGCAAAGTGCCTGGAGTGATGCTCCGAAATACAATCCCGAGTAATGGGCGTCCATTCTATAATAGTCAGGTTTATATGGAATAGTTATAGACCGTTCTGAGCCGAACAAACTATTGTATTCAATAACAACTATGTCGGGATCGCAAACGTTAATTGCTTGCCATACCCAATAGTCATTACCATCTATATCTATACTAAGGATGCCTATTTTACCGCTAAACCCATTTTCCTGTAGTAACTGATTTATATTTTCAGCCGTAATGAATGAACTTATAGCCGTTAAATTATATCGCCAATATATAGGATCGTTTTTAATGTAAGCAATATTGTCTGGTGAACCATCGATAACAAGTCCCTGCCAGTTGTCATGCATCAATAGAAAGCGCGTATTTGATTCTTCGTAACTTTCAACACCAAACTCAACAAATTTATCGACCTTGATGGGTATTCTATTTAATAGAAACTGTATAATTCCATCATCACCAAATTGCGAAAATACCTTAAATTCTGCCTCTTTTATTGACTTCGCCTGACTGCTGTTTTTTGCAAGCATACTGCCCATCAGGAAACGGACTTCAAAATTATCCTGTTTAGATCGTTTAATCTCTTGAATAATATTCTTAATTTTCTTTAAGAGTGTCATATTTTATCAGGCAGATATTGTCAATTTTACTGAGTTATCTTTCAACTTAGTTCAAACAAGTTGTAGCATTTTAATATACAACTATCTAATTATGAATGTGATTTACAGGCTTTTGACTCCTACTAACTGCTGCAGTCTGGTAAACTTTCTTGCCCACCATGTAGGAAACTGAAAAAAGCGACCCATTGCAAATTCTGTAGCTTCGTGATTCAGTTCAGGCTTATCTGGAAATCTCATCGATTTGACATCCATCGGAATTGTGGGAATATTGGCCATTTCGGAATCTGTCGTAGTATGAGTTGCCGTCTGATCAAAACCAATGTTAGAAACCAGGTTTTGATTCGGTGTTATACAGACTCCTTCACAACGCCAGATTGTAAATACCCATTGGTAATCCCAAGTATCAACACGTCCCGCATATACATCATCGAATGATCGTTTCCAGAATCTGCGAGATCCCACATTTGACGTAATGCTGTTTAGTTTACCTGACTGCTCAAAAGCAGCATACTCCTTCATACTCACATCGTACTGCTTCCAGGCTCTTCGCCAAGTTGCCCATCCCCAGATATGAGGAATGCTAGTAAAAAAATAGGAGTCTGTTCCCCATGTCAATCCTTTATACAGATTGCAGCCGCCAATATGCATAACCTTATCTTCACTGGCATACTTCTTTAGAAGCGTATGGCAGAAATCAAAAAAAGTACTATCTGGAAGGCAGTCATCTTCCAGAATAATACCCTGCTCTACCTGGTTAAAGAACCAATCTATAGCTTGGCTTACAGCAACTTTACAACCCAAATTATGCTCCCGTATGAGTTTGACTACTTTGCAGGGCCAATCTATTTCATCCAATAAATCCAGGCACTGCTGAACGCCCTCTATGTCTTTATCAACCCCTGTACGTGGTCCATCAATAGCGACAAAAAGCTGTGCAGGCTTAACTACCCTAATATGCTCCAACACTTGCCGAGCATGCTTTGGCCGGTTGAATAATATAAGCAAAACAGGTGTATTGAATCCCCGATCGCTGTTTAGATTAGTCTCATTATGCATTTACACCAAATTCATTAGCCATAAAATACCCATTCCAGGTGGCATACCCCACCAGGCGATAGTTACTTTGTGCCATTTTACTGTATATCGGATTGAGTAAAGGGTTCACCAGATCAAAAGAATGCATTTCAATAACAATGAGTTTTGGCCTGAATTTCTTTAAATCAATCGAATTCAACACATTATAATCATGCCCTTCCACATCAATCGACAATAGGTCGATTGATGTGGAAGGGGGTAAGTTCTCTTCAATTATTGAATTTAGAGTTCTCGTTTTTAGCGTAGTTTGACGATTAACACGCTGTGTATCTTTATGTCGATCGTAGAAGTCAGTGTCGATCGTACTGATTTCATCCATATCGAATTCATAAAAAGTTACTTCTTTTTCCTCATCCGAAACAGCGGCACAAATAGCAATATCATTTGGGCGAATCGTTTTGTGCATGTTAACCATTTTAAGGTTAGCATCAACAGTTATCCCTTTCCAGCCCTGTTGGTATAAACCGAAGGTATTAGAATGCTGAATTGGCTCGTTACTACCAACTTCAACGTAAAACCCATTTGTGATTGACTCAAGAATATTTTTTATAATAATATCTTCGCCAGTTTGAGAATAAGCCAGGTATGCGTTTTTATTAAAAAACCTACGAACATATTCCAGTAAGCCAAAACGAATGGCATAACTAATTGAAAATTGTTTGAACAAGCAGTTTAGTGTCTTCATTTTAATAAACAGGTAGCGCACTTGGTCAACTAATTTTGACTGTCATAGGCCGTTGTAATGTAAGGAAGTTGATGAATGATTTTGATTGCAAATTAAATACAGTTCTGGCTGGCTTAAAAAACAAATTCAGCACATACGCCTGTAACCCATAAGCGATAAGTGTAGCTATAGAAGCACCCAGTGCGCCAAACTCTGGAATTAGCAGATAATTCAAGTAAACATTTATAAAAGCTCCAGCGATTGTTTTGATTAAAACAAATTTTTGTAGATTCTTAATAATCATCAAATTATTTGTTCCTACACCGGTAAAAACAAATACACCGGCCCAAATATGCACACTTAAAATAATAGCAGCATGTTCATAATCCGCTCCATAAAGTAAATCGATTAGCTGATGTGAAAAAAGACTTACAAATATGGCCAGAGCAATACTTATGTATGTTAGTACATTGATCAATTCCTGATATTGTTTGTAGAATTTTTCTTTATTGACTGACCAGGATTCAGCAATTTTTGGATAAAAAGATGTGTTGATAGCGATTGCAATAAAATACCATGTCTCAGATAATCGCAACGCGGCACCATACAGGCCCAATTCTTTGTCTGTAGATAAAGATTCAATCATAAATTGATCCACCTTCATATAAACAAATACAAAAAATTCTGTAATCATAATAGGCCAAGATATGCGTAGCAACTGCCCTATCAGTTCATAGCTAATTGCCTGTCGAAAATTGGAAGCAATTTTAGCTATCCGGTTTTGGTAAATGCCAACAATTAATCCATATACAATAACCATTTCGGCTATGTTAATGAGTGCCAAAAACAGTATACCTTGCTTGGTTAGCAAGGCATAAACACGAATAATAGAGGCTAGCCCAAAGGAGATCAATTTTACAACAACAGATAATTTTGCTTTTGTTTGAGATTGGAAATAGGTATCAATTATATCCGAACTTTGCAGGATGAGAATTAGTCCAGTTACATTAATTAAAAAAAATAGTTGTGGATTATCCCGATTGAGAATGTAGTTAAGACAACAACTTAGGCCATACATTAAACAGCCAGCCAAAAGCTTTATAAACAATCCCGTTTGAAGTAATCTTCGTTGCTCCAAAGGATTACCATTGTTTGACACAAACTCGACCATCAATGTATTTGTCAGGCCAAAGCCAGCAAAAGCAGCTAGTATCGTTGGAAAAAGGGTTGCATAATTTAATACCCCAAATTCTGCTGGCCCCAGATAACGAGCGATCCATAAACTAACTAACATCCCAATCGCCATGCGGAAGATTTTGTCAAAAAATATCCAGCCAATATTTGCTAAGATTTTCCGCATTGTACACTACCTGATAATTAATAAAATTTAGATATAGAGAGGTTTTGAGACCGACCTATAAGACAACTGATTGATTAATAGACCCCTATTATTAACTTTATTATAGTTCTTGTCATTTATTATCAAGCTTACAACTATTTAACTCTTCGAGCTTCAACCATTAATCGCCCGATATCATCCATGGTGTACCGGGCGTTCCATCCTAGTTGATGATTAGCTTTCGTAGGGTTTGCATGACCTTCGGCAATATCGGTTGGCCGAAAGAAAGCCGGGTCTGTGCGAACGTGCTCCTGCCAGTTCAGATCAAGGGTTTCAAACACAACACGAATAAAGTCTCTCAGTTTGTTCGTCTCACCCGTAGCAATCACATAGTCATCTGCCTTTTCTTTCTGCAGCATCAGCCACATTGCTTCTACATAATCGGGTGCCCATCCCCAATCACGCGCGATGTCGATATTTCCCAATATCAAAGTTTCTTTGCTGCCAGCCGCAATTCGGCTGGCAGCCATAACGATTTTCTGCGTAACGAACCGTTCGGGCCGTAAGGGCGACTCGTGGTTAAATAAAATACCAGTACTTGCCTGGATTTGGTAAGCCTCTCGGTAATTGGCTACCTGCCAGAAGGCAGCTGCTTTAGCGACTCCATACGGACTACGAGGTCTGAAAGGCGTTAATTCGTCGGCGGCCAGTTTGCCTGTATCACCAAAACATTCGCTGGAACCTGCATTATAAAATTTAATTGGCAGGTTGCTAAAACGAATGGCTTCCAACAGGTTCAGTGTACCAATACTTATACTTTCAAGCGTTTCAACGGGTTGCTCAAATGACAAACCAACCGAACTTTGTCCAGCCAAATTATAAATTTCGTCTGGCTTGACTTTCAGAATCGTCTGTAGTACGCTCCGAAAATCGTTGATGCTAATTGATACCAGCTTTACATCCTGCCGGATACCAAGTCTACTTAAGTTGTTAAACGAAGCCATCTGGGCATCGCGCGACCCACCATACACTTGGTATCCTTTATCGAGTAATAACTTGGCCAGATAGGCTCCATCCTGACCAGAAACTCCACAAATCAAGGCTATTTTCATGCAGCATGTGTAGAGTAACTACGTAAAAAGCGTCGAAAAACAAGGATTAGCAGTGAGATAAATGCACCTGCAACAGCAAATCCTATCATAATAAAGGTTCGTTTAGGACCACTTTTTCTCAAAGGAACAGTTGCTGGTTCTAATATTTTAAAGACCGGCGTTTCTTCCTGTACTTTAATTTTGGCCTGCTCTAATTGCTTGGATAACTCATTAAAAACAGATTGTTCAAGCAAATAATCAGCCTGTAACCGTTGTTCATCTATTTTGGCCGTTTGCAAAAATAAATTTCTGTTACGATCACGATACGCAGATACGGCATATTCGGCTGACTGGTATCGACCCTTTGCTTCGCTTACTCGTTGCGTCAAAAAATCAACCTGTTTGTGAGCTTTCTCCGTCCTATAAGTTGTGATATAGTTGGTTAAATATTCGAGCGACAGTCGGACCACTGTAGCCGCTACAACTGGATCTTGTTCAGTAGCCGTAAGTGTGAGGATACCCGTTTTTTTATCATAAGTGGCGGTAACATTCGCCTGGATTACTTTAACTAACTCTTCCTGCTCTTTTGTCAGCTGAATGGCCTGACTAAAGTTCTTTGGATCAAGTTTCCCATTTTCAGGATCCTTTTTACTATCCGACGATCCACCTGTTATCCAGCTCATAAACCCTTCTTTGCCTATGCGTTCCCTGTATTCCTTAAATGTCATAGTTGCCTTCAACTTTTCGGAATACACGGGCTGATTTAAAAGATGGAGTACAAATGGTATGCTTTTCAGAACATCTGGATATATATCCGGACGAATAGCATCTACACCTCCACCAGCGGCACCACTAATATCAATACCTGCCAGTCCGGCCAGTGAGCCCAGGCCACCCAAGCCAGCAGCTTTAGATTGGATTTCGGGCATAACTGTTACTTGTGCAGTATACATATTTGGCTTTGCAAAGGCATATAAAGCCCCGACAACAAGCCCAGCTATAGCAGCTATTAGTATTCGGCGACGGCTTTCCTTTAAAAACTGAACAATGTCGCTCAGCCGAATTTCAATTTCGTCATTCTCTATCTCTTTCCTACCTGCTGCTTCCGTAACTGACATATTGAACTAGAAAGTGCTCTTTAACGAAGAATAATATTGATAAGCGCGATAGACACAGTTGTCAGCAAGGATAAAATGCCAATCCGTTCGGCAGCACTCAACCGATTCGAATCAATCGGCTTAAAGGGCACAGTAATTATTGACCCTGGCTCGACATGGGGTCTTGAGGAAAAGAATAGGAAGCTACGTGTCCGATCCTTGCGCCCGTTTGGATAGTTAACATACGCTTTGCTTTTCCGGGCATTATCCGTAAAACCACCCGCTTCACTAATATAGTCATCAAAGGAATAGCTCGATTTGTAACTTATTGATGCCGGGTTCAAAACAGCTCCCTGTATCGTAATGATTTCGGAGCGCCGGGGAATATATAACGTATCGCCACTCTGAAGCAATAAGTTTTCTTCGACTCCTGGATCAGCAATAAGGTTGCGAAGGTCATTGCCGATCAATTGTCCATTTCGCCGGAATTGGGCACCTGCCAAATAGGCTTCAGGTTTAAGGCCACCTGCTCGCTTTATTACATCGCCAATACGCTCCTGTCGGTTTGCAATGGCATAATTGCCGGGTTGCATAATTTCGCCATATACCATAACCTGACGCTGTGGCTCATAATTGACGGATGTCCTGACATATACAATATCAAACGGCTGAAGCCGAAATTCCGGCGAAGTACCCGAGCCAATTTCCATTGGTGAGATTTGCAAGTTCCGATCAACAGCAAATCGATGAATTTCAAGCATTGTTGTACGAATTCCTACAGAATCCTGTCGAATTCGTCGGGCTACCTCGATGAGGTTTGGCTTAGCCCCTTCTTCGAAGCCCCCAGCTTGAGCAATGAGATCGGCAACGCTCATGTTGGCAGCAAATTTGACGGTATCGGGTCGATTAACAGCCCCTTCAATAGTAACGTAA
This sequence comes from Spirosoma pollinicola, assembly GCF_002831565.1. Classification (NCBI taxonomy): domain Bacteria; kingdom Pseudomonadati; phylum Bacteroidota; class Cytophagia; order Cytophagales; family Cytophagaceae; genus Spirosoma; species Spirosoma pollinicola. Next base: position 6,279,912 of record NZ_CP025096.1, on the reverse strand, counting down.
AAGTCTTCGCGGAGATCCCGAATAGATAATACGGTCAGGCTGTCCTGGCTTTGCAGGGGAATATCGGTTATTTCACCCCGAAGAAGTTTACCTAGGTCAAAGGATAGATTTTCCCTATCCATATCGGCGCGCTCCCGAACAATTGTTGCCCGATTGGTGAAGGCATCTTTTCGGAGTCCTTCGGCACGACTAATTAATTGCTTAACAGTTTCCAATCCTGGTTCAAGGGAGTAATCACCGGGGCGCATAACGGCACCTGCAATCTGGATTCGGTTTTCATAACGCTCCAGAATCTTTCCAACATTGTATTTATCCCCTCGCTGTGGCACGAAACCAGCAATTTGCTCTTCGGTAATTGTAACGATCCGGCGTTCGCGGGCCGTATTTCGCCGAAGCGTAATAGACGCCCGATACGCATCATCAGCAAAGCCACCGGCAAAGCTCAGCAAAGTCTTTAATGTCTCGCCGGGCAATACTTCAAAAATAGCTGGTCGGCGCACTTGTCCGGTTAGTTCAACGTGCGTCTCATAATCGGCAACACGAATAACGTCCTGATCCTGTAAACGGATATTATTACGTTGGTCGGCGCGTAAAATAAAATCGTATAAGTCGAGTGTTCGAACTACGCGATTCCCCCGGATAATCTGAATTTTCCGAAATGAACCTGTTTCAGGATTAGGACCGCCTGCCAGATAGAGCGCGTTCAACACGGTTCCCAATGATGTAATTGTGTAGGTTCCCGGTCTGACAACTTCGCCAACCAGAATGACCCGGATACTGCGAATATTAGTCAAGCTTACGTTAGCACTGGTTCCGCTTCCCGGCTTGCCTAACCCCTGATAGCCCCCCTGCCGTAATCGGGCAATAATCCGTTGCTCCGCTTGCTCAATGGTTAGGCCGCTAACGAAGATCGGTGCTAAGTCAGGCACTTTTACAGTTCCATCCGGACTTACTTTTAATTGAAAGGCACCTGTCGACGCACCAGAGACATCAACACTTATTTCGTCGTCCGGCCCAACCACATAATTACGGGGTGTAGCAATACGCAGGTTTGGCTCAAATGACAATTTGGCATTTTCGAACAATGATGCGCCGAAAACCTTAAGCTTACGGCTTGTATCTCTGCGCATCGAGTCGGGCGCAACTGAATCGGCGCGCATCGACAGGTCAGATGGGAGTGATCTGCCTTTAAAGCTTTCGGGCGGAAGGTTATTCTGCGGCAATGAGGTTAATGTACGAATCTGGGCGATACGTTTACGCATCTTGGCGATATCATCAAGCGTATATCCCTGCGACATGGCAGCCTGCTCGATTTGAACCTCACTTAACCCACTTGCCTGAGCCTTCCGATAGAAGTTTTGTACATCTTCATCACTCAACTGGTCAACCCGAGAACGAGGTCGTTGAGCAATAGCCTGATATGAGCCTGTCAGCAAAAACAACAGGAAAATAACTTGGTAAGGGCGAATGTGATAACTAAAACGTGACAATTTGTCCTTAATAAACATAAACAATGGCGATTGGGCCAAAATTTGAACTGCAAAAGTAATGCATTCCTTTGAAAACACCGGTCCCATTTAATCATTGAGTGTCTACACGCTAAAGCTCTTAGATTGTAGTCCGGTGGTAATGCACTAAATTTGCATAAAAAAAGTCGATTGGTCAGTCAATAGATTCGTGTAGACAGGCAAACCTTAACCACTATTGACCACTGCGACAGACCATTGACGACTACTTATTAACGACAATATGATTAATCTAATAGCTAAATTTTTCGGAACCAAATCGCAACGGGATATCAAGGAATTGTTACCCTACGTTGAAAAGGTGAATGCCGAATTTGCGCTACTAAAAGACCTCTCCAACGACGAACTACGTCGGGTTTCGGCCGAATTGAAAGCCCATATTGCTCAGGAGTTGGCGGATATTGATACGCAACTCACCGAATTTAACGACCATGTCAGCAATCCTGATGTAGATGTTAATGAGAAAGAGCGGGTTTTCAACCAAATTGATAAGCTCGAAGCAGATCGAAATACTGAACTGGAGCGCGTTTTACTCGACATTCTGCCTCGCGCATTCGCCGTTGTCAAAGAAACAGCCCGTCGGTTTACCGAAAATGAACAGTTGACCGTAACGACTACTGATTTCGACCGGGAGATTGCGTCCCGGAAGAAAAACGTGGTTATTGACGGCGATCAGGCCCATTGGGCAAACACCTGGGATGCTGCCGGTTCGCCTATCAAGTGGGACATGGTGCACTACAACGTTCAGATTATTGGGGGCGTTGTACTCCACCAGGGCAAAATTGCCGAAATGGCCACCGGTGAAGGTAAAACCCTTGTGGCGACCTTCCCCGCTTTCCTGAACGCTTTAGCCGGTCGGGGAGTGCACATCGTGACGGTCAACGATTACCTGGCTAAGCGTGACTCCGAATGGATGGCTCCTTTGTTTGAGTTCCACGCCATGCGGGTAGACTGCATCGACAAACACCAGCCGAACTCGGAACAACGCAAAAATGCCTACCTAGCCGATATCACTTACGGAACTAACAACGAATTCGGCTTCGATTATCTGCGCGACAATATGGCTCGCGAAACGGGTGAGTTAGTTCAGCGCAAACACCATTATGCGATGGTGGATGAAGTTGACTCCGTTCTGATCGATGATGCCCGAACACCGCTCATTATTAGTGGACCGGTGCCCCGTGGCGATGAACAGGATTATATTGAACTGAAGCCTCGCGTATCTCGTCTGGTTGAAGCGCAGCGTAAATTAGTTTACGACTACCTGAACGATGCAAAAAAGAAAATTGCGGCTGGCGATGAAAAAGAAGGCGGTTTGTCCTTATTCCGCGCCTATCGTGGCTTGCCGAAGCACAAGCCTCTGATCAAGTTTTTGACCGAAACAGGAAACAAGGCACTCTTGCAAAAAACGGAGTCGATCTATCTGGCCGAAAACCAGAAGTTGATGCCGGAAGCCGATGCGCCCCTGTATTTCACCATCGATGAACGGCATAACGGTATCGACCTGACCGAGAAAGGAATTGACTACATCACCGGCTCAGGCGAAGATCCTCACTTCTTCATTCTGCCCGACCTGTCAATCGATCTGAACGCCATTGATAAAGACAGCGACTTCTCGGAGCAGGAAAAAATTCTGCACAAGGAATCTGTTGTTCGTGACTATGCGGTTAAAACGCAGCGTATTAACACCGTCAATCAGTTATTGAAAGCGTACTGTTTATTTGAGAAAGACACCGAGTACGTTATTATGGACGGCAAGGTGAAGATCGTTGATGAACAAACGGGCCGGATCATGGAAGGTCGCCGGTGGTCGGATGGTCTGCACCAGGCGGTTGAGGCAAAGGAAAACGTGAAAGTTGAAGATGCTACGCAAACATACGCCACCGTTACGCTTCAGAACTATTTTCGGATGTACCACAAGCGTGCGGGTATGACCGGTACGGCCGAAACGGAAGCGTCAGAATTCTGGCAGATTTATAAAATGGACGTCGTCGTTATTCCAACGAACCGGGCCATTAGCCGGGCAGATGAAGAAGATAAAGTGTATCGGTCGGTTCGCGAAAAATATAATGCCGTTGTCGATGAGATTACAAGCCTCGTCGAAAAAGGTCGCCCTGTATTGGTCGGTACAACTTCGGTCGAAAACTCCGAGTTACTAAGTCGCCTGTTAACGTTGCGCAAGATTCAGCACCAGGTCTTAAATGCTAAATACCACCAGCGCGAGGCCGAAATTGTGGCTTCTGCAGGTTTCTCCGGTACCGTTACAATTGCTACCAACATGGCTGGTCGTGGTACCGATATTAAACTAACACCCGAATCGAAGGCAGCAGGCGGATTGGCCATCATTGGTACCGAGCGTCATGAATCGCGCCGGGTCGACCGGCAGTTACGTGGTCGGGCGGGTCGTCAGGGTGATCCGGGTACGTCGCAGTTTTTCGTTTCGCTGGAAGATAGCCTGATGCGCCTGTTCGGGTCGGAACGGATTGCCAAAGTGATGGACCGAATGGGTCTGGAAGAAGGCGAAGTGATTCAGCACTCGATGATCACAAAGTCGATTGAACGCGCTCAGAAGAAAGTAGAGGAAAACAACTTTGGCATTCGGAAACGCCTGCTGGAATATGACGATGTCATGAACTACCAGCGCGAAGCCATTTACAAACGCCGTCGGAACGCGCTGTTCGGAGACCGGTTGCCGCTCGATATTGCCAACACTACCTACGACGTAGTAGAAGAAACGGTTAACAATGCCGAAGGTAATTACGAAGAGATCAAGCTCCAGTTGTTAACGACGCTTGGCCTTTCGCCCGCTCTTACGCCTGAAGAGTTTAACCGCTTGAAAAAGCCGGATCAGATTCGTCGGTTATATGATGAAGCCGAAGCGAATTACCAGGCCAAGAACCATGCCATCGCTGAGAAAGCGCTGCCTGTACTGACACAGGTTCTGACAGATCAGGGACACCAGATTAAAAATATCGTTGTTCCGTTCTCGGATGGTCTTCATGAGTTGACGGTTGTTTCTGATTTGCGTAAAGCTGTTGAATCAGGCGCTCGCGACATCGTGACCGAAATGGAAAAAGCCGTAACGCTGTCGGTGATTGACCAGGAATGGAAAGAACACCTTCGCGAAATGGACGATCTGAAACAGTCGGTACAAAACGCTGTTTTTGAGCAAAAAGACCCCTTACTGGTCTATAAGTTTGAGTCGGTTGAGTTATTCAAGCGTTTCCTAAATAAGGTCAACTTCGATACGATCAGCTTCCTGACCAAAGCCGACATTCCGGCGCAGGAACAGGAAGATATTCAGCAGGAAATTCGTCAGGCCCCGGCGCAACAGCGTCCACAGCCTCAGCCACAGCTCCATACAAACATGGAAGACTTTGACGACGATCACCTGGCTACCGGCCCCGAAGAGTATGCCCGTCGTATGGCCGAAAACAACGCCATGGGCGCCGGTGCTCCGCCAATGCCACCGCGTCAGGCACCCGTACGCGTCGCTAAATTAGATCGTAACGCCCGCGTCAACGTTCAGTATGTAGATGGCTCTGTTAAACGCGATGTCAAATTCAAAACTGTTGAAAATGACGTTGAAAGTGGTAAGGCAATGCTGATTGACTGATACTATTGTTTTTTGATAAAACGCCCTCCGGATTGTCTATTCGGAGGGCGTTTTGGTATGGTTATGGCTGTACTATTTACGCTCACAAGTCGTTATTAAGACAGGATGAATAACCTTTTTTTTGCTCTGTTTTTAGTCGGAACTTTCGCCTTCCCGTCAGCCACCGACCCCATACGGCTCCGTTCTGAGTCATTCCCGTTTAGCCCGAAAGAATTTTACATTGCCGCCGTTACTGACCAGCGTCCTGACCGGGGGCCGGTTGCCCGACTAGCGTTAGTTCTTAACCAGTCGCCACAACCTGTCGATCTGGAAAAAGGCGTAGCTGCCAGCTTCCAGCAGTTTATTGATCAGGGGTTAAAGCAGAACAAAGCATTACGGCCCATTGCGATGCGCGTTCGGCAATGCCGCATAACCGAAACGGCTTCTGGTAACCGCGTATCGGGGCAGTTTACGTTTGCGGTTACGTTTGAGTTGTTGGACAAAAACGATGCCGGTGCCACAACAAGCACCCGCCTGACCGACTATCAGGGAAGCGCCACCTATACCCGTCCATTAGGCCATCTGGATGTTGTTGAGCCTACCATTCGGCAGGCAGTAGTGGCTTCGATACGCAGTCTGAATGAGTATATGAAGCGAGAGAGCGGCCGAAACGAGAAATTGGCCAGAAGCTTGAAAATCAACTTCATCGACGACACGCGAATTACCGACGACGATACGGTTCATTACAACCCCGCCCGCAAACTGACTTGGGCCGATTTTCAGTCGGAGCCACGCAAAGGCAGTCATTATGCCGCCGAAGTGTTTACCAGTTTTTCGTATGAAGGCAAGAGCACGGTAAAAGATGGCGTCATTATTCTGAACCTAAACGCGAAAGCCTACATGCTGAAGCCTTCTTCGTGGGGACGGCCCGATGCCAAAAACGCTTACGCATTAAATCACGAACAGCGACATTTCGACATTACAAAAATCATTGTGGAGCGATTCAAGCGAAAAATCCACCCCGACAGCCTGACACTGGAAGACTACAACAGCATTACCCAATACCAGTTTCTTGAGTCTTACCGGGAAATGAACAAATTACAAACTCAATACGACGAAGAGACGAACCATAGTATCAATCAGGTTGCTCAGGAACGCTGGAATCAAAAGATTGACGCTGAGTTGCGTAGTTTGGGGGTCATTAAATGAAAAAAATCCGCGTTTTGCATGTTAGCACGGCCCACCCAGCCCAGGACCCGCGTATAGTGTTCAAACAATGCCAAACGCTTGCCGAACCGTACGATGTTTTCTGTGCTCTGCCCCATGCCAACGCAGCTATTGCGCCTGACATTCACTTCATCTGGCTACCTTATTTTCGTCGGGTTATCTGGCGTGTGCTTATTACCTGCCCCCTTGTTCTGATTCGGTGCCTATGGTTGCGTCCCCGGCTCGTTCATGTTTATGTACCGGAATTTATTCCGTTTGCTTATGTATTCCGGTTTTTCGGAGCCAGCGTGATTTATGAGGTACAGGAAAATCTGCACAAGAAAATTCACTTAAAAACAGTCAACAAAGGCTATATACTAGAAAAGTCATTTCGATGGTTTGATCAGGCTGCCCGGCGGCATTTCTATTTTGTCTTCACTGAGCACGGCTATTTAAGCACGTATACGCAACTTGCCAAGGCCCATGTGGTGATTTATAATTATCCTTTACTCGCCTTTCTGGCCCCCTTTCAAACCTCCTATTCCCCTAATAAGGAGGAGCCAGCTTTCTTTTATATTGGTTTGCTCAGCTTCGAACGAGCCGTCGATACGCTGGTTGCCAGTTTGGCTAACTTAAAAATAACCTATCCCCAATTTATTGTGCATCTGTTTGGTAAGCGTACCTTTACGAATGATAATTTGGAAAAGCTCGTTCATTTTGCCCAAGTACGTGACAATCTCCGCTTCTACGACTATACAGACCAACGAATTGCCCTGTCATATGCTGCCGGGGCAACGGCTGGGTTGGCCCTACTAAAACCCGTCGGTGATTATCCTGAATCCTACACAACAAAATTGTTTGAATATATGGCCCTTGGCCTTCCCGTCATCACGTCCGATTTTCCTCTTTATCGTGACATCATTGATGAACATGAGTGCGGCTTTTGCGTATCACCTTATGACCCGGTACAGGTGGCAAACGCGTTATCGTATTTAATCGAACACCCTAATGAAGCGCAGGCAATGGGCCAACGTGGCCAGAAAGCCGTTGAGCATTCTTATAACTGGACCAGTGAAGCGCACAAACTGTTGAATTTTTACGAACTCATCCTGCATAGCAACTAAATTAGCTGGAAAGGATACAATAATTGTAATAAATTCAATACATTTTGGTATTGTTCTAATGCCCAATACCACGTTTTCCCGGAAGGATTTAACTTTAGGTATTAATTCGGGTTATACCCGGATTATCCCTACTTATTTTGCCTGATGTACATACATGCAGTAAGCCATTATCTGCCCTCGCAGATAGTCGGCAATGAACATTTTACGCAGCTCAACGGTCTATCCAGCGAATGGATTATCGAGCGCACAGGGATCGTGGAGCGACGAAAAGCCGCTCCCGGTGAGAATACGAATACGATGACGGTTGAGGTTGTCCAACGGCTACTGGATAAGGCTGATTTGACTACTGTTGATCTGATTGTGGGAGGTACTTACACGCCTTACGATACCATCGTTTCTATTGCGCATGAAGCCCAGCATTATCTTGGCATTGCCGATATTCCGGTTATTTCTATCTCGACGGCCTGTTCATCACTGTTGAACGCCATAGAGCTGGTAGAAGGTTATTTCGCGCTGAATAAAGCCAGTCGTGCACTCGTCATTGTATCGGAGCACAATACGCTTTATTACAACGAAACAGATACGATTTCAGGGCATTTATGGGGTGATGGGGCGGCTGCCTTATTGATTACCAAAGAACGGCAGAGTGAAGACGATTTCGACATAAAAGCCCTGATAACCGGCGGAGCGGCCCATACGCCCAAAGCAACTACCGGGGTGATGATGCGGCCTGCCGACGGGGGCGTTACTATGCCACATGGCCGGGATGTTTTCATTAACGCCTGCCAGTATATGCCCAAGGCCAGTTTACAGGTACTTGAAAAATGCGGGCTGACTTTAGCTGATGTCGATTATATTTTGCCTCACCAGGCGAACTTGCGCATCTCACGCAACGTCATGAAGACGCTTAATCTGCCGGAAGAGAAATTGATTTCAAACATCCAACACTACGGCAATACAGGCTGCGCCGGTTGTGCCATTGCCCTTTCGGAGCAGTGGGATACGTTCCAAAAAGGCCAGCATATTGTTATCACCGTCTTCGGCGGAGGCTACTCGTACGGAGCAATGCTGGTGGAAGTTTAGTGTAATAAGTGTATTAAGTGAAATAAGTCAGTAAGTGGCTGGCGCGAGTACTGCTTTCGCGCCAGCCACTTACTGACTTATTTCACTTAATACACTTATTACACTAAATCCTATTGCGCTTCAGCGCGCCAAGTGTTGTTCTTGCTGTTGACGTCCGGCAGTTTTTCATCGGGGTCAAGAACCACAGTTTTTAGTGCCGAAGTCGAATTGTATCTGAATGTCCAGGTGCCACCACGCTGCCATACTTCGATGGGCAGGTTTACACGGCCTTTTTTGCCGTTGCTTTCGGTTACTTCAATGGTTACCGGCATGGCTAATTTCTCCAGATTTTCGATAGAGATCAATGAGCCTCTATCGGCGGCACCATCCACATATTTCACATCACGCACACCCTGATCTAATTTCCAGGTTTCGTAGAAGTACCCACGCCAGAACCAGCCCAAATCTTCACCGGCACCGTCTTCAATACTCCGGAAGAAATCGTAGGGGGTTGGGTGTTTGAATGCCCAGCGGCTAACGTAATTTTTGAAAGCAAAGTCAAAACGATCCGCACCAAGAACGACCTCACGGAGTAACTTCAAGCCCATGCCCGGTTTGTAATAAGCTAAGATGCCTAATGCACGAGGCTGCTGTACATCAGGAATAGTCATGATTGGTTCGGTGGGGTAGAACAAGGCAGGCGCAATGTCATGCATCGTTCCCCGTTCCCGGTTGTACTCACCTTTATTGAAGTTAGCCGTTGAAAGCGTGTTTATAAAGGTATTGAACCCTTCGTCCATCCACGGAAACTTACGCTCGTTATTTCCCACGATCATTGGGAACCAGTTGTGGCCAAACTCATGGTCTGTTACACCCCAAAGTGCATCTTTCTTGTCTTTGTGGTCGCAGAACACAATGCCGGGATACTCCATACCACCCACGATGCCGGCCACATTGGTCGCTACCGGATAACTGAACTCATAGAGGTATTTTGAATAGAATTCAAGGCAGCCCTTCACATACTCTGTCGAACGGCCCCACGAATCATTTGTGGCACTTTCGGCTGGGTAAACAGACTGTGCAAGGGCAGGTTTGCCACTTGGCAGATTCATTTTAGCCGCATCCCAGACAAACGCACGCGACGATGCCCAGGCCACATCACGCGTATTCAGGCAACGGAATTTCCAGATAAGCGTACCCGATTTTTTCGGACGGCTGTTTGGGTTGGTCACTTCATCCTTACCCCGAATAATAACGGTCTGATCGCTTTTGCGAGCCTGCTCCAGCCGTTTCATCTGCTCGGCAGTCAGCACGTCGGTTGGGTTCAGTAACTCGCCCGACCCTACAACGATATGATCCCAGGGGGCGGTAATGGTGTATTCATAATCGCCATAATCGAGGTAAAACTCGCCTGCACCTAAATAGGGCAGTACGTTCCAGCCTTCGATATCGTCATAAACACACATACGCGGATACCATTGGGCTATTTCGTAAATGATTCCATCTTTCCGTTTCAACTGGCCCATCCGGTCGGAGCCATATTCCGGAATTTTGAACGAGTAAGCAACTTTTACCTTCACCACATCGCCACTGGCTTTTACGGGTTCTGCCAGACGAATCTGCATCCGGGTATCGGTAATGGTGTAAGGCATAGCCGAAAACTTTCCTTTGTCATGTTCAACGGTTACACTCGTAATGGTCAATCCTCCCGCAAAACCCAGATTTCCGAAACGCCCACCCGACACAGGCGTCGTTTTAGACGCTCGTGAGGTATCACTAAAGGCGTTTTGATCCAATTGAAGCCACAGATAGGAAAGCGTTTCGGGCGAATTGTTTTTATACGTAATGGTCACTTCGCCGGTAATCGTATTTTGCTGATCGTCAAGCGCTACGTTAATCTGATAATCAGAGCGATTCTGCCAGTATCGTGGGCCGGGAGCACCACTGCCGGTACGATAGTCGTTACCGGGCTGCATGTTAAACAAGGGGTGAAAAAGAGCCAGCGGGTCATATTTTGACCCCGGCGCCGATGTTGACGAAGGAGCAGTTTGGGCAAAGGATGTCAGGCACAATGCCCATAATCCTGCCCAGAGAGCGATTTTTTTCATGAAGTATAAATAATACAGACTTTACAGTAAACAAATAACGGTAGAAAGACGCGAAATCAGATAACCACCGTTTATCGACGAGGTCTTTTTTAGACAGGATTACAGCGTTAGATTTAAATCGAGACCATGATGAATCGCTAAAAACGCAAACAGGCCCAGCCAGAGTATATCGACAAAGTGCCAATACAAGGTAATAAGCTTAATTTTTAGTGAGTTGGGTGGATTCACGCTATAGACAAACGAGTCGACATAGAGCCGACGGCGCATGGCTTCGGCCAGGAGAATTGCCAGGAGAACAAGACCAACCAGGATGTGAAGCAGATGAACCCCCGATATAATATAAATGAATCCGCCGGCGGGATTACCTTCCAATTCGATGCCAGCCCGAATCATCTGGCGCCATCCCCAGGCCTGAAGTGTAACAAACAGAATACCCAACCCAAAGGTGGTCGCCATATTGGTTCGGTAACTATTAAAACGCTCATGTCGAAATGCCTGGATGGCATTTCTAAGTGTAAAGCTGCTTAATAGAATAACGCCCGTGCTGATCAGGAAGACATTGGGCAGCTTCGCTGTGGTCCAGCCCGGTCCGGTTTGACGAACCACATAGGCTACCAGCAGCATTGTGAATATCATAATACTACTGGCTATTCCCAGCCACACCATAAAGCGGAACGGCTCGCGCCGTTTCGTTAGCATATTGCTCATTTAATCTGTTTATGGTAGTCTGTTTACGGGTTTGGTACGGCAACAGAGTTATAGTTTCCCTTCCCAAACGCGGTGTGCTGAAAATTGGTTTGGAATAATAACCGGGGCATTAAAAATACCATAGACCGTTGATCCAGAGCCGCTCATGCTGGCATAAACCGCTCCACTATCGTAGAGTTGCTCTTTAAGCTGATTCAGAATAGGGTATTTTGGAAACAGGCTGTCTTCAAAATCATTGTGAATTGTTGTACGCCATTTGTCGATGGGTGCTACTAACTGATCGCATAAGGGAATGGTTGGTTGTCGAGGTCGTATCCCGCCGTAGGCTTCGGCCGTTGAAATAGCGAGATTGGGGTAGACCAATAGAATGTGATAACCACGGAGATCAACGGCTATTTCTGAAAAGACATCACCTTTTTCGGTACAGTATAATGGCCGGTTCTGGATAAAAAATGCACAATCGCTACCCAGCAAACGGGCATACTCTTCTAAACGGGCATTCGTCAACCCTATTGAAAACTGGTCGTTCAGCAACTTCAGCGTGAACGCAGCATCGGCAGAGCCGCCACCTAAACCCGCTCCAATAGGCACAATTTTGTGTAGATGCATTTTTACTGGCGGCAAATCGAAATCGGCTTTCAGTAAATCATAGGCTTTTACACAAAGGTTTTGGGCAGGATTACCGGGAATAGACAGTCCACTACTGGTAAACGTAAACTCGGCAGCGGGTATTACTTCCAGAATATCACCCCACGCAACCGGGTAAAAACACGATTGAAGATTATGAAACCCATCAGGACGCTTATTGGTAATACGCAGCCCAAGGTTTATTTTACTGGCAGGAAACGTTAACAAGAATGATAACCGGGCCGACGCTTCGGTGATAAATGATGAATGATAGCTAACTGGTGTTGCACCAGGTGGGCGTTTTACTACTAAACGCGCCCGACAAAAATATCATTCATCACCGAAGCGTCGGCCCGGTCATTATTCCTTTACTTTATCTCCACCACTCTAAATTCCGTTCGGCGGTTGCGTTGATGTTCAGCATCGGTGCAGATAACGCCATCAGTGCAGTTGTTTACCAATTGCGACTCGCCCATACCTAATGTCGACATACGTCGGCGGTTAATGCCTTTCGAGACTAAATAGGTAGCAACGGCGTTGGCGCGTTGTAACGACAGGGTCTTATTGCGTTCGGCATCACCCCGGCTGTCGGTGTGCGACCGGATTTCAATAATCAATGACGGATATTTGCGCATCGTAGCTACCACTTTATCCAGTTCGCGAGCAGCGTCGGCTCGAAGGCTGGAGCGGTCAAGGTCATAGTAAATGTTGTCAATAGTAACTACATCCCCTACACTAAGCATGCGAAGGTCGGCGGATACTTCTTTGGGTTTTGTCTTTTTAGGCAGCCGCTTGATCCGGTTGGTATTTGTACCAAATGCAGGCTTGGAAGCGACCAGCGTATAGTCGCACCCCTCAACTACATTAAATGTATATCTCCCATCTGCACGGGTTACATATTCGCGTATTGTACGGTCACACTCATTGCGAAGTCGCACGGTTACGCCTTCTATTGGCTTGCGTTCTCGCCCGCCCATAATGACGCCCTGCACCCGTGACTGGGTTAGCGGACCTCTGGAAATTGTGCTTTCAGCCCTGATTGTATCTATCACAACGGTTGGCATTATTAAGCCAATTTCAAGTCGGCTTGGCTGATCATCGGTAAGGGCGGCCGTTGTAAAACCTACTGTGCTATTAATATAACCATCCCGGCTGGCCTGAAATGTAAACGCATTATCGCCTTCCAGACAAATTCGCATAAAGCCGTTCGCATCACTCACAAGTGTACGGTCGGGATGCCCTTCGCCTTTTGACTTAATCAATACCGTTACGCTATCTAAAGGTTGCTCGGTGTTTGTATTATATAGACGTATGGTCAGGTCGCGGCACCCGAACAATGAACTCTCCCGAACAAAGCGGTAAATGTCGTCATTGCCACTTCGCCGGTTACTGCTGAAATAGCCGCCCCGCCGGTTACCATCGGCAATAAAGCCGAAATCATCCTGGTCGGAGTTAATGGGCGCATCAAGATGCTCGACGGTTTTTACGGTCACGTTATTCGATAGAGTCGAAAAAAATATATCCAACGCACCAAGGCCTTTACGACCGTCCGACGAGAAGTACAGATTTCCGGCATCGTCGACAAATGGGAAAAGCTCGTTGCCTTTTGTGTTAATTACTCCCCCCAAATTGACCGGCCTGCTCCATCGACCATTCTGATACTGGCTAACATACAGATCTGTTCCACCAAAACCTCCCGGCATATCAGAAGCAAAATACAGAAACTGTTCATCACGGCTAAGGGTGGGATGGCCAACCGAATACTCATCACTGTTGAAGGGCAATTCTTCGATGTTCATCCAGGAACCATTCTGCTGCACAGCCGTGTACAGCTTAAGTTTATTGACCCCCGCCGAACTCTTGCTGGCACGGCCGTTATTGTAATTGTTGCGGGTAAAAATTATGCGCAAACCGTCACGCGAAAACGTTGCCGGCCCTTCGTGATATTTCGTATTGAGGGTTTTGCTGAATCGTTTCGACGGATCTATAGGCTGTTCGACATACCCCAGACCTTCCGAGATGTTAATCCCTTCATAAAAATTTGGCACGGTGCGCGAATCGTTGGCTGTTGGTCGGGAGTAACTGTCCTGACCAACTGTATATGGCGATTTTGCATGGGTGGAAGGTGCTTTACTCGTGCTTCCATCAGCATTAATAATACTGCCGATCTTCAGGTTATTCCGGTTTGGTACGTAAAACAAGTCGAGATAGCCCGAACCACCTCCGCTACCTGTCGTCTCAATAGCTGACCCCCCTTTTTTACCCGCTACATATACCAGACCATCCTGGTAAAAGGCCGGGCTAAACTCTTCGCCCTGTGAGTTTAAGGCCAGATATTCTAACCGATAGCGCACAGCGTCTTTTCTCACACCTAGCGAAGGCCCGGTAGCAACAGCCCGTTCGGGTTGCTTTTCTTTCAATAGAAGATAGCGCTCATACTGTTTCTGAGCTTCCTTGAACTTACCATTACTAGCCAGTGTCTGGGCAAATTGTAAAATTTGTTGCAGATTTTCGTCGGTGTTACTATCCACAACTTCACGGTAATAACGCTCCGCTTTCTGGTTATCGCCCACTTGTTGATATGCAAATGCCAAACGACTTTGTACCGTGGCTTTCTGTTTGCTGGTCAGTTTAGGTTCGTAATCGTTTAAAAGCTCCGTATACGCTTCTATAGCACGGCCGTAGGCCTTATAGTTGAGCAACCGGTTTGCCTGCTGCAACAAAGAGTCTGTTTGCGCCCAAACCCCTAACGAGCTCAGCCACAGCAATCCTCCCAAAATCCATACAATCCAGTTCCTGTTCATTAGTAACTTCATGCCATGCCTCACGGCCTCTTTACTCACACTCATCCGGCAAATGAATTTGCCCTAAAATCATTGTTAAACGTCATCGGGCCAGCGTCAGAAACCGCACATATTCGCGTCCATCGCTGAGTCGAATCTGATAGTAATAAGTCCCATCAGGTAACCCTTCTTTCGCAACGTTTACACTAACTCCCTGATTGATGGTGCCATCCCAGTCATTTTTATAATTAGGGTTGCGGTAAACAAGATGTCCCCACCTATTGTAGACTTCAATTTGTGCAGTTAGGTCAACTGGTAACCGCTGAATTACGAATTTATCGTTGATACCATCCCCATTGGGCGAGAAGCCTTCTGGAATAAACACCGTTTTGGCCTCTTCGGACTCTAACGAGTGAAGTGTTACCAGCGTTGGTTCCTCATTATCGCCGGGGTTACCATTTAAATCAGGGTCAGATTCGGTCCCATTAGTGGAACGATCCCGACAAAGTCCTCCATTCACATCAACCCCCGACGCGGTTGCTTTATTGCTGAACGTCAGAGTATTTGCGCGGCTCACATCTAACCGAACCGTCAGCCAGACATGGCCCTGCTTACCAGCCATCATGTTTCCGCTGCTTAGCAACGTTGTGTCGGCCCCACGGCCTGTATAGGATGGATTGACCACGAACCCACTGTCGGCCCGAGCGTTTACCGAACGAATCAGCGCCCCCGAAGCTGAAAAAACAGCATCCAGATCATCGGTGATTTGCACATTTTTCAGTGAATTTGTACCCAGATTGGCAACTGTCAACTGGTAGGTCAATTCAACCAGACTAGCACCACCTTCCATAAGCCAAACAGGTTCGCTTACTTTTTTGCTCAGCCCGATTAGCTCACGGGATGGAGCCATGACTGCCTGCTTTATAGACATGCTCACGCAGGGGCCACTGCCATCAGGATCGGGCGTTGTGGCAGTGAACATTATTTTACCAAGTTGCCGGTCCGTTTCTGACAACAGATAACGAGCCGATAGACCAGTATCGGTAAACAGGCCGCCACCATCACTTTGCCAACTAGCTGAACTGGCCGAACCACCTAGCTGTGCTGTCAATCGAACCATACCTTTTGCCCAATCAATCGAGTCGAGTCGAACGGCAACAGTTGCCGGGTTACTCAGGCAAACAGGAATAGGGTTTTGACAGGGTATAATCTGCACCGTAACGGCTACGGGGTCTGTATAACAGCCATCGGTATTTCGGCCGAAGACATAATAGGTACCCGCCTGTACCGCTCCCGGCGACTGAACAATAGCAGCCTCAAGCGATGGTCCCATTCTAAATTGGTAAACGTCGCTCAGGACAGGGTTTTTTCCGGTAATCGCTTTCGACAAGTCAGCGGTTTGAAACGGGCACCCATTGCTGAGTGTCGTTGCCAGATTTACTTTTTGCCCGGCCGTTCGAACCTGTACCGATACTGACTCGGAGCTGTCGCTTCGGCAGGAACCGATCTGGCAGACTGCACGATAGGTCATCGTTTTGTAAGGCGTTACCGTTCTTACCAGCTCTTCGTTGCCATCCGTCCAGCGAACAGTCCCCAAACAACCAGATGCAATAAGCTGGATGGATTGACCGGCGCAGATATCACTTTTGCTGACCGAAAGCACGGGTTTGGCTGGAGTCGCAATCTGGACCGAAATCGGCACAGACGGGTTGCTCAAGCAGTTATTTTGTTCGCAGGTAGCCTGGAATGTAGTTGTCTGCTGTAGTTTACCCGTCCAGCTAGTCCCCGTGGTTTGGTCAGACCAGTGGACAATATCACTACAGTTCGTTGCGATTAAAGTAACAGCATCATCTGCACAGCTAATTTTAGTCAAACTGGCAACAACGGGCGCGTTGGGTGTATTGACCGTTATTTTCCAAACGTCGGCAAAACAGCTTATACAACCGGGCCGGGCGCGGCAAATAGCCATGTATTTTGCTGTTTGTTGTGGCTTTACAACTATAGATGTCCCCGACTCGCCATTTGACCAGACAACCGTACCGGAACAACCTGAGGCTGTAAGCTTGACAGATTCATTGCGGCATATAAACTTCGCCGAACCTGTGATCACAGGCGGGGCCGGATTTTGGCAGGTATCGGCTTGTGCATATGTTAAATTGGCAAATCGTAAAGTTACTAATATGCCAAATAATACACACTTTAAATTACCAATAAATTTATATAGTAACTGTCTTTTCATGTAGAAATATCAATTATTCCATGTTAAGACGAATATCATGCCAAGCCTGATTTTTAAGAAAATAGACTTATTCCAACGTTGATAATTAGATTATATGTAACATAACGACCTGTGTTTATTTAATAAACGTCTCTTCTATATCACAATCAAAAATTTGTTCCTGAGTTATCACAAACCATGCCAACATTAAAATTTTTTATTCAAAATCGGGCTTATATAAAAACTGGTCTAGCCTTCGACCGTATTTGTACTGGCTAGTGCAAACAATTCGTCAATACTCTCAGGAAGTTCTTTTCTGTTATGTGTTACGAACAAAACGGTTTTATTTAAGAAGCTGTCAATCAATCGTCTTGCTCGCTCAATGTGCCGACTATCTATGGCTTGAAAGGGTTCGTCAAGTAACAATACAGGTGCATTTTTCAGAAAAGCCCGTACAAGAAGCACCAATCGTTGTTCGCCCGCCGATAAAGTCCCGAAGGGGCGGCTTTCTGCATGGGTCAAATCAAAATAGGCGAATAAATTGGCCAAATCCGTTTCCGTTTCGGGCGATACTCGATTGGGTGGTGTTAACGTGTCGGTTAGGCCGGTAAGTGCTACCTGCCGGGCCGATAGATGCTGCGGAAAGTACAGATGCAACTCAGGCGAGACAAACCCGATCCGACGTTTTACATCCCAGATAGTTTCGCCCGATTTACCTCGCCGGTTGCCAAACACGCTTACCTGATTCGCATATGCCTGAGGATGGTCGCCATATAGCAAACTGAGCAACACCGACTTACCAGCCCCATTAGGACCGAATAAGGCCCAGCGTTCGTTAGTCCGAACAACCCAGTTAAGATCGTTCAGAATAACCGTATCGCCGTAGCGAACGGTAATATCCTGTAGTCGAAATGCTTCGGCAAAATCAGTCTGCTGCGGTATTGTTTGCAGAACGGGCGGCACGCCAAAGTCTGTTTCGAGCTGATAATTTGCTCTATAGTCTTCTTTGGGGCCTGCCCATAATAGCCTCCCCTGCCCGATTTCGGCTATGTGCGTAGCAAATACCGGTATATCGTCCGCATCGGCGACAAAGACGAGCGAGAGGCCGTGATTGGTCAATTCGCCAAGCCAGGCTGTTAGATCTGACCGGAAGTTGACATCTAAACCCACAAATGGGTTATCTAAAAGCAAAACGGCAGGATGGCGCAAAAGTGCTTTGCCAATACGAGCCTTGCGGGTTTGCCCGTTAGAGAGCTTAATAAATGAACGATCCAATAACGATGTCAAGCCCAGTCGCTCAAGCAAGGCTGTTGACTCGGGCGAGTTGGATACCTGCAAAAAATCGCGCAATGACGGTAGTGCCGTATAACCGGGATCATTTCCATCAGCATGGTCACTCATGGTGGCCTGGTAACGCTGTTGATAGAAGTATCCACTATAAGAGAATCGACTGGACTCTTCTTTGAACGAAACAAATTCTGTGAATACCCGACGAGTCAATGTGCCCGGCGGGGCCGGAAACTGACCTGCCAGAGCCTGTAAAAATGTAGTTTTTCCACTACCCGTTGGCCCGGTTATACACCAACACTCGCCCGACTTCAGTTGGAAAGAAAGATTGCTTAGTACCGGCTTACCACCTCTCCGGACGGTCAACGAATCAAGGGTGATTAAGGGAGTTGGTTGAGACATAAAAAAATGAGGGCCATACCTTTACAAAGGTATGGCCCTCAAAACTTATTCAACGCTCACGCACCTAATTTCTAGGAGGAATGGTCGTTGTTGTTGGGGTAGTCGTAGGCGTTGTTGTCGTAGTTGACGAACTGCTTCTTGTGCGTCGGCTACCATTGCCAGTCGTACCTGAATTGGTCCGATCTGTTGTTGTTGTTGTTGGCGGTACTGTTCCCGAGTTCATAGTACCAGAATTGGTCGTACCCGAGTTCATCGTTCCTGTGCCCGTACCGTATGTAGTTGTGCTACCGTTCGTGCCTGTACCTGTTGTGGTACCCGTAGTAGGCGGTAAGGTTGTACCAGTACCCGTATTTACCGTTGAACCCATTCCTGTTGTGCCGTTTGTTGTTGGCTGACTCGAATTGGTTGTTGGCTGCGTTTGGTATGTACCTGAGTTAGTACCCGTGTTCGTACCATTGGCATTCGTTCCGGTTGTACCCATCGTGCCTGTACCCGTTGTACCCATCGTGCCTGTACCTGTCGTACCGGTTGTGGTACCCGTTGTACCAGAATTGGTGGTACCCGAATTAGTCGTTTGTGCTGCTGCGTTCAGGGCCATGCCAGCTACTAGCATCCAACCCATTATCATTATTTTTTTCATCGTTGAGTTCAGTCTTTCGACTAGTTTACTGTTTAGTCTATGGTATAACTCAACTAAAGGAACAAGTGTTTATTTTTTCGTTTATTTTTTTCAAAAATAAACGGGGTAACAAGCAGATTTACCACTCATTACCCCGTTTACACTATATCTGTTGTGCTTATAAAGTCCCCTTTTTCATTTCTTTCACAGCAAAATCAGCCGCACGGGCGGTCAGTGCCATGTACGTAAGCGAAGGGTTTACACACGATGCCGATGTCATACAGGCACCATCCGTATTGAATACGTTCTTAACCGAGTGTATTTGGTTATGCGCGTTCAGCACCGACGTTTTTGGATCGCGACCCATGCGGGCAGTTCCCATTTCGTGAATACCAATACCGGGGTGTTTCGACTCGTCGTTGTAGGCGGTCACGTTTTTCAGACCTGCGGCTTCGAGCATCTCGGCAGCATCGTTCATCATATCGATCCGCATTTTCTTTTCGTTCTCGCCGTAGGCTGCATCGAATACGATCAAAGGCAGGCCCCACTTATCTTTTTGATCGGGCGAGAGCGTCATCCGGTTATTTGGATCGGCAATCATTTCGCCAAAACCACCAAGGCTCATTGTCCAGGGGCCAGGGGTAGTCAGGCTGTCTTTGAAGTCTGCCCCAAAGCCATCCGTACCATTACCCCGGTTCCAGCCGCCCCGGCCAGCACCACCCTGGTAGCCAAAGCCACGCACGTAATCGCGTTTGTCGCCAGCCCAGTTCCGGTAACGAGGTACGTAAACACCATTAGCACGACGACCATAGTAATACTGATCTTCCATGCCGTCATATTCACCGGCCGCACCAACCGCCAGATGGTGGTCCATGATGTTCCGACCAAGCTGATCTGACTCGTTGCCCATTCCGTTCGGGAAACGGTGCGATTTGGAGTTCATCAGGATAGATGTACTCGCAAAAGCCGATGCATTCAGGAAAATAATCCGGGCGTAATGTTCACGAACTTCTTTGGTGTTCTGATCAATAGTACGGACGCCGGTTGCCTTCCCTTTTTTCTCATCATACAGCACTTCCGACACAATCGAATCAGGCAGAAGTGTCAGTTTACCCGTTTTCATAGCGGCTGGCAATGTTGCCGCCTGCGTACTGAAGTAAGCACCGTATGGGCACCCCCGCATACACTGGTTCCGGAACTGGCAGGCGGCCCGTCCGAGGTCATAGTGAATTTGCTTGGGGGCGGTGAGGTGAGCTGTACGACCCATCGTCACGTGACGGGCCGGAAACGCCTTTTCAATGCGTTTTTTCGCTTCTTTTTCCAGGCAGTTCATCTGCATAGCGGGCAGGAAGTTGCCATCCGGCAAAACGTCCAGACCGTCTTTGCTACCCGAAATACCGGCGAAGGTTTCTACGTAGGTGTACCAGGGAGCCAGATCTTCGTACCGGATTGGCCAGTCGACACCAATGCCTTCTTTGCCATTCGCCATAAAGTCTTCTTTGTTCCAGCGGTAGCTCTGACGCCCCCACATGAGTGAACGACCGCCTACGTGGTAGCCCCGAATCCAGTCTACTTTGCGGTTTTCCTTTTCGAGGTATGGATTTTCTTTGTCGTTCTCGAAATGGTGCCGCCATTCTTCATTGGCGGTATAGCCGGTACGCATATTGGCCCAGTACTCTTCGGCAGCCATAGTCGTAATGCGCCCACGGTGCGGAAACTCCCACGGATTATTGGTAGCGGTTACGTAGCCTTCTACGTGTTTGATATCGCGACCGCGCTCAATCATTAATACTTTCAGGCCTTTCTGGGTAAGTTCTTTAGCAGCCCAGCCGCCAGAAATGCCCGACCCAACGACAATAGCGTCGTAGGTCATATCTTTTTTTGCGTCTATGTTAAGGTTCATGATTTTTTGAATGGATAATGAATAATGGGTAATGGACAATGCTTATCACCAGCACCAGGCCCATATCAATTATTCATTGTACACTACTCATTATACATTAAATGGCCCACGCCTTCTGGCCGGGTTTGAGGGTAACACAACCGTCGTAACGACCCGGAACCGCCACATATTCAAGAGCTTGCGTACAGCCGATTTCGGAGGTGAAATAACCCGTTAACGTCAGGTCTTTCAGGATCATAAAGAACGGCGTGTATTGCTTCTTGGCAGAAGGCATTTGCAAGTCGGCCTGCGCGTTTTCCACTTTAGAAGCCGCTTTTGCCGAGTTCATCTGTGCCAGTTGCTGCTTGGCATCAGCCTGCAGTTTCTTAACAATCTCAATGCGTTGCGTTGGGTCAAGCTGAACAAACGCTTTTCCGTAAGCATCCTGACTCAGTTTGTTGGTCAGTGTCAGACCATCTACAAAGCGTTGCTGATCGTCGGGTTTGTAACAGTCTTTCAGAATAATGTCAATCACTTCGTTCACCTTCGCTGCCTTGGCACCGGGGGTTTTCGTTGTGGGGATAATCGTATCGGCCAGTTCAGCAACGGTCGCATCCTGATCGGCCGTGAAGAAAAGCGGTTTGCCCGTCAGGGCGCGTCGGGCCGCCGAAGCTTCGAGTGTATCGGCCAGCGCGGGTAACGCTATGGCTGAGCCAGCCAGCGCGGCTACCCGCATGAGGGCGTCTCTTCTGTTCATGTGCGTAGAGCGAAATTAGACTTTCAAATAGAACGATATAAGGAAGTACAAATGTATAACAATCAAGGAATGGATTGTGCAATTTGAGGACACACTTTTGGCGGATGTCGTAATTTAGAATGTTACGATACAGTTGCAAACGCGAAGAGATCGGCAACGTATATCGTCGATATCCTGCCGGGCTAAATCCCCCTTCCATTTACTATGTTTTTATAGGCTCGATTTATCGACTGATTTACTTATTTCGGCCTTGGCACATACTGATTGGCACGTTCGTTCCGGGCTGCCAGGGCTACAATCTCCATAATCCGTTTGGCCCGCGTTTCAGACGTTTTTGCGTTGAGCAGCCATTCCAGGATTCCTCGTTTCGCTGATTTAGGAAAAGCCTCAAAGTACCCCTTCGCTGTCGGATTTTCATCGAATTTCTCTGCCAGATCCGGTGGGCAGGTCAGGCGTTCAACTTCATCCAGCGCCGTCCAGGTACCGGTTTGTTTTGCAAGGTTAACCATTGCCATTCCCGCATCGGTCATTTTCCCGGCCAGCGTCAATTTTTCAACTTTTGCTTTGTTGACTCCGCTCCAGTTGCTTTTAGGATTACGCCGGGCGAAAAACTGGAAGTAACGGTTGGCATCGCCCTTTCTGGCCGAGCTATCAATCCAGCCAAAACATAAAGCTTCGTCAACGGCTTCGTCATATGTAACGCTGGGTCTTCCGCTTGCTTTTTTATAAATAGCCAGCCATACGCTCGTTTCAACCGCGTAATTATTGGCCAGCCACTGTCGCCAAGCCGCTGGACTTTCGGCATAAACGGATGTGAGAAGCGATGGTAGTGGCATGGTCATTAGTTAGACAACCCGTAACTCCTGCACTGCCAGCCAGCTCATCAACCCCGCACCGGTCTCTAAAGATGCTTCGTCAATATCGAACGTTGGCGTATGAACGCCCGAAACGATGCCCCGCACTTCGTTGCGGGTGCCTAGGCGGTAAAAACAGGAATCTACAACCTGCGAATAAAAGGCAAAATCCTCCCCTGCCATCCACAAATCGAGGTCGACCACATTCTCAGCACCCATGTACTCGACCGCCTGCGACCGCACGCGCCGGGTAAGTTCGGGGTGGTTTTTCAGGAAGGGGTAACCATGCACAATCGTGAACTCGCACGAGCCACCCATCGCTTCGGCAATGCCTTCGGCTAGTTTGACCATTCGTTTTTTGCCCTCTTCACGCCATTCTTCGTTCATACACCGGAATGTGCCCTGGATTGTCACTTCGTTTGGAATGACATTTGTGACGCCATCGGCAATGAATCGCCCAAATGACAACACCGACGGACTGGCCGGGGGCCGATTTCGACTGATAATCTGTTGCAGGGCCACAATGATGTGGGAGGCAATCAAAACCGGGTCTACGAGGTTGTCGGGCATGGCCGCGTGGCCGCCTTTTCCGCGAACGGTCAGGTAAAGTTCGTCCGTGCTGGCCATGTACATACCCTCACGGAAACCGATTTTTCCCACCGGGATGTTTGGGGCTACATGCTGGCCAATCATGCTGATGGGCGTCGGGTTTTCAAGAACGCCTTCTTTAATCATGAGCGATGCCCCGCCCGGCGCTTTCTCTTCGCCCGGTTGAAAAACCAGCTTTACGGTTCCGTCGAACTGGTCGCGCAGAACGTGTAGAATGCGGGCTACACCTAACAAACTGGCCGTATGCGCATCGTGCCCGCAGGCATGCATGACGCCTTCGACGGTCGACTTGTAGGGCACATCATTCGCTTCGTGAATGGGTAACGCGTCCATATCGGCCCGGAGGGCAACCACTCTTGAACCAGGGTTACGACCCTCTACAATAGCGACCAGACCCGTATCGGCCACGCCCTCTTGTGGGGTTATACCAATGGCTTTGAGCTGATCGGCTACGAAGCGGGCCGTGTTCCGTTCCTGAAAGGAAAGTTCGGGATGCGCATGCAGGTGTCGGCGGGTTTGAACGATATCGGCCGCGTATTGTCGGGCAAGGGATTTGATGGAATCGAGCATAGAGGCTGGGCCAAGCTCCTGCTTGGCCAGTTAAATTAATCACAGGCCAGGCAGGAGCTTGGCCCATACGTTACTGCATCGTTATAAACTGATAATCGCTGATAACCGTTTCCAGAAAAGTCCGATTTGGTAAATCACTCTGGATGGTGGTCACTTGTTTAATTTTATCGGCAGTACGCTTAATTACCTGTTCGTCGCCTTGCCGCAGTGCCTGACGAACAACGCCAATGTCCCGATCAGACAGCATCCGCAGGTCGGGAAATTGCAACATATAATTTTCGGGTAGCGGTCGAATCAGTATATCGTCCAGCAAAACGGCCGGTTTTAATTTCACAACGGTCGTTCCGGCGGCAATGTCGCCCAAACGCTGCCCTTTGCCATTGACTGCAACGGTGACAATGGGCACGACACCGCCTAAAAAAGCGACGGATTCAATGATCCTCAACAACCAGCGGAGCAGATATGCCCCCAGGCCCGGCTGTGAGCCATCGAGCATAACGACCCGAATACCCAGCGCTATTTTGCCAGCACTACGGCCATTTAAGAGCCATTCAGACAGGAGGTCATAAACGACAATGGGGAAGGCTACGACAAAAATATAAAAGGTACTCGGTGTCACGCTTAGTCTGGCAGGAATACCGAAAACGAGTAATGTCCAGCCAAAAATGATCAGATAATCCAGCATAGCCGCCAGAATCCGGTCGCCAATGCTGGCTGGTTCATACTCTAGTAAAACGTTTTGGGACGTGCGGATCGTAACAGACATGCGGATGAATAAAAACGGGGTCGCTTATGCGGTCATTAGCCAAAAGTCGGAAGTATGGCCTTGAGGTCAAAATATTTACCATAAAAGACACTTAAGTCTTTCTTAAAACCAGATTTTTAATC
This sequence comes from Spirosoma pollinicola, assembly GCF_002831565.1. Classification (NCBI taxonomy): domain Bacteria; kingdom Pseudomonadati; phylum Bacteroidota; class Cytophagia; order Cytophagales; family Cytophagaceae; genus Spirosoma; species Spirosoma pollinicola. Next base: position 6,255,087 of record NZ_CP025096.1, on the reverse strand, counting down.
CAATTTAACACCCTTTATAACGACCAGCCGATGCTCTTCGGTCTATTTATATGCGCGAAGCTCTTTTCGTTAAACGCAATTCGGACAAGTGGCGCGATATGGAACAGAATCCTTCGCGCGACCCCGATGAACTGACGGCCCGTTTTGTGGAACTGACCGACGACCTGTCGTATGCGCAAACGTTTTATCCTGACTCAAACGTAACCCGATACCTCAACGGGCTGGCCGCGCAGATGCACCGCGGCCTGATGCAGAATCGGCGCGACGACCGGAGTCGGTTTGTTACGTTCTGGAAATATGAGTTGCCGTTGCTTTTCCGACAGTCGCACCGATTGCTGGCTATTTCGGCCGGTATTTTTCTGGCGGCTGGTATTCTGGGTTGGGTGTCGGCGGCACACGACAATACGTTTGTGCAGCTCATTTTGGGGGATGGCTACGTTAATATGACCCTCGAAAACATCAAGAAAGGCGATCCGCTGGGCGTGTACAACAGCCGCGATCAAGCGTCTATGTTCATACAGATCACCCTGAATAACATCTATGTAGCCTTTCGAACCTTCGTATTTGGTCTATTTGCCTCCTTTGGCACCATCGCGATGCTGTTTTATAACGGGGTAATGCTGGGCGCTTTCCAGTACTTTTTTTACGAACGTGGGCTACTTCTCGACTCAGCTCTAAAAATCTGGATTCATGGCACTCTCGAAATATCGGCGATCATTATTGCGGGTTGTGCGGGGCTCACCGTAGGCAATAGTCTGCTATTTCCGGGAACTTACTCGCGGCTGGAGTCATTCAAGCGCGGTATTAGACGGGGGCTGAAAATCGCCATTGGGCTCGTCCCGATTTTTATTACAGCGGGTTTTCTGGAAAGTTTTATCACACGGCTAACCCTGCCGCCTGTTGTCAGTGGAATCATCATCCTAACATCGGCAGCTTTCATTATCTGGTATTTTATTTTATATCCTATCTCCCTAAACCGTACAAAACAGCCATGATTCAACTCTTCGAACAACGCGATTTCGGCAACAAGATCAACGCGACCTTCCAGTATATTATTCAGAATATGCGGAGCCTGGGCATGGCTCTGATCTACATTGTGGGGCCAGTGGCTCTGGTGGCCGGTATTGCTACCGGTGTCATGCAATCAAACATGCTTCAATTAATGGGCGACACGGGCACGAATAAAAATGATCCGATGGCTGTTTTTCAGTTAATGGGCCAGTTTATATCGCCCTCATTTTGGTTGGCTATGTTCTTTAGCGTTCTGGCAAACGTGGCGGTCATTCTGACGACCTACGCCCATATGAAAGTGTATGACCGAACCAAAAGCAGCCTGATCAGTGTAACCGACGTCTGGACCGAAGTACAGCCCATGATTGGCCGGGCCATCGTTATTACCATTCTGAACTCCATTATTATTGGTGTTGCATTCATCTTTTTCTTTATTCCCGGTCTTTATGTGGCCGTTGTCCTCTCGCTGTCATTAGCCGTTACTGCCTTTGAAGGCACTGACTTTGGTCCCACCTGGAGCCGTTGTTTTCAGCTTATTCGGGACAAATGGTGGTCTACTTTTGGACTAATCTTTGTCACGGGGCTAATTGTCGGAATTGTCGGATTAATATTTGCCGTGCCAACTACCATTATCGCTTTTCTGACAGGAGCGAAAATGCTTCCCGATGTGTCGGTTGTCTGGCTCATTTTGGGCAACGTCATTAACCTTGTTGGCCGAACATTGTTAAATGTTGTGCTATACACAGCCATTGGTTTTCAATACACAAATCTGGTTGAACGGCAGGAAGGTCGGGGGCTGATTTCGGCCATCGACGCCATCGGTACATCAACTACCCACCCCCGCGCAACGGATGAAGGAACGTTTTGATCTACGAATGACGATTCACGAGCTACGATTTGCTGTCTATCGGGCGAGTCTTGTTGTCGGGTTAATAGGGTTATTAGGTCCGTCGGCAATTCTGGCGCAGACAGTTCGTGCTGACTCAATGACAAAAGCACCTGTCCCGGTCATTACCCGCGATGATCGGGCACCGATGCGTGTGCGCTACCCCGAGCAAGATCATCTGCGCGATTTACAGACAGACCATGATTATCAGTATGGGAACGATGCACCTCCGCCCGAAAACCCGCTGGCGCGACTCTGGCAATGGCTCATGCATAAAATCGGGGCGTTTTTATCCAGCGAAGCCTATCAAAACATTTGGCAGTATGTACTTCTTGCTGCTATAGCTGGCGTAGCTGTTTATCTGCTTATGAAAGCCGAAGTACTGCGTTTTCTATTTCCGAAGAAAGCCCAGGCGGCTGGTCTCGATTATGAAAATCTAAGCGAAAACATTCACGAGATCGACTTTAACCAGGCTATCGACGAGGCCGTAAGTTTGCAAAACTACCGGCTGGCTGTTCGCTTGTTATACCTGCAAACGCTTAAACAATTAACCGACTCAGGACGTATTCAGTACAAGCCCGACAAAACCAATCGGCAATACGTATATGAATTAGCAAATTCATCGTTACAGCCTGATTTTGAGCGATTAACTGGTCAATTTGAATTTGTCTGGTACGGCGACTTCCCGATAGGTGAAGCGCAGTTGACGGCGCTGCGAACAGCCTTTTCACAGTTCAACAAAGCTGGTCAGAAACAACCTATAACCTAAGAATTGCCCGGTAACCCGGCACACCTGACTTTGCGTAAACCAAACAAATATCTTCTCATTTTACTGGTTACCGTAACGGCCTACGTGCTCTTTGAGTATTATCGGCCGAAGCCTATCGACTGGCGGGCGACCTACGAGAATGACGACAAAGTTCCGTTTGGTACTCAGGCTCTTTTCGAGCTACTGCCCGATGTCATGCGACCATCGGCGATCAAAACGGTGCTTTTGCCCATATACAACCTTGTGAGCGAAAAGGCGCTGCCAACGCCCAGCAATTATGTGGCTATCTGTCAGGATTTCGGGGTCGATAAAAATGATATTCACCAACTATTAGCCTATGTTGGCCGCGGGAACAATGCCTTCATTTCGGCCTATGAATTGCCCGATACGCTGGGAAAATTACTTGGCTTTAAGGCAGAAGTAAAAGACCCAAAAGAGGCTGATTCGACCCTGCGGCAGAATTTCGTAAACCCATCCTTGCACAAGGTTTCCGGCTATAATTTTATTCATGATGACGGTCGTAATTTCCTGATTATTAAAAAGCCTGCCCTCATAACCGTACTAGGCCGCAACGCTCGAAAAGAACCTGTTTTCATTAAGGTTCGATATGGGAAAGGACAGTTTTTTATTCATAATTTACCCCTGGCTTTTACGAATTACTATGTCCTGAATCAGAAAACGTCCGATTACGCGTTCAAAGCCCTCTCCTATTTGCCCGCTCAGCCAACATATTGGGACGAGTACCAGAAACAGGGTCGGTTTACTGAGGACGAACAATCAATTTTCCGGTATATTCGTTCGCAACCAGCCCTTAACTGGGCCTATTATTTAGTGGCGTTTGGGTTAATTTTCTACGCTATTTTCGCGAGCAAGCGAACTCAGCGGATTATTCCGGTTGTAGAGCCGCCCAAAAATACGTCTCTGGATTTTGTACAAACCATTGGTCGCATGTATTATCAACAGGGTGACCATGAAAATATTGCCCGTAAGAAAATCCAGTATTTTCTAGCTGACATCCGCGAACGATATGGCTTGAACACAACGGTTTTAGACAAGGAATTTACCGAAACGCTGGCCCGAAAAAGTGGTGTATCGCAAGACGAAACGTCGGACCTAGTACGGCTCCTACGCGACACTCAGAAAAGCATTTCGCTTTCAGAATATGACTTAATTACCCTGAACGGGGCAATGGAACATTTTAAACACTGACCGCTCCGGCGGCCCGGCGGGATTTTTACAAGATTTAAAGGATTAAACAAGATTATCCAATAGCCAACTTATCCCGCTGAAAAGCTCGAAGAGCTGTATTAGATAATCTTGTTTAATCCTTTAAATCTTGTAAAAATCCCGCCGGGCCGCCGGAGCGGTCCATCATTATGGACTCATTTCAAACTCGCATCGACCTCACTTCGCTTACTACTGCCGTTGATACTATTCGCGCCGAAGTAGGCAAAGTCATTATTGGCCAGCATCAGACCGTTGATTTACTACTGACGGCTTTGCTTGCCGATGGCCACGTACTCATTGAAGGGGTGCCGGGCGTTGCCAAAACGCTGACGGCCAAACTTCTCGCCAAAACCATGTCGGTAGGTTTTAGCCGGATTCAGTTTACCCCCGACCTGATGCCGTCCGATGTGCTGGGTACCTCTATTTTTATCCCTAAAACCGGTGATTTCGTTTTCAGGCAAGGACCTGTTTTTTCTAACCTTGTGCTGATTGACGAAATAAACCGGGCACCGGCCAAAACACAAGCGGCACTTTTCGAGGTGATGGAGGAGCGGCAGGTAACAAACGACGGTACAACCTATAGCCTCGATGAACCTTTCATGGTGCTGGCTACCCAGAACCCCATTGAGCAGGAAGGTACCTACCGTCTGCCTGAAGCCCAGCTAGACCGCTTTTTGTTTAAGATCATTATTGGTTACCCGGCAGCAAATGAAGAAGTCGATATTTTGCGTGGTCACCATCAACGGCGAAATCTGGCCGATGCGCTCGACGCCGTCAACGCCGTGCTCACCGCCGACCAATTAGCAACCTTACGTGGGCTGGTGCATCAGGTTCATGTTGAGGATAAACTGTTCGAATACATCGCCCAGATCGTTCAGGCAACACGCGTCAATAAATCACTTTACCTGGGTGCATCACCTCGGGCGTCGGTAGCGTTATTGAACAGTGCGAAGGCACTTGCCACACTCCGGGGCCGCGATTTTATCACGCCCGAAGATGTGCAGGAACTTGCCGCGCCGGTCTTACGGCATCGGGTGTTGCTAACCCCCGAACGCGAAATGGAAGGCGGCACTGCCGATGACATTATCGCACAGCTAGTGCAGAAAATTGAGGTGCCCCGATGAACAGTAGCAGACATACGTCATACCTCTTCCAGTCAATCCGTTGGTTGCGGGCGAGTCGTTGGTGTCTGGCTGGTTTATATTTTATATGCCTCATTCTTCACTCATCATTAACCGAAGGGCAAACACGAGACCAACTAACAGGAACCTGGATTGGTGTTCATACTGAACTGGACATTGATTTTAAATGTCCTTTACCAACTTATATTCAGTTAGGCGCCGATAGTACCTATCAGTTGGGCATGGTCGATGGTTCGGCTACCGCCTTCAAATCAACCTGGGCGGTCAATGGAGAAATTGTCCGTTTAGATACCATCCATTTCGCCCCACGGCTCCTGACGATTGAGAACGATTTTCTTCGTATAGGTGCCAATTTCCCAATGGTTTTTCGCCGGTTTACCGACGTTCCAATAGATTCAGCAAGTACATTTCACCAGTTGGCTGGTCGCATCTGGCAATCCAACAACCTGATTATCTCTCTTTATACTAATGGTCGGGCGAGTCTGGAAAGTGCCCTGACAAAACAGCGAACGATACATTTCTGGCGATTGGCAACATTTGGCAAATCGGTATTTATTGTCATTTCTGGTAATCAGCATAATCGCGAAGGCGGCTACAAACCTTTGTGGCAGATTGCGGACGTATTGCCAAACCAGATGAAAGCGATTGGCTGGAATGGTTGTATAGTGGCGACCGAGGCATTTCGTTTCGTTCGAAATTTACTGCCTAACGAGTCATACCGTGGCAGTGGCTTTCAAACCTGCAACAATTGTTTTCAGGCCTTGTGGCATGAAGCACCACTCAACCGTTCGCCCAAACGCTATGGCATTAGCCAACTGGTTGCAAAACACTATCAGACCATTGTGCAGGCTGGGCAATCAGGCTTAATCCGTATTCAACTTGTCGTTAACTGCCAGGGCGAACAGGGCCCATTTACACTCACCAGTTTCGACGAAGACTATTGCCCGAAGACATTCGACAGCCGTATAACGCAGCAATTACAGGAAATCTGCAAGAACCGCATTGCGACTGATCCAACACTATGGCAATCTGAACCACCGAATCCGCCAAACGATGTAAGTGTTGCTTTAACGTTCCGGCTCAAAGATGGACGCATAATTGATATTTTGCCATGAAGTATGTCCTATTCTTAAGTCTTCTGTTGCCCCTTTCGGCCTTTGCTCAGGATGGTGAAAAGCAGTTAAAGTCATGCGCATCCATGCTGACGAATAACAGGCAGCCACAGCGGTTTCCCTTTTTTCTGACCGGGCGACGTACCAATCAGCCGGATACGCTTTCAGCTTCTGCACAGAATTATCGTTACCGGGCTTTTTCCTATCTCTGGCAAAATGACTACGAAGCTGCTACGCTCTGGATGGAAAAAACGGGAGACAACTACCCTAAGGAAAACGGCATGATCGGGGAGGTTTATTTGTCGAAGTTACAGGATTACCCTCGGGCACTGCGCCATCTGGACGCTTACGATGCACTGACTCCCTACTTCGACGATATGATCGGCAACAACCCCGTTAGTTACCTGCGTGGGTTGACCTATCGTAATCTCGGCAACCATACAAAAGCACTTGAACAGTTCTGTATTGGTATCGACTCACTTGCCCTCAAACACGGTGCCGAATGGGTCAATTACAAACATTTTGTGAGTAGAGCGATGAGCTATATTGCTACCGGGCAGGCAGATAAAGCACTCGTGGATTTGGCCAAAGCCAACAAAAATTTCAGCCGGAGTGCGCTGGTGGCTTACCATAGGGGCCGCGCACTTTTGCAACTGAGTCGCACCGCCGAGGCCCGAACAGCGTTTCAGGATGCATCTTTTTTCTACAAAGCCTTACGCGCCGAACGTACAGGCGATTATCAGGAAGATGACTATAACCCTGTCTATGAAGAAGAAATTGACGAGGCTTTAAGTCAATTAAAACCAACAAAACCGTAACTTATGACCTGAACCCTAACGAACACTTGATGCAAACCTTTTACGAGAATAATAGGGCTGTTCTGGACAGCACCCGACAGAATGCCTACAGAGCTGTTAATTTCGCAATGGTCGAAGCCTACTGGCAGATCGGCCAGTTGATTGTTGACGAAGAACAGCAGGGAAATAATAGGGCCGAGTATGGCACCGGCTTACTCAAATACCTCGCCCAACGATTGACCAGCGATTTTGGAAAGGGGTTTGATGAAAGTAACCTCCGATATATACGCCTGTTTTACAAGGCCTTTCCAATTCGTGACGCAGTGCGTCACGAATTGAGCTGGACTCATTACCGCTTATTACTAAAAGTAGATAATCCAGATGCCCGTGCCTGGTACAGATGAAGAATTAATGGCCGAAATCGAACGCGACAAATTATTGCTGGCCCAAAATCGCCGAACTGAATGAAATCATTCCGCTCTCTTTTCGTTGCCAACCGTCTATGGTTTGTTCTGACCACGATGGTACTGCTGTTTATTACGGCCTACGCATTCCCAATCCTGTTTCCGCTGGTAAGAGTTGCTTTCGTGGTATTTGTGGTATTGATTGGGTTGGATGTCTGGCTTTTATTCCGGCCTCAGGCTCGCGCGGGTATCTTCGCGCGACGTGAAGTACCCGACCGCCTGTCGAATGGCGATGAAAATCCGATTACAATTTATCTGGAAAATCAGTACGCTTTCCAGACGTATGTTGAAGTGATTGACGAGATCCCGTTCCAGTTTCAACGGCGTGATGTGCTGTTTCGGGCCAGACTGAATCCGCGCGAGACGCGAGCCATTCGGTACGAACTTAGACCAACGCGCCGGGGCGAATACAATTTTGGCGCAGTTAATGTCTTTGCCCTATCGCCCTTGGGTTTAGTAAAACGTCGGTATCAGTTTGAGCAGGGCAAGTTGGTGGCCGTTTATCCATCCTATTTACAGATGCGACAATATGAGCTTCTGGCAGCGACTAACCGACTTAATGAAGTGGGCGTGAAACGGATTCGACGCATAGGACACAGCATGGAATTTGAACAGGTTCGCCCCTACACCACCGGCGACGATGTTCGAACCATTAACTGGAAAGCCACTTCCCGCCGAAGTGATGCTCAGGGCGCGTCGTTAATGATTAATGCCTATCAGGACGAACGCTCACAACCCGTCTATTGCCTGATCGACAAAGGTCGCGTCATGCAATCGCCTTTTGAGGGATTAACGCTGCTTGATTATGCCATCAATGCTAGTCTGGTACTGAGCAATATTGCGCTGATGAAGCAGGACCGGGCCGGTATTCTTACGTTTTCCGATCATGTAGGCCAACTCCTCCCCGCCGATCGCCGTTCGGGGCACATGCTCCGAATTCTGGAATTGCTGTATCGGCAAAAAACGCGTTTTCTGGAAACGGATTACGAGAGCCTGTATGCCAGCGTTCGGACACACATTCGTCAGCGGAGTTTGCTGCTGCTGTTTACCAACTTCGAAACCGTTAGTGCCATGCAACGGCAGTTGCCGTATCTGCGCCGGTTAGCCAAAGATCATTTATTACTGGTAGTGTTCTTCGAAAACACCGAACTCCGCAGCTTGCTCGATCAACCCGCAACCGATACGGAGCAGATTTATCTCAAAACGATCGGCGAGAAGTTTACCTTCGAGAAAAAACAGATTGTGAAGGAACTGGCCCAATATGGTATCCAGACGATCTTGACGGCACCGCAAAACCTGACTGCTAACACGGTAAATAAATACCTGGAGTTGAAAGCGCGGGGCATGATTTAATTATCCCCCAACCCGCCTTTCACCGACTCATAATTAGACTTTAGGCGTCCCATTTCTTTAGCCAAAAACGCCTGCAACTGGCGGTTGAACTCTTCCTTCTCCGATTCAGGTAAGGCAGCATACAAATCTCTCAGTTCCTGATTGATAGCAGCCCGTTCGGCATCAGTAGCCGCATTGATGGACTGGTAATGGTATTTTTTAAAATCGTACTGCATAAGTCATTACATAAGACGACTGGACGTTAGTCACCGGATACTACATCCAACGCCTAACGTCCAGTCGATAATAAGGCTACTATAATTTTTCTAATTCTGTCTGCGCCTTGAGACGAGCCTTCTCGATTCGAGCCGAGACGAGAATACTTACTTCATAAAGCAAAGTCAAGGGCAGCGCCACCAGCACCTGACTATAAATATCAGGCGATGGGGTAATAACACCGGCTACAATCAGAATAACAATCCAGGCATGCTTGCGGTATTCGCGCATGTATTTTGGTGTCAGAACGCCTACTTTCGATAACACATAAGCTACCATCGGCATCTGGAATATCAGTGCGCAGCCCAGGGAGAGCGTCACCAGAATTCCGATGTAAGACGTAATATCGAACTGGTTTTTAATTTCCGGAGTAATCTGAAAGTTCGCCAGGAAATTGATGGCCAAGGGCGATACGATGAAATAGCCAAACAGCAGCCCTATAGTAAACAAAAGGGAAACAAAGAATACCGCACCACGGGCAGCATTCTTTTCAACTGAGCGAAGGCCGGGTTTGATAAACCGCCATACTTCCCAGAATGCATACGGAAAGGCAAAACATAGCCCAATAATAGCCGACGAAGTCATGGCCATCGTAAACTGATCGGAGACGCCCAGCGACTGTAGCTCAAAGTTGAGCTTTGTCACGCATAAATCGGCATAGCCCGTCGTGTCGGCCAGCTTACACATCATCCGATACGTCCAGAAATCCGGGTTTTTAGGCCCCAGAATTACAACTCTGAAAATATCCTCAATGAAAATAAAAGCAAGAATCGCGAATACAAAAATGGCACCAACTGCACGGATAATGTGCCAGCGGAGTTCTTCCAGATGATCCAGAAAGGACATTTCTTTGCCTTCGGATTCGATCTCTTCGTCAGTCAGTTGATCTAATGGCATTTATTTAAAGAGCGAAAGAGTGAAAGAGCGAGAGGTGAAAGGGCGAAAGTGGTGCGAAGCTTATCGCTCTTTCGCTCTTTCATTCTTTCGCTCTTTAAACCTTATTAACTTTTATAAAGTGGAAATGCTTTCATCCACTCGTTAATTTCTTCTTTTACAGTTGCTAATGTGGCGGCATCATCATGGTTCATCAGCACCTTGTCGATATATACGACAATTTGCTCCATGTCCGATTCTTTTAAACCTCGCGTTGTCATTGCCGCCGTTCCAACCCGCATCCCTGATGTTACCATCGGCGATTTATCATCGAATGGAACCATGTTTTTGTTAATGGTAATATCAGCCTTAATAAGCGTATTTTCGGCTAATTTACCCGTCAGCCCTTTCGACCGCAGGTCGATCAGCATCAGGTGGTTATCGGTACCGCCCGAAATGATTTCATAACCCCAGCTCCGGAATGCAGTGGCCATTGCCTGCGCATTTGCTTTTACCTGCACAGCATAATCGTAAAAATCGTCGGTCAGGGCTTCGCCAAAGGCAACGGCTTTTGCGGCAATAATGTGTTCCAGCGGGCCGCCTTGTGTACCGGGAAATACCCCCGAGTCCAGTAATGACGACATAAGCCGGGTTTCGCCCTTTTGGGTTTTGATACCGTATGGGTTCTCGAAATCATTGCGCATCATAATGATACCACCCCGTGTCCCGCGCAGCGTTTTGTGCGTTGTGGTGGTTACGATGTGCGCGTGAGCCAGCGGATCGTTCAACAATCCTTTGGCAATCAGGCCAGCCGGGTGCGAGACATCGGCAAGGAGCAACGCGCCAATTTCGTCGGCAATAGCGCGCAGACGAGCGTAATCCCAATCGCGGCTATAGGCCGAAGCGCCACAGATAAGCAATTTGGGGCGTTCACGTTTGGCCGTTTCTTCAACAACGTCGTAGTTGATGACGCCGGTTTCCCGCTCTACGCCGTAAAATGTTGGACGGAAGTATTTACCCGAAATATTGACCGATGAACCATGCGTTAAGTGGCCACCGTGCGAGAGATCGAAACCCAAAATCGTATCGCCGGGATGTAGACAAGCCAGAAATACGGCCGTGTTTGCATTGGCGCCGGAGTGCGGCTGAACGTTGACCCAGGTAGCGCCGAAAAGTTCTTTAGCGCGGTCAATAGCAATTTGTTCAACCTGATCTACTACTTCGCAGCCACCGTAATAGCGCTTACCGGGCAAGCCCTCGGCATACTTGTTGGTTAGGACACTGCCAGCCGCTTCCATAACGGCGGGCGAAACGAAGTTTTCGGAAGCAATTAATTCAATGCCCGACTCCTGCCGGTGTTGTTCTTTTGCAATTAGGTCAAATACCTGCGTATCGCGGGTGGTGGTGGCGGTCGTCATGCTACAAGCGTTTTTGTATTCGGTTATCTTGATCCTTGCCTGTTGCCTCTGTGAACCAACAAACAACCAACTCATTAAGGTACAAATGTACGGCAGAAAATGGTAGGATTAGGAAGATTTTACCCCTGATCGTACAAGAAGGGAAGCCGTGAGTGACTCTGAATTTTTCATGAACACCCAAACGCTATCTAAACCATCGACTTAAAATTCAATCTTATTAAGAAAATCAACAAGCCAGGGCATTGGCGAGGTTCTCAGCCTTGATCAAATGCCTGTAACAAACCAGATATATCATGAAAAAGCAAGCAAGATTACTGGTATTAGCAGGGTTGTTATTGCCAGCTTTACTATCGGCCTGCACAGCTACTGCGACAACAACGGTACAAGGACCACCTCCAGCGCGAGTCGAAGTAATTCCAGTTGCACCATCCGTACGGCACGTCTGGATTCCGGGGCATTATGTACGTCGGGGACGTAATTACATTTGGGTAAATGGCTATTATCAGGTAGCTCCAGCACGCTATAGAGCCTGGGCGCCAGGCTATTGGCGGCAATCTCGCCGTGGGCCCGTTTGGGTTGAAGGTCGTTGGCGATAAGTGACGGATTGGTATGGAACACAGATTTTTATGGTCTTTATGATCAGTTATGATTATGCTATTGAGCGATCATAAACGATCTTAACAATCATAAAAATCTGTGGTCTATCGAATATCATTTCCCCCTTCCCAACGCCTGATACTGAAAAGGCGTCATGCCGGTACTTAACTTAAACTGACGGTGGAAGTGTGAACTGTTATTATAACCGCATTCCATACCCACTTGCCCGATACTCAAATCAATATTGGTGAGCAGTTTACGGGCATGGCCAATGCGCAGTTCATTCAGGTATTCGACAAACGTTTTTCGGGTACGATTTTTAAAATAACGGCAAAAAGCCGCCGGAGCCATACCAGCTATAGACGCAATCTGCTCAATTCGAATTTCTTCCCGAAAATTAAGCAACACAAACTCCAGCACACGCTTCATGCGCTCTGTTTCAGCTACGCCCGGAGCAAGTTGGTAGCCGTCACTTGCCAGCAACTGTGCATCCTGATCTGTGGCTAACTGGTTGAGAATAGCCAATAAACTCAGTAATTGATTTAATCCATTCAACTGCGGCAACTCTTCTAACTGTTTTGACACCGTTTGGCTCATTGCCGAACTAAAGCGCAATCCGTAGCGAGCGCGTTCGAGCAATTGACGAACGGCAGTCGCTTCAGGCACTAATGCGAGTCCTCTTTCTGTAAATGTAGACGGAAACTGTACCACTACTGATTCGGCCTCCTGCGTTGATGTCCTCGGATAAAATTCATCATCATTACGCCAGAAGTGAGGCAGATCAGGCCCAAGCAATACTAGATCGCCAGCCTGAAATGACTCAACATGATCACCAACAAACCGCCGACCCTGGCTTTTGACAATGTATGTCAACTCATACTCAGGGTGGTAGTGCCACGGAGCATCGAAATACTGTAATTTGAATCGGCGAACGAGCAATGAACTTTGCTCGTTGAACATTAATTTCTCAAAAAGGGCTTTCACGAAGAGTTCTATTTTAACCTATATAGTTAACTAAGAGAACATATTGGGTCAAAATTAATCATATATCTGTAAAATTTACATTCACAACCTTGATAAATACAAGTTATTTTTGTTCTTTCAATTATTCTTAAACCATTACCAAATGGAAGCTGTAATCGATAAAGGAGCACTACTAAACGAATTAGATTCTTATTATACTGTTAGCCCGGAAGCCATCGCATTTTATCGTGAGAAGGGTTACATCAAGCTGAAAGATGTACTGAGTCCGGCAGTGCTGGATTATTACGGCGACATTATTACCGATTTGGTTTTCAAACTCAATACGCTCATTAAACCGATGGAGGAGCGTACCACCTACGAGCGGGCTTTTCTTCAGATCATGAATTTGTGGCGCGAAGATGACCAGGCTAAAGAATTCGTTTTCTCGAAGCGCCTTGCCAAAATCGCTGCCGACCTGATGGGGGTTGAAGGTGTTCGGATTTACCACGATCAGGCGTTGTATAAAGAACCGTCCGGCGGTATCACGCCCTGGCACGCCGATCAGTTCTACTGGCCACTGGCATCCCCAAACACCGTTACTGTCTGGATTCCGCTACAGGCAACACCTATGGAAATGGGACCGCTGGCCTTTGCCGAGCGAAGTCAGCATGTTGAAATTGGCCGGGACATGGAGATTAGCGATGCAAGCGAAAAAATCCTGGCCGATGAACTTCAGCAGCAGAACTTCGTAATGCATGATACCCCGTTCGACCTGGGGGAGGTAAGCTTCCACGCCGGTTGGACATTCCACCGCGCCGGACCAAACATTTCTGACCGGCCACGCGGGGTTATGACCATGATTTATATGGATAAAGATCAGGTGATCATGCAACCACGGAACAAATTCCAGGTAGCCGACCATGCTAAGTGGCTCGATAATGCTCCCGTTGGTAGCCATCCACAGGATGAATTGAACCCGGTGCTGTTCAGCTATTAATTGACTACTTTCCTCATTTTGACCAGAATCTTTTCGTCTTTACCAGAAAAACCCCGGCAAGCACCGGGGTTTTCTTGCTTTGTTAGCCAGGAAATGGAAATATTTTCGTTCAATTGCTGTTCACTCACCAAACCATCACTTACCCAAAGCGGTATGAAATCATTTAGTACGCTTATTGTGTGGCTGTTGCTACCCCTGGCCACGTTTGCCCAAATACTTAAGCCAGTCGCCTGGACATATAAATCGGTCAAGCCATCTGCCAAAGTTGGTGAGGTTGTTGAACTACGTTTTACAGCCAGTATTAAAGCCGGTTACCATATCTATTCTTCTGAAGTGAACCCAAAGATTGATGGCCCACTGCCAACGGTCATCAAGTTCACGCCAAATAAAACCTACGAATTGGTTGGCAAAGTAAAGCCAGTCAGTAAAGTAGAAACTAAATACGAAGAAGCCTTCGAGGGCGATACGTATTTGATGCATAGCCCTGCCCTGTTTTCCCAGCGGATTAAAATTCTCGCGGCCAATCCGGTTATTGAGGGTAATATTGACTTCCAGACCTGTACGGACAGTGATGGGTCGTGTATTCCGGGCAACGAAGACTTTACGATTACGGGCCTGATTGTAGCAGCCCAATCGGCTACAACAGTGGCGGTAGCCTCCACGCCTGCCACAGCCTCGGTTGTGACGAAGCCCACCTCCGAAACGATGGTTGCGGCTACTACGCCAGCCCCAGCGGTAACGGCCACCGAAGCAACTGAGCAAACCGCGTCGACCAGCGCAGTAACGGCTACCCAACCCGAGGTGATCGTCGACGAAGCAACAACCGCAGCGGGCGGGTCGATGTGGAGTTTCATGCTGGCGGCTTTTCTGTCGGGTCTGGTTGCCTTGCTCACGCCCTGTGTCTTCCCAATCATTCCCGCCACGGTCAGCTTCTTTACGAATCAGCAGGGTGGTCAATGGAAAGCGTTGCTGTATGGCGCTTTCATTATTGGCATTTACGTACTTATCGGTACGGTCGTGTCGCGCTTCAACGGCCCGGCCTTTGCCAATTTCGTAAGCACACACTGGCTCCCAAACCTGTTGTTTTTCGCGATCTTCTTTGTTTTCGGGCTATCCTTTTTGGGTCTGTTCGAGATTGTATTGCCCAACTCGCTGATCAATAAAGCCGACGCTAAATCCGAGCAGGGTGGCATTGCCGGGATTTTCTTCATGGCGTTTACGCTGGTGCTGGTGTCTTTTTCCTGTACTGGCCCTATTGTGGGTAGCTTGCTGGTAGCATCGGCAGGTGGCGAAGTCATCAAGCCTATTTTGGGTATGGCCGCTTTTTCGTCGGCCTTTGCGATTCCATTCACATTATTTGCCGCTTTCCCGCAATGGCTTAAAAACCTGCCCCGTTCGGGTGGGTGGCTCAACTCGGTAAAAGTTGTACTGGGCTTTCTGGAGCTAGCATTGGCACTAAAGTTTTTGAGTATTGCCGACCAGGTATATCACTGGGGTTTGCTCGACCGCGAGGTATTCCTGTCGCTCTGGATCGTCATTTTCGCGTTGATCGGTTTCTATTTCCTCGGCAAACTCCGGTTACCGCACGACAGTGAAACCAAGTACATCAGTGTTCAGAAACTGTTGATGGCCATTATCACGCTCTCTTTTGTGGTGTACATGATTCCCGGACTTTGGGGTGCTCCTTTGAAAGCCCTGTCTGGCTATTTACCCCCGGAAACCTCGCAGGATTTCAATCTGAATAATCGGCAGTTTGCGGCAAACACAGCCAATGCGCTAACCGAGACGCCTAAATATGGTGACTTATTTCACTTACCCCACGGCTTACAGGGCTTTTTTGATTACAAACAGGCAATAGCCTACGCCAAAAAAGTAAACAAGCCGATCTTTATTGACTTCACTGGTCACGGTTGCGTCAACTGTCGCGAAATGGAAGCTCGTGTTTGGTCGGACCCCGCCGTGATGTCCCGCCTTCAAAATGATTTTGTGATTCTGGCCCTTTATGTAGACGATAAAACCGAGTTGCCTGAGGCCGATTGGTACACCTCGACCTACGACCAGAAAGTCAAAAAGACCATCGGTGCCCAGAATGCCGATTTGCAAATCACGAAGTTCAACAACAATGCTCAGCCACACTACTGCCTGGTCAACAAAGAGGGCAAGTTACTGGTATCGCCTAAAAATTACGACCGGAACGTAACGCATTTCGTCGCGTTTCTGGATTCAGGAAAGGCGAAGTTTTAGATAAGTAGCGCGGACGTCTCGTCCGCGTAGCCGAAGGCTAAGTTGTAATTTATTAGCCTTCGGCTACGCGGACGAGACGTCCGCGCTATTTATCTAACAAAAAATCCCCACTAGAGTCTAGCGGGGATTTTTTGTGAAGCAATAAATTATATATACTAGAGAGCAGCTTCGACTTTAACCGATTCCGCCTGAACCAGGTCCATATCAGGTTTCGATTGATCGGAAACGGGGACACGACCCCGCTCTTTGCGAACGATGCGCGAGTAAAGCGAGATTTCCTGATCGAACAGGAAGAGGAAAAATAGCTTAATAAACGATGTATGGTACTTCAACGAATCGTAATACTCAGGAGCCGACTTCTTAATGTCGGGTAGCTTGTTCCAGGGAATAGACGGAAAATCGTGGTGCTCATTATGGAAACCAACGTTCAGGTTGGGACCGTTTAATGGGCCGTAGTAGCTATAGGTTTCCTGTGTAGGATCGAGGGTCAGGAAGTGCTCCTGAGCCCAGCGGGCACCCAGTGGGTGGAGCCCAACCGAGAAGAACAGACACAGCACCATGAAAGCCAGCGCCTTCCAGCCAAAAAACGTTACGATCAACACATCGAACGTAATCTGGATAATGAAATTGGCAATTACCCACTTATCAAAAACGGCTAACTCTTTCATGCGCAGGGTACGAATACCCTGAAAGATAGGATAGAACAACAGCCAGATCGCTTTCCCAATGGCGTAGTTATTAATCAACTTTGCTTCGTACCAATCCGGCAAATCGGCGTCCAGCTCGTGAACACCCTGAAAAGCGTGGTGCTTGATATGGAAATTCTTAAAGGTCAATGCTGTTGGAAAAACGGTTGGCAGGTTGGCAAAAATAGCCGTCCATATGTTGGCCGACGGTTTACGGAAGACCAGATTGTGAGCCGCTTCGTGGATACAAACGAACAGCGTATGGGCTGGGAAAGCGCCAATAAACCAGGCAGCTGCCACAACAATCCACCACGATTGATCCCGCACCAGCCAGGCCAGGCCCGTCATCAGGATCACACACCCTACGGCTACCCACAATGTAGTCGGGTTCTTCTGACCAATCAGTTTTTTAATTTCGGGGTGAGATTTCAGAATTTGCCGGGTCCGAATACGGTGCGGTTCGGGAGCGGTTGAATGAACAAAATCAGATACCATTGCCATAAGTTAAGTGTCGCCAATACAACGGGGCCGCCCGTGCGGTTTGGTAAATAACGAGAAGTAAAATTAATACAATTCCAACTTGAAACACCAGCTAAGCAACCAAAATTCCCTTATTTTAACGGTATACTTACCAGATCGCATCTGGACAAGAATAAGGTCCAGTTGATAGCCAGTTTCTCAGTATATATATCCTGATAAGCTAAATCTCTCCAAGCACTTATACCATCCCGAATGTTTACAGGCATTCACGTTAAAATACCAAACTGACATAGGGCCAGAACATACGATTTTTTTTCACGTATGTTAGGTATATTCCGTAACTTTTATAAATAATTAAAAAATTAACCTTAACGTGTCATGAAAAAAGGAAAACTTGTGTTTATCCTGCTCTTTCTGAGTATTAAACAGACGTTGCTTTTAGCCCAGCCAGAACCTCAAAAATCGGCGACAATACACTTGTACCAAGGCAAAGTGTTTGGGCTATTTTCAGCTAAGTATCGCATTTACGCCAACGGAAAACTTCTGTGTAAATTAGGTCGAAATAGTCATTGTCAGATCGTTTTACCTGCTGGTCAAACCACATTCACAACTAAACCTCCTTTTTTGGCTTTAACTTCTCAACCGGCTCTGAGTTTGAATCTGGAGGCAGGTAAGGAATATTATCTACAAGGGGATGCCAAGTTTGAGTTGTTTCCACCTAACGGACCATTAGTTCTAACTGAAGTAGTGCCCAACCCAAACAAGCTTGATCAAATAAATCACTCCAAAACAGAGCGATCATTGTTAACTTCAGTTGAATAAATGATCTGTTTAATCACAAAAATCACAGCTATATAGTCTGGTACGGCTGTGATTTTTACGGAAATAATTCCTTCTCGGGGTTTTATTCACAAAAATCCCCTACAAAAGGGGCACTTCACCGCAACATAAAAAAGCTGATCTTCAGGCTTAGAAATGCCAGATTAACTGGGTTTGTAGGCCAAGGCTATAGGAGCTGTACTGAGTAAAAGCTATGATAGCATCATTAGCTGGCCGATAGAAGGAGTAGCTGGCCGTAGGTTGAAGAAGTACCGATAACCCCGAGTCGATTCGGTAATTTAGCCCCACACCCACTACCCCATCCGTAGTGATTGGGCGTCCGGTATATGTCTTGCTTTTGGCAAAAATGGCCCCGCCAGAAAAATAAGGAGATAAACGATGGCTGGTTAACCGGTAATTAATTAGAACCGGCAATTGCCACCCCTCACTCGTGAAGGGCGTAGTGTCTCCGTAAGGACCTTGTGGACTCTTGACGTGATCGGTATTTCGGTAATACAATGCTCCCGCCGAGACATCCCATTGAGGGGTGACATGATAACGAGCCGTTAACCCAAATGAGGAAACTATATTGTGGCCGGAGGCCAGTGTCTGCGTTGTCGACCCGTTATTCGTAAAGTTGATCTGGTAAGAATAAGGATTATAGTTAAACCAGTATGAAGGCGCAATCGACACCCGGCTTTGAGCCAGTAAAGAGACTGTTGTTACCAGAAATAGCCCCCCAAAGAGTAGAAACGTTTTCATAGCGCGTGAGTATTGTAAACAAGATTCGGTTTACTGCTAAACGACTGTAATCCCAAGAAAGCTACGACGTTGCCAATTTTATTTTTAACTGGTTGAAGGATTTATTAGTAAACTATTCACTGGCCTAAGCGCAACAAACAAGAAAGGCGAAGTCAACAGACCCCGCCTTTACTGATTCAGGTTGATTCAATATAAAATGAGTGAATGGTAGAATGGTGAAGTGAGTGAAATGGTGGAATGGTTCAGTAAGTGGGGGAGTTAAGTGGATGGAGTGAGTTAAATCTGGCTAGCTAGTTACTCACCCCACCCACTTAACTACTCTGCTAATAACCAATCGGGAACGAATAGCCCAGCGATACCGCTACGCCCCGGCTACGAACGTTGACGTTAACGACGGGCACCTGTACCTGCCGGGTGAAGCCCTGCGTGTAACGTCCTTCGATAAAGAACTTACCCGTTCCGGCATCCATTGCCAGGCCCAATCCACCAACGGCACCAACGTCCCAGCGATTTAACATACCGCCATAATTGATGTCTACATCGAAGGGGCGGGTCGTAATCAGGGCCGAAGCACGAGTACGAATCCGGCCATCAAACGCATAGCTAACGGCAGGACCGGCAATGAAATAGGGTTGTACAGGGCCATCGCTCAAATTGAACTTAAACAATAATGGCACTTCAATGTGTTGTGACTGGTAGGCAATGGTTGCACCAAGCGGGAGCGTAAAGCCCCCTATATTTAGATCGTACCCTTCTTTTATAGCAACGCCTTTCTGAATGTAAGAAACTTCGGGGCGAAACGATACGCGGTCACTGAAAGGGATATCTAAGAATAAAGCACCAGTTGGTCCGATAGATGAATGAAAATCGGGCGTTAAACTGCCCATATACGCTGGTTTGGAAGCAAACCCGAAGTTAGCACCGCCCCGGATACCGATCTGAACCTGAGCAAAAGACGTTTGGGCAGAACACAAACCCAATAGGGCAACGATACCGGCAAGCACAATTCGTTTCATGGCTGTAAAGGAAAACTGTTTGAAAAAGGAAAACCTGAATTTGATTGTGTAAACTGTCGGCTATAGGCGAGGTAGTTTTTTACTAGTGAATTTGAAGGTTAGAGGGTGTAGTATAGAAAAGGATTAATCCGGGTTAAAAAAAATTTATGACTCCCCAACAATGAGTACCCTAACCACGTCTTACAGAAAGGAATTTCCAGTGACAGACAGCCAGTTGCACTTTTTCTTGAAAACATTGTAGCATACTCGTAACTTTACTCATTACCTGAGATTCCTAACCTACTAATGAAGTACATAAAGCCAACTAAATTCAGCTACCTGCCTAAGTTCCTGATGCCTCTGGATATCCTCGGTCTATTCGAATGCGATCCCTTTGGCAACTCTCTGGTGGCCAGAAGACTAATAATTGGCATGGTTGGCTGGTTGACCTACGCCCGCTACACAGTAGTGAACCGGATTCAAATTGAGGGGACCGAGAATCTGGAGAATTTACCCATCAACAACGTCTTATTCCTGTCGAATCACCAGACGTATTTTGCCGACGTGATCGCCTTTTTCCACATCTTTTGCGCCGTAAAGTGGGGATTTCAGAACACGTTGCTGCCACCCGTTTATTTGTTCGGGCCACGGGCGCGGCAATACTATGTAGCCGCTTCTGAAACAATGAAAAAAGGCATTGTGCCGCGCGTTTTTGCTGCGGGTGGCGCCATCACAATTGAACGCTCATGGCGGGCCGAAGGACGCGAAGTACAACGGTCTGTGGATAATACAGCCAACGAAAAAATTGCCCTCGCGCTGGCACATGGCTGGGTCGTCAGCTTTCCGCAAGGCACAACAACGCCCTTTGCGCCTATACGAAAAGGAACAGGGCACCTCATCAAAAACAATGAGCCTATCGTTATACCCGTTGTAATTAACGGCTTTCGTAGAGCCTTTGATAAAAAAGGCTTACGTTTTAAGAAGCGGAATACCTTATTGACGGTGCAATTTAAAGTCCCGATGCATTTCGGTCCCGATGATAGCGTTGATGATATTGTGGCAAAAGTTCGCCATGCTATCGAACAGGATGCGCCGGAGTGGGCACAATAGGTGCTCAGTAGTTTGTTTGCTGTTTCGGGTTGCATTGAACCACAGTACTAGCCAAAAACGGCAAATTAAAGCCAACTACAATACCCAACGAAAGAAAATATAGAGCGTAAAGGAGAGTAATACCGAAACTGGTAAGGTTAATATCCAGGCCAAAGCAATATTTTTTACGGTTCCAGCCTGTAAGTTTTTCACCCCTTTGTTGGCCACCATACTACCGGCAATACCCGACGAAAGAACGTGTGTTGTACTAACAGGCAATTTCAGCCAGGATGCCATCCCGATCATCATGGCCGCGACTAGCTCTGCCGAGGCCCCCTGTGCGTAGGTTAAGTGTTGCTTACCAATCTTTTCGCCTACCGTTACCACAATCCGGCGCCAGCCAATCATCGTACCAAGGCCCAGCGATAGCGCAATCATCAGAATTACCCAGAGTGGCGCATAGTCGGTAAACCGACGCAGACCGCCTTCTTCGCCCAGGTTTTTCGTTAGTACAGCCAGTTGACTTGAACTTAAATTCGACCCTTCATCAGCCGTAATCTTTTTGATATTACTGTTGATCAGCAATAGATCACTCCGTACTTCCAGGCGTTTTTCGTTTGGAATTTTGCCATCTATAAGTGGCCCATTCACCAGGGCCTTTAACTGAGAAAGCTCTTTATTAGTTTGAACGACACGCTCCCGGTTTATTGATGAAAGATGAGTCGTGTCCAATACGCCCATCGTTTGCTGAATAGCAGCAATATTTGTCTGCATCAGGCGAGGGTCAAGATCAGATTTAACCGCGAAATGATAGGGGACAATGCCAATCAGAATCAACATAATTAGCCCTACCCCTTTCTGACCGTCATTACTGCCATGAAAGAAACTCACCAGCGAACAGGTAGTGATCAATATAGCTCGAACCCAGGTAGGAGGCTCAGTATTCTTTTTTGGTTCTTTAAAAAGCTGATCTTTCGCTTCTTCGGGTACAGACCGGCGTAGAATAAACATCAATACAATAGCCAAACTGAAACCCAGCAAGGGCGAGAGTAATAAGGCGTAACCCGTTTCGATCGCTTTGTCCCAGTTGACAGCAGCGCCGGTTTTGTTTTCGGGCATGGTGGCAAATGCCAGGCCAACACCCAGAATCGAGCCAATAAGTGTGTGCGAACTTGAACTGGGGAGACCAAAGTACCAAGTTCCCAGATTCCAGATAATGGCGCTCAGGAGAAGAGCAAGCACCATAGCTACGCTGTGATAGACATTCTGATCGACCAGCAACTCAACAGGCAGGAGATTTACAATACCCATTGCAACCCCGATACCGCCAAGCAGAACGCCGGTAAAATTGCATATCCCCGACCACACAACCGCGTAGGTAGGTTTTAGCGAATTCGTGTAAATAACGGTGGCAACGGCGTTGGCTGTATCGTGAAAACCATTAACAAACTCAAAGGCACAGGCAGCGAACAGGCTGATAAATAGGAGGATAAAAACATCCGTTTCTAAGCCAAACATAAATTGGAGTATCTTCAGTAGTTAAGCAAACGGTGGGTCCGTAAGCTCATGATTGCCACAAAAGTACGTGAAACTACCCAGAGCTATATTATCAAATTGTTAAGTAGAGACGCAACCGGTTGCGTCTCCTGACCGAATTATGCAAAAGCCTACTATACTTTAAACTAATTATGATAGATAATAAGACGCGAGGTATTGCTAGATAATGAGATGCAAAGGGTTTACCGCATGAGACGCAGGCGGACCGGTCTCTACGCCTTTTTACCAGCCAGTTGCCCACAGGCGGCATCAATGTCTTTACCCCGGCTCCGGCGAATATTTACGATTACGCCTTTGCTTTCCAGATAGCCAGCAAACTTGTCCAATGTCTGCGGGTCCGTATTGGTAAAATTAGCCTCAGCAATGGGGTTATATTCAATGATGTTGACCTTGGCTGGTACACGCTTGGTAAACTTCCAAAGCTCCTGCGCGTCTTGCAATGTATCGTTGAAATTATAGAAGAGAATGTATTCAAACGTGATGCGCGTACCTGTTTTTTTGTAGAAATAGGTCAGCGCGTCGCCCAATACCTCCAGCGTATTGCTCTCGTTAATCGGCATAATCTGATCCCGCTTGAAATCATTAGCCGCGTGGAGCGACAGGGCCAGATTGAATTTCACTTCGTCATCGCCAAGTTGCTTAATCATCTTGGCAATCCCCGCTGTTGACACCGTGATGCGTTTGGGCGACATCCCCAAGCCATCGGGTGAAGTGATGCGATCAACCGATTCGAGTACGTTTTTATAGTTCAGTAGGGGTTCACCCATGCCCATATACACGATGTTTGTAAGGGGCGCGTCGTAGTTTGCTTTGGCTTGCCGATCAATGGCTACGACCTGATCATAGATTTCAGCCGCGTCGAGGTTACGCTTCCGGTCCATATAGCCTGTTGCGCAAAACTTGCACGTAAGCGAACAACCCACCTGGCTCGATACGCAGGCCGTCATACGATCTAGGTCGTCAGTACGAAGTGACGGAATTAGAACACCTTCAACCAGATTGCCATCATATAGCTTGAACGACGATTTAATTGTGCCGTCGTTGCTCTTCTGCTGCTGATCGACGGTTAGGGGGCGAATTTCGAAATGCGTATTCAGCAACTCCCGCGTTGGCAGCGACAGGTTAGTCATTTGCTCAAACGAGAGCGCCGATTTTTTCCAGAGCCATTCATGAACCTGTTTGGCCCGAAACCCCTGTTGGTTATTTTGCGTAAACCAGTCTTTTAACTGAACAGCCGTCAGCTTACGAATATCTTGTTTCATATTTTTAAAGAGCGAAAGAGCGAATGCTGAAAGAGCGCAAAGAACCGCGTTAAATGCTCCTTCACTCTTTCGTTCTTTCGCTCTTTATATTGTCGGCCCGCCACTTCTTTCCTGCATCCAGCCCCTTGGGTACCCAAACGGCGGCTTTATCCATCACTTTTGGCGCTATTGGCCTGATATACGGATACATAAAGGCGGTTTTTGCCTGACGAGCGGGTAGTTTAACACCCATATAGCTGAACAACCAAAGGATAACACTAATTCCAAAGACCCACGTAAAAACCCCAACTGTGGCCCCTGCTACACTGTCGAAGGTACCTAATACGGAGTACTTTAGCGACCGCCGGATGGCAAATCCCATCTGGTTGATCATGACCACCGTAGGGAAAAATATTATCGAAAAACCCAGCCAGGGCAGAATTTTTCGGGCTAGCTCGCGGCTGATATAAGGACTGAGCAGGTCAATTCCAAACGCCAGAAATTTAAACCCGACAATCATGGCCACAACAAACGCGATGACCGCCACGATCTCGACAAGAAGACCTTTGCGGTATCCATTAAAAGCCCCCCAGGCGAGGGGAATAAGCATGAGTAAATCGAGTGTATTCAAAGAGCGAAAGAGTGAATGAGTGCAAGTGCGATTGAGTGATTTGCGACCCTATTCGCTCTCTCACTCTTTCGCTCTTTCACTCTTTAAGAAAGTAATGCCTTCACCATCGCCGAAATGGCTTTTCCATCGGCTTGTCCGGCGAGTTCTTTGGAGGCTACACCCATCACTTTACCCAAATCTGACGGCACCGAAGCCCCCAGCCGGGTCATAATGGCTTGTAGTTTTCCTTTTAATTCATCTTCAGAAAGCTGCTTGGGCAGGTACTGCTCAATGACAGCGATTTCTGTTTCTTCGACGGCCAGCAAATCGGCGCGATTCTGTTGACGGTATATGTCGGCCGAGTCTTTCCGTTGCTTGACGGCTTTGGTCAGAATTTTGGTTTCGTCTTCAGGTTTAAGATCGCCCGATTGACCTTCTTTCGTTTCTTCGAGCAAAATCATGGACTTCACGGCCCGCAATGCGCGTAGCTTATCCTGATTTCTGGCCAGCATAGCCTGCTTTATATCGGCGTCAATTTGTTGTTTTAGAGACATTGGTCTAATGAATAATGTAAAATGGATGATGGATGATGGTGAAACGGTATAAACCCATGAACCATCAACGGTTTAGCAAAGTTAAGAAACCAGTCATTGTTCATTGTACTTTAGTCATTATTCATTGCCAGATGACACGTTTAAGCGTTAACATCAACAAAATTGCCACAATTCGCAATGCACGGGGTGGCAATAATCCTGATCTTGTTAAAGTCGCCCTCGACTGCGAACGTTTCGGAGCACAGGGCATCACCGTCCATCCCCGCCCCGACGAGCGGCATATTCGCTATCAGGACGTGCTGGATCTGCACGAAGTTGTTACAACCGAATTTAATATTGAAGGCAATCCGGATGAGCGGTTCATTGAACTGGTCAAACGTGTGAAGCCCGCTCAGGTAACCCTCGTTCCCGACGCTGTCGACGCCATTACATCCAATGCCGGTTGGGACACGATTCGCCACGCCGACCATCTCCGGGAGTTAGTCGAGACATTTCAGGCCGATGGTATTCGCGTATCCATTTTCGTAGATGCCGACGAGCGTATGGTCGAAGGGGCCAAGGCCGTTGGCACCGACCGGATTGAGCTGTATACTGAACCCTATGCGACCCACTATGCCGAAAATCGGGAAGCGGCCGTTGCTCCCTTCGTTCGAGCCGCGCAACGGGCTATCGAATTGGGCTTAGGCCTAAATGCGGGCCACGACTTAAGTTTAGAGAATTTACGCTTTTTCGACGAACAAGTGCCCGGTCTGGAAGAAGTGTCCATTGGTCACGCGCTTATTTGTGATGCGCTTTATTTTGGCCTGGAGAATACGATTCAGATGTATTTAAGGTGTCTGAACCGGGATTCTTAGGATTTGAAGGATTAAACAAGATTACTGCCGTATAGCTTTAGCTGACCTTATCTAGACTTGCAGAAAGATCAAATTAATCCTTTACCGAAAATCCTGATTCAAGTAATCTTGTTTAATCCTTTAAATCTTGTTAAAATCCCGGTCAAGAATGGTCCATCAATTACCCGTCAATGAGTTTTTAGACAAGGCACGCCAACTGCCTGTTATTGACGTTCGGTCGCCGGGCGAGTATGACCATGCACATATTCCCGGCGCGGTGAGTATTCCGCTGTTCGACAACGACGAGCGGGCACTGGTTGGCACTAAGTATAAAAATGCGGGGAAAGATGCAGCTGTGTTGGTGGGGCTCAGCTTTGTGGGGCCAAAACTGGCAGACTTCGTGAAACAGTCCAAAAAACTGAATCCGCAAAACAAGGAAGTGCTGGTGCATTGCTGGCGGGGAGGTATGCGCAGCGGATCATTTGCCTGGTTGCTGGATACCGCTGGACTGACTGCATCGACGTTGGTGGGTGGGTATAAAGCCTACCGTAATGCAGTTCTCGACTCCTTTGCCCAACCGCTAAAGCTTATCATTCTGGGAGGTAAAACGGGGAGTGGTAAAACGGATATACTGAAAGAACTAGCCCGGCAAGGTGAACAGATCATTGACCTCGAAGGGTTTGCCAACCACAAAGGCTCATCGTATGGAGCTATCGGACAACAGCCGCAACCGGCAACAGAGCAGTTTGAGAATCTGCTTTTCCAAACGTTGCTGACCCTGGACACGTCCCGCAGAATCTGGCTGGAAGATGAAAGCCGAAATGTTGGTTCATGCTTCATTCCAATGGCACTCTGGCTGCAAATGCGAGCGGCTCCGGTAGCGTTTATCGACTTACCGAAAGCTAAACGCGTGAACCGCCTGGTAGCCGAATATGCAAATATCGATCATGGTTTGCTTATCGAGGCAACCGAGCGAATTCGTAAACGGCTCGGGGGCAAAGTGACTAAAGATGCCCTTCACGCACTGGCTCTTCATGATTACGCAACCGTGGCTGATCTAACACTGGATTATTACGACAAAGCGTATCTACACGGCCTTTCTCAGCGCGATTCAGCTACGATTCAAACCATAGAAACGGGTGAGGACAATCCCGAAGAAACCGCTAAACGGTTGATTGAGTGGGTAGAGAGTACTGGCGCGGGTCGGTCCGGCGTTCCGGTTTACCCGTGCCTTTAATATAGCCAGTATTTACTGGCGAATCGAAGCTATTTCTGTTGTGCCAGTAAATACTGGCTTAATTACAGGCACGGGTAAATACCCGCGCCAGACAGAACCCCTTACGATTGCTTCTTTTTCTTTGTATTTCCCATCCGCCGAACCACTTCCCGTTTATTGAAGCCCAGGTGCCAAACCGCAAATGGAGTTTCCTGTTTACCAAAACAAGCTTCACAAATAACACTGTTAACCGGCACCGGAGCGTTGTAGACGAACGACGTATCCGTAATTTTTTGGATGTTGGAAATAGCCGTCGATTTCTGTTTGGCGCTATATAAATAAGCGTCCAGAATCTCTCGCTCTTTAGTACTCAACCCTTTGTTTTGTATATCGGCTTTACCCAACAACCGAATATCCAGCGCGTAACGCTCAGCAATGGCCTTAGCGCGGGGTAAGTTTTGCAGCTGGCAGAGTTTAGCACGTTCGGCAGGATTTGTCGATTTCTGAAGTTGTGTAGTCAGTTCTTTTTCCAGTACAGTGGTAACTTTTCCGCCCAAATTATCGACCGTTTCCACCATGTCAGCATTGGTGATTCTCTTGATCTTCGAATCGGCCATTTCCTGCTTTAGTTCGTTGGTGTAGCGCACCCGCTCGGGTGTACAGGCGGCTAAAAAGCTGATTAATAAGGCTGACAGCACTAGTGGGCGTTTCATAAACAGGAACTTAATGTAGTGGGGTTTCGTCATTTATCTGGAAAACGATTCCAATAGCAGCTTGGTTGCAATTCGTAAATACAAAGCCGAACTGCCGGACCACAGGATGCCAGACCACCGGGATGCCGGTCCAAGGAATTTTCGTAATTTTGCTTTTTATAATTGTCATAACGTTTTATTGTCCGTTTGGCGCAGATAGAATTTATCTCTGTTAGATGAACAAAAGAAAAATACATATATGCTTGACCAGTTAGAAGCCATCCGCGAACGCTTCAACGAAGTAGCTCAACAAATTGTGCAGCCCGAAGCCGTCTCTGACCAGAAGCGGTTCATGAAGTTGAGTAAAGAATACAAAGATTTAGAAAAGATCGTTGTGCAGTATCAAGCTTACCTGCAACTGCTCGAAGAGATTGAGAATGCAAAGCAAATCATAGCTACCGAAAAAGATGCAGATTTTCGGGATATGGCTAAAGGCGAATTAGACGAACTGCAGCCTCGTCGGGATACGCTGGAGGAATTGCTTAAGGAAATGTTGATGCCCAAAGATCCGAATGACAGCAAAAACGTTATTCTCGAAATTCGGGGCGGCACCGGTGGCGATGAAGCCGCCATCTTTGCGGGCGATATATTCCGAATGTACCAACGGTTTTGCGAGAAAATGGGCTGGAAAATGTCGCTGGTCGATTTCACCGAAGGCACATCCGGTGGTTATAAAGAAATTATCACTGAGATCGAAGGCGAAGATGTTTATGGCAAGCTCAAGTTCGAATCGGGCGTACACCGCGTTCAGCGAGTACCAGCAACCGAAACGCAGGGACGAATCCATACCTCAGCCGCCAGCGTTGCCGTGCTACCCGAAGCCGAAGAGGTGGACGTTGAACTAAACATGAACGATATTCGGAAAGACACATTCTGCTCGTCGGGAGCGGGTGGTCAGTCCGTAAACACGACCTACTCGGCGGTGCGGCTTACTCACATCCCATCGGGTATTGTTGTACAGTGCCAGGATGAGCGTTCGCAGTTGAAAAACTTCGACAAAGCCCTGACGGTACTACGGTCGCGGATTTATGAAATCGAATTGCAGAAACACAACGACGCCATCGCTTCCCAACGCAAAACAATGGTGGGTAGTGGCGACCGTTCCGACAAGATCAGAACGTATAACTATCCACAAAGCCGCGTAACAGATCACCGCATCGGGCTAACGGTCTATAACCTTCCTGCCGTTATGGATGGCGGCATCGGTGACTTTATCGAACAGCTTCGCATCGCCGAAAATGCCGAGCGATTGAAAGAAGGCGCAACAGCGTAGAAAAGGGTCATACGTGAGTATCTGATCCTTAAAAAAGGGTTTAACCACAGAGGCACGGAGAACACAGAGGTTTGACGGGTTACTTTATCCCCTATCAAACCTCTGTGTTCTCCGTGTCTCTGTGGTTAAACCCTTTTTTGACAGATTCTAACGTCAGCAGTAAGAAATCCTTTTCTGGTTCAATTAACGCCTTACAAATTCAGTAATCGTTTCAGCTTTTCGTAAAAGCCGGTATTATGGAACGTGAATGTTTTGTGTAGCACATAATTACTCACAAAACTCAGGCCCATACCGGTCGTGTGCGCAATGAGTTTATTAAGATTCACTGTCTTTACCGAAAAAGGAATGACAACGGTTAATATGTGAAACTTACTTATCGAAAAATCGTAAAGAAGTGAGGAGCCATAGACCGTAATCAGGCACGAAACGATCGATACAAGCGTAAATTTGACGGCCTCACGCTTCGTTTTAGCGGAGTTCTTTGCATTGAAAGCAAAGAGTTTTGTCAAATAAAAGCCCGCAAAAAACGCAATTATGTAGCCCGCCAGTAATGCCTGCTGATAACTAAACTGAAACCAATCCTGAAATACACTTCCTGCTACGAGTTGTAAAGAAGCCCCGATAGCGGCAACAATAAAATAAGCAAGGATATCCCTGCGATTAAAAAGCCCCTCTGCCATAATCTAAAAATAAGTGGGCAAAGCTAAATATCCTTTGCCAAACTATTGTAACTCTCCACCTGTAAACCGCTCACATAAACCCATCCGGGAATCAATAAAAAAGTCCGGTCCTCATTTCGAAGACCGGACTCATTCGTATATAATCGTTACCTGTAGCCTAGCTCTGCACGTTGTCGGAAGACAGTTTAGCTCCCAGATACTCCCGGTTCATACGGGCAATGTGATCAAGTGAAATCGACTTTGGACACTCAACCGAACAGGCACCGGTAAATGAACAGGCACCAAATCCTTCGGCATCCATTTGTGCCACCATGCGTTCTGCCCGCTCTTTTTGCTCCGACTGTCCCTGCGGCAGAAGTGCCAACTGCGAAACTTTCGCCGAAACGAACAACATAGCCGAGGCATTTTTGCAGGCAGCTACACAGGCACCACAACCAATACAGGCAGCAGCATCCATCGCTTCGTCGGCAATGGTACGAGGAATGAGAATTTCGTTCGCATCACGAGCTGATCCCGTGTTTACGGATACGTACCCGCCAGATTGAATAACCCGATCAAAAGCCGACCGGTCAACCATCAGATCTTTGATAACCGGGAAGGCCCGCGCCCGCCAGGGTTCAACCACAATCGTATCGCCGTCGTTAAACGACCGCATGTGCAGCTGACAGGTGGTTGCACCCGTCTGCGGACCATGAGCCCGGCCGTTTATGTACATCGAGCACATACCGCAAATCCCTTCGCGACAGTCGTGATCGAAGGTTACGGGATCTTCGCCTTTCCGGGTTAGCGAGTCGTTCAGGACATCGAACATTTCCAGAAAAGACATATCTTCCGATACGTTATCCAGTTGATAATCAACCAGCTTTCCGGTTGTATTATTATTTTTCTGTCTCCAGACTTTTAGATTAATTTTCATGATTACAGTCAGTGAGTAGGTAAGTTGGCAAGTCGGTAAGGTAGTAAGTGGCGGATGAACGATGCGTCAGCCACTTACTGACCTACTAGCTTATCGACTTACTACCTATTATTTATAACTCCGCTGTGTCAATTTAACATTCTCGAACTCCAGAATTTCTTTGTTAAGTATTTCTGGCTTGCCGTCACCCTGATACTCCCACGCAGCTACATAAGCGAAGTTGGCATCGTCACGCAGGGCTTCGCCGTCGGGTGTCTGGTGTTCCTCGCGGAAGTGCCCACCACACGACTCTTCGCGGTTGAGTGCATCATCGACCATTAGTTCGCCTAACTCGATAAAATCAGCAACACGAGATGCCTGTTCGAGCGCCTGATTCATCTCTTCTGAATCGCCCAGCACCTTAACATTTGTCCAGAACTCTTTTTTCAGAGCCTGAATTTTTTGTTTGGCTAGTTTGAGTCCTTCAGCAGTACGCGACATACCGCAATACTCCCACATGATATGGCCCAACTCCTTGTGTAGTTCATCAACAGGACGAGTACCTTTGATAGCCAGTAACTGTTCAACCTGAGCATGAACTTTCTGCTCGGCTTCTTTGAAGGCTGGCGAATCGACTGGTATTTTGTCGGCTGGTCCAATCGTTGCCAAGTAATCGCCAACGGTATAAGGAATTACAAAATAGCCATCAGCAAGACCCTGCATCAGCGCCGATGCGCCAAGGCGGTTAGCACCGTGGTCGGAGAAGTTAGCTTCGCCAAGGGCATACAGGCCGGGAATCGTTGTCATGAGGTTGTAATCGACCCACAAGCCACCCATTGTATAGTGAACAGCGGGGTAGATCATCATCGGCAACTCATACGGGTTTTCGCCGGTGATTTTCTCATACATTTCAAAGAGGTTACCGTATTTAGCCTCAATCGTTTTCCGGCCGTCGCGTTTAATAGCGTCAGCGAAATCAAGGTATACGGCCAGTCCGGTTTTACTAACTCCCCGGCCTTCGTCGCACATGTTCTTGGCGTTGCGAGACGCTACGTCACGGGGAACAAGGTTACCAAAGGCAGGATAACGACGCTCCAGGAAGTAATCGCGGGCATCTTCAGCCAGATCTGTTGGCTTTAGCTGGCCTTTCTGAATCTTCTGTGCGTCTTCTTTGGATTTGGGTGCCCACACCCGACCGTCGTTCCGCAGTGACTCCGACATAAGCGTCAGTTTCGACTGGTAGTGTCCCGATACCGGGATACAGGTTGGGTGAATCTGCGTAAAGCAGGGGTTACCAAAAAAGGCACCTTTCTTGTGTGCCCGCCAAGCCGCGGTAACGTTGCTGCCCATTGCATTTGTCGATAGGTAGAACACGTTACCATAACCACCTGTACAAAGCAATACGGCGTGTGCTGAATGGGATTCTATCTTACCCGTAACCAAGTTGCGGGTAATAATGCCACGCGCCTTACCGCCCTCAACGACAAGATCGAGCATTTCGGTGCGTGGGTACAGCTTCACTTTACCGGTGGCAACCTGACGGCTCAGGGCCGAGTAAGCACCCAGCAGCAGTTGTTGTCCGGTTTGACCACGAGCGTAGAACGTACGTGACACCTGCGCACCACCAAACGAGCGGTTAGCCAGCGTACCGCCGTATTCGCGGGCAAACGGCACGCCCTGCGCCACGCACTGGTCAATGATGTTCACGCTGACTTCGGCCAGACGGTGTACGTTGCCTTCACGAGCGCGGTAGTCACCGCCTTTAATCGTATCGTAGAACAAACGGAACACGCTGTCGCCGTCATTCTGGTAGTTTTTAGCCGCATTGATACCCCCCTGAGCGGCAATCGAGTGCGCCCGACGGGGACTGTCCTGAAAGCAGAATGCCTTAACGCTATAGCCCAATTCGGCAAGCGATGCAGCTGCCGATGCACCAGCCAGACCGGTGCCCACCACAATAATTTCGTATTTTCGCTTATTGGCTGGATTGACCAGTTTCAACGCGAACTTTTGCCGTGCCCATTTTTCGGCTAAAGGACCTTCGGGGATTTTTGATTCCAGTTTCATATTTAAAGAGCGAAAGAGCGAAGGAGTGAAAGAGCGAAAATGACTTATCAGCCAGCTTTCGCTCTTTCACTCTTTTACTCTTTAAATTATATGGTGAACCTGTAAAAACACGTAAATCGGCATAGCTGCAAACGCGACCGGAATGATGATTGCGAAGAAGAATTTGCCCAAAAATTCAATAATCGGTGTGTATTTTTTATGCCGGACTCCAAGCGTTTGAAAACCGCTCTGGAAACCATGCGCCAGGTGATAACCAAGCGCACCCATGCAAAGCACATATAGTAAAACATACCACCACTCACCAAAAGCTACCTGCACTACTGCATAGAGGTTTTTGTACTCTTTGCCGTCATATTCGGCCATAGGGACAGAACCGAAGTGCATTTCGTACCAGAACGTGCGCATGTGGATAATAATGAACAGTAACAGGATAGTACCCAGGATGCCCATGTTACGAGACGACCAGTCGCTGTTGGCTTCTGGCTTGTTGTACGCATACTTAACAGGCCGCGATTCCTGATTGTGGCGTGTGAGGATAAAGGCCATCAACGCGTGAACCAAGATAGAGGTGTAAAGCAGGTACGATACAGTCATGATGACCGGATTATGGGTCATGAAATACGTGTACTCGTTGAAGGCTCTTCCGCCATCAGCTTTGAATAGCTGGAGGTTACCAGCCATATGTACAATTAAAAAAGAACTTAAAAACAGTCCCGTTAGCGACATGATGACCTTGCGGCCGAGGGAGCTGGAGAGAGTTTGTGTTACCCAAGCCATACGGTGAACGACACGAAAATTTAGTGTAAACGATTGAAGAAAAGCCGCTTTAAACGGCGCACCAAAGCTAAATCACAAACCCGACGGAAACAAGATTAAGTGGTATTATAAGCCATTTTATAACTTATTTACAGTCTATATAAATTAACCTGAACGATTGATTTCGGAACAGACTGTTTTAGCCGATTGTTTGGCTGGCCAATAGTCTTGTTAGGAAATAAACATCAAACAACTGGTTGATTGCAAGACAGATCGACAACGGATCAGGATTTTCTTTTGAACAACCAACAATATCTAACAATTTTGCACCCTTTGTCAGTTTCATCTGCTATTATGAAAGCATACATATTTCCAGGTCAGGGTTCACAATTTCGGGGTATGGGGCACGACCTTTACCAACAGTCAGAAGCCGCCCGTCAGTTATTCGATCAAGCCAATCAAGTTCTGGGTTATGATCTCACCAGCATTATGTTCGAAGGAACCGATGAAGACCTCAAACAAACGATTTATACACAACCGGCTGTTTTTCTGCACGGTGTGGTATTAGCCTTAACCACCAATTCATTTGCGCCTAGTATGGTGGCCGGTCACTCACTGGGCGAATTGTCAGCGCTAACGGCAGCGGGTGTACTGTCCTTCGAAGATGGTTTGCGGCTGGCGTCTGTTCGGGCAACGGCCATGCAACGAGCCTGCGAACTGGTTCAATCGACTATGGCGGCTGTGCTGGGCCTGGCCGATGACGTCATTGAGCGGGTGTGTGCCGAAATTACCGAGGAGATTGTGGTTCCTGCCAATTACAACTGCCCCGGTCAGGTCGTTATTTCGGGAAGTGTAGCGGGTATTCAGCTCGCTGAAACGCATCTGAAAGCTGCCGGTGCCAAACGCGTGGTGCAATTAGCGGTGAGTGGGGCTTTTCACTCTCCCTTTATGGAGCCTGCACGAACAGAATTTGCCGAAGCCGTTCAAAATATGCCGTTCAGTGCGCCCCGTTGCCCCGTTTACCAGAACGTCAACGCCGAAGCCACCTCAAATCCTGAGCAGATTAAAGCCAATCTGATTGCCCAATTAACATCGCCTGTTCGCTGGACACAGTCTGTTGAGCGGATGGTTGCCGACGGGGCTACCGAGTTTTATGAATGTGGGCCGGGCAAAGTGCTACAGGGATTGATCAAAAAGATTAGTCCTGCTACACCTGCAGTTGGTGTACAGTAAATGGATAGGTAACTGATAATCAACAGCAATACCTTTATTGCCACAAAAAAGCCTTTTTTTTTGTGGCAATATTTGTTTTTGACCCCATCCATCCGTTACCTTTGCACTCGCAATTACAAAACAGTCCGATAGTATAAGGGTAGTACGACAGATTTTGGTTCTGTTTGTGGAGGTTCGAATCCTTCTCGGACTACAAGAAAGCCGCTTGATTCATATCAGGCGGCTTTTTTTGCTTTTAGGCGATTGCGGCTGGTGATGCTTCTCTGCCAGACTAACAAAATTTGCAAGGGTCAATAGCCCAAAGCCCCATTCATGCCGTATTAAGGAGTACATTACTTGTTTTCCTTCATATCACATGATCAAGACAGCTTCGACGGGGCTATTAGCTATAGAAGGTTGCGAAAAAGTCGTTACATCTACCTTTCCCTGGCCCATTTACGATGAACAGGATGTGCAGGCCGTGGCCGATTTGGTTCGAACCGGCCAATGGGGAAATCCCGATTGCGCCGGGGCTGTCGCCGAATTTGAGCAGCAGTTTGCCCGGTATTGCGGGAGTAAATATGCCATCAGTTGCGTAAATGGATCGGTATCACTTCGGCTGGCGTTGATTGCCTGTGGAGTGCGCCCCGGCGATGAGATTATTGTACCGCCTTATACATTTATTGCCACTGCTTCTGTGGTATTGGAGGTAAACTGTGTACCCGTCTTTGTCGATATTCACCCCGATACATATAACCTCGACCCTGCTGCCATTGAAGCCGCCATTACCGAGCGCACCAAAGCCATTATACCTGTTCATTTTGCGGGCTTGCCCTGCGATATGGAGGCTATTCTGGACATTGCGCGTCGGCATACATTGCGGGTCATTGAAGATGCCGCCCACGCACACGGGGCCGAATACAAGGGTCAAA
Source organism: Spirosoma pollinicola (assembly GCF_002831565.1). NCBI lineage: Bacteria > Pseudomonadati > Bacteroidota > Cytophagia > Cytophagales > Cytophagaceae > Spirosoma > Spirosoma pollinicola. Next base: position 6,219,570 of record NZ_CP025096.1, on the reverse strand, counting down.
AGCTTGGCTCCATTGGCGACGCGGGCAGTTTTAGTTTTCAGTCGTCTAAAAATCTAACCTCGGGCGAGGGAGGCATGGTTATTACCAACGATGATGCGCTGTACCAAACCATGAACTCCCTGCGAAATGTGGGGCGACTCCCGGACGGCCAATGGTATGACCATTTTAATCCGGGCTGCAATTACCGGATCACCCAGCTACAAGCGGTTTTGCTCAGCCAGCAATTAACCCGGCTTGAGGAGCAAACGCGCATTCGAAATGAAAATGGTCTCTATCTGGATAGCCTGCTGGAGAATATAGATGGAATCACTCCGCTGAGTCGGGGACAGGTCGAGATACGCCATTCGTATCATTTGTATATTTTCAAGTATGACAAGGCAACGTTCGGCATGCTGTCGAAAAAGGAATTTGTAGCTATGCTGTTGGCAGAAGGGCTGCCTTGTTCGTCAGGCTACCCGCATCCGCTGTATAAACAACCTGTTTTCCAGGAAAAAAACTGGCTTTGTTATGCCCTCCCCGACTCAGTCGATTATTCGACCGTATACTGCCCGGTTGCCGAACGGGCCTGCGCCGATGAAGCCGTATGGATTTTTCAGCAAGCCATGTTAGGTACACGCAGCGATATGGACTCGTTTGCCGATGCCATTCGTAAAATTCAACAGGCAGTTAATCAATAAGCCTACACTGATTTCTCACCCATTTTTATGAATTCGAACCGGCATAAAACGGGCATCTTTTCATTTCTTATCCTGATGTTAGTGGGTTCCGCATCACTGGCAGCCCAGTCCATCACGCTTGAACGGGCCGTTTTACTCATATCGCCCTCGGTACCTGCGCCCATGCACGAAACGGCCCCGCAAGTATTTGTAGAGGAAGTGGCCCGGCGAACCGGAATAACGCTTAAGACTGTGTCTAACTGGCCCAAAACGAACACAGTCTGCGTGGCCTTTGTGCTGTCTGGCGATCAGGTTTTACAGGGCGTTCGGGTTCCGGTTAACACGAGCAAAGACCAGCCCGAATTGATGCCTGAAGGCTTTCGGGTTGTTGAGGAAACTACCCCAAAGGGAACTACGCTTTGGATTATAGGGGCCGATGCCCGTGGTATTCTGTTCGGTGCCGGCTGGGTACTGCGAAAGCTCAACATGGATAAAAACCGGCTGGAGTTGTCCGTACCCGCCGATATAGCAACGGCACCTGACTACCCAATACGCGGGCATCAATTGGGGTATCGGTCAACGGCCAACTCATACGACGCCTGGTCTGTAGCTCAGTTTGACCAGTATATTCGGGAGCTGGCCATTTTTGGGACAAATGCCATTGAGGGTATTCCCTTTCATGAAGCCGAAAAGCCCAGCTCCCACTTTAAACTACCGGCCTCGGAGATGCGGATAAAAATGAGTGAAATATGTCAGAAATACGACCTCGATTATTGGGTGTGGACACCCGCCACGATTAACTTGACAGACTCAATCAAGCGAAAAGCCGAACTCGATTTGCACGAAGCGTTTTACCGGTCCTGCCCTCGTCTCGACCACATTTTCGTGCCGGGGGGCGATCCGGGTGATAACCACCCGAAAGTGGTAATGCCTTTCCTGAACGACTTGCAAACTCGCCTGATCAAATACCATCCGAAAGCGAAAATCTGGCTATCGCTGCAAGGGTTTACGGTTGAACAGATTGATTATTTCTATAGCTATCTGGCCAAACAAAAACCCGATTGGCTAGCGGGGGTCGTACATGGGCCGGGAAGCCCATCGCTGGCCGAAACCCGCTATCGGTTGCCGAAACAATACCAGCTCCGGCAATATCCCGACATTACCCACAACATTCGTTGCGAATACCCGGTCGAACGTTGGGATCAGGCGTATGCTCTTACACTGGGCCGCGAAGCCACCAATCCGCGCCCGTATTTTTTTGCGAAAACACAGGCAAACTCCGCCCCGTTTACCGACGGCTTTGTTTCGTATTCGGATGGGTGTCACGACGACGTCAACAAGGTGATCTGGAGCCAGCGCGGTTGGCGTTCGGATGCGGATGTACATGAGCTATTGACCGATTATGGCCGTTTTTTCTATGGCCCGAAGCTGGACGAAGCTGCCGCCAATGGAATTGCGGCCCTCGAACAAAATTGGCAGGGTCCATTAGCCGAAAACGGGGGTGTTGAAACAACGTTTGCTTTCTGGAAAAAGTTGGAAGCCGATAACCCCGCTTTGGCAACCAACTGGCGTTGGCAGCTTTGTCTGCTCCGCGCCAATTACGACACCTACACCCGCAGGCGGTTATTGTATGAACAAAGCCTTGAAAAGAAAGCGAATTTTATACTAGTCAACGCCAATGCGATAGGACCCGAAACAGCAATGAACCAGGCTCTTGACATTGTTAATCAGCCTGATAAAAGCCCCATTTCGCCTGAGTTAAAAAGCAAAATAGAGACGTTATGCGCCGATTTATTTGCGTCGATTGGTTTACAAACAAGTGTGGCGAAGTACAAAGCGAAAGGGTACGAACGGGGCTGCGTACTGGACTTCGTCGATTACCCATTAAACAACCGCTGGTGGCTGGCCGATGAATTTATAAAAATCAGATCGCTGAAAACGACGGGCGAGCAGGTAACCCGCCTGCGGGAAATCAGCACCTGGGAAAATCCAGGGAAAGGCAGTTTCTACGACGATGTATCGAACATAAGTAAAGGGCCACGCATAAAAACCATCTCCGACGATGCCACCGATATTGCCTGGTGGAAAGATGGCCTAAGCCGTGCCCGATTATCGTCGCAAACGTTTCAGCGAAGCCCGGCGCTTAGTTATGAAAACCTCGACCCCGGTGCGCGGTACAGCCTTCGGGTGGTTGGTTTTGGCGAAGCCCTTTTGCGCGTGGATGGCCAGCGGCTGGAACCCATGATCTATAACCGCGAAGCTGATACGGTTAAAGAATGGATCATTCCCTTGTCGGCTACGCAGGATGGCCGCATTAGCGTGACATTCGACCAGCCCGAAGAATCGCACCTGAACTGGCGGCAAAATTCCCGCATTTCGGATATCTGGCTGCTGAAAGAAAAGGTGAATGAGTGACAGACTACGTGGCCGAATTGGGCGGGCACCCTAGCTCGTTCATTTCCCGGCCATATAACAAGCCCAACACCAACGACAAAATGGCACCTACTGTAAAGAAAATCAGAACTTTACGACTATCGGCAAACTTCAGAAGCACTAAGCCGAGCAGGCAGCAAATGGTCATCAGCCCCCAGAAATAAGCTACCGCCGTAGCGCCCTCGGTCGCCGGATCAACGCCATGATAGAGTTGCAGGAATTTTGACATCCAGTTAGAAATGCCCTGCTCGGTGCCCACATAAGCAAATATCCCGGCGAAGAAGAGAAGCATCGTTCTATTTTTAAGTAGTTCGGTAAGTGTTCCGCCAATCTCTATACGTTCATCGTCTTTGAGGGCCACAGCCGGAAATTTGACCAGCCCCACCACTACCATCATAAGCAGGGTTGTGAGGGCAAAGATCCAATACAACGACACCCATTCGAAATGAAGCGGTACAACCTAGTTGAGTAGCCGAAGTAAAAAAGAGGTTGTATCGGTATGGATCGTCAGCACAAAGTAGCTGTAGAGCAATGGGCTGAAAAACGAAGCGGCTCCCGAAAAAAGTTGCGCCAGCACCGAGTTAAAGGCAAAGTGCTCTTCGCCCCCAGCCACGCGCAGCAGCGGGTTAATAGCAACCTGCAACATGGCCATTCCCACACCAATAGAAAACAACGACACCAGGGCGACCGAAAAATGCGGGATCAGGGCGAAGAGGAGCGACCCCAGAAAGGCCAGAAAAAAGGCCCAGATCAGAACCAGCTTTTCCCGGTATTTTTCTACCAGAATTCCCGATGGAATGGATACACCATAAGTAACAAAAAAAGCAAAAGGAAGAAACCCCGCCAACCCGATACGTATCTGGAAACTCTCGACCTGATCGGGAATAATAGGCCCCAGAATATTGGTCAAAAAGGAGATAACAAAGAAAATTAATAGAATCAGGGCAACAACCAGGGCGTTTCGTTTCATTTCGACTTGGTTGACGGAGGGCGTTTTAAACCAGTTGACGCACCAGGGCAGCAGCTCCAAGCAACGCAATGTTCTCATTCTGAGACTGAAAAATTTTCAGCCGCTGGAGGGTTACCGGATAGGCAAAGTCAGCCATACTGTCAAACATGGCGGCTTTGAAAAAAGGATAGGCTTTGGCAATGGAGCCTCCCAGAATAATTACGTCCGGGTCGTAGGTATAGAGTACTACTTTGACCGCCACACCAAAGTGTTTTCCAAATTCGGCCCAGAGTTGCAGGGCGCTTGTCGATCCCAGTTTAGCCGCCTGACTGGCGTCAAGAGCAGTTGTTCCGTGAACAGCCTCAAAAAAAACGGAAGCAGCATACGATTCGATGTTTTTGTCGAGATAAGGCAACAACCCAATTTCACCCGCCCCGCAGTTACTACCCGAATAGAGTTGATTGTCGATGATAATACCCGAACCCAAGCCCGTACCAATAGACATCCCGACCGCCGACCGATAGCCCTTTGCCAGCCCGAATTGATGTTCGCCGAGAATAAAACAATTTACATCATTGTTGATAAAAACCGGCAGATCAAACTCTTTTTCCAGAATATCGCGCAGAGGCACTTCCTCCCAGGACGGAATATTGACCACATTGTAGACAATGCCTCGCTCTATGTCGACCACCGACGGAACGCCAATACCGATGCTGTTTACGGATGCCTGCGTGAATGGCCGGATCAGTTCGATCAACTGCGCCAGCGTTGCCGATAGCGAGTCTTTTTGCTCCAGCGCCATGCTACGCTGGTCAACAAGTACGCCTTTATCGACCAGACCAACCCGTACGTTGGTCCCTCCTAAATCAACCCCAATAGTCATAAAAAAGCAGTTTTTGGTTTTAACCCATACGGTCTGCGAGACCTCATGGATTTGGAACGGCAACAATCGCTGACCGGCTCGACCGACCAGCGCGATCAAAACTTTTCAGTTTCACCGTACCCGTCACCTTCACTGGAGCCGTATACAAGGCCGATTGCATGGTAGGTTCGGAGCCATCGGTTGTGTATCGAACCAGCAGACCCGGCAGCTCGACATTGGCGGTTAGCAGACCTTTGTCGAATGTAGCCCCCGGCAGCGGCAGCCGATAGTTATACCCCCCGTTTATGCGGGCCAGTCGGGGCAGTTCCCTCTGTGCCAGCGTATTCGCAAATACATTCCAGCCCACGGCCATCGACTTCTCACGGGCCTGCCGGTTTTCGATGGTTTCCCACGGCCGCTCCGGTGCCCAGGCGCTCTCGGCAAAGCCGAGTAACTTGGGCAGAATGTCGTATTCGGCCATATCGCGTCCTTTGACCGTTTCACTCCAGAGCTGCGCTTCAATACCCAGTACGTTTTTACGCGCATCGGGCCTCATTCGTTCCAGACCGGCAAAATTGATTGGTTTTCCCATAGCCGTTTTATAGGTAGTCTTAAACATATCGAAGGGGGCAAAGGCCCAGTTATTTCGGGTGTCAACGTATCCGGCCCAATAAAGTCCCGGCTCCTGCGGATCGTTGTTGTAGGCCATATCGAAGTAGAAATTCGATACGTTGCACAGAATAACCGGATATCCGGCATTGGCCATCCGATTACCTAAATCGGGATCAAAAAGATTGTTCCAGATGTAAGGAACCACATGTTGACCAACAAATTCGGAATTTGGCACATACGTCCCGTTTGCCAGTTTAGTAAGGGCAACCTCCTCCCAGCCATGCACCTCAAGATTGCGTTTTCTGAGTCGTTTCAGCAAGTTGCGGAAGAAATAAGCCTGTAAATTTTTAGGGTCTTTTATCGTCGGGTTATCTTTGAGAAGTTTGGCCGCTATTGGCGATTTTGTCCAGACCCCTTCGGGTACTTCATCGCCACCGGCGTGCATAACATCCATCGGAAGGCCAGCTTCCTTGTATAGTTTAGTGATTTCGTCTACCACTTTTTCATAGAAATGATAGGTAGACTCCGGTCCAACACTTACCACATTGTCGGAATATCCCTGCGCCGACATATACACCGATTTGTCGTCAGGGTCGATGAGTCGGTATTCGCTGGCTTCTTTCGGTTTACCTTCCTTCATCAACCGCTCGTAGCGAGCTTCCGTAGCTTTGATAGCGGCCCGCGCATGACCCGGAAAATTCAACTCAGGAATAACCTTGATATGACGCGCTTTCGCGTATTTCAGAATTTCGACAAAATCAGCCTTTGTGTAATAGCCACTGCCGTATTTGCCCTCTTTGTATGGGGTTGGGCCGGACCCATAGGCCGGGTGCAGCACGGAGGTTTCTTTACCGGACGTATGCTGCCGTTGTGCACCAACTTTGGTCAGTTCGGGCAGGCCGTCAATCTCTAGACGCCAGCCTTCGTCCTCGGTCGTATAGAACAAAAATTGGTTGACTTTATAAAACGCCAGCAGGTCAAGAATCCGCAGAATTGTCTCCTTCGTTTGAAAGTTTCGGCTTACATCCAGGTGTAGCCCGCGAAATGGGAAACGGGGAGCGTCTTCAATTTGCGTGTACCTAAGCTCAATGTCGGCTGCCGGGGTCAAATAGGCTTCTATAGGTATAAGTGCCAATAAGCTCTGAACACCGTAAAACACCCCGGCAGCATCGCTTCCGGTAATGGACACGCCGTTTCCGTCGATATCCAGTTTATAGGCTTCTTTGGTAATTCCTTTAACGCTGATAGGGCCCGTTTTCAGGAGAATACCCTTTGCCGACGGGGTTCCGGTGCTGATCGAAAAGTCTTTTCCGGTTAGTGCTTTTAGTTTCTGTTTCAGGAAATCAGCTTCATTTTCGAGCCCCTTCTCCGCATAAATCGGCAATGAGGACGTTAAGGCCAGCCGTCCCGCACCAGTAGTCAATTTAATGGGCGACGGAATGATTTTCTGGAGCTGTTCAGCCGGTAGCAGGGAAAACGCCAGATTATTTCGATACGTATTTTGGGCGGTTGGCAATGGCTCCAGATCGTCCTTACCCCGAATCATCTGCTCTTTCCGGGTAAATGGCCGGACGGTGTAGTTCGCAATCTCAACCACGTTTTCTTCCTTCCCTTCCTAATCGTAAAAAACAATGTACATGCCCATAGGAGCATCGGTGACCTTCGTAATGGCCTCTGTACCTTCATACAGAACGGTCGTTGAAGCTCCCGGTTTAAGGCTAAACCCTTTATTGGGCTTAAGCTTATACCAGTCGCCGTTTATGTGCTGAACCGTAGCGGGTTGCGGTGTTTTGGCGGGAAGCACAGGCCGGGGCGACATGTTGAAAAATAACGTCCAATTCGCATCCGTCAGGGGTAAGCTGCTGTTGTTTGTCAGCGTAAAGCAAGCCTTGAATCCATTTTCTACCTCCGTGAAATTACTGACCAGTTCCCAGGAAACAGCCAGTAGTTTTCCGTCTTCTTCGCTTCCTTTAGTTGATGACCGACAGCTATTTGCACCAATAAGAACCAAAAAACAAAGGGTAGTATAAAAACCAGTACGCATAAATAGTCAGGTTAAGTAGCCCATATAGTACTTGATTCAGTACTAAAGATACTATCGACAGACATGGGCTTTTTTATTTTTTAATGCCTCAGGGCTCACGCCAACGAATGTCCGTGATGTAAACCCGATTTTCAGTCCCTACCCGATTTTTACTTTATTGACAGTGCGTGCATGAAAAACCTTCCTTTTTTTGATCTTGCTATGATTGCCGTCTATCTTGTTGCTATGGTGCTGGTAGGCGTTTACTTTTCCCGAAAAAACGAAAATGCCGATCAGTTTACCAAAGCATCGGGCCTTATTCCGGGTTGGGCAACGGGCTTGTCCATTTACGCTACGTTTCTGAGCAGCAACACATTTTTGGGCGTTCCGGGGAAAGCCTTTGGTGGAAACTGGAATTCATTCGTTTTTAGCTTATCCATGCCTCTGGCTGCATACATGGCGGCTCGTTTTTTTGTGCCGTTCTATCGGCAAACGGGCGAAATATCAGCCTACACTCACTTTGAGCACCGCTTTGGTCCCTGGGCAAGGACCTACGCCGTTGTTTGTTTTTTACTTACCCAACTGGCTCGCATGGGGTCCATTTTTCTGGGTATTGCCCTCAGTTTACAGGCCCTGACGGGTTTCTCGATGCAGATGATTATGATCGTGATGGGCGTTTGCATTATCATCTATACCGTTTTGGGTGGCATAGAAGCCGTCATCTGGACGGAGGTCGTTCAAGCCGTTGTCAAAACGTTTGGTGCCCTGCTGATTCTCTACCTCATTGTTCAGGCCATGCCGGGGGGCGTATCCTCCATTGTGGACATTGGGGCGGCTCATGATAAATTTAGTCTGGGTACGTTTTCGCCCGATTTCACCCAATCTTCGTTTTGGGTGGTGTTGCTATACGGGTTCTTTATCAACCTGAATAACTTCGGGATGGATCAGAATTACATACAGCGATATCATACCACTTCCTCGGCCAAAGAGGCTTCCAAATCGCTCTGGCTTTGCGTATGGCTGTACGTGCCGGCGTCACTTCTGTTTTTTGTCATTGGCTCCTGCCTGTTTGCCTACTATCAGGTTCACCCCGAATTTATCGAAGCCATTAAACAGAAAGTGGCCCTGGATCGCTTACCCGCTACGGCCTCAGCCAGTGAAGTATCCCGGCTAATGGCCACCCTCCAACCCGCCGATTATGGCGATAAAGTAATGCCGCATTTTATGGTAACCAATGTGCCGCCGGGTCTGATGGGCCTGATCATTTCTGCTATCCTGTCGGCGGCCATGAGTACCATCAGTTCGGGCATGAATGCATCGGCAACGGTCTTCACCGAAGATATTTACAAACGCTATTTTAACCCCAATCCGTCTCCCAAAAAACAGCTTTTGCTGCTGCATCTGGCCACGGTGGTGGTTGGCATCATGGGCCTGGTGGCGGGGCTGGCTATGATTGGCGTAAAAAGTATTCTGGATGCCTGGTGGACACTCTCCGGTATTTTTGCGGCTGGAATGCTTGGCCTATTTTTGCTGGGGCTGATCAGTCGGCGTACCAACGGCCACGAAGCCCTTACGGCCACCGCCATTGGTGTGCTGGTTATTCTCTGGATGACCTTTTCCGGCAACCTGCCCGATGCCTATAGCTATCTGCGCAATCCGCTTCATAGCAATATGATTATTGTGGTAGGTACCCTTACCATCTTTTTGATCGGTATACTCTTGACAAAACTAAAAAGCGGTAGAGTAAACCGCACCAAACGAGCGGCTATCGTATCGAATAATTAACATGAAAACAGCGACTAAAGGCTTTATTCCGGTGATGCTCACCCCATTTACCGACAACGGCTCCATTGATTTTGATGCCCTGACCCGGCTCACCGAATTTTATCTGCAAGCTGGTGCGGCTGGTTTGTTTGCCAATTGCCTGTCGAGCGAAATGTTTGAATTGAGTGCGCCCGAGCGGCTTCAGATTATCGGCCACGTTATCAAGGTGGTGAACGGGGCCGTTCCTGTTGTGGCCACCGGCACGTTCGGCGGGGCGATTGACCAACAGGCCGATTTTGTGAAACAGGTGCATGACACCGGTACGGATGCCGTTATTCTGATAACGGGTTTGCTGGCGGAGGAAACCGAATCGGAGGCTGTTTTCAACGAGCGCGTTTTTCAGTTGCTGGACCGTACCGAAACGATTCCGGTTGGGTTTTATGAGTGCCCGGTTCCCTATAAACGCCTGATTTCGCCGGAGAACTTACAGCTGTTTGTGAACACCGGGCGGGTCATCTACCACAAAGATACCTGTCTTGACCTGGACCAGATCAAGGAAAAAATCCGACTGGCTTCCCGGCCTGGCTTTGGTTTATATGACGCCTATATGGGGCACGCTGTCGCGTCGTTAAAAGCTGGTTCGGCGGGGCTCTCCTGCATTCAGGGAAATTACTTCCCCGAGTTGATCGTCTGGCTTTGTCAACACTACGATGATGCCAGTCAACAGGAAAAAGTGGACCGGGCTCAACAGTTTCTGATCGATAAAATGGACGTTATGCACCACGTTTACCCGATCACCTCGAAATACTTTTTGCAGCGCCGGGGGCTCAACGTATCCACCTTTACCCGGCGAGACGTAGGCACATTTACGCCAGCCATCGCACAACAAATCGACGGCTTATTTGCTGATTATGCCCGCTTGCAGGAGGAACTTGAGCTGAATTTGGTATAGGCTATGTTGGCGCTTTTTTAGTAACAGAAATGGAACACGGATGACACCGATTGAACGGATTTCCATTGGAACAACTGACGTTACTGAATTTTATCCGTGAAAATCCGTTCAATCGGTGTCATCCGTCGGGGCCGCCCGTGCGGTTCCATTTTTAGTCATCATTGGATGAATTCGATTTTTATAAGAAAGCCCTGTAACCGACCCCGTATTTCATTACACCCGAAGGAATACTTTTTTCTTGTACAAAATGTAAAGAAAAGCCCATTCAACGGCGATAAAAGCCAGCGCACCACCCACCTCATGGACGACTTCGGAAGAGGACAGCTTGAGTAGGCCACCAAAGAAAAAACGAGCCGCATAGCCAAAATCAATGAACTCGCCCGCCAGATAGATCAGGATGGAGTTCATGCCAATGACTGTGAAGAAAAATGTCCAGCGTTTGATACCTTTTACGTCGATGATCCAGTAAAATACCGACAGCAGCAGTAAACTCAGCCCACCGGTAAGCAGCATAAACGAGCTGGTCCAGAGGTTTTTGTTGATGGGAAAAACAAAATTCCAAAGCCAGCCAAGGAGTACAAAAACGGCACCTGCCCCCAGTAATTGCAGCGCTTTCTGGTTTCCCGTTTTGCCCTGCTTTTGCAGAAATGACCCGGCAAAAATGCCGAGCAACGTATTGCCAATGGCCGGGATGGTCGAAAACAGTCCTTCCGGGTCATGAATCGTTTTGTACAAATGGCCCGGAACCACCAGCCGATCGATATAACTGGCCAGATTACATTCCATAGTCAGCACCCCCGCCCCGCAACCGGGCACAGGCACCAGCATCATCAAGGCCCAATAACCCAGCAAAAGTCCGGCAAACCAGATGTACTGGGTGCGTGGCCGGGCATAGAGATAAATTAACTGCGCAAACATGCCCGCCAGCCCGATACGACCAAGAACACTCGGGAAACGCATATCGTGGATAGCTTTAGTAAAAAGGCCGTTGTTATAAATGATCCCAAGTAGCACCAGCACCAGTCCCCGGCTAATAATCTTGCGGGCAATTTCTGTTTTGTCCACTCCCTTATCCAGCCTTGACCCCACTGAAAATGGCGTTGAAACACCCGCCATAAACATAAAGAGCGGAAAGATGAGATCGTATGCCCGAAAGCCATTCCAGTCGGGGTGCGAGAACTGGTCAGCCACAACAATAGCCCAGGCCCAACCGGTAGTTTTTGCCAGCGCATGAAAGATTTCTTCACCCCCCATGATCCAGAACATATCGAAACCGCGAAGCGTATCGAGCGAAAGAAGTCGTTTAACAGGCGCAGGCTGTGCAATAGCCGGTTCAGCGGGCGAATGTGATGTCGTCATTTTGTTGTCGTAAGAAGAGAGATTGCCGAGAGAGGGTAGGTACACAATCAGACCAAATTAGTCTTTTTTTGCCTGTTTCCGAGCGTTATTGTTCTGTTGCGCTTCCCCATGCAGAATTTTAATTCATTTTTCATGTGTTGCTAATGGTCAGAATAAAGCCTTGTTCTTACTTAACCGCTTCTGTTGATAGTGCCTTATATACATGAAGAACATGATCTGTTTGAATGACATCTACGCCCAGGCGAGCCGCTTTTTCGTATTGACTGACAGAATCATAGCCACCTAACAGGTCAGAAAATACCTTGATCTGTTGTTGATGAATGTTCTCAACCAGCGCTTCTGTAACGGCAGGCCAGCTTACATCAAACGCATACGGATGCAGTTTTTCAATTTTATCGGTCATCATGTCGGCTTTGTTGAGAGAAGGCATAAGCTTTGCCAACGGAGCCACCTTTTGCAGGGCGAGCAGGTTATCGTCGGAACCGTAAAAAACGGCGTCGGTCAGGAGCCCATATTGGGTTAATATAGCGACCATTGGCGCTGGGGCTACGTCTTTACAATCAACGTACAGCTTTGTTCTTGCCTGATGATGAGCATTCCAGTCGGCCAGTAGTTGACATACCTCTTCCAGTGATGGAATCTGTTCGGATTGAAATGACTCGCCAGCTCCTTTTGCCGCCGATAGTTTTTTCAGTTCAGCAAGTGTCTGACCGTTTAGCGGTCCGGCTCCGTTAGTGGTGCGATTCAGTGTAGCGTCGTGTAAAATAACAAGCTGGCCATCTTTAGTTGTTCGAATGTCAATTTCGATATAATCGACCTGCATTTGTAGAACAAGCCAAAAAGTCGCCAGTGTATTTTCGGGCGCTATACCCGACGCACCCCGGTGCGCGGAAACACCAATTTTGTAGTTTTTGACTAGCCTGGCCCGATAAAAGCCGGTGGAGTCAGTTACCGCCGGTTGACCGAAACCGGGCCTAAAGCCAATCAGCCAACAGGCAATAAAACAAAAGACAGCCCCGGCATTTTGACGGACTCTCTGGACAATTGCCAACAGGATATTATTCGGCAAGTCTGAACGTAGCGTCCTTTTTGATGTCTGCATCCTACTGAAAAAATTCATTTTCGATAATGTATGGCAATGGCTCACTTCCCGACCGGCCCGCTTATTATGCCCAGATAGCGACCCATCCAATAAGGTAGCAGCCAGATATCGCCCGCACTGTGTTCGGATTGACCGTTGCTCCGGGTTCGATCCAACTCAAATGTATTACCATTGTGTCGTTGAACGGGCCGCTCGGCAGGAGAGAGCACCTCTTTGGTAGTTTGTTGCCTGAAATTGGCGGGTAACAGCTCAATGTCTTTGCGGTGACTGTTTCTGATCTCCCAGTCGATCAGGTCGAGTGGGTGTTCCTGTAAGTACCAGATAGCCTCATTCAGATCAAACGATTTGGTCCCGGTAAGGGCCGTAAAAATATTCCAGGCACCCTCTTTTTCGGGTCGCTCAACTTCCCAATGGTCGATAATGGCTTTTTTAAAATTCGCCTTGAGCGCATCGTTCAGAGCATACCGGTACAGTCCCCAATAGCCCACAAAATACATCTCATCGTCGGAGTGATTCCAGCCGTCCGACATGTGTTTGCTGTGTTCACTGGCATCATCCGGGGCTTTTCCGATTACGCTCATGGGGCGCATCAGGTTTTCCAGATAGCCGTGTTTCTGCATCAGTTCAAGCGCTTTCGTTTTATATTTCTCCTTTTTGGTGAACCGGTAGGCCGTTTGGAGCATGGCCACAATATTGGAGGAGTTGAGTTTGCGGTCGCCTACATTGATCGGGAAAGAATTCACATAGGCAGGATTCCATTTACCCCACATGGTTGGCTTGCCGTCGAAATCAATCAAATACATGTCATGGGTCAGAATATGACTCATCAACGTGTCAATGAGCGTAATAGACCGTCGTTGCAGATTCTTATCGTCCATCAGTTCGGCCATAGCCCCAAAGGCAAAAATGTGCCCGATTATTTCATCGCTGCTCGTTGTCGACTTCCAGTCCCAGTCCACCTGGGGCGAATGCTGCCAGCGTTCAGGATCGCTGAGTCTGGCAATATAGCCCGCCCGCTCAAACGACCGCGCCGGAAAACCCGGCACGGGATTAATCGTATAGAGCCGTTCCATAGCATCGAGCGATTCCCGGCAGTTTTGCAGCGCATCTTTATCTTTTGTCACGGCATATCGGAATACCTCACCCGCCAGATACATCGACGTCCACAACCCATCGTTATCAGAATCAGCCAGATAACCCGTAGCCAGATGGCCTTTCTCCAGGCCGTCCAATGATGCGTTAAATCCATTCCGGATATGCCGACGACGCACCTTATCGTCAAAGAATAGCGCTTTCTCATGAAGCGTCATGAGTTTCGTTCTGATTTCGGCCATACCCGCTGTGGTGAGTACCAGCACTGTGTTTTTCGGCCCGGCCGCGATCTGGGTTACGGCATTACCGGGCAACCAGCGTTCGCCATTGTAGTAGTCGAATTTACCATCTTGCCGTAGGGCAAATGCACCTTGTGGGGTGCCAAACCAAAGTGTACCATTTACCTCGGCCACAGTCGTAATGTCGGTACAGGGGAGTTTCCGGCGGATCGCCCCAATTTGCTTTTTACGGATGGGATCAACTTCGATATAGCCGTCGCTGGTACCGATAATCAGCACTGGGCTCTTGCCGGCAAGCGTAAACGAGGTGAAGTTGCTGCCCTCAAACACCTTGCTGAGTTTGTCCCCTTTTTCTGAAAGCGAATACACTGATTTTCGGCCTAATATCCAGAATAGACCGGAACCAGGCTGAAACCGGACACCAATCACCTCATCATCGGGGATTGTTCCTTTCCACAAAATAGCCCCCTCTTTGACCAGATGCAGGGCCTTTCCGTCCGAAACAAGGAACGTAAAATTAGTACCTCCATCAAAGAATCTGGCTTTCGGAAGTTGATGTTCGCCAAGCAGTTTTCCGGCCCAGGCATTACTCAATACTGCCCGGTTGCTGAGGTAAACAATTTGCTGATCACAAGAACTAATGGCAGCTACTTTCATATCCTCTAGCGGCCTATACGTCCGGTCGGGCTGTAAGGTGCCAAGTATCAGAAACTCGCCCCCATAGGGATGCAGAAGACCATCCGACGAACATATCTGAACGACGCCGTTTCGGTCGCAGGCCAGGCCGGACAGGTTTCCGCTGGATTTCTCCGTATAATATTTAACGCTATAAACTTGCCCATATGGCTTGTCCTGATAGACCGATTGTGCTACCGTGTTCGTACTCAAAAAAAAGATGGCAACAACTAACGTGAGGAGTTCAGAAAAACAGAATTTATACATAAAAATCGGGCATACTATGTTCTGTTGATATACGCCGAACCAACGGCATCGGGCTATTCGCAGGCAGGTAAATTTTTATGAACAGTCGAATACCAGAAATAGCACGCTTACAGGCAATGGCTATAACACCCGGCGATCACCTGCCAAAGTAAAGAAACCGACATTGTTCATAAATTATATATTATACTATGGTTAAGTAATTGACTGATTTCAAGGCTATAAAGAAGATTTTTCTTCCCTTTATATTATGTAATTATAAAATCAATATAGTTTTCGCAAATAGAAGGCATTAATACGCAAAGTGCGAAAACGAATTAAAAAATACTGCTCTATATTTGTTCCGAAGCTACTATTTGTGCCAAATAAAATTTTGGCTATAAGCTTTTTTTAAGGGAAGATAAAGCTTTTGTCCGCTAGTAGTGACAAAATCTTTGGCAGGGAAGTCCAAATATTATTTGGAAAAAAGGCAAAATAATTACAATAAATTCTTGAAACTATTCAATTACCTTCTTCCAAGGTGATTAATGATAGGGGATATAATCGACCATCCGGATAAGGGGCATATGCTCTGGGGCGATTAGTTTAACTGGAATTCGATCTAATTATTTCATTTGGCCACCTACCTAAAACTTCCCTGTATGCACCTCAACTTCCCAATTGATCGTATTCTCAGCAACGTCATTCAGGGCGATCAGGCGGCTTTCGCACAATTGTACCGGCACTACCGCAGCCCCGCCCTTAAATTCTGCCTTTACTTATTGAAAGACCAGGAAGAGGCAGAGAACATGATTCATGATGTTTTCATAAAAATCTGGGAGCGCCGAGCCCAGATCAATCCAAACCTGAATTTCAGTTCTTACTTGTTTACCTGCCTTAGAAACAGGGCATTCGACTATCTGAAGCAAGTTGAAAAGAACCAACTGCTGCGTCAACGCTACATGGAGCGAACGCAGGGCACGTTTGACGAGCCAGAAGATCAGGAAGCTCGCATTAGCCGACTTGAGGCCGCAGTCAACTCACTTTCCGAAAAGCGAAAAACGATACTGCTTCTAAATGTGGATGGAGGCAAATCCTATCAGGAAATTGCTATGATGCTGCGAATTTCAAAAAACACAGTAAAAAACCAACTCGTGAAAGCCAAGCAACTCCTGCGGGAGAAACTCGATTTTGCGGTTTTGTAATTACTTCTGAAAAAATTAATAGGCTTAATGATAGTCCTTTAGTCAGGGTCAGCCGTACTATACGCAAACCAGCTAAAGGGTACGATACTATGTCAACGCCTGACAGTAACTATCTGATTGAGCAACTACTCAAAAATAAGCTGTCGGGAGCGGAGCTGGATCTTTTTTTAGCGGGTCTGCATAAGCCCGATGCCATACAGACCTATTCTGAAGTACTGGAAGCATTATTTACGGAGTTGCTGAACCAACATCCGTATCAGCCTGAACCGGATAAACAAACGAAATAAAACCAGTCCGCCAACCCCGTAAATAACTATAGCCTGCCTATTAATCTGTGTATTTATCGACCACCTTATAATTGAACACGCATGAAACCATTCTCTACTTTTCAGCTGATTCTGAGGCAAACACTACCCATCATTATGCTGGTAGGGGTCTGCTTCACGCATGTGCTGGCCAATGGATCTGCCAAAAATAAACCGGCCAGAACCATAACCGGGAACGTAACAATAGGCACTAATAACCAGTCGATTGCGGGCGCCAATATTGTAATAAAAGGCACCCAGATCGGAACGATTACGGATCAGCGGGGAAACTACTCCATCACCGTAAACGCCGACAACGCGGTTCTTGTCTATTCGTTTATCGGCTACAAAACGCAGGAAGTCGTGGTTGGCAACAAGTCGATCATTGATGTTGCCTTAGTCGAAAACAACGAAGTACTGGGCGAAGTGGTTGTTACGGCGCTGGGAATCAAGCGCGAAGCACGCTCGCTGGGCTACTCCGTAGGCGAAGTGCAGGGAAAGGACCTGAGCCGGGTAGCACAGGAAAACGTCCTGAATTCACTGGCGGGTCGCGTAGCCGGTGTTCAGATCAGCTCAACCGGGCCGTCGGGCTCGTCGGTCAGTATGATTATCCGGGGAGCCAAATCCCTTAATACCGACAACCAGCCGCTGTTTGTGGTCGATGGGGTTCCTGTCGCCAATTCATTGAACAATGTTAGCCAGATAGGTAACGACAACCGCGTCGATTATGGAAATGCCATTTCGGACATTAACCCCGACGATGTGGAGAACATATCCATATTGAAAGGCCCGAGCGCGGCTGCTTTATATGGCTCACGGGCGGGTAATGGCGTGGTATTGATTACAACCAAAAGCGGCTCAAAATCACAGAAAATGACGGTATCGGTTACGTCGAATACTGTTTTTGACCAGCCCTATAAATACCTGAAAATGGGCAGCAAATTTGCCACGGGTATTCTTCCATTTACACCCGACAACAATCCTTATCCGGGCGGAATTCTGCAAATCGACGAGAGTTCGTCGGGCGGTGTTGGCCCCGAATTAGACAAAGGGTATAACGCCATTCAATGGAATAGTCCCGTTGGGAGCGACGGCAATCAAATTCCAACGCCCCTTGTGTCGCATCCAAACAACGTTCGGGATTTTGTCCGGACCGGCATTACAAGCACAAACGGAGTGTCGATCTCGAACAATTCGGAGAAGATCACCTATCGACTGTCCTATTCCAATATGAGCAGCCGGGGGATTGTCCCTAATTCTGATCTGTTCAAAAATACGCTGGCCATCAGCACAAATGTGCGGGTCAACAGCAAACTGACGCTGAGTACAAACCTGGATTTCAGCCGCAATAATTCCAACAACCGGCCTGCTGGCGAACGCGGTACCAACCCCCTGCAATGGGCATATGGGGTGGGTTCGCACATCGACATCAATGATCTGAGAAATTACTGGGTGCCCGGTAAAGAAGGCTTACAACAGCAATCACAAAGTATAGGCAACTATAATAACCCCTGGTTTCTGGCCTATGAAGTAAACAATGGCTACGTACGGGATCGGGTATTTGGTAACCTGAAAGCCGAATGGCAGATCACTCCCGAAATCAAATTGATGGGGCGCTATGCACTTGACACCTATTCTGAACAGCGGGAAACCAAAATAGCCAAAAGCTATACCGGCGAACCTAATGGGGCATATGGTCTGATCAATCTGAAACGCTACGAACGGAATGCCGACTTCCTGGCAACGTATACCAAGCGGTTTAATGCCCTGAGCGTTGTGGTATCGGCGGGGGGAAACAACCGTTACTCGCAATCGACGGACTTGAGCAACAGCAGCAAAAGTGGCGCGGGTCTGATTATTCCGGGCCTGTACACCATTCAGAATATCGCGCCAAATAATCTTCAGTATAGCAACTACCTCTACAAGAAGGCCATTTACAGCGCGTATGCTACGGCTAACCTGGGCTACAAAGACATGATTTACCTGGACTTAACCGCCCGCAATGACTGGTCAAGTACTTTGCCGGTCAACAATCGCTCGTATTTCTATCCGTCGGCTTCGCTGAGTTTGCTGCTCAACGAAATAGTGCACCTGTCCAACAACGTCGACATGTTTAAACTTCGGGCCGGGGTTGCGCAGGTTGGTAATGATGCAAACCCCTACAGCCTCTATCCTACCCTGGGCGATGCGGGTGCCTGGAACGGTGTAACACGCCTGTCGAAATCGGGAAGTATTTTGCTGCCCAATCTGAAACCGGAAATTGCCACTTCCTACGAAGTAGGTATTGACTACAACATGTTCCGAAATCGACTCCGCTTCTCGGGAACATACTATATGTCCGACAACCGCAACCAGATTCTGCCTTCGCAGATTTCTCCATCGTCTGGTTTCACCACAAAAAACATCAATGCGGGTCTGCTGGAAAGCCGTGGTATCGAACTATCGCTCGGCGGCACACTCGTCGACAAAGGTGGTTTGCGCTGGGACCTGACCACCAATTTCACCAAGAACACAACGCGTATAAAAGAACTGGCCGAAGGCATTCCCTATTATACTCTCTGGACCGATGCGAAAGGGGGTGCCTGGACGTATGTAGGCGATAAAGTAGGGGACATTTACGATGCAGAGGTTATTACCGTAACCGACCAGAAATCATCCTATTATGGCTATCCCATTCTGGACAATGACGGTTCCTGGCAGAGCAAAAGCGCGACTAACACGAAGAACAAGATCGGGAACTTCAATCCCAACTTCATGCTGGGTGCCCAAAGCTCACTTTCCTACAAAGGGTTTACACTCAACTTCTCCCTCGATTGGCGGGCAGGTGGCGATTTCGTATCGCAAACCTACCGGTACATGGAATCCGACCTGCGCTCACAGCGGTTTTTGGATAACCTGATTAACCCCGGCGACCGAACCGGCGACGCCCTCCGTAACTGGCTGGTAGAAAACGCCGATAAGAACATCAAGATTCAGGGCAATTACTTCCCTATCGTAGGTGGACCAACAGCAGCCTATGGTGGCTATCCATTTGAATTTGGTGGTAAAACGTATGCGTATGGCGTTTTCAATCCGGGGGTTATTGCGCAGTATGACTCGCAGGGTAACATAACCGGCTACACCGAAAATCTGGGTGGAGCAGGCACCAAAATTATTCCTTATGGCGATAACTACCCCTGGAGTTTTACCCGAGCCGCCACATTTGATGCCTCCTTTGTCAAACTTCGGGAAGTGTCGCTGGGCTATGAACTACCCGCTCAGTTTGTCAAGTCGATTGGCCTGCAAAGCGCTACATTCTCGGTCTACAGCCGAAACATCATTTTGTGGACAGCTGCCAAAATCAACGTCGATCCCGAAATGGCTTTCCAGCCTCAGTCCAGCCCACAGGCCGGTACGCAGTTTAAACAAGGCATCGAGCGGTACAACGTAACGCCCTGGACTATTCCGGTCGGTTTCAAACTTGGTCTCACGTTTTAAGAACTTCAAACGCCATTTGCCATGAAAAATACCTTTATAAAGAACACTGCCTGCCTGGTTCTGCTACTGTCTTTCCTGTTTTCCTGCAAAGACCTGAGCCAGTTGAATGTGAACCCAAACGGCGTTCAGCCCGAAACGGTTAACCCGAACCTGATTCTGCCCACCGTGCTCACCGAGACCGGGAAGACGTTCTTAAACCTTGGCTATCAGGACATGTCCGGCGTGGTTCAGCACACGCAGAAAGATGCCTTTTTCAGCGGACATAATGACTACGACTGGGGTGGCGACCAAAGCTGGACCGGATATTATGATCTGCTGCGCAACAATGACCTGCTCTACCAGCGGGCGGTTACGCTCAACATGGAATTTCAGCAGGGAGTGGCCCTGGTTATGAAATCCATGATCTTTGGCATGATTACCGACCTTTGGGGCGATGCGCCCTACACCAATGCGCTGAAGGGCGAACAGGGTAGCGCAGATTATATTGCGCCAAAATTTGACGATCAGGCCACCATCTACGCGGGCATTCTGGCGGATCTGGATAAAGCCAGCGTTTTGCTGTCGAAACCAAAAACAGCCTATTCCAGCATTGTCGAAAACGCTGATATGTATTATGCGGGTGATCCGGCCAAATGGCAGAAACTCGCCAACTCACTCAAGCTGCGATACCTGATGCGCATTTCGGCTAAGCAGCCCGATGTAGCTAAAGCCGGTATTGAAAAAATTGTTGCCAATCCTGCCCAGTACCCAATCATCGACGATGCGTCAGCCGATGCAACAATGGCGTTTGCGGGCAACAATGCCGGTGATTCCTGGCCAGCCAATACGGTGTTCGACATCAGCGGCAGCAACTACCGCCGGATAAAAATGTGCTCGACCCTGCTTAAACCCATGCAGGCTACCAAAGACCCACGGCTCGCTATTTGGGCAAAAAAGGTAGAAATCCCCCTTTCTGTCGATGCCTCACTGCCTGCCGGTACCGATAAAATCATAAACGGTGTACGGTATCTGTCGCCGGATAAAGTAGGTACGACTCAGATTGATACCGATCCGAATTATGTAGGGCTGCCACCAAGTGTTTCGCAGCTCCCATCGGGCTACAACTTCAACCCGACACCGGGCCAGACATCGGTCAATCCACACGTTTCGTACCTGAATGAAATATACACGCAGGCGAAAGGCCCGTTGCTGAAAGCCCGGCTGATGTCGGCGGCAGAAGTGCGGTTTATTCTGGCCGAGGCTTCATCGAAAGGCTGGGCCGCCGGTGATGCAAAAACGCAGTACGAAGCAGGTGTTAAAGCCTCACTTACCGCCTGGGGGTTATCCAGTAGCTACACGACCTTCATTGCTCAGAAAGGTGTTGCCTACGATGGTACGCTGGCACAGATCATCGGCCAGAAATGGATTGCCAGCTGGACAAACGCTACGGAAGCGTGGTTCGATTACCGACGTACGGGTTTACCGGCCCTCTCGGCAGGTTATGCGGCAAAACGAAAGGCGCTTCCCCTGCGCTTTTATTACATGCGGGATGAGTTGAACCTCAACAAAGCCAACGCCGGAACGGCCATAGACAAACTGGAAGTAACCGCCAACTCACAGTCTGACGGAAAAAACAGTGCCTGGTCAAAACCGTGGCTGGTTCAGGGAACAGGGAAGCCGTGGTAGTTAATTTGTTATGATCTGATAGCGCAAGGCTCTTGCCTTGTGCTATAATTAACCGGCCTCTGGCCGAATAGACAACATCGGGTTTATTCGGCCAGAGGCCGGATGATAACAGCACAAGGCAAGAGCCTTGTGCTATCAAAGTATGAAAAAACTCCTTCTGCTAGTTACTTTTTTAGGCCTGATCTTTCCCGCTTTGGCACAGGACTTCAAAGCGGGAGCCGCCGTCCGGCTTATCACGCCCAATCCTTTGTTACCGGTTTCGGGGGGTATTGGTACGCCCAAAAAAGCAGTCGAGAAAAAAGGGGAACTCTATGTGAGAGCCTGTGTCTTCGAAAAAGGCGCTACGCGTATTGCCATCGTTAGCGTCGACAACCTGGGGTGGCCATCCGTACTTGGCAACAAATCGAGAGCACTGATAAAGGGCATTCCACCCGAAAATATCCTTATTGGCTGCACGCATACACACAGCGGCCCCGATGCCTACGGTTTCCCGAATGAGAAAGGCGAATCGTTTGCTGACCTTGCTTATCTGAACAAATGCGTACAGGCTATAGCCGACGCTGTCAATGAAGCCTTAGCTACTGTAAGCCCGGCTACACTAAAAATCGCGGTTGGCGATGCGAAAGGCCAAATTGCCTATAACTATTACGCCCCCGAGCTATACGACCCTCGCTGCGGAGTTATCCAGGCCACGGCAACATCTGGCGAGAATGCAGGCAAACCCATTGTCACACTCGTCAATTATGCTATCCATCCAGAAGTAATTGGCTCGGATCGGGGCATTCTCAGCCCTGATTTATGCGGTCCGCTTTGCAGCCGACTGGAATCGAAAGTGGGGGGAGTGGCCCTGTTCATGAACAGCGCCCAGGGCGGTATGGTAACGGCCGACAATCGGCGGGAAAATACGAAGGAAGCAAACACTTGGGAAGAATGTGTCCGAATTGGCGAGTTGCTGGCCGACGAAGCCTTACGCATCCTGAGCCCCGCCAACCCACAACCAAACCCAACGCTTTTCTGTGCCGTTCGTCGTGTCTCGTTTCCTATTGAGTCGGATATAATGAAATATATTGTCAAAAACTCCCCGTTGAACTATGACGTAGCCGCCGGAGACAAGGTTGTGGCTCAGGTGAATTTACTCAACATCGGCACCGCACAAATTCTGACCATTCCAGGCGAAGCCCTGCCGAATATCGGGTATTATATCAAACGCCACATGCAAGCCAATGTCCCTTTGCTATTCGGGCTGACAAACGACGCGTTTGGCTACATGCTCACTAAAGTAGATTTTAATAGTTTCAAACGGTACGAGTACATCAGCCGCACAAGCCTTGGCGAAAACACCGCCGAAATCTATATGCCCGAAGCCCTGAAATTAATTGCTGAGTCACCGCAGGCTGATTCGTATAAAAAGTAGCGCGGGTTTTCACTCACGTTACTCAAACTAAACCCCTCACAATCGATGAAACCGAATTTCCTTAAAACGCTTGTCCTTGTAGGCCTGATCAGCTCCATTGCCCTTTTCTCCTTTATCCTCCCGAAACCAACCGATGGCATCACACCCGCCACGGCACTGGAAAGCTACCTGAAAAATGGCGATCAGTCGTTTAAATGGGAAATAAAAGATACCTATACCTATGGCGATATTACCGCCTATGAGGTACTGCTGACATCTCAAAAATGGCGGGAGCACATCTGGAAACATCAACTCACGGTAATGGTTCCGAAGGAAATTAACCAGGATGGTGCCTTGCTATTCATTACTGGCGGATCAATAAAAGATGGCGAACCACGCTGGAACGGACACGAAGATGGGTTTAATCGGGCAATGAGTACGCTGGCGACAAAAAACAAAGCTATTGTGGCCGTACTCCGGCAAACACCCAATCAGCCGCTTTATGATAACCTGACCGAAGACGCGCTGATTACGTACACGCTGTATCAGTTCAAAAAAGATGGTGATTATTCGTGGCCGTTACTTTTTCCGATGGTGAAAAGTGCCGTTCGGGCAATGGACGCCATTCAGGAACTGGCCAAACAGACACTCCATAAAGATGTGAATCGGTTTGTTGTGTCGGGCGCGTCCAAGCGCGGCTGGACAACCTGGCTCACGGGTGCAAGCGACAAACGGGCCGTTGCCATTGCCCCTATGGTCATTGATATTCTGAATATGCCGGTCAATCTGGATTATCAGATGAAAATCTGGAATAAGTACAGCGAACAGATTGAAGACTATGTGAAAATCGGTATACCGCAAACAGTTCACACAAAAGAGGGAATAGCTATCAACGAAATGATTGATCCGTACTCATACCGAAAAAAACTAACCATGCCCAAAATGCTCTTTATGGGCACCAACGATGAGTACTGGACGGTCGACGCGGTGAAGCATTATATTGGCCAGATTCCGGGCGAGAATTTCATTCATTACGTCCCCAATGTTGGGCATGATCTGGGCGACAAACGACAGGCGCTGGAAGCATTAAGTGCTTTCTTCGGCATGACCCTGAACAAGCAACCCTATCCAAAGTGTCAATGGACTATATCGACGACTAAAAAGGGTGTAGACCTCACACTAAAAGCGACCCCCGATAAGCTGGAGAACGTTATAGTCTGGTCGGCCAATTCGACAGACATGATTTTTCAGGATGAGAAATGGTCGGGGAAAAGTTTGGGAATCAAAAACAAAGCAACGTTTTCAGTCAATGAATTATATCCTGCCTCGGGTTACCGGGCGTTTTATGTAGACTTAACCTATAAAGCCCCCACGGGTGGCACTTACACCGAAAGCACCCGGATGTTTTTGACCGATACGGATGAGGTATTCCTGAAATAAGCAGCGTAAAGTTCAACTCCTGACCGTTCATTTGAGAACAAACAAAAAGCCACTTCCGTAGAAGCGGCTTCGAACTGATCTATAGGATACAGAACCAAATTGAGGCTCCGGGAGAGATGCACAGACTGCTAAAAGAGATTTTTGATGTCAATTTTACGGTGCATATATTCATTGTCATTAAAGGGCAGCATAACCAATACCCGGCCATGTTCATGAACGGCTTCGATATGATCGACATCAACAAAAGAGGGAATGTCCAGCACCCGCAAAAACATAGGGACAGCCAGCCGCTGACTAGTACCATCGTTTTGTAGCTGATTAGTGGACGTGCTGACCAACAACGTATAGAGAACGAGTTTACTGCCCTCAACCAGCACGTTAAATGAATTGGCGCTTACTCCGGGAGCAGACAGGGTTATAACAAGGCGCTCGTCTTCCTTGTCCACGTTCATGGTCGTTTGAGTCGAACCACCGTAGAGCGTGTTTAGCAAGTCGATTTGACCGCCTGTTCCTTTAAACACATTTTCTATCGCTTTCATAGTGGATTTTATTTACTGTTCAAGTAGTAGTTAATAAACAAACGTCGTGCCTAACCAGATTGTAACCGTTTTTTCGGCCAGCTTGTCAGCCAAACAGCTTACATATTGGCTATATTATGCCGTTTTGACACGATGAACCCCTGTTTCGCCATTTTTTATTGTCTATTTATACAGAAGCAATAGTGTTGCGATTTATGGTCTGTATGTGGTTGTCTTTCTACACATTACCACAATCTGCCTGAAGTTCGAAAAGCCGGTTTTCATGCTGTATCTTTGTTAAATCATGCATATCAGAATTGGAACACGGAGCAGCCGACTAGCGGTTTGGCAGGCAGAACATATACAAACATTACTTCAACAAGGCGGTCTGACTTCAGAGTTAGTGCTCATCGAAACAAAGGGTGATCTGGTTCTCGACCGGTCACTCTCGAAGATTGGCAGCAAAGGCGTTTTCACGCAGGAACTGGAAGATCAACTGCGGACAGGAGCCATTGACATTGCCGTTCATAGTGCCAAAGACCTGCCGTCCATCCTCCCTCCCGATCTTCATATTATTGCCTTCACTGAGCGCGAACCAGCCAACGATGTCCTTGTCAGCCGTAACAAAAATCTTTCCCTGATGGGTGGAGAGTCGTTCAGGATTGGCACGTCTTCTACCCGGCGGGTGGCGTTACTGAAACATTACTGCCCGCACCTGACCACCGTTGATATGCGCGGGAATCTGCAAACGCGGCTTCGTAAACTCGACGAGGGGCACTGCGATGCGCTGTTACTGGCCTATGCCGGTGTTCACCGTATGGGCTACGACGATCTGATTGTGGAACGCTTGCCTCTTACCGAATTTACCCCCGCCGTTGGGCAGGGAAGTATTGCCATCGAAGTTGCCACACCATCCTTGAGCGACGACCTTAGCGAAGCCATCACGCGGCTCATCAACCATGCCCCAACAGCCGCCTGCCTGCGGGCCGAGCGGGCCTTTCTGGCACGACTTGAGGGTGGTTGCAGTATTCCATCGTTTGCCCTTGCCCAATGGACCGATGAACAAACCATTAGCCTGAGCGGTGGGCTGGTGAGCCTGGATGGCAGTCAGTTGTTAAAAGAAACGTTTACAGGCCCACCCGAAGAATCTCATTTGCTGGGACATTCACTAGCCGAAGCCATTCTGGCTCGTGGGGGCGACGCTCTATTACTTGACATTCGCGCACAGTTATGATCCCAACAATTGCCCAATCAGACGCTGATATTCGGCTGTGTTTACCCGCTATGCTGGCCCTTCGTCCGCACTTGACCTCTGAGCAAGCCTTCGAGCAAATACGCTTTCAACAAGCCAACGAAGGTTTTGTACTGGCGTTTGTACCTGCCGAAGACCCCTCAGAACCCGCTTCGGCAGTGATGGGCTACCGAACATTGAATTTTCTGTACAGCGGCAAAACCATTTATATCGACGATCTTTCTACACTTCCCAGTGCGCGAGGCAAGGGATATGCAAGTATGCTGGTCGATTTTGTGGTAGAGCAGGCTCGCCAGTCTGGTTGCCAGTGCGTATCGCTCGACTCGGGCCAGAACCCGGCCCGTTACGATGCCCATCGACTTTATTTAAAGAAAGGATTTAACATCACCAGTCATCATTTTAAGCTGGATTTGTAATGTAGCGCGGACATCCTGTCCGCGTAGCCGAAAGCTAATATTGCGCTAATTAGCCTTCGGCTACGCGGACAGGATGTCCGCGCTACTTAACGCAAAAAAACCTTTCTTTGCGTTCTTTACCCTATACTTGGCGGCTTTTGCGTTTATCTTTAAAATACTATGAATCTGTTCAGAATTAGTTGGAGTAATCTTAAAGACAAACCACTAAGCAGTTTCCTGAGTGGGCTTTTGATGACATTTGGCATCACGATTATTTCGCTGCTACTCTTGCTCAACAAGCAACTCGATGATCAGTTTCGCAAAAATATAAAGGGCATCGATATGGTGTTGGGCGCTAAAGGAAGCCCGCTCCAGTTGATTCTGTCCAGTATATACCAGATCGACTCGCCGGTCGGCAATATTTCGCTTGATGAAGCCGAACGGCTAACGCGCAACCCAATGATCAAAACGGCCATCCCCCTGTCGATGGGCGATAATTACCAGTCGTTTCGTATTGTTGGCACCAGCAAAAAATACCTCGATCACTTTGGAGCTACCGTAGCCCAGGGCAAGCTATTCCAACAGGATTTAGAGACCGTTATCGGACCCCGTGTGGCGGCTGTTACAGGATTGAAAATTGGGGATACCTTCTCCGGCTCGCACGGCCTCGACAAGGATGGCGAAGTACATGCCGATACGAAATACAAAGTTGTTGGCATTTTGAGTGGTACAAACACCGTTACCGACCAACTCATTCTTACACCACTTTCCAGCATCTGGGCCATTCATGAGCATCACGAAGAACATGAAGCACCAGCCGCCGATGCTACGGAAGGCCCGGAAGAACCCCGCGAGATTACGAGCATGCTTATCAAATTTCGGAATCCGATGGGTATGATGCTGGCACGGGGTATCAACAGCAACTCCAAACTTCAGGCCGCCCTACCCAATATTGAAATTAATAGGCTGTTCTCGTTACTCGGCGTGGGTGTCGAAACCCTGCGGGGGCTGGCCATTGTCATTATGCTTATTTCCGGCATCAGCGTATTTGTCTCCCTCTATAACTCGTTGAAGGAAAGACGTTATGAAATGGCTCTGATGCTGTCTATGGGTGCAACCCGCGCCCAGCTTTTTGGTATGCTGCTACTGGAAGGGCTGGTGCTGGCACTGATAGGATTTGTTTTGGGCATTCTCCTCAGCCGTATTGGATTATGGCTATTTTCGAGTAGTGTCTCCTCAGAATATCATTACAATCTGGCGGCCTTCGGTATCCTGCCCGAAGAATGGATTTTGTTAGGCGTTGCCATCCTTATTGGCCTTCTGGCGGCTGCTCTACCTGCTCTGGGCGTTTACCGCATGAACATCTCAAGAACGCTGGCGGAAGAATAGACTGATGTACGAGTTACGATGTACGATTTCTTATGCGTTAGCCCCACTCGTACATCGTAACTCGTACATCGTAAATCAATTCATCCCACCACATTGTAGATCACCACGGGGGCGGATTTGTTTTTTAAGGTTACTTCGCCGATGCGTTCGCAGGTGAACGACTCGGCGATTTGCTGTTGTGCCGATTCGACAATGACAATTTGGCCAGCCTGAGCCACCGATTGCAAACGCTGAGCCATGTTGACCGCATCGCCAATTACGGTGTAATCCAGACGCCGGAGTGTGGCTGAACCAATATTACCCGACACCATTTCGCCGGTGTTGATGCCGATAGATACCTGCGGGTGATAGTTTGGGTGATTGGGCAGGTTGTCTTCAAGCGTAGTTACCTGTGTTCGCACAGCAAGTGCCGCTTCAATGGCCCGGTCGAAGTGATACTCCCCCCGAAAAACGGCCATCACAGCATCGCCCATAAACTTATCGACGTAGCCTCCCTGCGCAATGATTTCCTTAACCATCACGTCGAAATAGCGATTCACCAGACGCACGACCGTATCGGCTGATTCGCGTTCTGAAATGGCAGTAAAACCACAGATATCAATAAAAAGAACGGTAGCTACAACAGTTTCGCTTGCCGACAACGATGTTTCGAACTCGGGCCGATTCATAAACGTCAACACCGACTCATCGACATACATCCGCAAAATGTTGTTTTCTTTAATGGCTTGCAGCGTTTTACGAAGTTGCATCACATACTCCATCGTTTTCTGCATTGTCAACTCCAGGTCCTCAAAATTGACAGGCTTGGTCACGAAATCAAATGCCCCCCGGTTCATGGCAGTGCGAATATTGTCCATGTCCCCATAAGCCGACACAATGACGGCCTTGAGCATTGGGTTGTTTTCGTGAAGTTTGATCAACAGCGTCAGACCATCCATGCCGGGCATATTGATATCGGTCAGCACCATATCTGTATCCGGCTCCTGCGCCAGAACCTCCAAAGCCTCTACACCATCGTGCGCAAAGATGAATTCGTATTGTTTTTCCCGTATCTGTCGTCGAAACTTCTGCTTGATAAGCAGTTCAAGATCTGTCTCGTCATCAACCACCAATATTTTGGCCTTCATGCTAAATCGTGAAGTTTTTGTTTGAGGACTGTAAAGTCGAGGGGTTTTGTTAAAAAATCGTTCGCGCCCAACGAAACGGCCTGCCGCTCCGAGTCGGGGTCGCCATAGGCCGTAATCATCATGACAACGGGGGGTGGAGGTGCCTGAAAATCCTGCCGTATGTGCCGCAGCAGCTCAAAACCGCTCATGCCGGGCATATTAATATCGGATAAAATCAGGATAACTTCCGATGTATGACCGGCCAGATAAGTCAATGCTTCTTCGCCCGAATTGGCAAATGCTAACTGGAACTCGGCATTACGAATCTCGCGACGAAAGCGTTGGAGAAATAGGTCTTTTACGTCTGTTTCGTCGTCAACCACTAAAATTTTCTTCATAAAAGAGTGAGGTATACATCAAATATAGAAATTTGACTCGTGCCTTCTTTAAAACTGTCTATGTTCCTTTTTATCTCAACGGGCTTGGCGGGGTCAGATAACGGGCCAGAAACTTGTAAATTTCCTCGCGCGAATCGCGGGCCAGCTTCGTATCGAGTCGGTTAAAGCTATGCCCGCCGGGTGCATCCTGATAGATTTTGTACTCGAATTTTTTCTCATGCGCTTTCAATGCGTTGATCAGCGACTCAACTTCCAGCACGTTTACGTCTTCGTCGTTTGTATTGGTGTGAATCAGAAGGGGCGTTTTAAGTTTCTGGGCGTTCCAGACCGGCGACCGACGGCGGTATTCGGCTACATTATCGGACGGGTCTTTGCCAATGTGGGTAGCCTCCGAAAAAATGGTTCGGTATGCCTGCGGCTTGTAGCCTAACCGGGCAATAA
Organism: Spirosoma pollinicola; assembly: GCF_002831565.1. NCBI lineage: Bacteria > Pseudomonadati > Bacteroidota > Cytophagia > Cytophagales > Cytophagaceae > Spirosoma > Spirosoma pollinicola. The sequence continues at coordinate 6,189,625 of NZ_CP025096.1, read as the reverse complement.
TATCCGTAACGGGCACACCGGCATAGGCCACTTTATAATCGTCGGGGTGATCGAAAATATTCATCAGCGAGATCATGCCCCCATGGCTCCAGCCAATGATGCCTACGCGATCGGGGTCTGCTTGCGGCATGTTTTCAACCGCCCATCGTTTCCCGGCCAGTACATCGTCGTTTTCGTAATCCCCGTAGTCGATCTGTTTATAAAACTCACCGCCATAGCCAGCACTTCCCCTGTACTCTGGGGCGATAATCAGGTATCCCTGATCGAGTAGCTCACGAACAACGTGTGCATAAAGCGTACTGAAATCGCCATGAATCCCATCATGTACAAAAATCAAAAGCGGCAGTTTTTTAGCTGACGTAAACTTCTTTGGCACAAACGTATAAGCCGGAATGACAACCGGGTTTGTCGCTCCTTGACCTGTCGGATTCTTGACAACATGGGGCGGCTTGCTGCCATACCGAATCTTATCAATGGCAGCCACATCGCCCAGCTTCTGGTACCAAAGCAGGTCGTCAACGGTTTTAGCCAACCCCTGATTCGCTAACCGGAGATTTTCCTCCAGCATCCGAATACGTTCATTCAGATCCGTTGGCGAAGCCGTTGTTTGGCTTGGTGGCGTACTTTGCCCATAGGTAACACAGTGAAGAATGAGGGTTAGAAAGACCAGATACAGGTTGCGCATGAGTTGATGAATGGTTAATTAATTACTTCATTTCAGTTCAGGTAATTTGTATTCATTATCAGGTTAAGCGGGTAATGTAATCGTGAAAGTTGTCCCTTTGTCTTCTACGCTCTCTGCGGTGAGCGTTCCTCCATGTCCTTTTGTAATGATGTCGTAGGCTAATGACAAGCCCAGACCTGTACCCTGTCCGGGTGGTTTAGTCGTAAAAAACGGCTGGAAAATTTTTTGACGAATGTCGGCGGGTATACCGGTTCCGTTGTCAATCAATTGAATCGTAATTTTATTGTTGATCCGCCTTGTACTGATTTGTACACGAGGCTTATAAAGCTCCCCCATTACCTTCTGGCGTTGATGAACGGCGTAGAATGCATTTGTACACAAATTCAACAAAACCCGACCTACATCCTGCGAAATAAGGTTTACCAGTCCCAAATCGGGCGCTAAGTCCTTGACCAGATCAACATTAAATGACTTGTCTTTGGCTCGTAAACCATGATAGGCCAGCCCTATGTACTCATTACATAAAGCGTTCAAATCAGTCGGCACTGTTTGCCCGGAACTTTGCCGCGAGTGCTCCAGCATACCCCTGACAATACTCGACGCCCGGTTTCCATGATGGCTGATTTTGGACATATTATGCGAGAGGTCGGCCATTAGGTCCGCTTCCAGCACTTGGTCGCGTTGATCTCCTTTTGCGTGTTCATCGCTTAGTTCCTGGATCAGCTCAATTGAAACTTCCGAAAAATTTTTGACGAAGTTGAGCGGGTTTTGAATTTCGTGGGCTATGCCAGCGGTCAATTCCCCCAAACTAGCCATTTTTTCGGCCTGTATCAACTGGTCCTGCGTGGTGCGGAGTGTATCGAGCGATTGCCGCAACTCGGCCCGTAACTCTTCCTGTTTTTGCAGGAAGCTTTCGAGCAGAAAATAAACGATTCCGCAAATTGTGACCAGATTAGAGGCAAAAAACGTAAGTATCACACCACGGGGCAGCACTGGCTCCTGCCGCCCATACTGATATTCCCAGACAGCGGCTGCGATAATTACGATCACAAATAGATAAAAGCTAATCCGGGCTACACTACGCCGGGTATATAGCAGGGCGCCCGCAGGAGCCAGAAAGACAGCGAACACAACGGCACTAGCTTCAACAAACCCACCAATTGTTAACTGAGTGACCAGCGGAAACAGGAAAATCAGCGCCAGTTGAACAACCCCAAAGACATCATATCGGTGTGAGATACGCAGGTAGATCAGATTTAACAGACAAATAGGAATGTAAATGTAGATGACATAAGCTACCGATGGAAAGCCCAGAAAAACATAGATCAGCGCATAGACTACGCCCGATGCAGCCGTAAAAATAGCCAGTTGTACGGCCGTCGTTCGCTTCTTGAACTCTTCAGCATCTAACCCATCGAACCCGAACAGGTTCCATATCTCGCCCTTTTTGAACAGGCTTTTTTTCATACTACGACACGAGTGGTTGGTTGCGCTGTTGCGAAAATAGATAAATATACACCCCATCGAGCAAAGCCGTCAGAACGCACATGGTCAATAGGAAGCCATCTGTAAAATGAAGGAAGCAAAACACAGAAATGAGCAGGGTGCCAATACCCTTGCACCAGGCAGTTGGGTACGAAAATAATGTCCAGTCATTTAGCCGAAGCGCCAGGGGAATATAAAGCGCCGAGATGAGTATGTTCAACAAATAGCCCGAATAGGCCCCCATTTTGCTCAGTGGAGCGTCGTAGATGTCAATATAAAAATAAAGTAATGGCGCCCATGCCAGAATACCCAATACGCTCAACAGGCCAAGATGTCTGTTAATCTGGGGTAGTGTAACCTGTTTGTGGCCATACCGAAATGCTCCATATACGATCAGGCAATCCATAAAAAACCAGACACGGTAGCCCCACATAAACAAACTACCGATATCCGGCACGAACACCCAACTCCATAAAAACTCCCACACAATGTTGCCCCAGATGGTAACAATCGGAATTTCGACAAATTGACGTTTAAATATGCTTCGAAGGGTAAAAAAATAGACAACGATCCAGAGAAAACAGCCGGCGCCAAATGTAATAAGCTCTAGAGGAGTATAATCGCGAAGGTTCAGTAAAGGTTGATTCATAGGAGGTTATCGTGAACGTCAGGAATTTTTAGTAAGCTGGCTTATCCAGGACGTAACGGCCGTCCAGGCGGTGTAGAGCAGAAATCCGGCGGCATAGGCCACGCCCCAGACCACCATGAGCGCATCGAACCAGCCCGGTGTTTTTCGGTAAGGCATACCAAGCCGGTAACGCCAGGCATCATACCACTTGAAGGGCGCAAAAAATACCGGTTCGTGCAAATTCCAGACACGACAGGGCGACGCATCGACGCCCGATAAGTCAATGATGCAGTTAACAGCTCGCCGGGCTGCTTCATTGGCACCTTCCATGGTGGCCAAATCTGTATTGGTGCGCACGTAATCCGACGCCAGAAACAGGTTTGACAAACCCGGCAGAAAGGCATCCGGGCGGTTGGCCCAACTGTTAACGGTATTGACCAGAAGCGGCTCGTGATCGACCAGCACCCGTTTTCCTTCCTTCTGCTTCCCCACAGCCGAAGCGGTTGGGTCGGCCACATTGGGGGGTACTTGCTCGTTTAGGTCATGGTCAAGGTAATAGCCCCGATAAGGTACGTCATGATCCATATAAACGCCCTGCTTCATATCGTCGGTGAGCACTACCGTGCCATTCACGTTCAAACTTCGCTTGAGTTGCGCCCATACCCGGTCGGCTATTTGATCGAAAGTCTGGCATTCTCTGGCTTTCAGGGACGGCAACCCTGGCTCGGCGGGGCTGGCAGCCTCCCAATCTGAGATATCTACCGAAAAAATAGTTTTTACAAGCCCATCCCCTCGCTTATTTATATCGAAATCACCCCAGAAAGGCAATTGCGAAATAGATGTCAGGGCCCACTCGCTGTCGACGTAAATACAATGCCCATGCACCACCTCAACCACCTGATTCAGGTAGAATTGAATGCCATTCATCCACGCCACATCGGCAGCTAATTCGTCGATGTGTTCAAGACTACCAATACTTTTCTTAACCTCATTGGAGAGTAGCACGGCTGTTACTTCGACGGGTGTGGCCAGCAAGTAGTAGTCGCCAACAGCGGGCGGATCGTAGGCAAACCGATCCGGTACGGGTTGAGCCGCCTGAGTCTTAGGGGAGGCATTGGATGGTACGGGTACGGCCGACGGATTCTCGGCAGCCAGTGCTTTTTGCCAGTCCTGAATCTGTACGGACGTAACATGACCCTTGTCGCAAACGACCTCTTCAATCAACGCCCCTTTAAAGAATCGAACGCCCTTTTTTGTCAGGTAGTCCTCCCACGGGTCCAACCACACATCGTTTGTGGGCCCATTCAGAACGCGGTCTGTATGCATGCCGGGATTGGCAATGTTGAACAGGAGCTGAATAAAAATATCACCCCCGGTTTTCGTACTGGCAAATTTGGCATTGGCCGCCACGAGTGTGCGTGTAAGACCTTCTACCAATAGATGCTGGTAGGCATGGCTGTGGCCGTCAGCATCCATAAACTGCCACCAGCCAACTTTTTCATACTCCAGGTCGCGCCTTCTCTGGCAGGAAGTCATAAGCTGCCAAACCTTACCGGCAAAGAATCTGGCTTCGCCCGGCAGCAAACCGGTATCGTGTGTATGCAATACGCCAATAGCTGCTTCAATGTCGGCCAGTGACTTTGGGAAACTAACAATCGTAATGATAGGCTTTTTGCCATTGCGGAGGATACCAACACGGGTTACATCCACAAGGTTATCGAACACCCCCTGGCGGTTTTTCTGACCAGCCGCGTTTGTGTACGGTATCCGTTTCATGGTATCCGTAATGTGCTTGTAGAAACCCGGAAAGAAACGAAAGCCATGTTCTCCGGGTAGCGAATGCTTACTGCTGCCGGGAGCGGTAGGGTTCATTCCATTGGGATCGGCGGGGTTCGATCCGGGAACATTTACACTACGGGCCTTGCCGCCAAGATAATAGGGTTTTTTCTCGTATACATCGACCGAAAAGCCGCGTTCAATTAATTCATGGGCTGCGCTCATACCGGCAACGCCACCACCGAGTATTACAACTTTTGGCATAGATCAAGAGGATAGGACTAGAGGAAAGACAATGTACGTTATTTATCTAAAATCCCAAAAGTAACCTACTGGTAGTCAATAGTATGCCAACTAAAAGGTGGGCATTTCAGCCGAATCTCTTTCAACCCGGCAATTTCAACAGAAACGTTGTTCCTTCTCCTTCTTTACTGGCTACCTTCAGGCTGCCCTGATGCCCCTTGGTGATGATCTCATAAGCCAGCGACAGACCCAACCCCGTCCCCTCCCCCGTGGGCTTGGTGGTGAAAAAGGGCTGGAAAATCTTCTGCTGAACCTCCTCCGACATACCCGTCCCGTTGTCGATCACCTTGATCACCACTTCACTACCGGCACAGCGCGTGCTCACTCTCACCGTGGGCTGGTAACCCGATTCACTGCCCGCCTGCTTCTGGCGCTGCTGAACCGCATAAAACGCATTGGTGAACAGGTTCAGCACTAGCTAGCTAGAAGAAACCTTTGGAGAGTAGGTTTTTACGTTCCGGATCCCGCTGATCGGCATTTTTCTCTTCGATATGAACGTGAAAGACGCCCTGGAGCCGGTCAATGGATGTCAATTCGAAATTTTCCAGAATAAACTCAGGCAACAGGAACTGGATGATGGGTAAGAAACTCTCCAAAGCAAGTAGGTTTGATTAAGAACACAAACCTAGAAAAATACAACGCTCTCCACAACTTTTGGAATTGATCCATTAAGAACACAAACCTAGAAAAATACAACGCTCTCCACAACTTTTGGAATTGATCCCAACTTTTGGAATTGATCCGTAGACGTTACATCCCACGGCAACTATCAAAAATGTTTTGCAACCACATAAAAAAAGCACTTACAGTATTTCTGTAAGTGCTTAATAATCAATGAGCCAGTGGAGGGATTCGAACCCCCGACGCGCTTGCGCATCCTGATTACAAATCAGGCGGAATCGACCGCTATCCGACACTGGCAACTCTTTACTTGATTCGTTTCCGAATCATGATGCAAAAGTAGGCTTTTTCGCTTTTCTATGCAAGTGGAGGCACTATTTTTTTTAACGCAAAGACGAAAAGGTATGGCGTAACGAGCGCAATTAATTATCTTCTTTGCGCTCGTTACGCCATACCTTTTCGTCTTTGTGGTTAGGTACTATGCCTGAGCCACACGCAGTTGATGACGCAGGTCATCCAGCTGTTTCTCGGCGTCGGCAATTTTCCGGTCAATGTCGGCGCGGAGTTTATCGGCGTTTTTCGACCGGGCAAAAAACTCAATGTTGTTTCGATAAGTTGCAATGTCGTTCTCGATGGATGTGATGCGCCGACGAATATCACTTTCGCGTTTGTTCTCCACATTACCCCCATCGCGATTGCCGCGATTGTAGTCGCCACGATCACCCCGGTCACCACGATCGCTGCGACCCGGACGGGTTGCTTCGGCTTCGCTTTGCAGCATGATGCGCTCTTTATCTTTTGCCGGTATTTTACCCGTTGAGCCAACCAGTGCGTTCACCGCATTGATATACCGCTTTTGGGTAGACTGCATATCTTTTTTCGGCACGAACCCAATGCTGTTCCACTCCTTCTTGAACTCATTCAGTTGGGATAGGTCGGCGTTGGCCGTAGCGGCCGCTTCGATCCGTTCGATCAACGCAATTTTGTTGGCTAGGTTACCTTCAAATTCGCGTTCGGTTTCTTGGTTCTTGGAGCGTTTTTTATTGAAGAACGCATCGCAGGCCGCTTTGAACCGGTCGAAAATGCTGTTCTTCTGCTTTTCAGGCACCTGACCAATATTTTTCCACTGACGTTGCAGTTCGATAACCGTCTGCGTGATTTCAGGCGACTCCTCCCCTGCTGCCAGGATAGCTTCTACCTGTTCGCACAGGTCGACTTTGGCCCGCAGGTTTTCTTCCCGCTTGCTTTCGAGTTGACGGAAGAATTCGCCTTTATTGTGAAAGAACGTTTTCAACGCTGCCCAGAACTTCTTGCTCAGTTCCTTGCCTTCTTCGCGTGGCATTGGCCCTTTGATGGCATTCCAGCGATCCTGCAACGTCATTACCGCCTTCGTTTTGTCGTTCCAGTCGTTAATACTGTTCGACGCAAATGAGGTAATGGGCACTAATTCTTCGTATATAGCCGACTTCTCTTCGTATAACTGTGCCGACTCTTTCCGCTGCTCATTGGTTTGACCCCGGCGTTTATCGTACAGTACATCCAGAGCCGCCTTCATGCGTCCCCACAACACTTCCTGCTCAGCTTTAGGGGCTGGACCAATGTGCTTATATTCCTCGAACAGGGCGTTGGCTTCGTCGATCGTCTGGCGCGTTACCGGCGTTTCTTCCGATGCTTTCGCCATGGCTTCAACTTTCTCGATCACCTCCGTTTTCAGGCTAGTGTTGCGCTTCCGGTCGAGTTCTTTTAATTCAAAATAAATATTGCGGTTGCTGTAATACCGGTCGACAAGGGCGTGGTAAGTAGCCCAAAGTGTGGCATTGTGCGGGGAGTTCATGTTCCCGGCAGCTTTCCACTCGTCCTGTATTTTCTTAAACTCGTTCCAGCTAACCTTCGGATCACCAGCGTTGTTCTCGTCGGTTTCGACCAGTTCGCGCAGGCGGGTCAGCAAGTCCGTCTTCGAGGCAAAGTTGGTATCCTTTGCCTTATCCAGGTTCTGGAAATACGTATTTTTCTGACTCTTGATTAACTTATATAATTCGTCGAACCGCTGAACGGACTCGTCGTATTTGTATTCGAATCCTTCTTCGGCACCAGTCTCCGTCACGTAAGCCTGCAAAGCGGCTTCACGCTCGGCCCGCTTCATCTGGTCGAACAGCGGCTTCACCTCTTTCAATGTCAGATCGGCTTTCTTGAAATCGCCGGGCGTAACTGAAGCGACGCTGATGGCGGCCATCTGCGTTTCGAGAAGATTAACGAAATCAGCCTTCGAAAACTGGCTGTAGTCAGCGACCGAAGCGACCGGACTTTCGTCTTCAGCTTCCTGAACATCAGCATATTGTGCTGTCATTTCTTCGCTGGCAACAGCTTCTGCCGTCGGCTCTGCGGGAGCATCGGCTGTGGGCTCTGCTTCGGCAACCTCCGTTGGGGCAACGTCCGTTTGGGCAACCTCTGCTTCGGCAACTGGCTCGCTCACTTCCGGGGTGGCCTCCTGCGTTGTTTCCGGCGCAGTGGCTTCAACCTGAGTTGATTCTTCGGGCGCAGATGTAGCCTCCACGGGAGCAGCCTCCGGTGTGGGTTCGTCAACCGGTGTGGCGGTTGGTACTTCATTTGTGCCGTCAATACCAACAGCTTCGGGCTGTGTCTCGTCTGCAGAAGCCACGGGTGCTTCTACAGATTCGGGTGTTGTTGCAGCGCTATCCTCGACCGTAGGTTCTGGAGCGGGTGCTGTAACAGATGCCTCCGATTCGTTGTTGATATCTTCGGGAGTATTAACTGCCAGCGAGTCAGTAGCCTGGTTTTGGGTTTCCGGCTGCTGGTTAATTTCCTGTTCTTGGTTTGCCATGTTGGGAACGTACCGATTACTTTTGCAAAAGTACGACAATATGCGGATTTTCTTGTAGTACAGTCATGGAAAAGCCATTAACACAACTCATCCAATGCCGTCAGCAATCAGCGACTTACGAAATGAATATACCCTAAACGGGTTAGATACTACCGATGTTTCACCCGATCCGTTTACTCAGTTTCGGCAATGGTTCGATGAGGCACTCGGCGCGTCTGTTCCAGAACCAAATGCCATGCACATTAGCACGGTAACTGCCGGTGGACGCCCCGATGGAAGAATTGTACTGCTCAAAGATATGTCGGATGCCGGCTTTGTCTTTTATACGAATTACGAAAGCCGTAAAGGGCGCGAGTTAAGCGACCATCCGTTTGCCGCTCTTACTTTTTTTTACCCCCAACTCGAACGCCAGATCCGTATTGAGGGAACTGTCGAAAAAGTAAGTGCAGAGGAGTCGGACGAGTACTTCAACAGCCGCCCGCGCGGCAGCCAGATCGGGGCATGGGTATCAGACCAAAGCACTATTATCGACAATAGAGCCGTACTGGAAGCCCGTCAGCATGAACTCGAAGCTCAGTTTGCCGATAAACCCGTGCCACGCCCACCACATTGGGGCGGGTATCGGGTGGTGCCCGACGCGCTGGAATTCTGGCAGGGCCGACCCAGCCGTCTTCATGACCGGATTCGGTACAGCCGGACAGCTATTGGTCAGGCCTGGCAAATCGACCGACTGTCGCCGTAATGTAACCGTCGTATCAGACAGTATCCCTGCTGTCTGATGCAATACCAGAATTAACCCACCGCATTTGATCAAAAAAAACCAGAAATTGACTTATATATAGATAAATTTGGGTGATTTTGCTAAATTACTATATATTTGCTAAGAATGTATAGATAAAATTACCCACCGTATATGAGTTCTTCAAAATGTCCTAAATGTGAGAATACGGAAACCGTCCGCAACGGTGTTGTGGGGGGGCGACAGCGGTTTCGGTGCAAAAACTGCGATTATAATTTCACGGTTCAGAAGGTTGGCAAGGGTATAGATACTTATTACGTAATTAAGGCACTTCAGCTATACATAGAGGGCGTCAGTTTCCGGGAAATCGAGCGTTTACTGGGCGTTAGTCACGTGTCGGTGATGAACTGGGTGAAGAAATATCAGATACGGGTCCCAGCAAAAAACTCATACCATCCTACTTATAAAATCCTCAATCAGAGCGAATTGGCAGCGTACTTCAGTAATCGCGACAATGTAACAGGGGCTGGTATGATTGTTACCGAGCTGGGAGATAAGTTTATGCTCATTAAGTGGGAACGTTTTCGGAGCGATTAGAGCGTCATCTATACTGATTTTGCATAGCTATATCGGGTATTAGGCAGAGTGCGTGAATGATTTGACTTTTGTCTTGTCAAAAAACTACCACTTACCTAAACCTAAATTTATACCGTGCATCGATTATCTACCCGTAACGTACTAACCGCCCTGGCCTGCCTTACTGCAACGCTACCCGCGTTCAGTCAAGGTCAGGCCACGGTTCCAGCCTCAACAACAGTTACCTCCCTTGCCGTAGCCACTCCGGCGGATGTTGCACCGGTAACAGTTGCCAAGCCAGCCGAAACACCGGCACCCACAGCGTTTTCGCTTAAATTCAGTGGTTTTGTGCGGAATGATTTTTCGATTGATTCCCGTCAAAACACTCTTTTACGTGAAGCTTCGGTTGATCTGTATCCGAAAGACAAGCAGTTGGATATTGACGGAAAAGACATAAATGCCGTAACTAATACTAACATGCTGGCCATCAATAGCCGCCTGGGTATGGCCTTTAGCGGACCCGATGCCTTTGGTGCTAAAGTTTCGGGATTACTGGAAATGGAATTCTTCGGCCCGTCCGATGCTGCCGTTGGTGCTGTTCGTTTACGTCACGCCTGGGCCAAACTCGACTGGTCGAAGCGGCAGATCGCTTTCGGTCAGTTCTGGCACCCGTTATTTGTACCTGAAGTATTTCCCGGCGTTATTAACTTCAACACGGGTATCCCATTTCAGCCATTTAACCGAAGCCCGCAAATTCGTTTGACAGAGCATTTGAGCAAAAATGTACATTTGATTATTGCTGCCATTGCTCAGCGCGATTTTACGAGCATAGGTATCAATGCCGGTTCATCTGAATACCTGCGTAACTCGGCCGTACCGAACATGCACGCCCAGTTACAATACAAAAGTGATCGATTTGTGGCAGGCGCAGCCTTTGATTACAAGCTGTTAAAGCCCCGTTTGTCGGTTGGTTCCGGGGCTACACTTCGTGTTAGCAACGCTACAGTAGGAAGCACGGCCATGATGGTTTATATGAAAGCAGTGGGTAAGTCAGTGACTTTTAAAGCCGAAGCCATGACGGGCTCAAACATGACAGACCATGTTATGCTGGGCGGATATCTGGCCTACGGTGTAAACGGCATCGAAACGTCGTACAAACCTACGAAAATCACCTCCGTTTGGGCTGATCTGTCGGGCAATGGCAAAGTAGTGGTACCGGGTATCTTTTTCGGTTATTGCACAACATCGGGTGCCGACATAAACGCCATTGCTGCCTATGGCCGCGGTATTGCACTGTCAGGTCGTGGGGCTATCAATGATCTGATGCGAGTTTCTCCCCGGGTTGAGTTCATCGCTGGTAAATTTAAAATTGGCACCGAGCTGGAAATCACATCGGCGGCTTACGGCACCTCAACGAGCGACGCTAAAGTTTCTGATACCGAGTCATTTACAAATACGCGTTTGTTGCTTACCACAACCTACGCGTTCTAAGATTATTAATTTTTCAAGTAATTAATTGGGTATTCGTTTCTTTTCAGGCAACAAATGTCCTATTGATTCCCATCGTACAAGTACCTACATTCATTTTCCTAAATTTCTTCCTTACATGATTACAGAAGCACCTAAAGCTACCTCCAACACACGCAGCCTGATAAGCGTGATTGGGGCCTCCTCTGTCGGCACGCTCATTGAGTGGTACGACTTTTACATCTTCGGATCGCTGGCTACCGTACTTGCCACCAAGTTTTTCCCGGAGGGTAATCCTACTGCGGCTTTTTTATCGACACTGGCTACGTTTGCCGCCGGGTTCATTGTTCGCCCGTTTGGTGCGCTTTTCTTTGGTCGTTTAGGTGACCTCATTGGCCGGAAATATACGTTCATGGTTACCCTCATGCTGATGGGTGGTGCCACCTTTCTGATTGGCTTGATTCCAAGTTTTGAGTCTATTGGTTATCTGGCTCCTTTCCTGGTACTGGTCCTTCGGCTTTTACAGGGTCTGGCCCTGGGTGGTGAATACGGTGGTGCGGCAACTTATGTTGCGGAGTATTCGCCCGTTGGTCAGCGCGGTTACTGGACATCCTGGATTCAGACAACGGCTACCATCGGTCTGTTTATCTCGCTGCTGGTTATCCTGGTGACCCGCAAGTCAATGTCGAAAGAAGAGTTTGATGAATGGGGCTGGCGCGTGCCGTTCCTGGTGTCGATCCTGATGGTACTGGTTTCGTACATCATCCGGAAAAATATGCACGAATCGCCGTTGTTTGCTAAAGCGAAAGCAGAAGGAAAAACATCGACGAATCCCCTCAAAGAAAGCTTTGGCAACAAATACAACTTCAAATTTGTGTTGCTGGCGCTGTTTGGTGCTACGATGGGGCAGGGTGTGGTTTGGTATACAGGCCAGTTCTATGCCATGAACTTTATCAAAACGGTTTGTAATGTTGACGCTATCCAGTCGGATGAGTTAATGACCGTTGCGCTGTTGATGGGTACGCCTTTCTTCGTTGTGTTCGGCTGGCTGTCTGATAAAATTGGCCGGAAGGGTATCATGATGTTCGGGATGCTGGTAGCTATTCTCTCCTACCGGACTATCTACGAGAAAATGTACCAGACCACCAACCTGAAAAACAAACAGGAAGTTGTCGCCAGTTTCACGGCTGATTCTACAGTAGCGTCTGATCCTAAAGTTGCCGGTGGTTCGATCAAAACGAAAACCGTTACACGTGCCTACACAGACGGTACAGAACTGACCGAAGTGACAAAACTGAAAATTGCCGCTGATCCCTCCGCTGAACCAGCGAAACCTGAAATCAAAAGGACAGTAAAAATTACGGATACCGATCGTTGGTCGCTGATCTGGCTGGTGTTCATCCAGGTGATTTTTGTGACCCTTGTTTATGGCCCAATTGCGGCCTTCCTTGTCGAGATGTTCCCGGTCAAGATACGGTACACGTCCATGTCACTGCCTTACCACGTCGGTAATGGTATCTTCGGTGGCCTGTTGCCAGCCGTGGCTACCTATCTGGCTACGGGCGCTAAAGAGGCCAATACGCTTGCCGATAAAGCGGGTACGGCCCTCCCCTATGCAGCCCCTTACCTGGAAGGTCTCTGGTATCCAATCATTGTGGCGGGTGTCAGCCTTGCCATCGGACTGATTTACATCAAGAACAAAGCGCAGGTAGTGGATTAACCTGCTTCAGACATTTCTCTAAAATAAACTCGTTAACATTAGTCGATTATGAACACAGTAAAACGATTCATGGGCGTTGTCTGGCTCGGTCTGGCAGCACTGGCAGGCTACTTTGGCCTCACCTCCTTGGGTTTACCCAAACTTGCCTCCGGTAAAACAGATGACCTGGTTTTCGGTCTTATCATTGTTATCGTACTTATGCCCCTGATTGTTGGTGGTTTAATACGTTTCGGTCTATACGCTTTACAAGGCGAATACGACGACTGACACGCGGTCTGGGTCGACCGCTGGTTTACACCCGGCCCGATACAAAGCGGTTGTTCCCAATAAGGGGCAACCGCTTTTGTTATTACCTGTACCCGACAATACCCTGTTCACCCACCGTTCCTTACCTTAAAAACCGTGAAAAATGTCCGTTTGCTACTCCTTAGCGCGTTGTTTCTACTACTGCTCAATGAGCCGATCATTTCGATCGTGAGTGATGCCGAGTTGATAGGGGGCATCCCTGTTCTGTATTTATACGTCCTGCTGGTGTGGGCGCTGCTCATTGGCATGCTGGCTTACGTGATTCATCGCTCCTCGCTACCCGACAATTCCTTGTCCGACGATGAATAGCCTGACGCTCATACTGTGTTCGCTGCTGTACCTGGCTCTGCTGTTCGTAATTGCCGATAGGGCAGAACGGCGCGGCCTTAAATCCTCGCCGAAACGCAGTGTTGTCAGTAATCCATACGTTTATGCCCTTTCGTTAGCAGTTTATTGTACCGCCTGGACGTTCTATGGGAGTGTTGGTAAGGCTGCGTCAACAGGTGTTGAGTTTATGTCGGCCTATGTTGGCCCTACCCTCATGGCTCCTCTCTGGTGGATTCTGCTGCGCAAGATGATCCGCATTTGCAAACAACAGAATATTACCAGCATTGCCGATTTTATTTCGGCCCGTTACGGTAAGAGCCGCGAACTGGGTGTACTGGTCACCCTGTTCTGCGTCGTCGGTATCATCCCCTATATTTCTATCCAGATCAAAGCCATTGCGGGCAGTTTTGCCACCCTGTCGGGACAAAGTGCAGCTACTGCCAAGCCCTTCTTTCTGGGCGATCAGGCTTTTTTGATCACCCTCGTTCTGGCCCTGTTTGCCATTCTGTTCGGTACCCGTAAACTCGAAGCCACTGAGCGACACGAGGGACTGGTGGCAACTATTGCCTTTGAGTCGCTGGTGAAACTGGTGGCCTTTGTGGCCGTAGGCATATTTGTCTCATTCAGTTTATTCAATGGGCCTGCCGACATTTTTCGGCAGGCAGCTAAGGTTCCTGCTCTAAGCTCTGAGTATAGTTTCGGGCCTGGCCATAGCTCGGGCGACTGGTTCTGGCAGTGTTTATTATCTGGTCTGGCCGTACTTTTTTTACCCCGGCAATTTCAGGTAGCGGTCGTAGAAAACGGAGATGAGAAACACCTCAACAAAGCCATGTGGCTGTTTCCACTCTATATGTTCCTCATCAGTTTGTTTGTTTTGCCCATGGCATTTGGTGGCCAGTTGCTGCTCGGTAATCATACGAACACCGACGAATATGTACTGTCGTTACCGCTTCAGCACGGACAATTGGGCCTGGCCGTACTCGCTTACCTGGGCGGATTTTCGGCGGCTGCCAGTATGATTATCGTAGAAACGACGGCCCTGAGCGTTATGATCAGCAACAACCTGATTATGCCACTTTTGGTCACCATACCACGCTGGCAGCGACAACGCCGAATACGCCCCGGCGCTTTTGTATTGAACATCCGGCGACTGTCTATTCTGTTATTACTCTTGTTTGCGTATAGCTATTACCGGGAAGTATCGAATCGACTGTCGCTGGTGTCGGTTGGCATGATTTCATTCGCGGCCGTCGCTCAGTTTGCACCAGCCATTATTGGTGGGCTGTTCTGGAAGCGAGGCTCTAAAGAGGGTGCCCGTCTGGGACTATTGGCGGGTAGTGGTATCTGGCTCTATACGCTCATTATTCCCACGCTGGTTCCGGCTATTTTACCGCCTTCGTTACTGACCGACGGACCATTTGGCCTGAGTCTGTTGACTCCACAAAGTTTATTCGGCCTTCATCAATACGATCCCATTTCGCACTCGGCTTTCTGGTCATTGTTCATAAATACCAGCCTGTATGTCTGGGGATCGCTTCGTAGTCCCCAAAGCGCTATCGACGCCAATCAGGCAGTTTTGTTTGTGGATGTTTTTGACCTGAACCGCGCCCGCCAAAACCCGGTTGTCTGGAAAGGTACCGCCCTGTTAACCGATGTTCAGGGATTACTGGCTACATTTTTTGGCCCGCCCCAGGCCGATCATGTGGTAGGTCGGTATATTCGGCGGCATCGAATTGACGCGAACCAACCCTATGCCGACCCACGTCTGGTAGCCCACGCCGAACGGTTGCTGGCCGGAGCTGTTGGCGCTGCTTCAGCCCGGATTCTGGTTGCCTCGGTAGCCAAAGAGGAACCCATCACTGCCAATGAAGTAATCCAGATTTTAAAAAGCTCGCAGGCGCTGATGGTCGCAAATAAAGAATTGACCCGGCAATCGGCAGAGTTAAAGCAACTGACGGGGCAGTTAAGCGAAGCTAACGAACTGCTCAAAACGGCCGATCAGCAGAAAGACGACTTTTTATCGACGGTAAGTCATGAAATCAGAACCCCCATAACGTCCATTCGGGCACTGATAGAAATTCTGCACGATGAGCCTGATCTGGACATAGATACCCGCCAGCGGTTTCTGAGTACGATTACGAAGGAATCAGAACGGCTGACACGACTAATTAACCAAATCCTCGAACTCGAACGCATTCAGTCGGGTCGGGAACCGCTCGACCTTGCCCTGGTATCGCTGGCCGAAATCGTTCGGGACTCGGTCGAGACAGTACGACCCCTGGCTACGGATAAACAACTTATAATTGTTACCGAAATTCCCGAAAGCCCAATTTCGATTATGGTCAACCCCGACCGGCTTATGCAGGTTATGATCAACCTTGTATCGAATGCCGTTAAATTCAGCCCGGCCGGTGGCGAACCGATTCGGGTTCGGGTTGATCGGAGTCAACATAGCTGCCGTGTGCAGGTCACTGACCAAGGCATGGGTATTGCACCCGCTTATCTGGAGCTTATTTTTGAGAAATTTTATCGCGCACAGACCAATGAAACAGTAATGCCTAAAGGCAGTGGCCTGGGGCTGACCATTTCCCGCAAACTAATCGAACTATACCAGGGTAAGCTACTTGTTGACAGTGAGCCCGGCAAGGGGTCGACGTTCACATTTCATTTACCTTTACTTATAAACAATTCAGTAGGGAAGGATAACCAAACGCCTTATTTATCCTGAGCCGCCAAGCTCAATTGACAAACAAATTATTAACCGCCTATAGAATGCCTACTCACGTTTTAATTGCCGACGATGATCCGAGTATACTGCTGTCATTAGAGTTTTTAATGAAGAAACAAGGCTATCAGGTACTGATAGCCCGCGATGGCAGCGAAGCATTTGACTTAATACAGCAACATCGCCCTACTGTACTGCTGCTTGATATTATGATGCCGGGTATGAATGGCTATGAGTTGTGTAAATACGTTCGCAAAACCCCCGGCTTTGAACAAACGAAAGTGATTTTCCTGAGTGCGAAAAGTAAAGAGAGCGATGTAAAACTCGGGTACGAAGCCGGAGCGGACCTGTACTTGCCCAAACCCTTCTCTACCCGTGAACTGGTTGCTAAGGTTCGTGACCTGATACCTGCTGAATTGCCCGCAAATAATACCTGAATTGGACCTATCAATCCCTAGTGCCATGAATACACCCACCCGTACCTACGCTAATGAACACACCTACAGCCTCTCAGACCCGACTGCCTTCTGGGCCGAACAGGCTGACAGAATCCCCTGGTACGAAACGCCCACCCAAATCCTGACCACAGATGAGGAAGGGCTAACCCGCTGGTATACCGATGGTGTTCTTAATACATGCTATGCCGCCGTAGATTATCACGCCGACAATGGCCGCGCCGACCAGAATGCACTTATATATGACTCTCCGGTAACGGGCATAAAACAGGCCTTCACCTATGGGCAACTTCGCGATGAAGTCGCGCGGCTGGCAGGTGCCCTCCGCTCAATGGGCGTTGAAAAAGGCGATACGGTGGTTATTTATATGCCCATGATCCCCGAAACAGCTTTTGCTATGCTGGCCTGCGCTCGCTTAGGGGCTGTTCACTCGGTTGTTTTTGGCGGCTTTGCTCCCCATGAACTAGCCATCCGTATTGACGATGCACAACCTAAAGTCGTGTTATCGGCATCCTGTGGCATTGAAATCGACCGCGTTATACCCTATAAACCACTGCTTGATGAAGCCCTTTCTCTGGCAACCCATCAGCCCGCGCATACTCTGATCTTACAACGCCCACAATGTACGGCAACGTTGCAGGCTGGTCGCGATCTCGACTGGCAGGAATCAGTTTCGCAGGCCGAACCAGCCGGGTGCGTGCCGGTCAAGGCTACCGATCCACTCTACATCTTATATACTTCGGGCACCACGGGCAAACCCAAAGGAATTGTGCGCGACAACGGGGGCCATGCAGTATCTATGGTCTATAGTATGGTGGCTGTTTATGACCTCAAACCGGGCGATGTGATGTTTACGGCATCTGATTTCGGCTGGGCAGTTGGCCATAGTTATTCGGTGTATGCACCCTTGCTAAGGGGCTGCACATCGGTTATTCTGGAAGGCAAACCCGTCCGGACACCCGACGCCGGTACGTTCTGGCGAATTATCAGTGACTATAAGGTCGATGTCCTGTTTACGGCACCAACCGCTTTCCGTGCGATTCGGAAAGAAGACCCCGAGGCATCGCTGCGCCACCAGTACGACCTCTCCACGCTGCGGTATGTATTCGTGGCTGGTGAACGCTGCGACCCATCCACGCTTAACTGGCTCGAACAGACAACGGGTGTTCCGGTTATTGACAACTGGTGGCAAACTGAAACAGGCTGGCCAATTGTGGCCAATCCGGTGGGCATTAAATTACAGGAAGTCAAAGCCGGATCGGCAACGTGGCCTACGGCAGGCTACGATTTACAGATTCTGGACGAACACGGGCAGCAGGTTGGTCCCACTACAACCGGATATGTATGTCTAAAGCTGCCGCTTCCCCCAGGCTGCCTGCCTACCCTATGGCGCGATACGCCCCGTTTCCACTCATCGTATATGAGTCGGTTTCCGGGCTATTATTTGTCGGGCGATGGAGGTTATGTTGACGACGACGGGTATGTATTTATCATGGGGCGCGTCGATGATGTCATTAATGTGGCCGGGCACCGATTATCTACCGGTGAGATGGAAGAATTAGTTGGCAGTCATACGGCAGTTGCCGAGTGTGCCGTGGTAGGTATCGCCTGCGACTTGCGCGGGCAGCGCCCAATTGGTTTCGTGGTCCTGAAAGACGGCCAGACCATCACCCCCGATCAGGTAGAGAAAGAATTGATCGCGTTGATTCGTAAACAGATTGGCGCCATTGCCTGTTTCCAGCAAGCCCTGACTGTGAAGCGATTACCGAAGACCCGCTCAGGAAAAATTCTCCGAAAAACGATTCGGCAGTTAGCCGATGGCGAAGCTTTCACACTCCCTCCTACCATCGACGATCCGGCTATTCTGGACGAGATAAAAGCCAGCTTGCAGGAACGTCATATAGGGCTTGCCTTTGCGTAAAAAGAGCCATCTATAGCAAATAAGCAACATTACCGGCTTCTAGTGCCCTAAAATTCAACAGACCGTTTTACCTTTAACGGTCGAATGCAATAATTCCCCAATAACGTCACAAACCCATGCGTATCCGAACCTTTGACGAATACCAAACAGCCTACCAAAAAAGTGTTGAAGACCCAGAATCTTTCTGGGCCGAGATAGCCCAGGAATTTCAGTGGACCAAACCATGGACCAAAACCCTTCAATGGAACTTCAATGAACCGAACATAAAGTGGTTCGTTGGCGGTAAACTTAACATTACGGAGAATTGCCTCGACCGGCACTTAGCCACGCAGGGCGATGAACCCGCTATTATCTGGGAGCCGAATGACCCCAATGAAGCGGGCGTAACGCTCACCTACCGGATGCTTCACGATCAGGTTTGCCGGTTTGCCAATGTGTTGAAACGGAATGGTGTTGTAAAAGGTGACCGAGTATGTATTTACATGCCAATGGTGCCCGAACTGGCCATTGCCGTGCTGGCCTGTGCCCGGATCGGGGCGATCCATTCGGTGGTATTCGGCGGATTTTCGGCGCAAAGCATTGCCGACCGCATCAATGACGCTCAATGTAAACTCATCATTACGTCGGACGGTGCCTACCGGGGAAATAAAGAAATTCCAATGAAAAACACGGTCGACGATGCGTTGATCGGTTGCCCAAGTGTTAAACGAGTTATTGTACTTACCCGTACCCGTACGCCAGTGTCGATGCTCAAAGGACGCGACGTATGGTGGGAGCAGGAACTCAAGCAGGTAACCGCCGACTGCCCCGCCGAGGTGATGGATGCCGAAGATATGCTGTTTATTTTGTACACTTCCGGCTCAACCGGCAAGCCAAAAGGCGTTGTGCATACCTGTGGAGGCTACATGGTTTATGCCGCTTATACATTCCAGAATGTGTTTCAGTATGAGAAGGACGGTCCGACGGGTCGGCAGGTTTTCTTCTGTACTGCCGACATTGGCTGGATCACGGGGCACTCCTATATCGTTTATGGCCCGCTGGCCTGTGGGGGCACGTCGCTGATTTTTGAAGGTGTTCCTACTTACCCTGATGCCGGACGTTTCTGGGATATTGTCGACAAGCATAAAGTAAATACGCTTTACACCGCTCCAACGGCGATTCGCTCGCTGATGGGTTTTGGATTAGATAAAGTTGAAAATCACGACCTGAGCAGTTTGCAGGTGCTTGGCTCTGTAGGCGAACCAATCAACGAAGAAGCCTGGCATTGGTACGACGATCACATTGGCAAGAACAACTGCCCGATTGTCGATACTTGGTGGCAGACCGAAACGGGAGGCATCCTGATTTCGCCCCTGGCCGGTATTACCAAAACAAAACCAAGTTACGCAACGCTTCCTTTGCCTGGTGTCCAACCAATTCTGGTGGACGAAAATGGCGTCGAGATTGAAGGCAATGGCGTTAGTGGAAACTTGTGTATGAAGTTCCCCTGGCCGGGTATTCTTCGGACAACCTACGGCGACCACGAACGTTGCCGCCAGACGTATTTCGCGACTTATCCGGGTCTGTATTTTACCGGCGACGGTTGCATGCGTGATGAAGATGGATATTACCGGATCACAGGCCGCGTGGATGACGTACTGAACGTATCGGGTCACCGCATTGGCACTGCCGAAGTCGAAAACGCAATCAACATGCACACGGGTGTGGTTGAAAGCGCGGTGGTGGGTTACCCGCACGACATTAAAGGACAGGGCATTTACGCCTACATTATTGCCGAGCAGTTCCCTGAAGGTCACGATGCCGACCTTACCAAACGGGATATCCTGGCGACGGTAACCCGCGTTATCGGGCCCATTGCCAAGCCTGACAAAATACAGTTCGTAACAGGCTTACCAAAAACCCGTTCCGGCAAAATCATGCGCCGGATTCTGCGCAAGATTGCCGAAGGCGAAACCAGTAATATGGGAGATACCTCAACCCTGCTCGATCCTGCCGTAGTGGAGGACATAATGAAAGGGGCTTTATAAAAAACTTGTGATTTGTTGTTTTCAATTGCGTCGGGCGGAAACGTCCGACGCTTTTTTTGTTTCTGCGCAAATTTGTTCAGTTAGTAGGCAGGAATATAAGCATAGAGCGCCTGGTCTATGACCTGACCATCTTTGATGGCACTTCGACGCATGATGCCCTCGCGTTGGTAGCCTGCTTTTTCGAGCACTTTCATTGACGCCGTATTGCGAAGAAAGGGAACGGCATACAGGCGCGTTAGCTTAAATTCATCAGCGGCATAGCGGGTGAAGGTTTTTAGTGCTGCCGTAAGTATGCCACGCCCCCAATAGGCTTGTCCCAACCAGTAGCCCACTTCAGCCGAACAACGCTCGATGTCCTCTTGGAGTACTAAACCTATAGCCCCTACGGCTTTTCCGTCAACACTGATCGCGAAGGTTATTTCAGGAATGGCACCCACGATAGATTCAAGCCATTGTTGAGCATCGGCCTGCGTGTAAGGGTGTGGAAAGTGATCTCGCAGGTTCAGCCAGATCTCTTTGTTGTTAGCGTGTTGAGCTATTGTCCGTTCATCGCTCTGTTGAAAGGAACGGATGATGCATAATTCGCAGTCAATTGACATAGCCATAACAGTTATTTTCATGCCTGTTGATACTACTAATCAAAAGCTTTTGTTTGGCGCAACTGTCCTCTAAAAATCAAGTAGATAATCCATCCAAACGGAATAATTAAACTAATAAAGCACCACAACGTCTTTGTCTGAAAAGATAGTTGATGTTTGTAAAGCTGAACCAAAGCAAAAATAACCCCAAGTAGGTACAGGAGATTTACAAGTTGCCAGAGCATCAAACCTAAGTCAGGGGTTAGTAGCATATAGTAAGAGGTTTTGACTTTTTCATTAAATTAATCAAGGGATATAATTGACTGCCAATAGATTCCCATTTGACCTCTGTGATTCAAGTCACTTTGCTCAACTTGGCGAATGATTGTACCATAGTCTAATCTACTTTCAAGAAATTTCTGAAGATTGACGCAGTCTTCAAAACGATCAAATACAAATTCCAAGTCTGAATAATAACTCACCATTGCATACAGTTCAGGATCAATTTTATTCTGGCCAATATTGTCATCCAGAGCATCTATTATTACTTTCTCTAACCTCGTATCAATATCACTAATACCGCTCAAGTAAGAAGGCTCTACAAGGACGTACCATTGTAAAAACAAACCTCGCTTTAAAGCTTCGCTATTTTTTTTTGCAAGCTCAGCATACCGTGCATGTATTGATTTGTAAGCATCAACTATTCCCTTAATTTCTGATTGCCTTACTTTTTCTTCTATCGAACCTGCTATGTTATTGATTTGGGAAAGTAAATTGTTTTCCTCTTTATCCAGCTGATCTAAAATCATACTATGGTTTAGAAACTGTACTATAATTAGTCCTTTACTAAACTGCCAGAAACGTTAACCAGCTCCAATTTGGCAAAACATTTCATAAGGGTATTCTCCTCACCGTTACTCTTCCAGAATCTCGGCCAATACAGTCTCAAATCCAACCATGACCTCCTCGCCCGACAGCGTTTCAGTAAAGGTTTTTGTTTCGACCGTTTGGTCTGGGCGGTAGATATAGGTTAGTTTTTCTTCAGGTGAAATCAGCCATGCCAACCGGACACCATTGCTGAGCCACTTCTCCATCTTCTCTTTAACAACGTCAAGATTATCGGAGTCACTAGCTAATTCGAGGACAAAATCCGGTGCCAGATGCGGGAAGGAATGTTTCTCTTTTTTACTCAACGCATCCCACTGTTCGCGCCGTATCCAGGCCACGTCGGGTGCTTTCATGGATTTGTCTTTCAGGAAAAACCCACCGTTCGAGTCAATGACTTTACCGGCTTTTGTCTTGCGGTTCCAGATAACGAACTCGCCATTCAACTCGCTATTATTCGTACTCGTTAAAAGGTGGGTGGGAGACATATTAATATACAAAATACCGTTCTCGTCGCGTTCAATGGTTAGTTCAGGATTAGCCAGACAGAACCGGACTAATTCATCATCGGTAAAACCGTCGAGTTGAGGTATGTGCAATGGGAGTTGCATGGGCAGGTGTGTTATCAGCTAATACCAAATCTACTGAATCATACTATGCAATCAAAACGAATGACCCGCTTCACACATAGCGTAGCCAACCAATTTCAGTGTGAGCGGCCTTGTACTTCCCATACCATTTGCAGAGCGGGTATAGCAGAATGACCAGCCCGAGCCAGACGGCATAGACGCCCACCAGCGAGATACCCGCGTGCTCAGGCCGGCCGAAGTTAAGAGGGCCAGACGGCAGATCGGCCAGCGAATATCCCTGAAGCAAACTCATGCCAATCATGGACAAATGCACCAGATACCAATGGATGATGTAATAAAACATAGGCACTTTACCATACACGGTAAAAATGCGGGTAAGCGCATTCTCTTTCCCATCAATAGCTGATAGGAATACCAGCATCAGGCCAAGCATGAGCAATGTGTACAACAGCGAAGGCGGATATTTGGTGACGTTGATGAACGAAAAGAAAGTGAATAGCTCTGTTTTCTGAACAGACCAGGGCGCCGGATCGCCATACAAGTTCAGGTAACGCAACAATACAAACAGGAGTAGCGCCCCAAATCCGATACGCAGCACAAATGGTTTCCGCTGTTCCATCGGTCGCTCCATTAATTGGCCAAAGGCAAAGCCAACGAGCATAATACCCAGCCAGGGAATCAGCGGATACGCAGCTAACAGGGCAAAGTGCGGACTGATAGGCAAGAAATCCGTTCGGAAAAATAAGGCCCACAACAGTTTAGGTACGGGTTCGGTAAACGGAGGAACGGCCTGCAGTATGTTATGTCCGAATACAATGGCTACCCCTATAATACCCACCCATTTGACGGGAAGTTTCGCCAGTAGTGAAAGAACAACCAATCCACCACCGATGGCGTAAATAACCTGTAGCATCAGGGATTGAAAATGAATGTCGAACCAGAAGGCGAAGTTGACAACCGTAAGTTCGAGTAGAATCAAAACCAAACCTCGTTTCAGCAGAAACCGTCGGCCCGATGCACTATCTGTACCAGTCGCACTTTGCTTTCGTAAGGAAAGATAGGCCGACGTACCCGATAAAAAAACGAACGTGGGCGCACATAAATGGGTAATCCACCGGGTCATAAAAATGGCCGGTGTCGTTGTCGCCAGATCGGTCGGATTTTGCGTAAGGGCGGGTGTGTGCAAAAGGTCACGAACGTGATCAAGGGCCATTATAACCATGACCAGCCCACGTGTTATGTCAATAGCGGTTACGCGCTTCATGTATTGATTGGTCATTATAGTGATGCCGTAGTACCGACCGTCCCGGTCGGGCGAGGAACGGTAGAACACACGCCCGACCGGGACGGTCGGTACTACAAGCTATTTCTTATACCGGCATTTTGTATTGTCAGCTTTTACATAATACGATTTGTAATTCAACGCTTTAGGGTTCATACAGCCGACTAGATCTAACACCTCAATATTCCGAAAATCAATAGGATGGCTTTCGGCCTGTAACGCCAGAAACCCGCTGCCAAGTGGCGTATTGGCCTGGCTGATCCAGTGATTTGCGGCAGTTGCTCCAAATCGTCCTGAATCCCAGTCACTGGTAGGGCTTACGAATCCGCCACCAACTTGTGGTCGTTGGTATGTCAACACGGTGTCGCCGTTGATCAAATGGTGCACAATCGAATCGCCCATCACGATCGCTTCAGCGGTAACCCATTGGTCGCCATCATACGTTTTCGAATCGGAGTCCGTGCAATGTTCGGGGCGGAGTTTATCTCCTATAAACACTTGCGTACCCGGCGTACACAGGTTACCCGTATGGCGCTCACCTTTACCTAGGCCACCCAGCAACTGCATTTCCAGAGAGACAGGGAACGTTTGATTGAGCGATAAACTTTCTGCCGATTGGGAGTGAAGCATAATACCGCTATTCCGTACATTCCAGGAGTCGCCACCGGGCGTTTGATTGCCTAAAAACCGATATTGGAACCGTACGCGATAGTATGAGTAGGGCTTTTTATAGTATATGTGCCCATATTTAAAATCAAACGTTTTGTACTGGTCATACACAACACGCATGATACCATTCTCGACTCGAAAGGTGTTCTGGTAATTGTCGTTGAGCGGTCGACCAGCAATTTTTATATCCCAGTCTTTCAAATCTTTCCCATTAAAAATCGACACCCATTCTTCTTTACTGGCAGCTTTTTGGGCAAAAGCCATCGTGAAGGTCGTCAAACAAAGGAGAAGTATGTTAAGTGAGATTTTCATGTAAGAAGATAGATAGTGGGAAAAATAGGAACACAGATGGAACGGATTGGACGGATTAGCACAGATAAAGTTGACGTTACAAATCTGTGTTGATCTGTTCAATCCGTTCCATCTGTGTTCCGATAACTTAATTTAACACTTCGACGGTATTTAATTCAGGACCGCCACCGTGATTGGCCGAGCCTGCCACAATGTAGATTTTACCATCATGAACAACGGCCTGCGTACCATGTCGACCTTGTTTCAGGGTTGGGCCTGTTGTCCATTTATTGGTTTTTGGATCGAGTGCTTCGGCTTCGTTATGGGCCAGTAACTGCACGGTTTCACCACCAATAATCCAGACTTTTCCGCCCTGCGTTACGGCTGTAGCACCTGCTCGCTGAGTCGGGATATTCGATGAAGCGGGTAACGTTTCCCAACGTCCTGTTTTGAAATCGTAAACATCGACTTCAGCAATAGTTGTCTCCAGCACCTTATTGATACGAGCTGTCGAATTACGTCCGCCAGCCAAGTATAGCTTATCATCAACAACGGCGGCTGTAATGTGGTCGCGGGTGCGGGGGGCATCGGCCAGGCGTTTCCAGGTGTTCGTTTTTGGGTCATACTCATCCAACCAAGCGACATGACCATCAAAATGGCCATCAATAATCCCGCAGGCCACATAGATTTTGTTTTTATAAACGACCACGCCCGCCGATCCCCGAAGCCGCTCTTTCGGAATTTCCGGTCCCATTCGCCATTTTCCCTGCTTAGGACTATAGATGTAAATATTCGGAATAGGCGTTTCGTGTGGATATTTACCCTGAAAAGCGCCAATAACATACAACTCCCCGCCATAGGTAATAGCCTGAAAATGATTCATTTCGAGCGGTGGAGTGGGCAGTGTTTGCCAAACCAGCGTCTTCAGGTTCAGCGCTTCTAACGGTTTGATACCACGACCTCCTACCGCATACAAACTATCGCCAATGAGCGTAGCCGCATTTTCGTGGCGGGTTGAACATGTATTTTGCGTGGTAACGGGTTCCCAGGTTTGGGCTTTTGCGGTAAGGCTGATGCCGACCAGACCCAGAAAACAGAGGTAATGCACCTTCATAAATGCCAATATATAGAGGAATAAAGTGACTGGTTAACAAACCAGAAGTTTGCCCGATACTACTCTAACTTGTTATCACTTTGCTGACCTGTATAGTGAATCTCCGGGAAGCAGGAAGTGATCAAAATGACAACATCAAGCGGCTTATGTATCCCTTACGGAAGCATTTACCCTTTTACTCGACCGGTATAACCGTCGAATTTTTAACATCGGCCATGACAAAAAAGCTACTAATGTGTAGTGTACCGGGAATGACCGACAATTGCTCCTGATAAAAATAATTATAGGACTCCATGTCCTTGCTAACGATTTTGATCAGGTAATCGAACGTCCCCGAAACCCGGTTGCATTCCAGCACATCCGGCAAAACGCGTACAGCCGTTTCAAAATCGGCGAAGGCGTCGCGGGTTTGCCGGTCGAGTGTTACCTGACAAAAAACGATCAGTAAATTCCCGAGTTTTTTCTTGTCAAGGATCGTTACATAGCGCTCGATAATGCCTTCTCGTTCAAGTCTTTTTATGCGCTCATGAACGGGGGTCTTAGACAAATTAATCTTTTGACCTATTTCCTGTATGGTTAGTCGAGCATTCTGCTGTAGTAAAGTAAGGATTCGGCGATCCGTTTTATCTAAAATTTCCATAAAGGCATTTTTACGGCTTATTCTCGTTTATCTGGCAATCATTAGATTTATTTCCGTTAAATAAGCACATAATTAGGTATTTTTCCTAAAAAATACCATTCTATTAGAAAACAACAACGGTGAACATACCTTTGTAATGCTTAATCGCGAAATCTTCCAAACGCATTCATTCGTCATGGTCATTGGTGTTCCAAAAGAAATCAAAAACAACGAGAACCGTGTGGCACTAACGCCCGCTGGTGTAACCGAACTACGTAAGCATGGCCACACGGTCTATGTACAGGTAAATGCCGGTGAAGGTAGTGGGTTCGAGGACGAAGAGTACATCGCGGCTGGTGCCATTATGCTGCCAACCATTGAAGCAGTGTATAACATCGCCGAAATGATCATGAAGGTTAAGGAGCCTATTGCTTCCGAATACGATTTGATCAAGCAAGACCAGTTGCTGTTTACCTATTTCCACTTCGCTTCATCGGAGGAACTGACGCAGGCCATGCTGGCGAAAGGGGCTGTTTGCCTGGCCTACGAAACCGTTGAGCGCCCGGACCGCAGCTTGCCGTTGCTAGTTCCCATGTCGGAAGTAGCTGGCCGGATGGCGGTTCAGGAAGGTGCTAAATATTTAGAAAAACCATTGAAAGGCCGGGGCATTCTGCTCGGTGGCGTTCCGGGTGTGAAACCTGCCAACGTTCTTATTTTAGGCGGTGGTATTGTAGGTACCCAAGCGGCTAAAATGGCTGCTGGTCTGGGAGCACACGTTACGATCATGGATGTCAGCCTGGCCCGTTTACGTTACCTGTCAGACATTATGCCACCAAACGTGCAAACGATGATGTCGAACGAATACAACATTCGGGAGATGATCAAAGTCTGTGACCTGATCGTTGGTGCGGTGTTGATTCCAGGGGCTAAAGCGCCACACCTTATTACACGGGAGATGTTGAAACTGATGCGTGCCGGTACGGTGCTGGTAGACGTAGCTGTTGACCAGGGCGGTTGCATTGAAACCTGCTCGCCTACTACCCACGAAAATCCAACCTTCATCATTGACGGTGTCGTTCATTACTGCGTTGCCAACATGCCGGGTGCTGTTCCATACACAAGCACGCTGGCCTTGACCAATGCGACGTTGCCTTATGCACTTCAATTAGCCAACAAAGGCTGGCAGCAAGCCTGCCGCGACAATTCTGACCTGAAACTGGGCCTGAATGTAGTCGATGGCAAGATTGTGTATAAAGGTGTTGCTGATGCATTCAATTTGCCATTGACTGACGTAAGCACGGTGCTTACCGAAGAAGAAATGGCTTAATAAAAATATTACTTATTCATCGACAGACGCAGGTCGCATTCGCAAGAGTGCGGCCTTTTTTTTGTAGTTTAATGGCAATTATCTCTCTGTCATATGAATACACAACCGAACACAGGTATTCCCACACTCTATGAATGGGCGGGGGGTATGGAGAAATTTGAAGCCTGGACCGACTTATTTTACCAGCGGGTTCACCAGGATTCTGAACTTGAGCCCGTTTTTCGGGGTATGTCACCCGAACATACGCGTCATGTGGCTCATTTTATTGCCGAGGTCTTCCGGGGGCCATCGACATACAGCACAGAAGAAGGCAGTCATTATGAAATGATCCATCATCATCTGGGAAAAAACTTAACCGAACAGCAACGCCAACGCTGGATTGGCCTGATTCTGGACACGGCCGACATAGTTGGCTTACCCGATGATCCGGAATTTCGTTCTGCACTGGTTGGCTATCTGGAGTGGGGTTCCAGGCTTGCCGTTATTAATTCACGAGAGAATATCGTGAGTGAACAGGTAGATGCGCCTATGCCAACCTGGGGCTGGGGCGAAACAGGCGGACCTTACATTCCGTAGGTGGGCCTACAAATATTGTTTCACCAGGGTACGCCACTCTTCGTCCAGAGAGCCCTCAAAAAAGGGTGCTTTAGCCCGCCGGTACCAGTAATTCGCATTGAATCGATCACCTTCTTTGCGGTGCAGATAAGCGTGTAATCGATCATACGTCTGTTCGCCCTCACGGCTTTGGGCAATGTTGTGCGCTTGTTCCCAATTAGCATTGGCATCGTACCAAAGCCCCTGTACCACCGGATGCAAGTCGGCCGGGGGTTGGGCTTGTGAAAGCGTGGCCGTAAATTGATCGAATGTCATTTTGTAGCAAATTTAGCTGGTATAGAAGCGTTAAAGGCAAAAACTGGTGGTATACAGTAAGATGGCTACGGTAAATAACAGGAAGCCTTTTACAACCAATTTTCGTGAAGGATCCCGCTCAGTTGGGCATAAGGAACCGTGACTTGAATCGGCCCGACGGCGTAAGCAGCTATCTCGTAAGGGTTATAGTAAAATATCAGCCCGCTGGTACTCATACCGATGTTGGCCGGTAAAAAGAATCGGCCGTCATGAAGAAAATAACCTTTCTCTTCAAGATTATTCTGTGGCTGTAAGTCCTGTTGCTTCCGAAACGCTTTTTCAACGACCCTGAGCAAAGCGGTCGTGTCCGATACCATATCGGCCAGGGTAATTATTTTTCCTGTTTCCCGATTGAAGTTATAAAAAGATACACTGGAGTTTGGATGCGCACCGCCTGTGTAAGCAAACGTTTCGTATTTAACCGACAAGGTTTTGGGACCGGCATGCAGTGTGTCAGCGGTAGTTTTCACTTCCCAGCAACCACTTAAATTACCCATATCCTTTCGCACGATTTCGTAATCGGTCGCAAATAAGGTAGCTGCTTTCGCTAAATCAGTCTGTACATCGGGGTGCTCGGCTACGGTTTCATTGTCGAGCCAGCCAACAATACTGTTAACGGCAAGACGGCGCAAACTATCATTTATTTTCCGGTCGCCTTCTGTATCACTCTTCAGAAGTACATATGCAACAGAAACATCTACGCCCGCATTTTTAGTGGTATCGCAGCGGCTCGATCCGGTAAAGGTAAAGTTCTGTTTATCCAAAACGGGTGGCTCTGAATCCGTAGACTGACAAGCCGAAACTATATTGATTAAGCCAAAGAGAAGGATGGCCAGCGTATTCTTCATAGACCGTTGTCGTAATCGTGGCACCTGGTTTCGAGGTAAGTTATTCTACAAACCAAGTGCCACAACACTACAAACTTAACAAATCTTTAAACCGAATAGCCTGTCGGCGGCTAATTTCGATTTTATCTCCTCCTCGCAGCGTGACCAATAACCCCCCGCTAAACCAGGGCTCAATTTTTTCAATCCACTGCAAATTAATGATATGCTTGCGGTTTGCCCGGAAAAACGTAGCGGGGTTCAGACGATCTTCCAGTGCGTTCAACGACTTGAGAACCAGTGGCTTTTGATCATCAAAATACAGCCGGACATAGTTACCCATCGACTCGAACAACCGCACTTTACCCAGTTTAACAAACCAGCATTTTTCGCCATCCTTCACAAATACCTGGTCATTTTCGCCTAATATTTTTGTTGAAATTCCTGATGAAGCACCACCGGATGTTTCCTGGCTATGCTGCTCCTCCTCTACCCGATGGATAGCCTCCGACAGTCGCGCTAACTCAACAGGCTTGAGCAGATAATCGAGCGCGTTAAACTCAAACGCTTTAATCGCGTATTCATCAAATGCCGTGGTAAAGATCACCTCCGGCGTTTTGCCTTCAATAGACTGCAGCAACTCAAAGCCATTTTTGCCGGGCATCTGAATGTCTAAAAATAACAGGTCCGGTTCAAGCTCTTCAATCATAGGAAGGGCTTCATCTGCATTGGCGGCTTCGCCAATAATCTGGATTTTGGGGAAATTCTCAAGCAGCCGACGCAATTCGTTGCGGGCCAGTCGCTCGTCGTCAATGATAAGGGTTTTCATTTTTATTTGCGTTAGACGTTGGACGAGAGGAGGTATAAAAAGATGTCATTTAGCGTATGTCAGCCTTCATTTTAAACTCCTGACCCCTATTTCCTTTCGACGGAATATGCCCTCCGACTGGGCGGGAATAGTGATTTCGGCACAAACAACAGGGCTACCGTTCTGGAGTTCGTTTTCCTGGAAAATATGAAACTTCGCATCAGGCCCGTACAGCAGTTCAAGACGCTGTGCCGTATTAGCTAAGCCGAAGCCCCCGGAAGCTTCCTTATCTCCCAAAACACCTGTGTTTCGAATAATTATGTGAAGTTTATCGGCTACCAGGCTGGATTTTACTTCGATAAAGCCGCCACCCACCGCCGTTGATACCCCATGTTTGATCGCATTTTCGACCAGTGTTTGCAGCATCATAGGCGGCACTTGCCAGTATAAAGTTCTGCCATCAAGCTCAATGTGCGAAACCAGCCGCTCCTCATAACGGACTTTTTCGAGGTCTAAGTAATCCTCTACCGTTTTAATTTCCTCGCGTAACTCAACTGTTTTCCGCCGGTCGGCCAGTAGTGAGTTACGCAGTAAATTAGAGAGTTGCGTAATGCTTTGCTGTGCTTTTGTGGGATTTTCATACACCAGTGCCCGAATACTGTTGAGGGCGTTAAAGACAAAGTGCGGATTCAACTGCGACCGCAACACTTTGGCCTCTGTTTCGCGAATGCTGGTTTTTAATAGGATTTTTTCGATCTCGGCATTCCGGTTTTCTTCCACATAATGGTAAGCGGTATAGCTCAACACCCAGGCAAGCATGGTTTTACCCCAAGTCATAATGTAGCCAAACAATAGCCAGGGTTCGCCCATCAAATGTTGCGGAACGATAAGCCGGTCCATGGGCAAATTCACCATGGTCATGATCAGGGCAAGCACAAAAACGGACAGTAAAACGCGTGGGGCAAGTCGAAAAAACGGTAGCTGCACCCAGTTCCACCGCCTGATCATGAGCCGGTAGAGATGCGTTAGGGAAATGCCAAGAAAAATATTGACAATGGCTAAGTACAGTTCATCAGCTTGGAAACCATCTTCAAACAGATAGGCCAGATACTCCACCAAAATGAGGAGCGACCAGCCGAATAACTGACAAAACCAATATATTTTTTGCTTAGACATGCCTTTCTGTTACGGTCCTTATACCAGTTGGTAAACGAATATACAGACTAAGGGCCGGGCCGGGCGGTATATACTACACCAATGGAAAAAAAGGAGGAAGGCCGGAAAACTAACTAGTCGAAGAGAAAACGGGAAGGACGAAAAATCTTATTGACTCATCGCCCTTCCAGTTTTTCAGGCCAATGCCAGGGACAGCAAATGGGCGGTGTCATTGGCCAGTTCTATTGTGAACAGGGCCGAATCGTAATCGTATTGGAGTTTATAAAGGCAGAGGTTACTGTGCTCGAACTGATCCATTTTCGAGAGCGGCCGGTTGGTGATCCAACATAGCAAAATACGCATGGCGCGTCCGTGCATGGCCACTAGCACGGTCTCTTCCTCTGGATGCGACAAAATAATATCTACAGCCACTTTTTGTCGGGCGGCCACCTGTTCGGGGCTTTCACCCCCATCGGTTGTTTTGGCCGTGTTGCCCGACTCCCAGGCTTCGATCAGATCGCGGTAATACTCATTGTCCAGATTACCGGGCGCTTTGCCCTCCATAACACCCCAGCTTATCTCATTGAGGCCGGTCAGCTTTTCGAACGGTAATCCCAGTTCAATAAAAGGTTCGGCGGTTTGGTAGGTTCGCTTCAGTCCAGAAATGTAAATCTTGCTGAATGGCACATGCTGATAGGCCTGAAAAAAAGCCTGAGCCTGCGCCCGTCCCATATCGTTGAGGTCTGAATCAACGCCACTTCCCTGCACGACGCCCCGCCGGTTGTAGTCAGTTTCGCCGTGGCGAATCAGATAAATTGTTTTTTGCATCAAACGTATTGGCTTGCCTATTGGCAAATTTTTCCAAATTTGAGTGCGAAATTACAAAAAACACGCGCCTAATGAAAGCTGACTTCGATCTGACTGCACTTGATTTTCTCCATACCGATTCAATCAGTAAACTTCTTGGTATTGAATTTATTGAAGCGGGCGAAGGGTATTTGATTGCCCGCATGCCCGTTGACCAACGAACGCATCAACCTTTTGGCATTTTGCACGGGGGAGCCTCGGTGGTGTTAGCCGAAACACTGGGCAGTGTAGCGTCTTTTATGCTATTGGACGACCCCACCAAACAACGGGCAGTTGGTCTTGAGATCAATGCCAATCACATTCGCTCGGTGCGTGAAGGTTGGGTTTACGGGCGCTGCACACCCATTCATATCGGCCGCACAACCCACATCTGGGATATCCGTATTACCGATGAGCAGGGCAAACTGGTCTGTGTAAGTCGGCTAACCATTGCCGTTATTGGGAGTTAACGTATAAAAGCGTACATAGCGGTTACTCCCATAAACAGTTGCCAGATGGTCATTCACCAGGATGCTTCATTCCGTATTAGCTCCAAGTCTCAGTGGCTCCACTGGTTAATACTTTCGTTGCTTTTTATATCGACGATCTTCATTCCCTTCCTAGTTGCTACTGCCGGGCAGTTATATCCTGATCTCAATATAGTATTGACATTCTCCTCGGCAACTGGTTTTATATGGTTGATGATTGTATTTGAATTCGGTCGCCATACGGTATTTGTCCGACTCGAACGTGACCCGTTCGTCGTTAAAAAATTTCTGCAAAGGCCGGAACGGTTTCCATACAGCACTATTACCGCCCACAATGAGCACATGGAAGTTGGCAAAAATGGCTCCTTCCAGGTGCTAACCGTGTATATGACCGATAGTTATTTCATCGTTAAATCAAGTGATTTTCAAGCGTATGAGCAGTTAAGGGATCACCTATGTCAGTATGGGGAACCCGTCCCTTTTGTCAAAGTAGTGACGTTGTCGGAAAGGAACCGAATCCGCTGGCTTACGGGCGGGCTAGCCTTGTTAAGCATAGGAAACATCGTCTTTGGCTATGTTGCGTATGAGCCTATAGATAAAAATCCCGCCCAACTTGTTTCAGTAATAGATACCATTACCCAGGTGAGGGAAAACAGGAATAAAGGCAAACTAACAGGTGTAACTATCTCCTTGCATGCCTTCCCGGATTTCTCGTTTTTAGTTTCCCGTAAAAATTACGATGTCCGTTTAGATGGGCTAAAGTCAGCAATAGCTTCTGAGCGCCCGGTGCAACTACTAATTCGGGCCAGCGACTTTCGCAAAAAACTAGCCAGAACAGAAGCACTCACTATTGGCGACAAGTATATTAATTACAAGCAGATTTTAGTTTTTGGCGTTGAGCAGGGAAATACCGTTCACCTCCAAACGCCCGAACCGGTTTATGAGACCACCTATACCAATCCAACCCAACGTGCATTCCTGTTCGGCATTCTGCTGCTTTTCTGTTGGACAGGCTGGGTTTATATCGACCGCCACAAGGTTATCGGGGCGAATTGATACAGAACCCCGCTTACTTTTTCCGTACCTTCGCGCTCCCAAACGTTGAGACCAATATCACCTCAGCAACACTAGTATGAATCAGAAAATCCGGCGCGAAGATGCCCTTGATTATCACTCCAAAGGGCGTCCGGGTAAATTAGAAGTCATTCCCACAAAAGAATACAGCACCCAGCGCGACCTGTCATTAGCCTACTCCCCCGGCGTAGCCGAACCTTGCCTGGCAATTGAAGCCAACCCCGACGATGCCTTTAAATACACCGCCAAGGGAAACCTAGTAGCGGTTATCAGTAATGGTACGGCTGTTCTGGGGCTGGGCGATATTGGCCCCGCAGCCAGTAAACCTGTCATGGAAGGCAAGGGCTTGCTGTTTAAAATTTATGCCGATATCGATGTGTTCGACATTGAGTTGAATACCAAAAACATCGACGAGTTTGTCCGCACGGTCAAAATTATGGAACCGACTTTTGGCGGGGTCAACCTCGAAGACATAAAAGCGCCGGAATGTTTCGAAATTGAGGAGCGACTCAAACGAGATATGAATATCCCGGTCATGCACGACGACCAGCATGGTACGGCCATAGTGAGCGGGGCGGCACTTCTTAACGCGCTCGAACTGGTCGACAAACCTATTGCAACAGCCAAATTTGTAATTCTGGGCGCTGGAGCAGCCGCTATTTCCTGTACCCGCCAATATGTGGCATTAGGTGCCAAACACGAGAACATTGTGATGTTCGACGTGAACGGGCCGCTTCGCGCCGACCGCACCGACCTGAGCGAGATCATGCGTCCGTTTGCTACCACGCGGGATATAAACTCACTGGACGATGCCTTTGCCGGAGCGGACGTATTCGTTGGCTTATCGAAAGGCGGTATCGTGAATCAGGATCTGATTCGGGCGATGGCTCCCAACGCGATTGTATTTGCGATGGCAAACCCAACGCCCGAAATCGGCTATGACGAAGCGATGGCTGCCCGCCCCGATATTATCATGGCAACGGGTCGCTCAGACTACCCCAACCAGGTGAACAATGTGCTTGGTTTTCCTTACATTTTTCGGGGTGCGCTGGACGTTCGGGCTACCGAAATCAACGAAGCGATGAAACTGGCGGCTACCTACGCACTGGCCGACTTAGCCAAGAAACCCGTGCCCGATCTGGTCAATCTGGCCTACGGCGAATCGAATATGATTTTTGGGCGAACCTATATTCTGCCTAAGCCTGTTGATCCTCGACTACTTTCGACGGTAGCACCAGCCGTAGCAAAGGCGGCTATAGACTCCGGGGTGGCTCGGTTGCCCATCACCGATTGGGACGCTTATGAACAACAGCTTGCCCGCCGATTGGGACAGGATAATCAGATTTCGCGGGTTATATTAACGAAAGCGAAAGCGAATCCAAAACGGGTTGTCTTTGCCGATGCCGAAAACCTGAAAGTACTGAAAGCCGCCCAACAAGTGCGGGACGAAGGTATTGCGCGTCCAATTCTATTGGGCGACCGAAAAAAAATCGAGCAGCTTATTCAGGAGAATAGCCTCGACTTGGGCCAGATTCCAATTCTCGACCCTCGTTCGCCCGATCAGGTAGGATTGATCGATCGCTTTACGAGCGTTTATTTCGATAAGCGTAAGCGTAAAGGCGTTAACGTTACCGAAGCTCGGAAGATGATGTATTACCGCAACTACTTCGGTGCGATGATGGTCGAAACGGGTGAAGCCGACGCCTTGATTTCGGGTCTGACGAGTTCCTACCCCGAAACGATCCGACCCGCGCTGCAGATAATTGGTAAAGAGCCGGGCGTTAAGCGGGTTGCCGGTATGTACATTCTGCTCACTAAACGCGGGCCGCTTTTCTTCTCCGACACAACGGTCAACTTCAACCCCACCGCCGAAGAAATTGTCGAGATAACCGAGCTAACGGCTCAAACTGTTGAACGGTTCAATATCAAGCCACGCATTGCCCTGGTCACGTACTCGAACTTTGGGAGCGCACAGGGCGAAGATGCCGAGAAGATGAACCGTGCGGTTGAGATTCTGCAACAAAAACACCCCGACATGATTGTTGATGGTGAAATTCAGGCTCACTTAGCCTTTAATACAGAACTACTACAACAAAATCACCCGTTCAGCAAGCTGGTTGGCGAAGGCGCCAATACGCTTATATTCCCGAACCTGTCGGCGGCAAACATCGCCTACAACTTAATGAGCGAAGCCGCCGGTTTCGATGCCATTGGGCCTATTTTGCTCGGTATCCGCAAACCGGTATATGTGCTGCAGTTAGGCTCGTCGGAACGAGAAATCGTTAATATGGTCGCCATTGCGGTGGTCGAAGCACAGGGAAAATAACTATAAAAGGAGGAAAGGGAGAAGGGAGAAAAGGGACGAGAGGAATAATACCTTTCCTCCTTCCTCCTTTTCTTCCATCCTCCCCAACCAAAATATGGCACGAATCTTAACCGGTATTCAAAGCAGCGGGCGACCGCATTTAGGCAATATTCTGGGGGCAATTAAACCCGCCATCGACTTGTCGAAACACCCTGACAATGAGTCCTTTTTATTCATCGCTGACCTTCACTCCCTCACCACCATTAAGGATGGTTCTATGCGTCGGGAGTTTACACGGGCGGTAGCGTCGACCTGGCTGGCGTTTGGCCTGGATACGGAGAAAAACACATTCTGGCGGCAGTCTCGCGTGGCCGAGCACACGGAGTTGTCCTGGCATCTGAGTTGCTTCACGCCCATTCCGATGCTGAATAACGCGACCTCGTTTAAGGAAAAATCGGAGCGCTCCAGCGGCCCGGTCAATACGGGTTTGTTCGTCTATCCGGTTTTGCAGGCGGCCGATATTTTGCTGTACGACGCCGAAATAATTCCAGTGGGAAAAGACCAGCGTCAGCATATCGAAATGACCCGTGATATTGCCAGTATTTTCAATCGGCAGTACGACGACGAGGTTTTTGTACTGCCCGAAGCCCGAATCGACAACCGCCTGATGACGATACCCGGCATTGATGGAGCGAAAATGAGCAAGTCATACAACAACTATATTGACATTTTCCTATCCGAAAATGAATTGTGGAAAGTAATCAAAAAGATTAAATCGGATTCTACGCCCCTCGAGGAACCAAAGAATCCGGATACTGACATCACGTTCCAGTTGTATTCGTTACTGGCCTCCGACGAACAGATTGCCGACATGCGCGGGTTATATGAAGGCGGTAATTTTGGCTACGGTACAGCGAAAAAAGCCTTCTACGAACTCATTTTAACGCTGTTTGCTGCCGAGCGCGAGCGATTTGATTATTATATGACGAACAATGACGCTCTTGAGGCCGAGCTTCGGGCTGGCGAAGAAAAGGCACGGGTAGTAGCGGGTAAAACCATAGCGCGTGTTAGGAAAAAACTCGGCTTTAACTAGCTGTTAGCCAGAAAACTACCGTTAACTCAGTTCATTTGGGAAGGGTGTGCATATTAGCTTACTTTCAGCTTGCTAGCTGATTATATGACCACTATTAACACCCCACACAATGAACAGCCTATCCTCTACCTACAATCTGAACTCTGTTCAGCTAAATCATCGTGAACGCCATTTTTTACAATTGGCCTGTTCCGAGCTAACCTACGTTCAAATTGCCGACAAAATGTGCGTTAGCCCCCGCACTGTCGACGGTTATCGCGAAGCTTTATTTGAACGATACAATATAAAAAGTCGGGTTGGCCTGGCTCTGTGGGCCGTAAAAACAGGTATCGTTTCTCTATAAAAAGAGGTGTCCTTTTGAAAAGGACACCTCTTTTTAGTTTGACGGATTAGGATTCCCGGGTGGCCGGCGGGCCGTATTCCGGATGTTTACCAGTTTAAGCAGCAGATCAAACCAGAAGGGAGCACCAAAGGAAAGGGCCGCTGTAGTTAATACCCAGCCTAAAATGGCCAAGCACCAGGATTGACCAGGTTGAAATGGAGATTTCCCTTCGCCCGATACCCAGCCAATTGGCAAGCTGAGTTCGGCAACGTTTTCCTGAACAAAGCGTAGATAAGCCGTTTGTACCGCTATGCTGTCAAGTCCGGTCAGGTTTGGTTTAACTACAAACTTTTTCGAATCAGTAGTATCTACCAATGTCACGTCATTCGTATGAAGATACTCAACGAATTTTATGTCTTTGGCAAAGGTTTCTCCGCCATTTTTTGTCGTCATTATTGCTTGAGCTACAACCCGGTCGCGTAGGCCATTGTCATTAAAAAGCCTGTTCGTCAAATGAATTGTATCTACATTTAAGGCGATGGCAACGAGTGCAGCTACTACCCATACTACTCCCTGAGCATATCGTTTAAACCAGCCGGAAACTTGCTCCATATAGCCATTGTACCACTTTTCCAACTCAGCTTTAAACGTTTTAAAATCATCGGACTTGGCGAGTATTGGCCGAATCAATTCCTTTACAGCCTCATCCTTATGATTTAGGGCTGCCTGCTTAATCTTTTCAAATACCTGCTCCGTCGGCTTTCCGTCGCCTACTAGCGGAGAGCCATCGGCTTTTGCCAGCAGATCAATCACCACGGTCGAAAATGAATCGGCAGACAGGTAATTCACAGGTTTATTAAATCCCCAAAACTTATCTTCTTTCACTTTAGTAAGCTGGTGGTTGAAGAAATCAGTAGCATTTCCACCCAATATTTTAGTCAGGGCTTTACGAAGCAGGCTGGCACGTTGCTCAGAAAGGCTGTTGATAAGCTCAACAATTCCCGAGACAAACATGCTGAAAACGAAAAAGATGAAAATGAGTCCTATTGCTACATCGAGCAGGGTAGAGATGTTGATATTCATGGCAAAAGGTGGTTTAAGATGTGCCTCTAAAGTTAATTATTAACAGAGAAGCATTTCATTGTCAATACGTTAACCTCGTAAATACGGGATTTTTCTTGGCCAATACGTCAACTCTTACCTTAATGTCGTTTCAAATACTATCCTGGCGTGTATCTTCGCAGCCACAATTTCTACCCAGCTATGAGCTCAACACCCATTCACGAAATCGCCGGTCTTATTGACCATGCCCTGCTGCATCCTACCCTTACCGATACCGAATTACGGGCGGGCTGCGAAGAGGCATTGATCTATGAAGTAGCTTCGGTTTGCATTAAACCCTATGCCGTATCATTGGCACGCGATATACTGGCCGGTTCGCGGGTTCGGGTAGGTACGGTTGTTGGCTTTCCACACGGCAGTAATGCCCTGCCGGTAAAAATTGCCGAAACGGTGCAGGCCTGCCGCGATGGAGCCGTTGAAATCGATATGGTTGTGAACATAGGTAAGGTGCTAAGCGAAGACTGGTCGTATATAACGAATGAGATCCAGGCCATACAGTACACCTGCCAGACCGAAGGGGCAATTCTGAAGGTCATTTTCGAGACCGATTATTTACCCGACGACACTCACAAAATACGACTCTGCCAGATTTGCACAGATGCGGGCGTAGCCTTCGTAAAAACCTCTACGGGTTTCGGTTTCGTGAAGGGTGCTGATGGTAAATATGAGTATAAAGGCGCTATAGAACATGATTTGCGGCTGATGCTCAGCCATGTTGGTCTGGGTGTTCAGGTCAAAGCATCGGGAGGAATCCGCACGCTGGATGAGCTATTGGCGGTATGCAACATGGGAGTCGCTCGTGTAGGCACTTCATCAACGGCTGCGATCATTCGGGAGGCCAATCGCCGGGCCGGAATTGCCCCGGAGCACACGCCTACCTCATTCAGGATCGAATCAACAGGGTATTGAGCCAATTTGTGGTTTTCAGCAGCTACATTTATTCGTTCCCGATCTACCGCATCAGCTTACTATTCCCTCAAAATCGTACTTCGTAAATCCATAAATCGTACCTCTGTTTATGCTTAATCTCGGTTTTGTTTCGGCCATTCTGGCCGA
The DNA here is from genome assembly GCF_002831565.1 of Spirosoma pollinicola. Classification (NCBI taxonomy): domain Bacteria; kingdom Pseudomonadati; phylum Bacteroidota; class Cytophagia; order Cytophagales; family Cytophagaceae; genus Spirosoma; species Spirosoma pollinicola. Next base: position 6,149,665 of record NZ_CP025096.1, on the reverse strand, counting down.
TTATGATCTCAATGGTGTGTTGAAATTTGCCTCGGAGCATAAGTTTAGCTGTGTTGAACTCATGTGCTGGCCGTCGGGCAATGCCGATGCACGCCGATATGCGGGCGTGACCCATATTGACGTTAATAACCTGCACGTCGATCAGGTCCATACGCTAACCCGACTTTACAATGTTTCGATTTCAGGACTGGGTTACTACCCAAATCCACTAGACCCCAACCCGGAACAGGCCGAATTCTATCGCGAACACATCAAACAGATTATCCGGGCGGCTGCCAAGTTGGGCGTTCCGGTGGTAAACACCTTTATTGGTCGGAATCCCTCGCTGAGCATTGCCGATAATCTGAAACTATATGCTGAGCACTGGCCCGCTATCGTCAAAGTAGCCGAAGAGTGTAACGTTAAAATTGGTATTGAAAACTGTCCGATGTGGTTTACGGACGACGAATGGCCCGGCGGCAAAAACCTCGCGACCACTCCCGCCATCTGGGATCGGATGTTCGAGATCATTCCCTCGCGGGCGTTGGGCCTGAACTACGACCCAAGCCACCTGATCTGGCAAATGATGGACGAAGTAAAACCCATCTATGATTATCGCGACCGTCTGCATCACATCCACCTGAAAGACGTAAAATTATACCGCGACAAGTTGAACCGGGTGGGTATTATAGCGAACCCGCTGGAGTATCATTCCCCCAAACTTCCGGGTCTGGGCGACGTGCGCTGGCGTGACTTTTTTGCGGCTCTGACCGACGTTCGCTACCGTGGACCCGTTTGTATTGAGGTCGAAGATAAAGCGTATGAAAGCCATCCCCAGGATGTTAAAACGGCCATTCTGACCGCCCGGAATTACTTGAGTCAGTTTTTGGTATTGTAATTCATGATTGATACGCTTAACCAACTCGACATCGACCTGTTTCTTTGGCTCAATGGTCGTTATACACCCTGGCTTGATCCGATAATGATCTGGATTACAGAGCGTAACAGCTGGTTTCCGCTGTATGCGCTGCTAATCGGCTGGCTCATCTACCGATATAGAAAACAGGCTGTCGGGTATATTTTGACAATCATCTTTTCGGTTGCGGTTGCCGATCAGCTAGCCTCGTCGGTGATTAAGCCCCTCACCCACCGACTTCGTCCCTGCCACGAACTGTCACTGCAAAAACTGATTCATCCCGTGCTCGAATGTGGTGGACAGTACGGTTTCTGCTCGTCTCACGCGTCCACTACGTTCGCTCTGGCGGCAAGCCTCTGGTTAATGCTGGGCAAACAACACTCCTGGCTGAGATGGGGATTTTTATGGGCGGCCACCGTGTCGTATAGCCGAATTTATGTGGCCGCTCACTATCCACTTGACGTGCTTGCCGGAACCGGTGTTGGTATTTTATCGGCTACCCTCTGCGTGTTTGTTCTGAACAAATGGCAGACTCGTTCAGAAGCTCAAAAACTGATCTGATACCTTTCCCCAACAACTACCGCTAAACAGTAACAATCATGCCCGCATTCAGTTGTAGACGTTGAAACGTCCGGTTGGAAATTTAGTCATCCGGGCGAGGATTAGCCCATGCAAACCGAAATTGAGGATATAGCCTGTACGACTATACATCACTATTTGTTCAATGAAACCCCGCCCTCCCCGTTCGTACGACTTAGCGTAATTGTGCCGGTAAGGAATGAAGCGCACCATCTGGAAGATACGCTCAACGCGCTCCGGAAGCAACAGGATAACAACGGATTACCAGTAAATCCAGCACTGTACGAAGTGCTGTTACTGGCAAATAACTGTACCGATTACTCGTTTGAGGTTGCCCGAAACTATCAGCTGCAACATCCGGACTTCCCCCTACATATTGCTCAAATTCACTTACCGGCTGCCAAAGCAAACATCGGAACTGTTCGCAGGTTGCTCATGGACGAAGCGCATCGACGCCTGACCAGCCTTGGCCGTTCGGATGGAATTATTGCATCGACTGACGGCGACACAGTGGTCGACGGTCGGTGGGTTAATGCGATCATGCTCGAAATAGCCAATGGGAACGATGCCGTTGGCGGGCGTATCCTGACCCGGCCTGATCGAAGTCAGGTTCGTTTGTATCACCTGCGGGATGTGATGTACCGAAGCCTGGTGGCCAAAGCCGAAGCACTCTTCGACCCGCGCGCTCATGATCCCTGGCCGCGTCACTTTCAACATTTTGGGGCCAGTATTGCCGTTACCTGCCAGATGTATGAACAGGCTGGCCGTTTACCCGAAATCCCATGTCTGGAAGATGAAGCTTTTTACCGGGCGTTGCTGCGAATGGATGCCAAGGTCAGAAAAAGTCCCCATGTAAAAGTCTACACCTCAACCCGAATGCAGGGTCGTGTGGCGGTTGGTTTTTCGGAGCAGCTGCGGTATTGGGCCAACATGAATCAGGCAAATCAATGTCAACTGGCGGAGCCCGCCAAAGCGGTTATCATCCAACTTCAAAATCGACAGAGACTACGGTTATACTGGCCACTGCGCCACCAGTGGCCCGACGAAACCAGGGTTGAACAAATTGCGCGCGACCTGATGGTCGATCCAAACTGGCTTATAAAAGAAGTAGCCCAAAGTCGCTTTTTTGGCGAAGTTTGGGAAAAGGTCGACGAAAAAATGAGAACAGGACAATGGGCAAGTTGCTGGCCAGCCGTGCCCATCACGCTGGCTATTCGGGACTTGCGCAACTACCTCACTACTGCTTTTGGAACAAATCCAACCGGTATTTATCCGTTCGCTGGCCCAGTAAATGAGTAAGTGGTTTGCCTTCACCAGCTATTTCCAGAAACTGCTCATGAACCTGGTCACCCGTCAACGGATAATCAGGAACGAAAGGCGTCCAGTGCACCAGCAACAGATTACCTTTATCGGTGAGATGGTCAAGCATTTGCTGCCGGGCACATTTTAGATCGTCCAGCACCAAGTAATAACCAACTTCCGATAAAAGGATCAAATCAAATTGATCATCCGGAAATTCATTGGGAATACTCAATTGCCTGACGGTCACGTGCGGATAGGCAGCCAGACGTTTTCGGGCTGCCCCAAGGGGCAACTCACTGGCATCGACAGCCAATAGATGATTGCACCGGTTGGCTAACAATTCACTTAATACGCCAATAGAGCAACCAATTTCAAACACATTGCTGTATTTATTCCTTGGCAAAGCGGCCATTGTGGCCTGATATTTATCCCGCTCGTAAGGACTGGTTTCAAAAGACCAGGGGTCGTCGTTGGCGCGATAAACATCATCAAAATACGCGAGAGGCAAGCTGGAATCAGGCATGATTATGTTCGTTAACTAGTTCTTCTAAAAACAACTCTCTGGGTGTGTCAAAGTGCGTGAGCAACTCCGGCGATAAATAAAAAGCCGATGGGTCATCGTCAATCATCCGACTCACCTGCGACCGATGGGCGGCAATTGCCTGATCCCGTTGCTTCATAACCGACTCTATTGGTACGCTCCAAACCAACATCTCATCTTGTTTGGGCATATCCTGCTCCTTACCAAGCTCCCAAAGCCAAATTAAATACTCCAGCAAACGAGGTTTTACCGAGAGCTTGCTGAGCGCAGCATTCACCAGTTGCCAGCACGCCCGATGGTCCCGGTGTGGATCGCGTCGCCAGGGTACAAGTACCGATGTGGGCGAAAGGGTTAGCAACAGGTCATGGATAAAATCGACCAATTTAGCAAAATCAGCCTGCTCTGGTGTGGCCACCTGCGTATCTTTTTGCCGCATAAATATGGCATTTTCGGCGGGTACGCCCAGGCACTTTAGTGCGTCTAATGCTTCGGCTTCCCGTACTTTCCGCAACCGTTCAGCCGGGTAGGCCGGTGAGTTTGGATGCGACATGGTGCCGTCACTCACAAACAGCACATGGATGGAATAGCCTCTTTGTCGTAGCAACGCAATCGTGCCGCCACATCCCAGCGATTCATCGTCAGGGTGCGGGGCAATCACCAGCGCGTTGCCGATCTGGGCTAATTCGGCCACACGCGCCATGTCGTCTAAATAGTGAGCTTTATCAACGCCAGAGGTCATTTGCAGGCTGTTTAGTATCGAGCACATACCGTCCAATATCCAGAATGGTGGCATCGGGAGCGGGTTGTCGTAAGTAAAAGGTTAAATCGCGGTGGATACGCTCAAAAGGCAGCGGGCGCATAAGACCCCGCGCTCCTACAGAACGTTCGGCAAGGGGCATGACCCGCAGACAGATTTCTTCGATGGCCGTTCGGGTCATGTTGGCATACGCAACGATCTTATCCGCTTCGTCTCCACTCGCCTGCCAGGCATCCGTTCTCGAACCAGCGGCATTGAGCCACTGATTTCCCGATTCAATAAGCCAGGCCATTTCGGCCAATCTGGTACGCTGAAACGAATCGTCTGTACGACCCATCGAGGCCAGAAATGCCCGTGTTGCCTCATAAAGAGCTTCTGCCCCACCCAATTGAACGGCGGCAAAACGGATAGCTCCCCCGCTAAAATACGGCTGCCGATAGTAGTCATCAGGTTGTCCTAACAGATCGTTTTCGTCCAGTTCAACACCCGTAAAATCAAGCTTATAACTCACGGAAGCCCGCATGCCCAGCGGTTGCCAGAAACTATCGTCCTGCGGTATCGGCTTCACCCGTTCGGTTGGGATGATACACATTTGCCACCCTTGTTTCTGAGCGCCAAGCAATTGGCCGGTTACCAGTGGCCGATGAATATACCCGGCTCCTGAACAGAACGTTTTCGCTCCTTCCAGCCGATAGCGGCCATGCCCAATTGCGTGAATTTTCACCCCGTCGCCTGCCTGTGTGTTCCAAACACTAAACAATCGTTTATGCTCACCTACATCGGCATGCCAGGCTTCTTTCTGCGTCGGAGTAGCGTATAAATGAATCAGATTCACAGCATTGATATGTCCCTCATAGACTCGCCCAACAGCCAGATTTGCAGCGCCAACCCGTTTCAGCAGGTGTAGTAAAAGGTCTGTCTTAGGAAGTTGATTATCAAGTTGATGGCCCGGAAGGGTAACGTTCAGCAAACCAGCATCAGCCATCCAGCCAAAGGCATCTTCGGGAAATGTTTTATCCGTATCTGTTAGAGAGGCAGCATCAGCAATCTTTTCCAGTAAGCTATTCAGTTGGTCTGATTCCAAATCTACTGCCAACGTTGACGTAGAACCAATTGGGGGCATCGGTAAAAGCGTATCCATACGTAGCTAAGCCGTTGGAAGGCGAATTGTTTTCTGTAGTTATCGTATGAAATAGCCAACTCAGGGTTCATTTCCTGTCAAATAGGAAGCTAACGACTTTATTGATTAAAGAAAGTTGAGAGCATTCCAGCAAGAGGGCCTTTTTTTTCGTACCTTTGCGGGAAATTTGTCCGGCACTCATGGCTTCGTTTAACCCCGTCAAGATTTTTTCTGGTAGTCAATCAACTTATCTGGCAGAAAAAATTGCCCACTATTACGGTAAAGACCTAGGTGGTTATACCTGCCGCCGGTTTAGCGACGGTGAGATGTCGCCCAGTTTTGAGGAATCGGTTCGTGGTTGTGATGTCTTTCTGATTCAGTCGACACCTCCTCCCGGCGACAATCTGCTGGAGTTGTTACTCATGGTCGATGCGGCCCGTCGGGCTTCGGCTCACTATGTAACCGTAGTAATTCCGTATTTCGGCTACGCCCGGCAGGATCGTAAAGATAAACCACGGGTATCCATTGCGGCCAAACTGGTTGCCAATATGCTGGCGGCTTCGGGTGCCGATCGGTTAATGACCATTGACCTTCACGCCGGACAGATTCAGGGTTTTTTCGACTTTCCGGTCGATCACCTGGAAGGTACTTCGGTATTCGTGCCGTATATCCGAAGCCTGAACCTGGAAAATCTGGTGGTAGCCTCGCCGGATGTGGGTGGTGCCAACCGCGCCCGTACGTTTGCCAAGCATTTCAACGCCGATATCGTTCTGTGTGACAAACACCGGAAACGGGCCAATGAAATTGCATCCATGCAGGTTATTGGCGATGTGGAAGGAACCAACGTAGTGCTTGTAGATGATTTGATCGACACAGGTGGTACAATGGCCAAAGCCGCCCAGATTATTATGGATAAAGGGGCACTGTCTGTCCGGGCTGTATGTACGCACCCGATCATGTCGGGCAAGGCTCACGAAAACATTGCCAATTCGGTATTAGAAGAATTAGTCGTTGCAGATACGTTGCCGATGCAGCAGCTAAACGACAAAATCAGAGTGCTGTCGGTGGCTGAGTTATTTGCCAAAGCGATAGGCCGCATTCGGGATCATGAATCTATTAGTTCATTGTTTATAAAGCATTAACAAAGTACCGGACGTCCACGTCCGGATCATTCATCTTTTAGCCGGATGTGGACGTTCGGCACTATTTATCATGAAAAAACTCGAGATTGTAGGGTATCAACGAGCGAATCTCGGCCGCACGGAATCACAGGCGATTCGGGCCGAGGGCAATGTTCCATGCGTGTTATATGGTGGAGACGATCAAGTGCATTTTTATGCACCAGCGATCCTTTTCCGCGATTTGATCTATACGCCCAATATTTTTGAAGTGTTGCTAAACATCGAAGGTACAGAGTACCGGGCCATCCTTCAGGAATCACAATTCCACCCGGTTAGCGACGTGTTACTACACGCTGACTTCCTGTTGATCACCGACAAAAAGCCCATTAAGATTGCCGTTCCTGTTCGGTTGATCGGTACAGCTCCCGGTGTTCAGAAAGGTGGTAAATTAGTAACCCGCGTTCGGAAACTGCGTGTGAAAGGTACGGTCGAAAACATCCCTGACTTTATTGATGTGGATGTATCGGGCCTTGACCTTGGCAAATCTGTTCGTGTTGGCCAGATTACAGTAAAAAACATCGAGATGCTTGAAGAAGCATCGAACCCAGTTGCCAGCATCGAAATTCCACGTGCGTTGCGTGGTACGGTGGGCAAATAATTGGTATTATTTACCAATTATCAAGGCTAATAGATCTAGTAAAAATGCCCACCAGATATCTGGCGGGCATTTTTTTTGTTTTATGACTTTTGTAAATGCCTATTGGCTTGATTGATCGCAGCCAGTAAACGGAAATCAGTTATAACTTCATACCCCGCAGCCGCAAACTATTGCTCACTACAGAAACCGAACTTAAGGCCATAGCAGCTCCAGCAATCATTGGGCTAAGTAGAAAACCGAAGGCAGGAAACAATACCCCGGCAGCGATGGGAATACCGATGAGATTATAAATGAACGCCCAGAACAGGTTCTGATGCACCACACGTACGGTTTGCTTTGATAAGTAAATCGCTTTTGGAACACTGGTAAGATCAGACGTAATCAATGTCATTCGGGCTACATCCATAGCAATATCAGAGCCTTTCCCCATAGCAATACTTACATCGGCCTGAGCCAGCGCCTGCGAATCATTAATTCCATCACCTACCATGGCCACTACCTTACCGGCAGCCTGCAACTGACGCACAAAATCAGCTTTGTCAGTCGGCATCACTTCCGCTTTGTACTGGTTAATGCCTACCTGTTTAGCCACTGCTGCAGCCGTTTGTATATTATCGCCGGTGAGCATGTACACCTCAATCCCCCGACTCAGCAAGGTGGCTATAGCCTGTTTCGAAGTCGCTTTCACAGGGTCGGCAATGGCAATTACGGCCAGGACCTGTCCACTCAGGCCGCCCTCTTTTTGCCGGGCACCTCCATGCCGGGCACCTCCATGCCGGGCAAAGAAGACGACCGTTTTGGCTTGTGCCCGTAATGTTTCGGTTTGTTGAGCCATCCCGGCGGGTAAGTCGACTTGATTTTCTATCAACAACCGCTGATTCCCAATAAAGTAGGTATCGTTTCGATAACTCGCCTTCACACCCCGGCCTGTCAGGCTCTCAAACGCATCAAGCAAAACAGATTCACGGCTGTTCAAAAAGGCTGTTACGGCTTCAGCAAGCGGGTGTTCCGACTGTTTTTCCAACGAATAAAGAATCGGCGGCAAGAACACCTGTTCGTCTGAGTCAACCGTCCAGTGCAGGTCTGTAACAAGCGGTTTACCTTCGGTAATCGTACCCGTTTTGTCCAGTACAACGGCATTGACCGTATGGGCAATTTCCAGGCTTTCGGCGTCTTTGATCAGGATGTTGTTTTCGGCTCCCTTCCCCACGCCCACCATGATGGCGGTGGGTGTAGCCAGACCTAAGGCACATGGGCAGGCAATGACCAATACGGTTACCGATGTTAACAGAGCCGTTGTTAACGGGTCGCTATCAGGAGCTAAATAATGCCCGAAAACCAGCCAGACGACAAAGGTCAATACAGCGATGCCCAATACGACAGGGACAAAAATGCCCGCGATTCGATCGACGATCTGCTGTACGGGTGCCTTGCTCCCCTGGGCATCCTGCACCATACGTATGATTTGCGCCAGAAGTGTATCGGCACCCACCTTTTCGGCATAAAACCGGAAGTTCCCTTTCTGGTTGATCGTACCGGCAAAAACCGGCTCACCAGCTTGCTTCAGCACTGGGACGGGTTCTCCACTTATCATGCTCTCGTCTACATACGACTGACCGGAGGCCACTCGCCCATCGACCGGAATTTTTTCACCCGGCCGAACAACCAGTAAATTGCCGACCTGAACAGACGCAATTGGAATCTCGCGCTCGGTATCACCCTCCACCAGCCAAACCGTTTTTGGTTGTAAGCCAATTAGTTTTTTTATCGCTGATGACGTACTGAGTTTTGCCCGCTCCTCCAGAAGTTTACCCAACAAAATAAACGCAACGACAACCGCTGCGGCCTCAAAATAAACATGCGGATGAACGCCCCGGCTATACCAGAATTCGGGGTAGAGCGTGTTGAATGTACTGAACAAAAACGCAATGCCGGTACTCAGGGCCACCAGTGTATCCATGTTGGCTTTACCATGTTGGGCTTGCTTCCAGGCGTTGACGAAAAATGACCGCCCCAAGCCAAAAACAACCGGAGCCGCCAGAATCATCATGATGTAGTTCCCGTAAGAAAGTGGTCCGACGTTTCGGTCCATGAAGAACATGCCTAACACAACGATAGGTGCCGCCAGAATCAATGCCCAGATCGTGCGTTTTTTAAGATCCTGTGTCTTTTTCTGCTGGGCTTCTTCCTGCACTTGGCGAGCGTCAGGGCCAGACGGTTCGGTCTCTACAATGATGTCGTACCCCATTGACCGAACGGCACTTTGCATCTCGTTCGGAGTTACAACCCTGGGGTCGAACTGCACCCAGGCCGACTGATTGGCATAGTTCACACCCGCATCGCTCACCCCCGGCGTGTGCTTCAGGATCGACTCGACACTAATGGCACAGGCCGCACAGCTCATTTCCAGTACAGGATATGTTTGTCGAATCTCGGCCGGAGAACCACTTTTCGGGGCTTTCCTATCGGACTCGGTGGTGAGTATAGCCATGATTTCTTAGTTTAGCGACTCCGCTTTATAGCCTGCCTTTTCTACGGCCTGTCTGACTTTTTCGGCGGTTGAGTTATCGGCGGTTAACACTCTTTTGGGGTCTTGCAGGTCAACCTGCCAGTTGCCTTCGCCTACGGCCTCGTTCAGAAAGGGAGTTACAGTGGCAATGCAGGCACCACATTTTATATTAGTCTTGAATTTTACGGTTTCCATATTCGTGCTTATTTAATTGGTATTCTTTAACAGGATTAACAGAATTTTTTATCCATTTAAATCCTGTTAATCCTGTCAAAAACTTTTCTTCTACAAAGGTCGTCATTCGGCACGGTCCCGTCATTACACAATTTATGACGGGCGTTATAGAATTGTATCGTTAACTATTTGAGTGTTATCCTCTCGGTAAGGCAGTCGCGTTTTCATACCCGCCCGATGCCAGTAATCCAGCGGGTACTGATAAAACCCCCGTTTGTGGATCAATAAGGCCATTTCGTTCATCTTCAATATTTGTCGCCTGTGTATACACATCGCCTGCTATGGGTCGTTTTCGCATCTCCTGCTTAAAGAGTCGAATGCGTTCGGCGCGGTCTTCGGATTCCTGCGGGCCACCGTAATTGGCAAACCCAAACCCGCCCCACTCACTTACAATCAGAGGAACCTGTCGCCGATAAAAAAATGGATCACCTACCACCAGCGGGAAAGCGGCAACGGTATTCAGATCACCCGCTACCAATCGGTCGAGGAGAGACTGCCAATGCAGTGGATCGGGTGTGTATAAATGAGCTGTCAGCAAATCCGACTTAAGTCGACCCTCGTATGAAATATGTTGCCAGCCATCATTATCAACAACCAGAAACTGCGGATAGGTCAGCTGCATAAAATGGTACATATTCATTATATACTCTCGGGTTTCTGGATTCGTGGCAATATCCTGTGCCCCCCAGTCTTCATTGTAAAGGCTCCAGATCACGACCGATGGGTGCGTACCAATCAGTGCCAGCATCCGAAATAATTCGGCCTGATGATTATGGCGACTTTTTGATGTTGAGCTGTGCGGGCTGGGCACTTCGACCCAAAGCAGGAGTCCTAATTTATCGGCCAGATTATAAATACGCGGGTCAATACCGGCAATATGCACCCGAACCAGATTGCAGCCCAGTTCTTTCATGGCCTGCATATGCCGCTTCATCTCCTCATAAGTGGCCGTACCGGGCTGGTATAAAATACCATCGAGATAAGTGGGCTTGTTATTGAGGTAAACAAATCGGCCGCGCGCTTCAATCTTTCGCAAACCAAACTGAGTTTCAATCTGCGCGATATGTCCATCGCTATCAATAAGCTGTGCAATCAGTCGATACCGAATGGGATTCTCGGGCGACCACGGTTGTGCACCCGGCACTTCAACCGTTACCCGCTGCTGCTTTTGACCCGCCTCCAGCAACAAGGGAAAATCGGAGGTGGCCATTGGTGACGACGTTTCAGCCGCTTTTCGCTCAAATACCTGAAGCCGAAGAATGTAATTACCGGGGTCATGAATACGGGTCGTTACGCTGAAGCGAACCATGTCATCTTCCACCGTGCTGACCACGCCTACTCGCGACCGCAGCCTGTTCCGTTCGACCGTTTCGAGCCAGACCGACCGCACGGCACCTGTATAGGTCTGATACCATATACCTCCTCGTTTATAGACGTGCGATTCCTGTTTGCCACGGGTCGTTTCGGCATCCATTGTATCGGCAATACGCACCGTCAATCGGTTCGTGGGGCGCAGGTATTCATCCGCCAGTTCGTAGGAAAAAGACGTGTATTCTCCATAATGAACAGCCTCGCCTTCAATCGTGCTAAGGGGGTGCCCGTTGAGCCACACCCTCGTTTCATAGCCACAAGCCCCAAACGTTAGTTGAATAGTAGATGAGGAAAGGGATGCGGTTCGCTCAGGCAGATCAAATTCACGCTCATACCAGGCAATCACCTTATCCTGCCAGATTACCGGACTGGCTTGTCCTTTTGCCATTGCCATGTGCGACTCAATCGAGCCTGGCCATTGGGCTTTATCCTCGTATTGATGGCCCAAAAACCATCTTTCGTGCAGCCCCGTATCGTTGGCATCGAGCGCAAACTGCCATTCGCCATCGAGCAGCCAATGTGTATTGGGACGCAGAACGGCCCTGGGTAACGGATTAACGGGTTCTTCGAGACTACTGGATTCTTCTTTACTACCGGCAAAACCAAAATTTGATTGAATTTCAGACATAAGGCTTTAGAAAATTAACAGCTATAAATAACAAGAGTATCTGATAAACTTGTCAAACGTATTAATGGCCTAAAAATTTGTTTTTCGCCCTATTCAGTCCGCTGAAAACGTGCTGATAAACAAAATAGGCCTCTGTGATGATTTAACGCACTTTTAACCGCAGGTTAAGACCAATTTAAGTTCGCACCATCACTTTTGCTGACATAAAATTCGTGCGCCGTAGTCGGTATGAACAAATTCATAAAGAGTATTCTATCCTTCTCGCTGAAGAATAAATTTTTCATTTTTTTCCTGACAGCTCTATCTGTCGTTGCGGGTGTTATCAGCTATCAGAACACCCCAATCGAAGCATTTCCCGACGTTACCAACACCCAGATAACCCTTATCACGCAATGGCCGGGCCGTTCGGCAGAGGAGGTCGAAAAGTTTGTAACGATCCCCATCGAGATTGGCCTGAATTCGGTCCAGAAACGAACAGACATCCGGTCAACATCCCTGTTTGGGCTATCGGTTGTCAAGATTCTATTCGATGATGGAGTCGACGACACCTTTGCCCGCCAGCAGGTAAACAACCTGCTCAATGGGGTCGAGTTACCCGAAGGAATCAAGCCCGACGTTCAGCCGCCGTATGGCCCAACGGGCGAAATTTTCCGGTACACGCTGCAATCGCCAACGCGTACTGCCCGCGAACTCAAAACCATACAGGATTGGGTGATAGACCGCCAGTTGAAGAGTGTACCGGGTGTTGCCGATGTGGTCAGCTTTGGGGGTGAGGTTAAAACCTACGAGATTTCGGTAGATCCTCGCCGACTCATGGATTATAACATTACCCCCTTGCAGCTCTATCAGGCCGTTGCCAATGCGAACGTCAATGTGGGGGGTGATGTAATCGAAAAAAACTCTGAAGCCTACGTTGTACGGGGTATTGGCCTGATCAAAAATCAGCAGGATATTCAGAATATTATTGTCAAGAATATCAAAGGGACGCCCATTACGGTACAAAACGTAGCCCAGGTTTCGGAGTCGGCCTTACCCAAACTCGGGCAGGCAGGTCGCAACAAACAGGACGATGTGGTCGAGTGTATTGTGGTCATGCGTAAAGGTGAAAACCCGAGCGAAGTTATTGAGCGGGTAAAAGACAAGATCAACGAACTGAATACCAGCATTCTTCCCAGCGACGTTGAGATCAACACCTTTTACAACCGGGAAACGCTCATCAATTTTGCCACGCACACCGTTACCCACAACCTGATTGAGGGGATCATCTTCGTCACGGTAATTGTGTTTCTGTTCATGGCCGACTGGCGCACAACTGTAACGGTATCCATTGTTATACCGCTCGCGTTACTGTTTGCCTTTATCTGCCTTAGACTCAAAGGTATGTCGGCCAATTTGCTGTCTATGGGCGCTATTGACTTCGGTATTATTGTCGATGGTGCCGTGGTGATGGTGGAAGGCATTTTCGTTACTCTCGATGAACTGGCTCATCAGCAAGGCATGGCGAAGTTCAATCGGCTGGCTAAAATGGGCATTATTCGCCGAACTGGTACGGAGATGGGCAAGGCGATTTTCTTCTCCAAAGCCATCATCATTACCTGTCTGATCCCTATTTTCTCCTTTCAGAAAGTGGAAGGCAAGATGTTCTCTCCTTTGGCTTGGACGCTTGGTTTTGCCCTGCTCGGCGCGTTGATTTTCACGCTGACGTTAGTGCCGGTGCTGGCGAGTATTTTACTCAAAAAGAACGTTCGCGAGAAACACAACCCGTTCGTTAACGTCGTGACGAAGTTCTCGACCTGGTTATTTAACTTCACATTTACCCACAAACGAATCAGCATTATTCTGACGGGCGTGCTGGTGGTGGTGGGCTTATCGGGTTTTTCGTTGCTGGGTACCGAGTTTCTCCCCGAACTGAACGAAGGGTCTATTTATGTACGGGCCACGATGCCCATGAGCATTTCGTTGCCCGAATCGGTGAAGCAAACCGTGCAGATGCGACATATTTTCGAGCAGTTCCCCGAAGTTAAAGGCGTAATTTCACAAACCGGCCGACCCAATGACGGCACCGACCCAACCGGCTTTTACAACATCGAATTTCTGGTGGATATATACCCACAGGATGACTGGAAAAGCGGGCTTAGCAAAGAGGAGCTGATTGAACAGATGCAATCGAAACTCAGCGTTTTTCCGGGTGTAAATTTTGGTTTCTCACAACCCATCATGGACAACGTGGAAGAGGCCGTATCAGGGGTAAAAGGGTCTATTGCCGTTAAGATTTATGGGCCGGACCAGGGTATTCTGGAAACAAAGGCCAATGAGATCAGAAATCAGTTGGCTACGGTGCAGGGTATCGAAGATCTGGGCGTGATCCGTACTACAGGCCAACCCGAAATGCGGATTGAACTGGATGAGCATAAGCTGGCCTTGTATGGCGTCAACAAAGCAGAAGCCGAAGCGGTTATTGAGATGGCCATTGGTGGTAAAGGGGCCACTCAGATTTATGAGGGCGAGCGTAAATTCGATCTGCGTATTCGCTATGATCGTCCCTTCCGTTCGAGCGAGTTACAAATTAGCCAGTTGATGGTGCCCACCGAAAATGGCAGCATGATACCCATCAAAGAAATTGCCAGCGTCTATACGCAAACCGGTCCGGTATTGATTTTCCGGGAGGCAGGGCAGCGGTACGGAGCTGTTAAGTTTTCTGTACGGGGCCGCGACATGGGTAGCGCCGTTACCGAAGCCCAGCAAAAAGTACAGGCACATGTTAAACTTCCGGCGGGTTATACAGCCAAGTGGGCGGGCGATTTCGAGAACCAGCAGCGGGCAACGGCTCGGTTGGCACAGGTTGTCCCTATTAGTTTGCTGGCTATCTTTTTTATTCTGTTCGTGTTGTTCGGCAATGTAAAAGACGCTGGGCTGGTGCTTTTCAACGTGCCTTTTGCCATCATTGGTGGTATTGCGGCATTACTCATTACACACGTTAACTTCAGCATATCGGCAGGCATTGGCTTCATTGCACTTTTTGGGATTTGCATTCAAAACGGAGTAATTCTAATCTCTGTTTTCAAGAAAAACTTACGCAATGGTGTCCCCTTGAATGATGCCATCCGGGAAGGCGTCATCTCACGTATACGACCGGTTGTTATGACCGCTATGATGGCTGGCATTGGTCTTATTCCGGCAGCGGTGTCGCATGGAATCGGATCTGAAACAGCCAAGCCATTAGCCATCGTTGTTATTGGCGGACTCATCACAGCAACTTTATTAACCCTGTTTGTTTTCCCGCTTATTTTCTACGTCTTTTATAAACACAAATTCAGCGATAATTAAACGGGTAACGCCTACTTTTTGGTACGCTTGATAATTTTAACTGAGTTTTTGCGTTTTTTTAAAAAGATGTTGCAACATTTGCACTGTCTTACACATAAAAACGGCTATACGTTTCGTGTGTAAAAAGAAATTGCTTACTTTTAGCATAACAATCCTTTACAAAGGGAAGGTTGAACATCAAGACTCGGCGGCCGCCTGGTCGTCAGTCTTGAAATGGTGTGGATAGAAGCGGAAAGCCGCCCCGATATTCGGAGCGGCTTTTTTGTATTCTATCACCCTGTATTGACATTAATTTAACTACCTTTTAATACTATTTTCAATCCCTTTTAAGATGCCCGAACGAGTTTTATGGACTCAACCGGGAAGACGTTCGCTTATATAAAATAAGGCACTTTTTGCAGGCTGTGGATATACATTAAATAATAATTTTATTCTGCCGTTTTTAAATCAGCCGATAGCTATGTATGTTGCCGATATGAAGATTCTGGTAGTAGAAGACGAGCCCAAATTGGCCTCTTTCGTTAAGAAGGGGCTGGAGGAGCAGTCGTGTGAAGTAGATGTAGCCTATGATGGGCAGGTTGGGCGCAATATGGCCCTCAATAATCTATATGACGTGATTGTGCTGGATATCAATCTACCAAAAATGAACGGCTTTGATGTCGTCCAGTCCATTCGACAGGAAAAAAACCGTACGCCCGTTCTAATGTTGACGGCTATGGGGTCGGTAGATGATAAACTGACCGGCTTTGAAGCCGGAGCGGATGACTATTTAGTGAAACCTTTCGAGTTTCGGGAATTAATGGCTCGTTTACGAGCGCTGACAAAACGAAGCAGCGACGCCGGTATGCAGGCAAATGTTTTGAAAGTTGCCGATTTGGAGTTGGATCTAAATGAAAAAATTGCCCGTCGTGGTGACAAACGAATTGAGCTTACGGCAAAAGAATTCGGTTTGCTTGATTACTTAATGCGTAATCGGGGGCGGGTCGTGTCGCGAGTCGATATTGCCGAAAAAGTTTGGGATATTCATTTCGATACAGGTACCAACGTAATTGATGTTTATGTCAATTTCCTTAGAAAGAAAATTGACAAAGATTTCCCTACCAAATTAATTCATACGGTGATTGGAATGGGGTACATGCTGAAAGAAGAATAGGTACTTTTATCAGGAGTTAGTGATTAGAATGGCTGATGTATACTATATAGTTTGCGTCAGCCATTCTCGTTACCAGCGCCTATTTTTTTTAAACAATGAATATCCGCACTCGTCTAACATTATTATTTGTGCTGCTGGTCGCTTCGATTGTGCTGCTTTTTACTGTTTCGGTTTATTATTTATATGACCAGTTCAGAGAGCAGGAATTTCGCCAACGGCTCCAGGAAAAAGCTGTTACTACTGTTCGTCTTCGTGAAGATGTAGGAGAAATCCCCAGAGATGATTTGCCCGTTATGACTAGTGAGCAGGTCACTATTTATAATGGACAGGGCGTGGTTTTATACAACCAGGATAGTAAGCAGCCTCGCTTTCCGATAACGACAGCCTTTCTTCGTAAAGTTACACAAACCCGGCAGCCGCAATATATTCGCCTTGGCGACCTCGAAGCGATAGCCGTCATCCACCTGAATATTAGAAAGGAGCCCGTCATTATTGTTGCATCCGGCAATGATCGGTATGGACTGTCGAAGCTTGACAGGCTTCGTGAAATTCTGTTTTCGGGTTGGTTACTAAGCCTTGTCATTGTAGGGATAGCAGGCTATTTATTTGCTACAGATGCGCTTAGGCCCGTTGCCGAATTGATTACACAGGTAAACGCCATTTCGGCCACCAATATCCATGAGCGATTACGGGTTGGCCGCCAGCGCGATGAACTGGCCGACCTGGCCCGCACCTTCAACGACCTTCTGATCCGGCTCGAAGAGGCATTCGTGTTACAAAAAAGCTTTGTGTCGCACGCGTCGCACGAATTGCGCACTCCGCTAACGGTAATGATGGGTCAGATCGAGGTGACCCGTTTACAGGCGCGTACTGCCGAGGAGTATGAGGTCGCATTTGATGCGCTGCTCGACGAAGTTAAAAGTATGATTCGGCTGGTGAACGGTCTGCTTGAATTAGCCCGCGCCAATTCTGACGTTGTAACGCTTAACTATCAACCTGTTCGTATAGATGAACTATTGTGGCTGGCTCAAAGTCACATTGTTATTAAAAAACCTAATTATCAGATAGATATCGACTTCGACAATTTGCCTGTTCATGAAGAGGAATTGGTGATTGTGGGCGAGGAATCCCTACTGCAGACTGCTTTTCAGAACCTGATGGAAAATGGCTGTAAATATTCACCGGATGAACGTATGTCGGTACGGATTTTATTTGAGCGTGGGCAGTTAAAGCTTACCTTCAGCGATCAGGGGTACGGCATTCCACCCCATGACCTCCCGCACATTTTCGAGCCTTTTTATCGCTCAGACTCTACCATGACTATTAACGGGCACGGCATTGGTCTAGCTCTGACGCGACGCATTATTGAGTTACATCAGGGTCAAATTCAGGTAGAGTCCGAAGTTGGCAAAGGGACTACTTTTCGTATCACTCTTCCCACAACGTATACCCCGCCGTCTAATTCGAAGTCCTCGCAAAAAACTGGCGAGAATGTTATTGCAGACTAGGGGGTTTGACGTGTTTTACCACCCCCAACCCCCTCCTAAAACAGGAGGGGGCTTTATAACGGGGTACTCTTGTGCATAGCCCGAACCCGCTCCTTATATATGAGGAATCAGGAAAGAAATACCCTTCGGCATAGCCCACTCCTATTTTAGGAGGGGGTTGGGGGTGGTAGACCTACATAAACTCAACCGTGGCAACCCGCGCCATATCGTCCCAGAACGAAGGGTATGACTTGGCCACTACCCCGGGTTCGTCGATAATGATTTCGTGCCTCATGGCTACGGGTGCAAACGCCATGGCCATGCGGTGATCGTCATACGTATCGATGGTTGCCGGGGCGGATGGCGTTATCGCTAACTGGTGAACTTCATACAAATGATTTGGCTCGATCTCTACCAACTCGGCGCCAATCTTTTGCAATTCGGCCTGCAAAGCGGCTACACGATCGGTTTCCTTAATTTTTAAACTTTCGATACCCGTTAGCCGTAAAACTACTCCTTTAACGGCTGCACAAACGGCTACCGTCTGGGCCAGATCAGGGCAATCGGTGAAGTCCCAGGCAAGCGTTTCGGCAGTCGGACATTTGGTCAATTGAACACCCGACTCGGTAAACGTGCTCTCCACACCCAACGACCGCATGATATCGACAATGGCACTGTCGCCCTGTAATGATTTGGCCTTGAGTCCCAACAAGTTAATTTCGGCAGTTTGGTCTGTAGCTAAAGCCGCTACACTATACCAGTAACTCGCCCCCGACCAGTCGGACTCGATAGCGTAGGGTTTTGGCGTGTAAGCCTCAGGCGCTACGGTAATGGTTTTAGCTTCCCAATCGGCCTGAACCTCGGCACCAAAATAGCGCATTTGTTCGAGCGTCATGTCAATGTACGGCTGCGAGCCAATAGCTCCCGTCAACTCCAGCGTTAACCCGCTTGGCAACAAAGGAGCAATCATAACCAGCGCCGAAATGTATTGACTACTCACATCACCACGAATACTGAGTCGATTCGTAGATTCTGTTGCAGGAGCGAAACCGTTTATTTGCAAGGGTGGATAACCCGCTTGTTTCAGGTAGGTGATATCAGCACCCAGCACTCGTAAGGCATCGACCAGAATACCAATGGGTCGTTCGCACATACGGGGCGTGCCTGTCATTGTTTTTTTCTGACCTGTAATGCTAAAGTAGGCCGTCAGGAAACGCATCGTCGTTCCCGCATCCAACACATCGGCAATGTTGTCAGTTGATTTTAACAGCCGAATCATCGTCTGTGTATCACGGGCGGTCGAGAGGTTTTGCAAGTCGCAGCGAAAGCCGGTGAGGGCGTCGATGATTAACGCACGATTACTTTCACTTTTCGACGAAGCCAACGGAATCGTGGCCTGGACTGAATGCGTTAATGCAGAAGGGGGGATTAAACGAACGGCGTTCAAGAGATAAACAGGTTGGTACTGAAACGAAATAGTTCGCAAAAAAACGAAAAATCGACTACATTCCGGCCATTATTTAGATTACCAAAGCGAATTCAGGACTAACTAGTATGACTTATACGTTCATAAACGCTCATTTATTTACCGGAACCGATTGGTTACCCGGCGCATCTGTTCGAATTGCTAACGGCCGTATCCATGAAATCAACCAGGCGAGTACATCCCCTGCCGATGATAAGAGTGAGACGATCATTGATCTCAACGGTGATTATCTTATTCCGGGGCTTATCGATTTACAACTGTATGGTGGCTCAACTTTATTTTTAAACGATCAGCCAGTTCCCGAAACAGTTCGGCACATTTATGACTCCCACGCCCGAAACGGCACCACTACCCTACTCCCAACCATCCATTCAACCTCGCTCGACATTATGCAGCAGTCGATGGCGGCTGTTCAGGTTGTCCGGGCCGAAAACCCGTTTGGGGTGCCGGGTATTCATATCGAAGGACCGTATTTCAATCCCATAAAACGGGGAGCGCACAGCATGGCCTACGTTCGCCCCCCAGCCGAAGGCGAGTTGGAAACCCTGTTTAGTACCAATTCCGATGTTATTCGAATTCTGACGCTGGCTCCCGAAATCCTGACTCCCGAACAACTCAGCACACTTAAAAAACTCAAACACACCAGTACGCTCTTATCGCTCGGCCATAGCAACGCGACCTACAAACAGGCCACAATGGCGTTCGATGATGGATTTCCGCTGGCAACTCACCTGTATAACGCCATGCGTGGGTTCGAGAGCCGGGAACCGGGCGTGGTGGGTGCCGTATTTGACCATCCGAACGTTCGGGCCAGTATCATTGCCGATAGTTACCACTGCAATCCAACAACCATTCGCATTGCCTATCGACTACTGGGCGAGCGTTTGTTTCTGATTTCAGATGCCCTCTTTGCCAATCCACCACGGCCTACCTTCGAATTGGGCCAATTTATCGTGCATTTTGAGCCAGATCTAGGGGGTTCCGGACTGGAGGGTCCCGGACTGGAGGGTCCGGGTCGATACGTTAACAACGAGGGCAACCTGGCGGGATCGGCCATTACGCTGATCGACTGCGTTAAAATTGCGGTCGAGCAGGCAGGTATACCCCTCACCAATGCGCTCCGAATGGCTTCGGTTATTCCGGCCGAAATCATTGGTATGGGCGATCAGTTGGGCAGGATTCAGCCAGATTACGTAGCGAATCTGGTCCGGCTCGATAAAGGCATGAATGTGAAAGGCGTCTGGGCATCGGGTAACCAGTTGGCATAAAGCCCTGACACCTAACGTGCATCGCTGGCAATTGCCTGCGCATAATTCTGATTGAGTATTTCCAGGAATCTACCCGTCACCCAACTAATATCCGAATCCCGGATAAACACGAATCGCTTGGGAATGGATGTATTCGCGTAGGCCCGGAAGACAGACTCGATCAGTAAAGCGCCGGCGATCAATTGTTTTTCGTTGAACTGATTCTGGACGTTGTTCAGGTCAGCTTCTGCTTTTTTTCGTACTGCCGGTTCATTAATTTCCGACAAGTCAGGGTGAATCAAGGCCTGATAGTCTGTCAACGCTAAGCGCGCAAACCGCTCAGCATCAGCCAATGTCAGGGAAACGGCGGTCGTTCCGGCTCGTTCCGGGTGCAGGTACGACGCCATTGCCCAGGCGATTCCACCACCCAACGCAACGGTTTTTCGTTGATGGAGACCAGGGCTGGCCGTATTAAACTCAACGTTAACCGCCGAATCGGCAATCATTTTGATTGATCGTTTGGCGGCTTCTTTATATGCATCTATTGACAACGACTTATTATTGTCGATCAAACTGGCCAGCGTTTTGGTGCCAAATGGCAGACTAACAGAATGAAACCGACGGCCACTGTCATAATAGCCTCCTTTGGTATTGCCGCTTCCTATATCGATGCACGAGGCTGACGTCCATAGCCTTTGTGGAATTGAGCCAATCATAAACAGTTCTGCTTCGCGGGCTGCCGTAAGAGTGGAGTCGATTACCAGACTGTCACTTCCGGGCATGCCGTTGGTGATGAGCGACGAAAACAGTTCATAAAGTTTCTTTTTTTTGGCAGGTGTTTTTCCTAATGCCTCATTAACACCACTGCTAAACGCCACATAAATATGGTCGGCGGCTACCTTATAGCGTCGAATCGAGTCCAGATAGGCTTTCATGACCTCTTGTCCAGCCTGAAATGACTGCGCCGTTCCTGATACAAGTGTCACATTAGGGGCATTAGGCTTTACTTTCACATCCTTACTATAAAATCCATTTTCGTACCGGGTTCGAAAAATAGCCAGCTTGACTCCCGATGCGCCAACATCAATTCCTGCATACAATTCTTTACCGGATACTTCCCCAATTAACTGGCGCATGGCCGCTTCGCTGGCACCATAATTCAGTTGCTTATAAAGCTTATGCGCTTTGTAGAAATAAGTTAATGCCGTTTGGCTATTCTCCTGATCATTATACGCGTAGCCCAGGTTTTCATACGCTACTGCTTCCATATATGGGTCTTTAGACTGCACGCCGGGAAGGGCTCTCAACAATAGATCAATTGCCTGCTGTGGCCGGTCGACCATGCGTAACGTATTTCCCAATTTAATAAAATGCTGGGCTTCAAGAGCAGTACGAGCGCTTTGTGCCTGAGCGGCTGGATAACGGATAAAATTAAGTAGCAAAAGAGGATAAAAAAGGTACTTCATATAACTGTAATGTTTTGCAGGAGAGAGGATTAGCCTAAAAAAATGGGCGGACCGATATTAATAGATTAATATGGATTACACGATATGGATACATAAATAGTTAGCAAAAGGTCCATTTGAGAAAACGGATAAAAGACCAGCCTAAATTCACAGATACTAAACACGAACATACTGTAAATCAGGCACTAAGAACTTTTCAAAAAAATCCCAAAAAATAGGTCAAATTGTATTATATATTTCATTTATCTAATAATAACGCATTATATTCTTTAATTTTGTTTTAATACAAAATTATAATTTGCATATTTGACCAAGTACAGCAAAAGTAATGACTCTCACTTCGTGCGCACGAACAATTCATTAGAGAGTCACCTGTTCAGGAAGCGTGTAATCAGTTAACCGGTCATGTCCGAACTGATTACAGCAAGCGTTTAAGCATATATTTTAGTAACCCACAGAGATCGAAAAATCGACCTATGGTATTTCATTGCCCAAATTATGTTGATTCATGCTCACTGCACTTTACCTAAACCAGTCCGGCTTCCTCTCTAATCCGATAGTGAATTGTTTAACTAAATTTTCATACTAACCATGAAAAGAAAATTACAAAAGCATACCATCGCACCTGTCATAGTCACCCTATTTATTATGGTGGCTATGTACTCAAACACCGCTTTAGCCCAAAGCAAGCGGATTACAGGTAAAGTAGTCTCCAGCGTTAACTCCGAAATAGTTCAGGGGGTCAATGTATTAGTGAAGGGTAACAGCCGTAAAGGTGCCATTACGGATGGAGAGGGTAAATTTTCCCTGGAAGCAACACCAAATGACGTACTAGTTTTCAGCTTCATCGGCTTTAAATCAAAAGAAATTAAAGTAGGCAATGAGACCACATTCAACATCTCAATGGATGAAGATGCTACGCAATTGACAGAATTGATTGTAACAGGCTCACGCAATACCGGACGGACCATTCTGGAAACACCGGTTCCTGTCGACGTTATTTCCATTAAGGACATAATGGGCGAACTACCGCAGCTTGATCTGGCTCAGATGCTTGCTTTTGTGGCCCCAAGTTTCAACGCCGTTCGGTCGCAGGGCGGTGATTTGAACTCCCACGTCGATCCGGTTCAGCTACGGAACATGGCTCCCAACCAGATTCTGGTTCTGGTAAACGGGAAACGGCGGCATACATCTGCGCTGCTCATTACCGAGACAGCGGTAGGTAGTCCGTCGACGACGGTCGATCTGATGACGATTCCGGTTTCGGCAATCGACCGGGTCGAAATCCTGCGCGATGGGGCGGCTGCTCAGTATGGTTCCGACGCCGTTGCGGGTGTGGTTAACATCATTCTCAAAAAAGGCACCAACAAATTAACGGCCAACCTGACCGGTGGCGGGTATGCCAATACGGGTGGCCAGGCCGGAGCTCTGACAAAATCAGGCAAACCTGACGGCTTTAACTACCAGTTCGACGCCAACTATGGTTTCAAAATTGGCGACAAAGGGTATTTTAATATGTCTGGTCAAATTACGCAACGGCGTCCAACCTTACGTCCGTTTGTCAATGACTGGGGATTTTTCGACAAAACTTACCTCAATAATTTAAGAACCGACAAAGCCGGTAATCCGGTAATTACCAATCCAGAACTGATTAATGCACAGGCTTCCGGGAATACGTCGCAGATTTCCGCCCTAACGACAGAGACTGGGTTGATGAGCGCTCGTGGCCTTACAAAAGCCGACTTCGCCGTGTATGCCGGTATGCCCGCCATCACGCTTGGCAGCACGTTTTACAACGCAGGGTATGAAATAAACCCCACCACAACCATCTACAGTTTTGGTGGTGCTTCCTACAAATATCTGGAAGGTTTCTCATGCTACTTCCGGCGGCCCGCCCAGACCGACCGTTTCAATTACCTGCTCTATCCAAACGGCTTCCGCCCTCAGATGACATCCAACACCTCTGACGTGTCGAACACCATTGGCCTTAAAAGCAAGATCGGCGAGTTTAGTGTTGACTTCAGCAACACATTCGGCCGTAACACGATGCGACTTGGTATGGTTAACACGATCAATGCTTCTTTAGGCTCCAATTCGCCGGTGAACATGAATCTTGGAACCCACCAGTTCTCTCAGAACTCGACTAACCTTGATATGTCCCGGTATTTTAAAGGGGTGATGAATGGGTTGAATATCGCCTTTGGCGCAGAAATGCGCATTGAGAATTACAAAATAATGAAAGGACAGGAAGAAAGTTACGCCTACGGCACAGCAGGTATCGTCTCCGTCGGAAAAGACGGACTTCTGGTAGGTCCAAACGGAAAGCCACTGGAAGATGCCGCCAGCATTCCCATTGTTGATGCTAACGGAAACCCATTAGCCGTAGAAGCTGGCCAGCAGGTAACGGTTAAGTCGCTATCCTCCAATTGCCAGTGTTTCGCAGGTTTTGGTCCTAAAAACGAGCGGAATGAATTCAGAACGACAATGGCCGCTTACCTGGATGCCGAACTGGAACTGACCCGGAAATTCCTGATAGCCGGTGCCTTCCGACTGGAAAACTACTCTGATTTTGGTGGCGTAACGATTGGCAAACTAGCCGCCCGGTACTCTATAACAAAAACACTCTCGTTACGCGGATCGATCGCTACGGGATTCCGTGCGCCTTCATTACAGGAGTTGAACTACACGCACACGGCTACCGCTTTTGTTCCCGATGCAAACGGCATTCCACAGCCACTTGATGTAACAACTTACCCAACCAACAGCACAGCCGCTCGGGTACTGGGTATCAAAGGGCTGAAACAGGAGCAGTCGCGCACCTACGGTATTGGCCTTACCTATCAGCCAGCACCAGGGTTTGAGGTAACACTGGATGCCTACCAGATTGACGTTGACAACCGGATTTTCCGGACCAGCTACTTCAACGCTGCGGAAGTTGGTAACAATTATGGTGAGGTAATTGGCGAAGGTGAAGCCCAATTTTTTGTGAACGGAGCCGATGTGCGCTCGAAAGGTCTTGAGGCCGTTGGTAACTATACGCTCAACCTTCAGAAAGGAAAAAGCTTTACGTTCACACTGGCCGCTATTTTGAGCAAGAACACCGTGCTCAATCGCAAAGTCCTTGACCTGAATGTAGCTAATCTTACGTCAGAGCAGATCGTTGGCAAATACCTCAGCCGTGACATTATCGGTCAGTTTGAAACCGGTACACCAAGAACAAAACTGATCGGTTCGGTTTCGTATCGTGTCAACAAGTTCAACGCCATGCTGAGAGGCACCTATTTTGGTTCTGTAACCGAGCGGTCTGTATCCTCTGATAACGATGGTAACTTCTACGATCAGACCTTCTCTGGTCAGGCGGTTTTTGACCTAAGCTTTGGCTATGACCTGAGTCGGAACGTGAAAGTGTCGATTGGCGGCAGTAATATCCTCGATAAGTACCCACAAATTCTCCGTTCAGAAAACCAGGGTTTTTATCTGTACTCCAACAATCAGCAAGGGTCCAATGGTGCTTATTACTATGCCCGTGTGATGTTCAACTTCTAATTGGTATTCCAGCTATGAATCGATTTTTCAACACAAGAAACATACTTCCCTTACTAGGCGCTTGCCTTTCTCTGCTCGTTTTTCTGAGTGCCTGTGAGCAAAATAAGTATGAGCCAAATACATCTGTGGCTCCCGGCGGTGGCACAGTAACCACCTTCAAATCATACACATTAGCCTCAGCAACAGGCGCTACTGTGTATGGGCGCGTCGTTTTCTACAAGTATAATTCGACCGTAACATTAGTGGAGATGGGATTGTATAATACGGTTACCGGCACGTCGTACGCGTCTTCTATCTACGAAGGCAAGGCTACCGAAAGTTCCGCAAAAGCCCTTAAACCGCTCGATGCCATTAGTGGTGCTACAGGATCATTCTCAACAAGCAAATACTACACGATCAGTGAAGCCGGTTTCTATGACAAGCTGAGTGCCTACAACGCCAATGTAAAAATCATGTCGGGTACAACGTTGGTAGCCAGTGGCAACATTGGGGGTAATGCTACACCCGTAGCGCAGTCGCAGTAGACGTCGTTTTTAAGGCCGTTCTGCAAATGTCATTTTATTTACTTAACAGCCCCGGATCAGCTTCCGGGGCTGTTAGTATATACAGTTAACTCATCCAATCCCACCATCTCCCGGCTCATCATCTCACCCTGCACGGTTGGGGCGGCTATTCCTCCTCCCAGCATCGCTTGACTTCTGAACACGCGCATTTCATCCCAAAGACCAGCTTGCAGGAATGAATTTATAAGACTTGTTCCACCCTCAACCAGTATAGACTGAATCTTACGCTCGTGAAGCGTAGTCAATGCGTGAATGAGCGAATGAGTGAATGCGTGGATGACATTTGGGCGCCCTGCAAGGGTATCGTCCTCACAAGTATGGAACACGATTGTCGGTTGAGAACCATCGAAAAGATGTAATGTCTGATCTAGTGAAAGGGCATTATCCACAACAATACGGGTTGGATTTTTGCCCGGCCACAAACGGGTGTTCAATCGGGGGTTATCCAGGCGGGCAGTGTTAGTACCCACCATGATGGCGTCTTCCTCGCTCCGCCAGCGATGAACAAGCCGATGCGCCAGATCGCCACTGATTTTCACTTGCCTACCTTGTTCACCCGCAATGAACCCATCGGCGGTTTCGGCCCATTTAAGGATAATATACGGGCGCTTTTTCTCAAAGAATGTAAAAAAACGAGCATTCAACTGACGGCCCAGCTCGGCCATAACACCTGTTTCTACCTCAATACCAGCCGCCCGTAATTTGTCAAAGCCCTGCCCCGACACCAGCGGATTAGGGTCATCATTACAGCAAATAACCCGCCTAACCCGATTTTCAATGAGTAAATCGGCACAGGGGGGCGTTTTGCCCCAGTGCGAACAGGGTTCGAGCGTAACATAAACCGTTGCTTCGGGCAGTAAATGCGTATCTTCAGGTCGAACGGAGCGAATGGCGTTCACTTCGGCATGCCATTCACCATATCGTTGATGCCAGCCCTCGCCAATAATGCGCGGCTCTGAATCACCCAACTGATGCGTAATAACACAGCCAACCATTGGATTAGGGCTAACGTGCCCCCGGCCTAAGGCAGCCAGTTCGAGCGCCCGCAACATGAATTGGTTCATAATTTGTGATCTACCGTTCATAGTCCATGACAAATAGACGGCGGCTGCTTGATGCATTGCAATCTGAAAACCACAAACCGACTACTGAATACCGTAAACTTCCCTATTTTTGGCAAAATTACTCGTCCCGATCAAAATGGCTACTGCCAAACCCCTATACGAACGACTTAGTAAAAACATTACGGCTTATCAGCCCGAAGAAGCACGGGAGATGGCCTTCATGCTACTCGACCATTATTTCGGACTGCGAAAAACGGATGTGCTGACCGATAAGCCGCTCCCACCCAATCGGACAGAGCCCGACTGGTTCAAAATTCTGGAGCGACTAAACCGCCAGGAACCCATTCAGCACGTTATTGGCACGACGATTTTTTGCGGCTTAGAGTTCGAGGTGTCGCCCGATGTGCTGATTCCCCGCCCCGAAACCGAAGATCTGGTCCGGCTCATCATGCATGACTTTGCCGACCGTGTCGACGATGTTCCGATTCTCGATATTGGCACAGGCAGCGGCTGTATTGCCATTACGATGGCGCGATTCCTGCCCCAGTCGGTGGTTACGGGCTGGGATGTTTCCGAAAAAGCACTCACACTGGCCCGGCACAATGCAGAGAATCTACACGCCGATGTTCACTTTTCGATTCAGGATATTCTAAACATCCCGGCGGATTTTAATCAGCGTTTCGATTGTGTTGTGAGCAATCCGCCTTATGTGACGCGCTCCGAAGCCGCCGACATGCATCGTAATGTGATTGATTACGAACCTGATCTGGCTCTTTTTGTAGACGACAACGATCCGTTGGTTTTTTACAAAGCCGTAGCCGATTTCTGCGTTCGTCACCTCACCAAAGACGGTGCTTGCTACGTTGAGATAAACGAGCGTTTCGGTGAAGCAACGCGTGAAGTATTCGCCGAAAGGGGCTTTACCAATATCCAGGTTTATAAAGACATTCACGGCAAAGACCGTAGTATTCGAATTACATTTTGAGCGTGGCAGAGTGGGTTAACAAACCGATTAAAATCAACTACTCCTCCACTTCACCCATCAACTAATTAATCAACCCATGCAACCAACAACCTCATTCACGTATCATGCTAAAATTCGCGATGTATTCAGTGAGATGAGTCAGGTTGTGGTTGGGCAGGAACGACTCCTCAATCGGCTGCTCATTGGCCTGTTTACGGGTGGGCATATTTTGCTCGAAGGGGTGCCGGGACTAGCCAAAACATTGACGATCAATACGCTGGCGAAGGTATTGGAACTGGATTTTCAACGCATTCAGTTTACCCCCGACCTGCTCCCCGCCGACTTGATTGGCACCATGATTTTCAACCAGAAAACCGCAGAGTTCGAGGTGAAACAGGGGCCTATTTTTGCCAACCTGATTCTGGCCGATGAAGTCAACCGGTCGCCCGCCAAAGTACAGGCGGCCCTTCTGGAAGCGATGCAGGAAAAGCAAGTGACTATCGGCGAAGAAACCTTTGTGCTCGACCGGCCTTTTTTGGTATTGGCGACACAGAACCCGGTTGAGCAGGAAGGTACCTATCCGCTTCCCGAAGCCCAGGTCGACCGATTCATGATGAAGGTCTTCGTGGATTACCTCAACAAAGAAGATGAGTTGGCCGTCATGCGTCGAATGTCGAACATGAACTTCGACTATGAGGTGCAGCCTGTGTTGGGAAAAGAGGAACTGGTCGCCATTCGCAACGAAATCAACGGCGTTACTATTTCCGAAACACTCGAGCGCTATATTATTGAGCTGGTCTTCGCGACTCGTCGGCCGATGGAATATAACCTGCGCGATGAAGCCCGATATATTCAGTTTGGTGTATCGCCCCGCGCCAGTATCAACCTGAATCTGGCCGCCAAAGCCCTCGCCTACTTCGACCGGCGGGATTATGTGCTGCCCGAAGATATTAAAGAAGTAGCTCCCGACGTGTTCAACCACCGCATCATGCTCAATTACGAAGCCGAAGCCGATGGCGTTACGTCCCTACAGGTCATTGACTCCATTTTGCGAAAAGTAGCGATTGGGCGATAAACTCTGGTGAACGGGAAACTGCCTGTTTTGTGTTTTATAGGAAAGTCTTCCGGCTAATTGTATATGCAGCAAAACAGGTTTTTTATTTTAATAGCCCTACTGCTCATTGGCGGGTTGTGGGTTTACGGTACGTACATTGCTACTCCCAAACCACCCCACAAACGCCCGGCAGGAGCCACTTCGCCCGGCAATCGGCGGGTCGAAAAGAGCGATGCCGACTGGAAAAAACTACTGACCCGATCTCAGTACAACATTACCCGCGAGAGCGGTACCGAATGGCCCAACAGCAGCGAACTTACCCACGAGCCGCGTCCGGGAATTTATAGTTGTGTATGCTGCCATAGTCCGCTATTCATGTCCGGCACCAAATTTGATTCTCACACAGGCTGGCCTAGCTTCTATGCCCCTATTACGTCCAATGCCGTGTATGATGAGCCCGATGGAAATCGAACCGAAGTTCGGTGTTCGGTTTGTGACGCACACTTGGGCCATGTTTTCAACGATGGCCCCGACCCCACTGGTTTGCGGTACTGTATGAATGGGGTAGCGTTATCGTTTGCCGAAGGCAAGTAATTCGTTCATTACCTTTCATCTTCGTACCCAGCGACATACGGTCTGTAAGAGTGAATTTAGTGTTTTTATATTCTTCTCTTATTTTCTACATTTATAAAAATTCGCAATTCGCGAATTGCAAATCATGAAAAAACATAGCGGCATGCGGCCACAGGATATACTAATTTTGCTGAAAATTGATGCAGATAGGCAACGCTTAATGCATAAATGCTCACTCGACAGCATGGTGGATATAATGATGCCTTTGCTGCAAAAAAATATTGCCCTTGATTTAGGCATTAGCCCCTCTGAGGTAACAGAATCGTTGGCGAGGTCGGTGTTTGCTGGCTTGTATGATCCAACTAGAAAAAGGGTAATGGCTAGCGCCCTTCTTGATTTTTTGCAGTATGGCTTAAAGTATGTATTTCCTCAACAACCAGGTTCATTAGTTAGAGGAACTCCTACAGCTCATTCTGCTAAACCATTATGTGAACTTGTTCAATCCAACGAACCCTATGTATGGCCCAATGCGGATGGCACTGTTCGAGGGCAAGCGATCGACCCTCTATACCCAACTGTTGTAAAAGCGGTCGAAAATGATCCTTTCCTATATGAAATGCTGGCGTTGATAGATGCCATACGCGTTGGTAAATCCAGAGAGGTAAAGCTGGCAGTGGAAGAACTCACTAAACGAATAAGAGTAAACGAATGAATCATCACACCAACTTAGTTCGTATCCGAGCGGTAGCTGCTGCCTTGGCGGAACTTAACGAGAAGGTCGTCTTCGTGGGCGGTGCAACAATCAGTCTTCATGCTGATGATTCAGCAGCTGCGGAACCTAGACCAACCGATGATATAGATGTAGTTATTGAAGTAGCCACATATCGAGAGTTTAGTAGCCAGATTGAGGATCGGTTACGACAATTGGGATTTACAAATGATTATGAATCTGGTGTAATCTGTAGATACAAAATCCATGGCTTACTCGTAGACGTAATGCCTACCGATTCCGGTGTGCTCGGCTTCACGAACCGTTGGTACAAAGACGGAGTTAAGGAGGCCATTATTTATCAAATTGATGAACGACAATCTATACGAATTTTTTCTGCTCCGTACTTTATTGCTACAAAAATCGAAGCCTTTAACTCATTCAGACATGGGCGTGACCCGCGAATGAATTCCGATTTTGAAGACATCATTTATCTTTTCGATAATCGACAGAAGCTATTCAACGAAATTATGGAGAGTACAGAACCTATGCGTTCGTATGTACAAGCAGAAATAAATACATTGCTCTCAAAATCAAGCCTCTACGAATACATTTATGCTCAATTAGAACGTAGTACAGCTAGTCAGAGAACAGAGCGAATTCTCAAAATATGGCAAAATTTAATAAATCAATAGCGGCTAAAAGTCATTTTATCAGAACTGAAAATAAATGAATTGATTGGAGGAGAAGACGCCGAACAGGTAGGTCACGAATGTGATCAGAACAAACAACGTAGCGAATCGAACCGTGTTGCGCGTCGGAATGGTGAGGTAAAACTGCTCTTTGAGTAGAAGAAACACAATCAGGAAAATACTGAACCACATCTCGGTCGTGTTCATTGGGCTGTCGATGTGGTCGCTTATCGATAACGTTGGGATGCGTTTCAAAATCAGGAAGGCGTCGCTTAGGCTGCGGGCGCGAAAGAACACCCACGTCAGCATAATCAGTATAAACGTAATGAGCGTGTTTACCACTACCCGCACGGGCGACTTTCTGCTTTCCCGGTCGTGAACCGGCGATGTTACCAAGCTCGGCGGAGTACTGGAAAAGCCCATTTTTGACATCAATTTATCCCGCAAAACAGCCAGTATCTGGTAAAGACCGTTTAGTCCACCCCAAATTACATATGTCCAGTTTGGCCCGTGCCATAGGCCGCTGGCCAGAAACACGATAAGCATGTTCAGGTATTGCCGGATCTCTCCTTTCCGGTTGCCGCCAAGCGGGATGTACAGGTAATCGCGAAACCAGGTTGAGAGCGAAATATGCCAGCGTCGCCAGAATTCCGAAATTGACTGGGCAATGTAGGGCGTTCGGAAGTTCTCCATGAGCGTGAAGCCCATCACCCGCGAGGCACCAATAGCTACGTCAGAGTAGCCCGAAAAATCGCAGTAAATCTGAAACGTATAGAAAAATGTGGCAGCCAGTAGCGTCAAGCCATTTTGTTGATCCGGAGCAGCATACGCATGATCGACGAGCATGGCAAGGCGGTCGGCAATAACGAGTTTCTTGAACAAGCCGAACGCCATTTGCATCAGGCCCGCTTTCACATTCTCTTTATCGTACTTAAAGTAGTCGTGGAACTGCCAGAGTACATTTTGGGGTCGCTCAATTGGCCCGGCCACCAACTGCGGGTAGAACATGACATAAAGCGCGTAGATACCGAAATGCTTCTCGGCTTTCTGGTTGCCCCGATACACCTCAATGGTATAACTCATGGCCTGAAATGTATGGAACGACAGGCCAATGGGCAGAATACTCATGTTGTCTTTGTAGGACGAAATACCGCTTTGCCCGAACACATGCAGCACTTTTACGAATATGCGGTTCACCAGTTCCGTAACACTATCGGCAAGGCCGGGCATGCTTAGTTTCTCAAACAGAAAAGACAGATTTTCGGTAAAGAAGCCCAGATACTTGAAAAAGGCCAGGATACCGAGATTTGAAATAAGGGACAGAATCAGCAGCCACCTCCGGGTTTTTCCGGTCGATTTCTCAATCCAGATACCGGCAATGTAATCAATGACAATGGTGAGGAAGAGTATGACAATATACGCAGGCTGGAACACCATGTAGAAGTAGCAGCTAGCTATCAACAGCAGTATCCAGCGCCCCTGCCACTTCAGGCTGAAGTAGCTAAGCGTAACAACAATAAAGAACAGTAAAAATTGAAGAGAATTAAAGAGCATTGGTTGGTGAGTCGGTAAGTTTTAATATACTTTCTCGACCTTTTCTACGAAATCCTGGAACTGCCGCGCCGGAATAAATTGGGGTTGCGTTCGGTAGGACAACACCATAAATACCAGCAAGAGCGAAATGAGGAAAGCCTGAAGGATAACGATCAGAAATGAGAATACTAAGTAACTGGCCCATCCCGGCACGGCGGTGTCGGTACACAGACGCAGGAAAACGACGACTCCAATACCAAAGACCGATGCCACCACCATCATAACGCAAAATAGAGCTAGCCGAACGGCCGTGGTATCCATAAGTACTGATACCGCACTAAGGCCGTGCAGCACCAGCGATACAAAGTTCATTTTCGATTCGCCAGCCAGCCGACGACCACGCTCTAACGGGACCGCCGTATAAGGTAACTTTGACCGAATAACGCCACCAGGGTAATTGTTCCAGATTTCAGAAACATAGGCCAGTTTACGAAGCTGTCTGGCCGGAATCAGGCTGAAGTTGCCAAACGTAATGACCTTGCCTGTCAATAATCGAAATACGGTTTTGTACACTTCGTAGAACAAGCGAAATGTGACACTTTCGTGCCGTTTCGCCCGATGGGCAAACACAACATTTCCAGGATTTGCCGCCCCTTTTTCCAGCAGCTTCGGGATATCTTCAGGCCTGTCTTCCCCATCGGAGTCCATCACAATAGTGGGATATTGATCGGGTAGCGAAGCCAGATACGATAAACCGAGGGCAATAGCTTTCTGGTGGCCAACATTCCGAAACAATCGTAGCACCGACAGTGACTGTCCAATACCGTTGGGCAACGTATCGTAGTCCGTTGACGAACAATCATCAACGATTAAAAAGGACAACCGGCTGGTAAGAGCCGGTTCGTTTACGTCCCGAATTCGTTCCAGTAATAGCCCCAGCGCCTGCCAGTCGTTGAATAAAGGAATGACAATATTGATTCGATCAGGATAGGCGGTGAAGGTGTTATCTAATGCCATTAGGAGTGTTGACAATGAGTAATAGATTGGTCTGCTTCAGTAATTAGCAACGAATTGCTCACCAGGGCATTCGGGCGGGCAAAAAGATGCGGGAATGATTCCGGGTCATTATACCGTGAAGCGATACCAAAAATCTGTTGTTTCGGCAAAACAGTTTGATTAGGGTCAATAGCAGACTTGGCAAAAGTAAATCTTTTCGGCCTAAAACCGACCAATGCCTTATCGTATAGCCTAAGTAAGCCAATTTAAGTAGTAGAAACCGGCTATTTATTCTACATCAACAAACTGATTCGCGAATTGCAGGTCGCTGTGGTCCGGGTATGTTCGAAACAAGCCAAGCTGGTAATGACCGGGTACAACCATCAGTTTAGGGATCCCCGTTGAGAAGCCGGGCGCCATTCGCCAGGGGAAATACCCTATGGGCCGGTTTGGGGTTGCAAACATCACATACGTATGGCGGTCTGACTTCATAACCATGTATGTTCCTTCATTCAAACCCGGCTTATAGGTAGGATCATCACTGCTGACAACCACATAATCAGTCTGCTGGTCGACGTGCAGCGGTATTTTTAGCGGAGACGCCTGAACAGGATTCTCCATCTTTTTCTCATCGGGCGTTATCGTTGGAACAGGCAGGCTATACCAGCCGCGATTATGCATCATAGACGTTAGATTCGAGATATATCGGGCCAGTTCGGTGTCACGGCTCCCGCCAAGACCAACCTGACTATGCACCTGATTGTAGGCCATACCCTGTAAGTACTTTCTCCGTTCAACAGCCATCGGCACATACGTTATATAAGTCACCACGTTAACGACAACGAAGATTCCCCATATGACTGGCCAGATACGTACCCGTTTGTTCTCCGGTAATCGGCTATAGAACAAAACGCAGGCAGTTGCCCACAGCACCATCGCATACGTTCGATAAGAACTATGCAAAACCATTCCGAAATAAAACCGAATCCTGAAGACCGCAATCAGAGCGATGTTGGCCAGCAAAAAAAGGACGATACCCAGAATGAAGGCATCAAAGAAAGAGGTATTTTTTTTTGACTGAAACAGACTCTTAATGATCCAGTAAGCAAGGCCGCCAACGAGAATCAGACCCGCGATAAATGGTAAATGAACCCGCTTTTCGGCAAGGAGCGTGGGGAAGAAATCAAATACGCTACCGGCAAAAACCAGGAAGCCGAACAGTGTTTGAACAGGATGAGCAATTACATAGGCAAACCCTTCTGCATTGCCCTGCTGCACCGGATAGCCCAAGAAGTAGAGATATCCACCAAGACCACCTACCGCCAGCCATATAGCCAGCGCAAGCCATCGACGCTGGAGAATTAACATACCGGCTCCGGCAGGCCACAACAGCATGCCATTGCCCATGCTAAATGTACTGAGTAAGCCCAATGCCAGAGCTATACCCAAATTAAGCGGCTTATTGGTGGCGAGAACAAAAAATGTAAGCATGACCAACCCAATGATCGCCAGGTATTGAAGTGTATAAATCGCCGTGAACGTCAGCAGATAATTTTGAGCCACAAACAGTAGCAACGGTACCGGCAACATACCAATGAGTGCTTTTTTCGAATTACCCTCCTGATCGCGCAAGGCCCGGTACAGAAGAAAAAAGATGAGCACCAGGGCCATATTTCCCCAGAGCATGAGCTGACCGAAATTCAATCTGCCCGTCAGGTAATATTGAGCCAGTACAACCAGACGAGCATAAACAACCCGGTGCTCGTTATTGGGTCTGATCAATGCGCCGATGCGCTCGCCAAAAGAAGGTGCATTCAGAAACCGGTCCAGAAAGTACGGAATATTTTCGTACTCATCGAACCACGGTATGTTGAAGCGTATCGTAAAGAAATACAGAAAGAATCCCGCAATGGGCAACAGCAACAAAGCCCTCGTTACGGGAGGAAACGCCAATAGGCGATATAGGCGGGTCATACGTTTCTATATTTTCGTTGAATCCGGTATAGTTCGTACCACATTCTAAAAACGTAGCTTGAACTAATACGCGAATCACTTTGCTCAATCCATTGCCGAAGTGGATACTCGGCAACGTGCTCCAGTACGCTTGGCCGGCCGTGTTTTTGGGTTAACCGGGCCAATAATTCTACATCGAATAACCACGGGCTAATAAAGGCTTCCTGAAACAGACTCACAACCGTGTTGCGCCGAAACAGCTTGGCGCCACACTGCGAATCGTAAACGGGTAACTTCAGAATGTTGCTGATGATTGTGGCAATCACCCGGCCCACATAGTGCCGAAACGGATCACGTCGAATATCAACGCCCAGAAATTTGATGCGTGACCCCATAACCAGATCAAGGGCGCTATTAGTGTCCAACACAGCCGTTAAATCGGCAATGGCCGTGAGTGGTGTGGCTAAATCTGCATCCAGAAACCCCAAATAGTCGAATGACTTGTTGGCACAATGTAACATACCGGCACGTACAGCTCCGGCTTTACCCTGATTTTGTGCCAGTAGTAAGGCCTCTACACGGTTTGGGTATTGGCGCTGCATTGTTTCCAATAGGGCACGGGTACCATCGGTACTACCATCATCTACAAAGCAAAAATTAACGTTCGTACTTTGCTGTACATAGGCCAGAAACACATCGACCGGGAGCCGCGTAGCCTCATTGTAACAGGGAATAATGATGCAAACAATCGACATTCGGCCTTTATGGGTTGACGGTGGCGGTGAGGGTAGAGTCCAGAACGAGCGCTTTATGACCGTAGTACCCTGATTGACAGCGGTTCCACCAATGATTGCGCTCGGACTTAATATCTTCTACAAACAAACTGGGCGGATACACGCTGATTGGCCGTAAACGGACGGTATCTGCTTTTGTTAATAGTTGCTGATGTCGTTCTGTCATTTCGTGGTCGTAGGTAGATGCATTCCCGGTCAGCAAATCAGTACCCATTTGCTTAATGGACGTGCTGGCGAGCAGGCTTCCAATTAGCCAAACACCTGTAAACAACCATACGGGGGCGGGCCACTTCTGCACAAGCGTCAGGCTGCGGCCCCGCCGTTCCAGCCAGCCTACCCAGACGGTCAGCACATAAAACCAGCCCAGGACAAAGAACACGAACAGGATGTTCATGGTGCGGGCAAACGGTGGTATGCCCAGGCCATAATAGGACGGAAAAATTGTGCCGGCCAGTAAGCCCAGATAAATGACTGTTAACAAGCCGGCTGGCAGCAGGAACAATTCCCGAACAGGGCTACCGTGCCGTACCAGGCGACGGGCGACGGGAATAAACAACAGCGAAAAAGGTATTATTGGTGTTTTTAGCAGCCACTCGCCTATCGACCGGGCCAGCCAGCCAAATGAGAATCCCACAGACTTGACCAATTCGCCAGCCTTCGCCTGATTGCTGCCCATACGAATGGCATTGCCCGGTGCCCGAAATAGCAACCAGGCCGATATCAACGCCACGACAACCAGCCCGACCAGCAACGGATCAAAACGGCGAAGAAAGACCAATCGGTATCCCACGATGGTGAAGAGCAACAAAATCAACAAGATCAGATTCGTTTCGCCGGAACCAATCGTGGCAAATACCAGAAAACTCGCCCATACGGCCGTCAGCCCTTTAAGCAGACTATTTGGTAAACGGTACCATCGAATTAATACAGCCACCAAATAAATGGTCAGAATAGTGGGGACGGTATAGGTAGCAATGGCAGCCGTCCAGAAAAACGCTTCGACAGTGCTTTGAAGCGCCATCACGATCATAAAAAACACCAATCCTGTTGCTAGGAGCCGGTTTTTCAGCGATTCACTGCGCAATATTTCGTTGACCAGTGCATAAATAGAGCCCACAAGAGCAGTAGCTACAAGAGCCGGAATAAAGCGATACCCATCATACCAGCCCCACACCAGCGGACTCGCGTGAACCAGCATATTGGAAAAATAGCGCCCTGTCCATCCATCATAATAGTATTTCTGTCCCTGCCAGAACCCATAGCGCGTAGCCGTATCAGCAAAGCAATAATCGTCGGCAGCCGAGGGGTGATTATGAAACGAAAGCAATACTAACGGCAGATAAGCCAGCAAAAACAAGAGAACTACGGTTACGGTCGCCAACCGATCAATAAGCGGATGTTTCATGCAAAAGTTGAACAGAGGCAGGACATAGAAGAACGTATAATGAATAATTTATAATGAAGAGTGAAAAATAGTAAACCACTTACACTCAAAAACTTACCATCATTATTTATTATTCACTTTTCATTCTTCATTATTCACTCTTCATTATAAATTATTCACTCCACCGCTGTCGTTGGCTTCTGTCCGTTCAGAAATGGATAGGCCAGTACAGCGATCAGAATGACAAGCGTGCCGATGTAAAAGCCCGATGTCATGTGCTCGGTGTCGCCAAATATCAACAGGGCGAGTATAATGCCATATACAGGCTCCAAATTTACGGTTAATATGGCCAGATAAGCGGAAAATTTCCGTAACAGGCTTACCCCAACGGTATAGGCATACACCGTACATACCATCGACAGTATCAAAAGCCAGAACCATTGACTAAGTGACTGGGGCACAAACTCAACCGGCAAACCCGGCCCCGTTGTAGTAAGCTGCCACACCAGTAGCCACAGGATTATGGCCCCCAGTAACGCGCCAGTCATCTCGTAAAATGAAATCACCAGTGCGTCGTACCGATGCGTAAACCGGCTGTTGATGATCGTAAACAGGGAGGACAGCATGGCCGAACCAACCGCAACGGTCAGCCCGACAACCTTATCAAATTCGAATCGGAAAATTAAATACAGGCCCGCCATAACAGCCGCGCCAAGGGCTACCTCAACAGGCCGAACCCGCCGACGCAATAATAAGGGTTCCAGAAAACTCGCCCAAAGGGAGCTGGTAGCCATACCTGCCAGACAAACCGAGACATTGGACAGCCGGGCGGCCAGAAAAAACAATACCCAGTGCAGGCCAATGAGCCCGCCGGTTCCCAGAAGTCCCCAGCAGTCGGTGGTTGACACCCGGATGGTTTGCTTACGAATAAGCAACACGACACCTACGCCCAAAACGGCCAGCAACGTCCTGAATAAAACGACTGCCGAAGGGTCGAGGGGTTGCAACAGTTTACCCAGAATAGCGGTAAACCCCCAGATCAGCACAATGAAATGAAGTTGAAGATAATCTGTGACTGACGCTTTTTTTATCATTCGTTACTGCTTACCTCGGAATGGTGTTGTATAAAAGCACACCGATACCTGCAAAAATAGCATTTGGCAACCATACTGCCACTATGGGGTTCAGGTTACCCGACTCGGCAATACCTTTGGCCAGCATAAAGAATAGAAGATACGTAAAGGCCAGAAAGAAGCCCAGTGCCACCTGCCAGCCCACCCCCCGGCGACTCTTGCGGGCCGACATGATAACGCCAATAACGGTTAGAATAATGATGGCGAATGGCCGGGTATCGCGGCTGTATTTTTCGAGCAGGTACGTCTCAACACCGTCGGCACCACGACTTTGTAACAAATCGATGTGTCGGTTTAACTCAGGGCGCGTGAGGGTTTCATATAAGTTAAAGTCCGAGCTAAAATCATCGGGTTTCAGGTTCAGCGTTGTGTCGATACGGGCACCGGGCGTGAGCGTTTCCTGTAGTCCATTGATGGTTCGTATTTTATAATCGTATACAGTCCATTTCTTTTTCTTGGCATCCCATTCAATGTGATCGGCGGAGAGTTTTTGCTTTAGCTGATTCCCCTCTACCCGTTCCATCGTAAACTTATAACCCGTATTGATCTGGTTATTATAGCTTTCCAGATAGGCGTAAGTATTGGGCGCTATCTTCAGATGAACGTTGCGCCCGGAGTAGGTATAGGCGTCGTTGATGTACTTTATTTCAAACGCAATCCGGGTTTTGTTAGCCTTCGGAATTACGTAGTTAACCATAAAGTAGGTGGCTACGGCTAGTACCGTTGCCCCCAGCACATACGGCAACAGCAAGCGAACAAAACTGACGCCACTACTCAGAATAGCAATAATTTCGGTGCGGGCCGCCAGTCGGGATGTCAGGAAAACCGTGGCGATGAACACCATTAGCGGACTGATGTAATTAGCCCAGTACGGAATAAAATTGAGGTAATAATTAAACAGAATTTCGCCTGCGGGTGCGTGTGTTTTGTGAAAGTTGTCCACCTTTTCGGTGTAATCGATCATCACAACCACAAGCACAATTACCAGCACCACGAAGATGTAGGTTTGCAAAAAGCGCTTAAGTATATAGGCGTCTAAGAGTTTCATAAGAAAGTAAGTAGTCAAGTGGTAAGTGGCCAGATAGTGAGTGGCCTGATTGGTATCTACCTGCTACTCATAGAATTTACCAATAAATTTTTGGCGACTTCGTAACTGATGAACACAGTACGGCCGGTTTCAATTTGCACCAGCACCGACTTGTCGAACGCGTTAATTTCATTTACTGTAACGGTGCAGCCGAGGGTAAGATTCGACTGATCGAGGTGTTTCAGGAATTCGGTCGAGTGTTCCAGCACAGCCATCAGGCAAACGTCCTGCCCTTTGGCCACTTCAGACAGTTTCTGGTAGCCTGTTTCAGGCATCTGTCCGGCCTGCGTTGGAATAGGATCGCCGTGTGGATCAAACTGCGGGCAACCTAAATACGTATCTAAACGCGTCACCAGTTCCTCCGACCGAATATGTTCCATTTCTTCCGCAATTTCGTGAACTTGGTCCCAGCCAAAACCAAGTTTCTGCACCAGAAAGACTTCCCAGAGCCGGTGCCGCCGAATAACCTGCAATGCCAGGCGCTCACCTTCTTCCGTTAATCGAACGCCCTGGTATTTTTTGTAGTGAATCAATTGCTTTTCGGCCAGTTTTCGTAGCATATCCGTTACAGAAGCTGCCTTTGTTGCGGTCATTTCGGCAAGTGCATTCGTGCTAACTTCACCCTGCTGACGACTGGCGAGGTAATAGATGGTCTTCAGGTAATTTTCTTCAGTAAATGAATGCATGAAATGAGTGGCTGCTTATCCATAACGGCTGAATAAACGAAAACAGTTTGCCTGCAAAGGTAGTTTTTATGTTAAACTTTCTAAAAATTTAGGCGACTCTAAATTTTTATTTCAACAATGCTTATCTTTAATGCGTTATAGAAAAACAAACGTATTTCTGAGTAATTCAATAACTACTTAAAACCACACAGGTTCATCAACCGGTTTAGTGGGTATTCAACGTGTAAGACTGAAATGGAGGTAACGAATACGTCGATGAAAGGCTGGCGGCAAGAGAGTAACGAAAACTCTCTGGCCGACGTACATAGCTCTGTTCATGTGCCGATAGGCGGAGGGT
Organism: Spirosoma pollinicola; assembly: GCF_002831565.1. Lineage (NCBI taxonomy): Bacteria > Pseudomonadati > Bacteroidota > Cytophagia > Cytophagales > Cytophagaceae > Spirosoma > Spirosoma pollinicola. The sequence goes on along the minus strand of NZ_CP025096.1, from coordinate 6,108,716 downwards.
TCTTTAAAACATTACGGGCCTACGCCGGGCCTGGCCTAATGGTTGCCGTGGGCTACATGGACCCAGGCAACTGGGCAACCGATATTGCGGGCGGGGCCCGGTATGGCTATAAACTCTTATCGGTTGTTCTTATTTCTAATCTGTTTGCCATACTGCTTCAGCACCTGGCGTTAAAATTAGGCATTGCGACTGGCCGTGACCTTGCTCAGGCTTGCCGCGATCATTTTAGCCGCCCCGTATCCATTGGCTTATGGCTTCTGGCCGAGATTGCGATTGCCGCCACCGATTTGGCCGAAGTCATCGGGTCGGCGATTGCGCTCAATCTGCTGTTTGGTCTGCCCCTCACGCTTGGCATTTTGATAACGGCCCTTGATGTGCTGTTACTGTTATACTTACAGAACAAAGGGTTTCAACTCATTGAGCGAATCGTTGCCAGTCTGATCTTTCTGATTGTGGGATGTTTCGGTTACGAGTTGCTGGTATCCAGGCCCGATATGGCTGGCGTTGCTGCCGGTCTGGTGCCCCATGCAGACATTATCACCAATCCGGGCATGCTTTACATTGCCATTGGCATATTGGGTGCTACGGTGATGCCGCACAACTTGTATCTGCACTCCAGCATTGTACAAACCCGCGATTTCGGGCGGAATGACGCCGGTCGGAAGTCGGCCATTAAATTCGCCACTATCGACTCTACGGTTTCCCTGTTTCTTGCCTTCTTCATCAATGCAGCCATTCTTGTTCTGGCAGCGGCAACCTTTCACTTTTCGGGGAACCAGCAAGTGGCCGATATTACCGATGCTCACCGTTTACTCGACCCAATTCTGGGCGTTAAACTAGCGGGTATTTTGTTTGCGGTAGCCTTGCTGGCATCAGGCCAAAACTCCACTCTGACCGGTACATTGGCCGGGCAGATTGTAATGGAAGGCTTTATCAATCTGCGCGTTAAACCCTGGATTCGCCGACTTATTACACGTCTGGTTGCTATTGTTCCGGCACTGGTAGTGGCCATTCTGTATGGTGAACATGGCACCAGTGAGCTATTAGTGCTCAGCCAGGTTATTCTGTCACTCCAGCTTAGTTTTGCAGTTGTGCCACTTGTTTCATTCACCAGTAATAAAACCAAGATGGGAAAATTCGTTAATCCTGTCTGGGTAAAAGCACTATCCTGGATCGTTGCGGTGCTTATTATCGTCTTGAATACCTATTTATTATGGGACACGGTTTCGAGTTTATAACCGTGAACATATATTTAATATGAATTATAGATAGACACTCAGTTAAGCATCTGTAATTCAATGTTTTGTCTTTTTGTCATCCCGACGGAAGGAGGGATCTTCGGTAAATTGGATCACTTCGTCTTGTCCGAAGATCCCTCCTTCCGTCGGGATGACAAAAGCAACGCATAGTTTCCTTTTTAAATCATCCCTAATTCACGCTATTTAACGAATTAGCCTGTTCGCTGCTTATAGTCGCACGACAAAAATGGGACGACGATATCAACTATTGTGATATCGTCGTCCTGTTTATAACTTAAGCCTACTTTATTGGCGTAGTCCGATTCGCGACTATGGTGTACATTAATTGACTTTTGTTGTGCTGGGCAAAAAACTGTTTATGGTATTTGATCTGAACATCCTGAAAGCCAAGAACGCCTAGAAATTGTTCGAGAATTTCTGGTGTAAAGTGCCACCAGGTTTCTTCAGGATGCCCCACCACTGCATTAGGCCGAAAGATCATTGATGGGCCCAGCAGCTTACTTCGAATTTTACGCACCGTCGATTCGCCCATCCAGCCAAATAAACTGTTTATGATTTTCTGGCGATTGTTATCCAGAATCTCGGTAATGACGATGGTTTCTTTGGTAATATTTGCCGCTTGTTCTAAAGCCAGAAATGGATCACGAACGTGAAGTAAAATACTGCCGAACGTACTAATATCCACATAACCAACCGATTTCGGAATATCATATACGGTGCCATGTACAAACTCGGCTTTTGAATTAAAGAGTGAATGGCCCAGACGGTAGGCATTATTCAACTTTCGAATATGATTCTTCCGTTTGGGTGCCCAGGCTGCTCCATCCTTATGCGCAAAGGGAACCATGTCCCAATCGAGATCCGGCGATAGGTCATAACTAATCACCGACGCCCCTTTCTTTTCCATATGAAATGTTAGAAACCCATTAGCGGCTCCCATTTCCAGCACGCGCTTACCTGCCAACGGAACATGACCCAGATAATCATCGACAAAAGGGCGCAGATCCCATTCGCCATTCATTTCCCCAAGGCCCGGTAAATCAATAGTGTGGTAGAAGTAATAATCGTCAGGATTAACAGTGGTTGACGAGCCAGATGGTTGAACAGTACCCATGATTTTAGTGGAAAGAAACGTTTATTGTTGAATTGCGGGATGGGTGGAAGTAGCGGAAAGCCAAAAATCATTATGTCTTTTATTTCTTTTTAAATACCGCTTATCGGAATGGTTGCTTAGGTACATAGGTTCGATTACCATTGCTGTTTTCGTAATACTGACCACCACGCGAACCCGTCTTAATAGATTGACCCTGACCATAGTTAGTTGCATCATTCGAATAGTCTCTGGCTCTTGTCCCCTGACTTCCAGTCATCGGATTTGTGTTTCCACTTGTGCTCCAATTATCTGTATTGGTATTGTTCGGTCTCGTATGATAACTTGGCTCAACATATGTCCCGTTTCGCTCGTAACCGCTCTGGTACTGTTTATCTGTATTTGTAGTACCATAGCTAGGTGTAGAATAGCTATTGCCATATGCCTGCTTATTTGAATTATACCTCATATCTGGCGTACCATCTTTCTTGTACTGAGCCATTGAAAGTGAACTGGTAAACACAATCATCGATAGTAAAATAAGATTTTTCATTTTGAACAAAAATTTAACTATTGCTTACTCTATTGGCTTTTCAGCTTACGCCACCTGGTTTTTCGGGAAATCGGTGTTATAACCCGCTTAGTATTTTAAGAGGAAGGTCAACTCCAATAATGGCTTCGACTACCTTAAAGCTAAGCTTCGGGTATATATCAATCGAACTGCGAGAAGGTGAGTGGGCATTTTGAGAAATAAGTAAAAAAGATTGTCTGACTTACCTTTTTGGCCTGAGTCCTATTCATCAATAATTGGCTGGCGGGTGCAATTGTGGACGTTCGGGTTTTATATTCGCCCATTCTACAGCCATATGTCAACGCGCCCGTTACCCATTTACTCAACAGAACAGGATTTTTATACCGCCCTGAGCCGTCGCGATGAGCGGGCTTATCAATTTTTGTACACTGAATCACTTCCTTCTTTTCGATATTGGGTATTGACCAACAGCGGCTCAGAAATGGATGCTGAGGATGCCTTTCAGAAAGGGTTAATGAGTTTTTTGCTCAACCTGGAAACTGGTAGTTATCAACTTCAGGCGGGTACCCGCATTACGACCGTCGTTTTTGAGTATTGTAAACGCGTATGGTTGACTGAATTGAAATCGTCCCGATTACGTACCCGCGCTACCATGCCCGACACAGTCGATATGGTTGATACGGCCGACGTAGTCAAGGATCTAGAACGATTGGATATTGTGCAGGCGGTTCGGCAATCGCTTGGCCAGCTCAAGGATGAGTGCCGAAAGGTAATAGAGTGGTTTTATGTGGAAGACCTGTCACTGCGGGAAATTGCCGAACGACTTGGCATGAAGGAGTCCTCAGTGAAATCGAAACGGTATGATTGTGCCGAAAAGCTGAAAACTTTTTACCTGAAAACGGCTAATCAGTAAGGATTATGAATTTATCAGAAGAGCAATACGAGATAATTGAGGCCTATTTAACCAACGAGCTGTCGGCAACAGACCGAGCCTTGTTTGAAAAGGATATGCAGGCCGATGCCGAACTTCGGGCAGAAGTTGATCGACAGCGTAACATTCGACTCGGCTTGCGGGCTTTGGGTATCGAACGCGCTCTGGAGCGAGCAAAAGCACAGTATGAGGCAACCACAGCACCTTTAGAGTCATTGACCGAAAAACGGACTATTGTTCGTCCCCTATCCAACTGGCGGTACTGGGCAGCGGCCGCATCGGTAGTTCTGGCGTTAGGCGTTGGCTATTATTCGTATCAGCAGACTGGAAATAATCAGGCCGATATGGCCTACGCCGACATCTCCTCGCCCGATCCATCTACCGACCTGCTGAAAGATTTCCCATCCGGCAAGGTTTCCCCGTCCGTCCGGACTGAGTTTCTGGACGCCATGAGAAACTATAAGGCCGGTAAATACGATAAGGTCATTGAGCAGTTAACCACCCTCCCCGCCAATAAACAGACGCGTTATTACAAGGATTATTTTCTGGGACTGAGTTACCTGGCCAATAAGCAACCGACCAAAGCGATACCGTTATTGATCGAAGCGCAGGCCGCTCCATCTCGTCAACTCCGACAAAAAGCCGAGTGGTTTCTGGCTCTGGCTTATGTTAAAAATGAGCAAAAAGAGAAGGCCTTACCCATGCTGAAACGAATCAGTACCGATAAGGCCCACCCTTTTAACTCACTGGCGCAACGTGTGCTTCAGAAAATTGACTAATCCAGATTATTGATTAAGCAACATCTGTACCTCGCTGGCTGTTAACGCCCGTTTGTAAATCCTAATGTCGTCCATAGCTCCCTTAAAATACCAGGGAAGGGATTGATACTGTGCCCCAAATTTCAATTCCCCACCCGGACATTTATCTATTCCGTTAGGAGACAGGTCAGTTTTTACATATAGTTCTGCACCATCAAAATACATTCGGGCTGAACTTCCACTATATGTAAATACCAAATGGTGCCACTTACTTAGGTCAACACCGCTGGTAAACTCCAAATCCTGCCAGCCTTTACCACCTATGCAGTCGCTATTTTGCTTAATGTTGGTCATAAACGTCAGCCCTGGCCCAATATCTTTCTCGGCTTTAATTAAGGAGCTATACGTTTGCGGGAGACCGTCGCTAAAGCGTGCTTTATTGTAAATCTGCATCCGGCCTTCCACGCCAACAGGTATGACGGCTGGTTTGATCCAAATGCTAATTGACAATGCCTCCGGATTCAGAGTCCCGTTCTCAGGCATGTAGAAATAATCACCCGACCCATTTAACAAAATAGCCGAGTTCGCATTGCCCTTACGGTCGCCGGTAAACGTGGTACCTACTAGCTTAACGTTATTGTTATAGCCACTAACATCCAGAAGGGACTGGTTAGTGAATGATACAGAGGCTATCAGGTCCTGAAGAAGAGGATCTGCCTGCGTCGTAAATGATTCAACCGGTGAACTATAAACAAAATCTCCTGAAGGTAATTTGGCATAAGCCTGATAATAATAAGTCGTACTAGGCGCCAGATTTGGCAGATTGACGACTGTATTTACACCTACTATTGGCGTAACTACCGGAACTACAGTTGAGTTTTTAGTATCGGGAGTATTAATGGTAGATGAATAGCAGATACCATATTCTACGGCAGCGGGATTACCATAATTATTGACAACAAAGTTTACACTGGCTGTAGTCACGCCAGCACTAGATGGTTTGACAATACTAAGTGAAGGAGCAACTATATTAACAGGGGTAACTACAGTAGACAACGTGGTTGTGTTATTACATGTATTCGTCAGCGTTGCACTGGCAGTAAATGTGCCAGAAACTGGGTATGTATACGTAACCGTTGTACCCGTAGTTGTGGCAGTGATTCCATTCCCAAAGCTCCAGATAACCTGATCAATGGTACCTTTCGCATCACTAATCGAAAAATCAACCTTCCGTTCCTGCGCTTTTTGAGTTAATGTCCCTGCCGGTTTTTCGCAGATTCGCTGCGTTTTTTTCGTGGGTAGGTCCCAGCTGCCACAACTTAAAAGCAGACTACCAAAGCTGCAGATTAAAACACTAACAAGGAGATAAGTACGTGATGTCTTCATTTTTTATGGAAAAGATGGTGTGAAATAATTCAAAACGTGTAACCGACTGCCAGACCCCACGACTGCGATGAAGGCCTCCATTGCAACGTACTGGTGCGTGGTTTAGGCTTGTGTACCAGTAAGTAGATTTCGGCTATTGTCGCTAAAGCAGCAACGCCTATACAAGCCTTGAACAACCCGTTCTTTTGCTGAGCCGCTTCGGCTGCCGTATAAGCCTCATTATATTGCCGATAGGTGTCGGAGTTAGCGATAATACCGCTTCCGGTAGGGTCGGCGGTTTGGCTAATTTGAGTAAGCGTGTTCATTTTAGATTGATAATCACTTCGAAGGAGCACTGCATACGCACCGGCACCAATAGCAACTGCGCCCGTAAAGATCTTTAAACCAATACGTTTAGGAATTGGATTAAGAATACCATCTATGGTTTGCATTTGAATTACAAGCGATTCTTTTTTTGTTGCAGCGGCATATTTAAGTGCCTCTGAATAGCTGTTTTTAGACTCCCGATACCGTTTCTGGTTGAAAAGCTGGTTACCCTGGCGTTCGTAATAATCGGCCAGCTGCGCTTTTGTAATGGCATCATCCGGATTGAGATTCAGCAGTTGGCCAAATAGCCGGATTGCTTCCGGCCCTTTGTTCTGCCGCACGGCATCATCGGCTTGCTGGCGAAGCGTTAAGCCATTTGTGCAGTCGGCAATCTGTTCCTTCGCATAAGGGTCGTTTTCGAAACCGGGAACTTCGAGACAATTTTGATATTGCCGACGTGCTTCGAAATATTTGCCCTCTTTAAAAAAATCGTCCCCTCGTTTTTTGTACCGATCATATTCGTCGTCGACAACAACGACGCCATTTGATGGGCGACACACCGCCCGCATAGAGGGCAGCAAAACAAACGTCAGGAATAGGGCAAGGATGAACGGGTGTAGTAGTTTACGCATAAAATTGGGTTACTGATCTGTACATTGTTTAATTTTTCGTTTGACCTCTTCGGTATCTTTCAAGGATTGCGCTACCTGATACCAACCTTTAGCGCCATCAAATTCATCTCTCTCAAAATAGTTTTTGCCTTTGCCCATCATGTATGTATAGGCACCATCGCCTTTGGCAGTGTTCAAATCATTTTCTTTCGCGAAAGCCTGCGCTTTAGTGAATGTCGCCATGGCTTTTGCCTTGTTGTTTCCGCTGGTAATGGCTTTCGTGCCTTCCTCAATCAACTGCTCATATTTTTCCTGATCTTCCTTTTTTGAATTTTCCGGCGCAACAGACTCCGCAGGTTTGGCCTTCTCTGTCTCCGGTGCCGCACTCTTAGGCGATTCTGACGGAGTCGTAAGAGGTGCTTTCGCTTCTTCCTGTGCTTTTTTCAGATTTTCTCTACTAGCCGCGTCGCGGAGTTTGATCACATCCCGACGAGTGGGGTCAAGCTTAAGCGCACTATTGGCCATGTCAATAGTGTACCCAAAGTCTTTTGACTGATAAGCCCGCTGAGCCTTGCCGAGCGCAATATCTATTCGTTTACCAAGCGCTTCTTTCGATTCACCAAGGACCGGTTTGAGCTTGATTGGCTCTGTATGTTCTATGTGTGTAGGTTTAGTATTTTCTGGAGGTGGCACTACGCCAGCGGTTAAAGTACTATCCTGCTTCTGAATAGAATCTGTTCTTGTATGATTTCCGTCCAGGCTGTAATACCAAACAAGCCCACCAACAACCATGAATACCGGCGCGACTACCTTCCAGGGGAACGTCCGGGTAATCACATTACCGGTAACAGGGGGCAAAACGGGAGGCTTAGACACAACCTCAGGCTGACGTGGCAAATTAGCTATGTGCTGCTTCTCAGGCACAACAGCCTTGATAACCACAGCTGGTTTTACCGCAATTGGCACAACGACTGGAGCAACAGGAGATTCATAAGCATCTGTACGTTCTTCCTGCTCCTGATAGGTATCCGTTGACTCTGGCTCGATGACCAGTGGTTTAGGTCGAAGTTTGTCGATGCAAAACGCCAGACCCCGAACCGCCGTTTCATGCACTGGATTTACTTGCAATACCTGTTCGTATTGTGCTTTGGCCTGATCGAACCGTTGTTGCTGAATGAACCTTTCGGCTTCGTTCAGCAGCGTCGCTATATGCTGTTGCTCAATAGCCGACGTACATTGTTCAACACCTTTTTGCGCTCCACTATCGTACTCGCGCTTACTGAGCACCTGCTCAAAGACGGCAAGAGCTGATTGGTATTCACGGTGGTCGAAAAGTTTCTGCGCTTCGGCCAGTAATTGGGGAATGGAATCTAGTAAGTTCAGCAACTCCTCTTCCTTCCGAGCGCGTTCGTGAATATCGCGCACAAGGCACCGCCGAATTATGGCCCCATACGGTTCGGCAACCTGGTTCAGGCGCGAAGGCAATTCTACGGTTATGATTTTCTTTTCGATCTCGCGTCGAACCGATTGTTCACTACTATTGCGTGCGTCGGCTCGAAACGGTTTTTCGCCTGTCATTATTTCATACAGGATCACGCCAAACGACCACAAATCGAGGTTGAAACTAACCCGGCTGCCCTCTATCTGTTCAGGCGCTTTGTAGGAAGGCGTACCACGTCCATCGCTCAGATCAAAATCAGAACTGTCGAGTTCGTCGTCACGCACTAGTTTACTGAGGCCAAAATCCGCGATTTTCGGAATGAATCGACCAGCGTTATCACGAGATATAAGAATGTTGGCGGGCTTAAAATCGCGGTGAACGATGCGATTTTTATGCAGGTGCTGAAGGCCCAGCAAAATGCCCTGGGTTATCTCATAAATCTGGGTGGGTGTCAGCACGACATGCCGGAGCAGATCGGCCAGATTACCATCCGGATAATATTTCATGATCGCAAAATCACTAACACTGGTATCGGTTTCAAGCCGATAGCAGGCATCATATCGAGCTATATTGGCTTGCCTGGGCACCCGCTTTGCCAGTTCGACTTCGGCTTTCAGTGACTTCGTATCGTTCCCCTTAAATTCACTTATTTTAACGGCAACCCATTCGGTTTCCAGTTGATCCTCAACCTTTATAACACGCCCATACGAACCACTCCCCAATAACGCCCCCTCATCGTTTGGGCGGATTGGGTACCGTTGCCTGAAGTCTTTAAACGAAGTAATTGTTTGACTCATAGAGTAAGGATCAAACTATGTAAAAATGTTAATTCAAAGATAAGACAAAGGCAGTTCATCCGAAAAACGTCCATAAAAAATGGGCGTCTGTTGACCTTTTGTCCGTTTTTTGACTTGTGGCGATACGTATTTATGTAACTCCCGAATGGTTACGATGCCATTGCCATCAACGTCTCCCTGACCAGTCAGGCCCTTCAATAAAAAGTAAGTAAAAGCCCCTCCTGCCAACCGGCCATCCTCAACAGCACGTTGGGTAGATCGGCTGGCAAGCATCATGGCAACATTACTGCCATCCGGCTCGTTGGTAGCCAGTGCTGATCGTTTAGTTTTCTGTCGGGTTATTCCGCCCGACATGCACGCATCAGCTATGCATAATTTCGTTTTCGCGTTTGACTCATGAAAAGCGGCTTTGATAACGCGGTAGGTTAACAACTTACGCTCATCGCCCGGTCGGGCGTCGTAGGGAACAAAGCTGTCAGGCAGACCATGTCCTGAAAAATAAAGGATAACACGGTCGGTCGGGCCCGCTTGCCGGAAGAGTGTTAACGCCTGCTGAATCGTTTCCTGCGTAGCCTGCCGATTGGTCAGTAACCGGATGTTTGCATTCGAAACACTTCCCCCGGCTTTACTCCGCAAAAAAGTAGCTACCTGCTGTGCATCCCGATCAGCAAACCGCAAATCCCCCGTTGTGTAGGTAAGGGCCTGATAATCGGAAATACCAATAACAACGGCATACGTTTTTCCCGGCATGGAAGCCCGCTGACAACCAAAAAGCAAGCTCAAGCTAAGTAGCAGGTTAGTCAGCATAGGTTTTGAACGGGTCATTTACTTGAACGGATTCGGTTTGTTCTACACGGCTAACACCAATCAAATAGCCCGAATAATTGTCTTTGGTCTGCCCATCGCACATGGCCTGTAACGATTGAGCTTTAGCCAGATCGGGAACATTACCCGCCAGTACGGTTTTCAGCGCGTAATCATCGACATACTCCAGTACGCCATCCGTACACATAAAGAAATAATCACCCGCCCGAACATCCGTCAGGATAGTCATGTCCGGGACAGGACGGGACGAGGCATTTCGATTATCAGCTGCACTGGCAACGATAGCCTTACTGAGCCGATTGCGCCAGGGGTGCGTAAGTGCTTGTGTTACGGTGATGATGCCCGACTCCACCATATCGTTTACCTGCCGATGGTCTTTGGTCTGAAAAATAATATCCCCCCCCCGCAGTTGATACACCCGGCTATCGCCGATGTGCGCAACCGTGACACCTTCCGGATGAATTTGCAGGAGCGCCAGTGTCGTCCCCATCCGACTGACGAATGGATGCTGCTGAAGGTATGCATAACAGGCGTCGTATGCCTGATCGAGAGCCGTTTGCAGATGAACCCGGTCAAAAACAGGCGAGCCCATTGCCGTGCTATAGTCCTGTATGGCCTGGGATACCAACTGGCTGGCAATTTCGCCTTTATCGGCCCCGCCCATACCGTCGCAGATAACAAAAAGTTGTGTGTGTTCAGTGGCCGTACCAACAGCCGGATACAGCGTATCCTGATTGATTGTCCGTTGGCCAATGTGCGAAAACGCAAAAGGAGATGCTGGATGAATCTGCATAAGCTATTCGGTGCGGTCCGGGTTGTAGTCCAACTCCACTTTATAGGTTTCGAGCATGACCGGTGGTATTGAATAATGCATCAGGCGAAAGCGATCCAGACCGCCCAGGGTGATTATCTCCCGGTCTGCCACATCGACAATCTCTGTTTTTAACAAGGGCGTATTTGCCAACTGGGTGCCGTTTAAGCTGTATTTGATCGTTGTGGCATCGGGGTCTACAGCTCCATCCTGAAGTTGATAGCGCAGCTGGCCTGTCCACTTATCGAACATGACCGTTAGGGTGCAATGCCGACGGCTGATGAAACACCGCCCGTTATGCATGAGTCGAGGTACCTGAACAGTACAAGTATCTGAAGTGCCGATGCTATTCGGGCCAAATTGAAGCGGGTACGTGGTTTTTGGCTCATCGGCATGGGTTAGATGCCCGAAAGAAGGGAGTCCCTGCACAATGTGCTCATCGTAATGAAATGCTTTTTGCAACGCATTCACGGCACCACAACCAACATGCGAACAGAGAATAGACCCGCGTTCGGCATCGACGGCACGAACCATTATTTTACGGCCACATTGCTGACAAACAATCAGCGTTGTTTTAAATCCACTCATGTTTACTGCTCGTCCATGTCATGAACATCCCCATTGTTAATGTAGGAATCATCATCTGGCTCGTGTGAATCGGCCAGGTGTTCTTCACCGAGGGAAGGCTCATCGTCGTCATCAGCCTCTTCAACCGACAATGCGGGCGCAACTGGTGCTGCAACTTCCGGCTCAAGAATAGAATCCACAACTTCTTTCGACATACTGGCTTCCAGTCCCTGACTAAACTGATCGTTGCTCAGGACAAATGGCTCGTCGATTTTCTCAATTTCGATAAGTTCACCCGTAAATGAGTCATAGCGCAACAGCGTATCCATCCCGTCGTCGCCTTGGGCATCAACTATTTTATAGGTGCTGCCATCCGTTCCTTCCATAACCAGCGTATCGATAACGCCATCCCGGTTAAAGTCAAGGCCCATTACACGTTGCCCATTGATATGACCTTCAATAATAGTGGGCTCTGGGGCCTCTACTGATTCACCTGCTGCTTTAACTGTCTCGATTTCAGTTTCTTCATAGGGTTTAACCGGCAGATGCTCCTGGGTAATCAGTTCCGTAAACTGCTGCCGTTGGTCCAGCGACAGGCTACCCCACTCCTCTTTGATAAATGTATTGTACCAGTTACCGTGCCAGCTAAATATGCCCCCCATACCAACTTCATCCCGAGCGACCTCAAACGCCCGTTCAAATGACATTGTATCATCGACTTTACCAGCCGCATCAATGTCAGCGTGGGGTGACATAGGATCTTTGTGTATTGACCCATCCGGACCATGTGGTCTTGGGTTAGCCACAACCCACGCGGTTCCACCTAGTAGCATGGCCGCGGCTGAAATGCCCAGTATCTTCTTTTGGGTAGGATTCGGACCTGTTTTGGCAGCAGGCGGTGTTGATGAGGAGGGTGTCACAGAAGGGGAATGGGAATCGGTTTGCAAATCGGTCTGGTCGGGAAATTGAGACATGGTTGATAGGGTTATAAATCTTTAACTACACGAATGAATAGGACGTACCTGAAAAAGGTAAGTGAGAAAAAGCGTTTTTTTCTTAGTTGACCCAGATAGCCTGACAACGGCGGCAGGATTTCTGCTGGGCGAGCAACTCCCATTCCCGAGTACCAAAGGGGTCACGACAGTTAGGGTTGGGGCAACGGTATTTTTCGCGGTATTCCTTGTCAATGATCTCCAACTTCTCGTCGGTCGATAATAAAGTGGAGCATAACGTAGGCACCAACATGCTCAACCCGGCTCCAGACATGATATGAATGAATGGTAAGGCGCCCCCTCCTGTCGATAGAACAGCACTTATGCCGACAATGGAGGAAAGGATAACGCTGCCCGTCCGAATCATTTTTTCGCGACTTCGACAATCCCGGCGGAGTTTCGGGTATTGCTCATAAACCTGCTGTAAGTCAGAAAATTGCCGACTAACATCAAGTACTTCTTTTTCTGATTTGGGAAGGGGTTTGCTGGCAACCGGAGCGGACACGACCGGAGCGGTTGGCTTAACCGGTTCAACCGGTAATAAAGCAAGAAGTTGTTCAATCGTAATCTCAGTATCGGCCAGCCGAACGACATCTTTTTTGTCAACTACTTTACGCGTAATGCGAATGCCATTCACGAACGACCCATTTTTACTGGACAGATCCTCAAGAACAAAACTGGCTGGTGTACACTGAATCAGTCGGGCATGATGCCCACTAACTTTACTATTCGGCAGAACAAGTTGATTCGTTAAATGTCGCCCAATGGTATAAGCAGGTAATTGACTTAAATTCTCGATCAGTTGTTCGAACTGATACTCGTGTATAGGTGGCATGGATAAGTAAATAAACCATTTATTTGCAATATACGTAAGTTAGTATCGAAGGTGATATATTTTCATTACAAATACTTTGTTTTATATCCGTATTTATACACCAACTTGCATAATTCATCAACTTGTGTAAGTTGATGAATAAAGTAGACTGCTAACGAACTAATGTATGACAAAAAATAAATAGATACAGATGCTAACACGCCTATATTTATTTCTAGGTATATAATTTGGCATCAATACCGAAAAGTGCAACAAAGCTATCTGAGCCGTTTCCGGGCAACGAAATGGCCAATAACCAGGATTAAGTTGCCAGAGTAACTATGAGAACGTACTATGTGTCAGGTATACGACAGTATTGAAAAAGAGATGGCCCGTTAATATAACGGGCCATCTACCAAACACACCTAATTAAACAAAACCCAAAAACATATACACTCGAGTTTATATATACGGTTTGTTTGATCGGTTGGTTTTCTTTTATTACACGTATATGATCACTTACGACTACGTTCTTTCATACTATTTCTTCGAGAAAGCTATTTTTAGAAAAAACCGTAAACTGACAGCTAGGAAGTCGTTTTCGAGTCATCTTACCTGGATGTAACTTTCAGCTTTATCCACATTAAAGAATATAAACATCGGTTATCTTTGCGCCGTTTTGACCCACTCGTAAATCAAGAAAGCGGAAGCCCATTCCATGGAAGACAAGAAACATATTGACACCGTTACGGCTGCCGGTTTACTGGTGGCTATGGGCATTATATACGGCGACATTGGCACGTCGCCTTTATATGTTTTGCGTTCTATTGTGGGAACCACCGAGCCAATTAAAGCCGAGGTTGTTCGAGGAGCCTTATCCTGTATTTTCTGGACAGTTACGCTTCAAACCACCATTAAATACGTTATCTTGATTCTACGAGCCGATAATCGTGGTGAAGGCGGTATTTTTGCTCTCTATGCACTGGTAAGGCGACATGCGAAGTGGCTCACTATTCCAGCTATTATCGGGGGTAGTTCATTACTGGCAGATAGCATTATTACGCCCCCTATTTCCGTTTCATCGGCGGTGGAAGGACTTCGAATTATCTACCCGGATATTCCAACAGTTCCCATTGTGCTGGGAATTCTGGCTTTTCTCTTTTTAATTCAAACGTTTGGTACCAGTGTAGTTGGCACCGCCTTTGGGCCCATTATGTTGATTTGGTTTACGATGCTGGGCACGCTCGGTATTATAAATATTGTCGATGACTTGACTATACTGGCTTCGCTGAACCCCATGTATGCCTACGATTTCCTGACAGGATATCCGGGTGGTTTCTGGCTATTAGGGGCCGTTTTCCTATCAACTACGGGTGCAGAAGCTCTATATTCCGATATGGGTCACTGCGGCCGATCCAATATCCGGGTCAGTTGGGTGTATGTTAAAGCCTGCCTGATGATTAACTACTTCGGACAGGGCGCTTTCGTGGAAAACCTTGTTGGTCAGCCATTAGGGGATAGAAATCCCTTCTACGGACTTATGCCCGAATGGTTTTTGCTCATTGGTATCGTCGTTGCCACGGCAGCTACAGTGATTGCCAGCCAGGCTATGCTGACGGGGGCATACACATTGATAAGCGAAGCTATCCGGCTTAATTTCTGGCCAAAGGTTCGGCTTCGCTACCCGTCCAATCAAAAAGGCCAGCTTTATGTACCCAGTATTAACTGGCTGCTTTTTGCAGGCTGCGTTGGTGTCGTGCTTTATTTTCAGGAATCTTCGCGAATGGAAGCCGCCTATGGACTAGCCATCACCCTGACCATGATGATGAGTACCGTGCTTTTCAGCTATTATATGTATTCGCATAAATACAATGCCTGGCTCACTATCTTTTTCCTTATTTTCTATTTATGCCTGGAGAGTTGCTTTCTGGTGGCCAATCTGGCTAAGTTCACACATGGTGGCTGGGTATCAATTCTGATTGCAGGGTTGATGGCTTCCGTGATGATTATCTGGCTGAGGGCTTTCCAGATCAAACTGCGCCTGACTGAATATGTACGGATTGATAACTATATACAGGCTATTAAAGAACTCAGCCGGGATATTAGTATTCCAAAATATGCTACGCACATTGTCTTCATGAGCAATGCCGCCCGGCAATCTGAAATCGAGTCGAAGATCATTTATTCGATCTTCCAGAAACGGCCTAAACGAGCCGACATTTACTGGTTCGTTCACGTCGATACCACCGATGACCCGTACACAATGGAGTATAAAGTGAACACCATTGCCCCCGACGATGTCTACAAAGTGACGTTTAAACTAGGTTTTCGGGTTGAACAACGCATCAATCTGTTCTTCCGGAAGGTTATCGAAGACATGGTCAAGAACAAGGAGGTGGACATTACAAGTCGCTATGAATCGTTGAGCCGCCAGAATGTTATTGGTGATTTCAGGTTCGTTGTGCTGGAAAAATTCCTGTCTTTCGAAAATGAACTGCCCGCTCGCGAGCGATTCATTATGAACATTTATTTTGCAATCAAGAGCTTCACAACGCCCGAAGACCGCTGGTTCGGGCTGGACAGCAGTTCGGTCAAAATCGAAAAAGTACCCCTCGTTATTCGCCCCGTCGAAAACGTTCAATTAAAACGGATTACATCGTAAAGAGTGAAAGAGCGAAAGAGTGAAAGAGTGGCTGGCGCATCAATTTCTCGCCCGCACTCTTTCACTCTTTCACTCTTTCACTCTTTCACTCTTTCACTAATTTATGAAACTTCTCATCACTGGCGGAGCCGGGTTTGTTGGCTCATCGCTGGCTATTTCGCTTAAACAAAATTACCCCCATTACCAGATTTATGCCCTTGACAATCTCAAACGGCGTGGTTCTGAGCTGAGTCTGGCCCGATTGAAAGCGGCTGGTATCGAGTTTTTACATGGCGATATTCGCAACAAGGAAGATTTTGATGCTTTGCCTGCGGTCGATACCGTCATTGAAGCTTCTGCCGAACCCTCTGTGCTGGCTGGTCTGGATGGTACACCCGATTACCTCATTAATACCAACCTCTTCGGCACCGTCAATTGCCTGAACTACGCCCTGAAGCATAAAGCCAGCTTTATATTCCTATCTACGAGCCGGGTATATCCAATCAAAACCCTCGAAACACTGCATTTCGACGAGGCCGAAACGCGCTTTGTGTTAAGCGATAATCAACCTGTTCCGGGCGCATCGTCGAAGGGGATTGCCGAAGATTTTCCGCTCGATGGCCCCCGGTCGCTCTACGGCACTACCAAACTAGCCTCGGAACTGCTGATTCAGGAATACAACGAGTTTTATGGCCTGAAAACGGTGATTAACCGTTGTGGCGTGATTACTGGCCCGTGGCAAATGGGCAAAGTTGATCAGGGCGTGATGGTTCTATGGATTGCCAAGCACTTTTTCGAGCAGAAACTCGCTTATATTGGCTACGGCGGCACCGGTAAACAAACCCGCGACATGCTCCACATTGCCGATCTATACCGGTTGATCGACTGGGAACTGCACCATTTAGATGCAGTGAACGGCAAGGTTCTCAATGCGGGCGGTGGTATGGACAGTAGTGCGTCGTTGCAGGAATTGACCCAAATCTGTCAGGAAGTAACGGGTAAAACCATTCCCATCGAACAAGTTGCCGAAAACCGAACCGCCGATATCCGGCTCTACGTTACCGACAACACCAACGTTACGAACTTGACCGGCTGGAAACCGGAACTCGGCATTCGCGAGATCGTAACCGATATCCACTACTGGCTCAAGGATAACCGAGCCGCGCTGGAGCCGATTTTGAAGTAAGTAGAACTTTTTATACTATCGCCCTCGCCCCCGATTCAAACCTGAATCGGGGGCTTTTTCGTGCCGAAAAGTACATTGTCCCCCCATTAATCAATCTATATTGTAGTCTTACCACCTATATGATATACTTGAGATTTGCATCAAACATCTTTAAATAAGTTACTTAATTATTATTTTTGGTTCAACGACTCACCCAACTAATTGATAGTTAATGCCTTAAAATCATCCCCACTTTTGTAACTTATTAGTATTTGTTATTTACATATCATAACTGTTTATTTGCGCTACATCCACATTCATACTGTTTACTAACCAATCTCTTTATGCAATGGATTATGGCCCCTATCCTACTTTGCCGCCGTCGATTAACGGCCATGCTATTGACATCGTCGACCAAACAAGCTGGATTAAATGGTTACGCCCACCTCTCTGAAACAGATTTTATTGCTCAGGCACTGGCTACAAAGCCTCAATTTGCGATTCTAACACACGAATACCTTGAGCAGGCGGCCCTGTTTGCCGAATTGCGGCAACGTAGTCCTCATACCCATATTGTCTTGTGTGTATTGCCCAATGCCTCGGCTATTAATGACCGGCTTTGGCCATATTTAGACACGATAGAGGTTGATAGTATTTGTACACTGGATGAACTTACCGATTGCTTGCGAAGTCTCGTGGCAGATGGTTTCTATACATCCACTCTTTTGGCGACGTATACGCTTTCGCGTGCCCAGGAATTATTTCCCGGCTGGCAGGAGCTGACCCAAGGCGAACGACGGATTTTACAGAAACTAGCCGAAGGACAAACGGGTCCTCAAATTGCCGAGACACTTTTTATAAGCCCAAAAACGGTAAACAACCATAAGGCAAAAATTGCGCTCAAACTGAATGTTTGTGGCGGGCCGGGCAGTTTGGTAAAGTTCTCATTATTGAACCGGGAGCGGCTTCTGGCCTTACTTCAGTAAGTGCTTCATAGGTAAGTTGTAGGGAAGCTTACCTATACAAGATAAGCAAGATTACCCATACGAAATAGGTATACTTGCTCATGTAACAGACATTTTCATTCTCCACCTTTGTCATGTTGTCGCGCAACAAAGGCGAATGCCGAAAAGCCTAAAAAAGAGAGTAGGTCATAAACTGAAATAACATGAAAAAGTTAGACTATATTAAAATGCAAAATGTAACCGGTGGTTTACAGAACAAAGGAGTAGCTTTATTGTGCTTAACGGGTGTCTTGGTATCATGCTTCGGCGCAATACCATTAGGGTTAATGGAATTAGCTGCATGTGGATATACAGTCTATTCAAACTGGTAAAATAATTCGATACTTCCCCTAAGATCACTTGCTGGGGGAAGTATCCAAAAACATGATATTATGGAATTTATCTATAGACCCTGGAAAAACAGACTAACTACTTTAAGAATTATTTGGGGTATATTTCTTGTACTTACGGTATCACTTTTAGCGAGTGATATTTTATCTCAAACATGGAGGTTAGTTAATTGGGTTATACTCTTTTCATTATTCATATGTGATATTTATTTGCGAAAGATAAAAAAAACATAAAGCTCTATTTGATTTTATAGAATTTTTCCCAAGCGATTTAAAGATGAAAAATTTACATTCCTATGATGCCAATCGCTACCTTTCCAAATCGGCGGATTGAGCAATCCGCCCCACCCGTTCATGACTGGTTACTGTTTTTATTTATTACAGTGATTAGCCTTTTTCTCGCCTACGCTGGTCAGCATCTACTCCTTTCTGACGAGCTATATTTCAACGCCCTCGCCGAGCAAATGACGTATGAGCAGATTCAAAAAACTATCGCTCAGAGTCATGAATGGTCGTGGTTAGGCTACTGCATAGTACCCCTCTTCAATTTGCTCAAATTTACCCTTGTCGCTTCCTGTATTAGCCTGGGTTATTACTTTGCAGCAGATCGCTGGGTATTCAAGCCCTTTTTTCAGGTAGCTGTTCAGGGCGAGCTGGTGTTGCTCCTTCCGGCGGTTGTGAAATTAATCTGGTTCCTGTTCGTGCAAACGGATTATAATCTTCATGAATTGCAGTTTTTCTTTCCGCTTAGCCTGCTCAATCTGGTCGAGTCAACAGACATAGCGCCGTGGCTGGCTTATCCATTACAGATAGCTAACCTCTTTGAGTTGGCCTACTGGCTGGTACTGGCCTATGGTATCATGCAGGCAATCGAAATGCCTATGTCAAGAGCCTTTGGCCTGGTGGCCGCTTCATATGGATCGGGGCTGTTAGTTTGGGTAGCTTTCATCATGTTCCTAACCGTTAGTTTGTCATGAGAACGTACCTTAAATGGAGCTTGCCGGTGCTTGTTATTGGTTTGCTTTCATACCTCGCCTGGGGATTTACGACAAAACTGCACCACAAACAGGAAGCTAATGAACGAGTTCAGACACTACCCAATTTTAAAGCAGAAGGCATAAATAACGTCCCAATCAGTCAGGCTGACTTTCAGAATAAACCAGCTGTTCTGCTCTATTTTAACTCCGATTGTGACCATTGCCAGCGTGAAGCTGACGAACTTCGCCAACAGGCCAACAAGCTGGACAGCGCACAGGTGTTGATGCTTTCGTCGGAACCAGTAGCTGTACTACAAGCCTTTGCCAGAGCGCACAAACTAAATACCGTCTCAACCCTACAGGTCGCCCACATCGACCGAAAAACAGCCTACGAAACCTTTGGTTTTGCGGCGGTTCCCGATCTACTCATTTACCATGCCGATGGTTCGCTGGCAAAGCGTTTTCGGGGCGAAACCAGTGTCGACGCCATTAAACGGCACCTTTAATTTAATCTCCACTCTTTCCTGAAAACCGATTATGGAACAAGCCCTATCCGTTCTATTGCTACTGCTTTGGCTTTTGGTGAACTATTCAAGCTATCCGCACCTATGAAATCCCGCAAACACATCAACCAGACCCTCGTTCGGCAACAGGGGCAGGCCGATTGTGGGGTGGCTTGCCTGGCCTCGTTATTGGCCTACTATGGCGGCCATAGTAGGCTGGAGCGGTTACGCGAACTTAGCGGTACCGATCCACAGGGCACATCCATGCTGGGTTTGTATCAGGCGGCTTCGAAGATTGGCTTCGATGCCGAGGGGATGGAAGCTAATTCTATCGAGAATTTAAAGACCGATGTTAGCGAGCCTGTTATACTCCATGTGCTCATTGACAATAGGCTGCAACACTACGTTGTCTGCTACGGCTGGGAGTCCACCACAAAACACTTCCTCATCGGCGATCCCGCGCAGGGCATCCTTACCTATACCACAGACGAACTGGCAACTATCTGGCCGTCAAAATTGCTTCTAGCCCTAACACCAAACGCTAGCCTGAGTCTACAGGACGATGACAGAAAGGCCAAACGTCGCTGGCTGCTCAATCTCGTTCGGGATGATGTTCCTTTACTCAGTATTGCTACCGGACTAGGCATTATAACCGCAGGACTGGGACTGTCCACGGCAATTTTCTCGCAAAAACTAATCGACGAAATTTTACCAAAACACGACACCAAACGGCTACTGCTGGGCTTGTCGCTGTTAACATTCCTACTGCTGGCACGGGCAATTGTCGGTTATGTTCGTGGTTTCCTGCTTAATCGACAAAGCCGCGACTTCAACAACCGGATCATCAATCGATTCTACGAAGCCCTGCTACACCTCCCGAAGTCGTTTTTTGATAGTCGTAAAACCGGAGAACTAATAGCGCGTCTGAATGATACGGGCCGCATTCAACGAACCATCAGTCATCTGACGGGCGCGGTAGTTATCAATGCCCTGGTCGTACTGGTGTCGGCCGGGTACCTGTTCACCTATTCGGTTTGGGTGGGCTTGTTGAGTGTGGTTAGTATTCCGCTATATGGCGGGTTGGTGTGGTACTACCACGCCCGCATATTAACCGGACAGCGCAACGTGATGGCGGCTTCGGCCCATACCGAAAGTAATTATGTCGATACCCTACAAGGGATTGATATTATCAAAGCCACCAACCGCGAATCGTTTTTCAGCACCATCACCAAAGCCGTTTATGGCCTGTATCAGCAACAGGTGTATCGGCTCGGCACAATCGGGCTACAATTTACCCTGACCGCCGAGCTAATCAACGCTTTACTTATTGCCGGTTTACTGGCAGTCACGTCGGTGCTGGTTGTTCAGAAATCTCTACAACTGGGCGAGATGATGGCTATTCTAACCCTTGCAGGCAGTATCATCCCGGCAGTTGCCAGTCTGGCATTGACCAATCTTCAGATTCAGGAGGCAACTGTTGCCTTTGAGCGGATGTATGAATATGCGCAATTAACCCCCGAACATACCACCACCTCGCCAGACCCGGACTTTAGTTTTTCATCTCTTAACATCCAGCACCTCACCTACCGGTTTGCGGGTCGCCCCTTACTGCTGGAAAACGTTTCCTTAACTATTGACAAAGGCGAGTTCGTGGCGATTCTGGGCGAAAGCGGCAGTGGCAAGAGCACACTCTTTCAGATAATTCAACGATTTTATGCACCCGAAACTGGCTTGATTTGGGTAAATGGAAACGATTGGCAGGAGGTCAATACCGTTACCTGGCGGCAAGCCATTGGTGTAATTCCTCAACACATCACGTTCTTTGGTGGAACCTTACTCGATAATATTTGCCTGGGCAATACTACCGAAAAAGCCGAGTCTATTATCCGGTTCTGCGAACAACATGGGTTCGCGCCGTATTTTGAGAGCTTCCCACAAGGTTACTTAACGTTGCTGGGAGAAGATGGTGTGAACCTGTCGGGCGGACAACGACAACTGGTTGCCCTGGCTCGGGCTTTATACCAGAAGCCCCAACTGCTTTTGCTGGATGAACCAACTTCGGCAATGGACAAACATACCGAGCAGTTTGTGATGGAGATGCTAAACCACCTATACCCGCATCTCGCCATCCTGCTAATCACGCACAAACCGGGTTTAGCCCACACCGCTGACCGGGTATACTCAATGGCCAACAGGCAATTGACCCCCACCGACATCCACAACTGGCTCAAGGATAACCGAGCCGCGCTGGAGCCTATTTTAAAGTAAAAATGGAACCGCACTGGCGGTGCGGTTCCATCGTTAGCCCACTAACCAGATCCGGTCGGCCTCGGCGCCCTGCTCCGTCCATTCCACCAATACCTGCTGCGACTCCAGAGTATTGACCCGCTTGCCGGTATAATCTGGCTTAATAGGCAGGTCGCGGTTATAACGCCGGTCAATCAGCACGAGCAATTCTACTTTTCGAGGCCGACCAAAGGCCGTCATGGCATCGAGTGCCGCCCGAACCATACGTCCCGTTGCCAGCACATCGTCAATCAGAATCACTCGTTTATTTTCAATAATAAAGGGCACATGCGTTGTGTTGGGCCGCAGAGGTGTATCGCGCCGTTTGAAATCGTCCCGATAAAAGGTGGCATCCAGATACCCAAGCGGCACCTCGTAGCCCAACGCACGATTTAATTCACGGGCCACACGATCGGCAAAATAAATGCCTCTTGGCTGCATACCCAGAATAACCGTGTCGGCAAAATTTTGATAATTTTCAATCAGTTGCTGCACCAGGCGGCTCACAACAATTTCCAGCAACGGACTGGACAAAATTAGGCGTTGTTGATTCATGGAGTAAAAATAGGAGTAAGTCGGTCATATACCGGTTTATCAGGCCTAAAATGTAGAATTTCCGGGGACTTAAGATTCTTTGTAGCTTTGACCTATCCACACGAAATGCATCGAGCATGAGGATTCGGAATTTTACTGGCCTGCTACTACTACTTAGCCTGAGTTTTACGCTCAGTCACGCGCAGTCGGTAACTGGGCTGTGGCTGGGCGTTTCCTATCCTGGCAATCCAAATCAGAACGTTTATGATTACACGATGACCTTTACCCAAACGGGTAGTAGGTTGGATGGAACCGCTCAGAGCGCCACACCCAATCTACCCTTTAGCGGCTTAGTACGCGTTTCGGGGCAATTGACGGGATCGACAGTACAGTTCAATGAATCGGATCAGAGCGGAAGTACCGCCGTGAGAAGCATCTGCTATTGGCGCGGAACACTAGCCTATAATTCTACTGACGAAAGCCTTATTGGCACCTACGAAAACATCGTTAATGGCACAACCTGTTTCAACGCGTTGAGCGGTAAGGTCGAACTCTACCGAATTGCACTAACTTCCGACACCACTTTTTGCAAGGGTAAACCGGTCAATCTAGCCATAACGGGCAAAAATATCCGATGGTACGCTTCGGCATCAAAAACCGGTCTCCTCGCCACAGGCAACACCTTCAGCCCTAACATCACCCAGACAACCACATTTTATATTACGCAAACACTCTACCAAAACGAAAGTCCGGCTATTCCCATCACAATTACCATTTCTGATCCAGTCATTCGAATCGTGTCTGCCAATACAGGCTGCGATAAAACGAACGGGGCAATTGAGGTTGCAGCTTCGGGCTCTACGGGCTGGCAATATAGTCTAAATGGGGGGGGCTTCCAACCGAATCCGTTATTTGCCAGTCTCGTGCCCGGTTCATACACGGTAGTGGCCAGAGATACCTATGGCTGTCAGGCAGGGCAAGCCGTTACGATTACGGGCGATGCGGCCCCCACCATCCCCAACCTTTTCGTTACTCCACCCAAGTGCGCCAGTGCCAATGGCGAAGTTAGCGTTGTTGCGGCAGGGGGAAAAGCGCCCCTTACCTATTCTATTGATTATGGGGTTACGTTTCAGTCCAGTTCTGTTTTCAATAAACTGGCGGGCGGTTCCTATACGATTCGCGTTCGCGATGCCAATGGCTGCGAGGTTAACAAAGCTGTAACGCTCCCGCCATTCATACCCATGGAGATCCAGAATGTATCCTTGTCGTCAACCACTTGCGGACTACCGAATGGCGAGGTAACGATGAATATTTCGGGGGGGTACAAACCGGTTCGATACAGTATCGACAATCAGACAGTCAAAAATGATCCTCATTTTACGGACTTGACGGCTGGCGCGTATACGATCCAGGCCAAAGACAGCACAGGCTGCACCATCAGTCGGTCGGTAACGATAGCGGCTAGCACAGGCCCTCAAATCAGCGATATACAAACCACTATAGCAACCTGTGGCGAACAGAATGGAACCATTTATATTTTACTTCCTGCCACAGCACCTGCTCTCGTGTTTTCCATTGACGGGCAGTCGTTTCAGCGAAACCCTGTTTTCCTGGGACTAAAGGCAGGCAATTACACCCTCACGATTCAGGACGATAACGCCTGTCTGAGCACCAAACCGGTACAAATTTCACTCGATTGCGGCAATCAGGTCTACCTGCCAACAGCCTTTTCGCCCAACCATGATCTGGTGAACGATGCGTTTATCGTTCATTTCGGTTTTCCGTCCCTTACGATTACCACCTTCATTGTTTACGACCGCTGGGGTGCAGTCGTGTATAATCGTGCTAATTTTGCACTCTCAAGCGGGGAGCCGCTCTGGGATGGTCAGCTAAATGGTGGAGCGGCCCCGGCAGGTATGTACGGGTATCGGCTCGACTGTTTGTTTCCAGATGGAACACCCATGACGTATCGCCAGTCGGTAGCCCTTTTACACTGATTGTTTTTATGAAATTCCTTATCGTTGGCCTGGGCAACATTGGCCCGGAGTATGCCCTTACCCGCCACAACGCTGGCTTTATGGTTCTTGACCGATTGGCAGCCCAACACGGGTTCACCTTTACGATGACGCGCCTTGCCTACACGGCCAAATGGCAGTACAAAGGCAAGCAACTGTTTTTTATAAAGCCTACTACATTCATGAACCTAAGTGGTAAGGCCGTACTGTATTATATGAAGCAGGAGAACATACCCATCGAGAACATCCTGATTATCACCGATGATAAGGATTTGCCCTTTGGCAAATTACGCTTGAAGCCCAAAGGCTCTCCCGGCGGACACAATGGTCTGCGGAGTATCGATGAGTCTGTTAACACCCAGGAATACGCCCGGCTGCGGGTAGGAATCGGTAGTGATTTTTCGAGAGGACGGCAGGTTGATTTTGTGTTGGGGCAGTTTCCCGAAGATGAATTGATTCAATTACCCGACTATTTGGATCGAGTAGGTGATGCATGTCTGGCTTTTTGTACTATGGGGATACAGATGGCCATGAATAATTACAACCAATGATATAACTATTTAAAGAAAATTGCACTTTTCCGGAATAATATAATTTACTAGTAACTACACGATTTACCAAAATTTTATTTCGTTTATAATTATAATATAGGTGCTTTCAGACCAATACATCACTAAAACAACATAAAATTCGCAATAAAATTTTGGAAAGGACATAAAGAGGACTTGAACTTTCAAACTTTCTATAGACCTTTGTGTGTTATCTAATCACAAACAAAATAGAACAAAACAATGAAATCGCGTGTTATCTTTGCATCACTGGTACTTGGATTAGGATTAGTGATCACTCAGGCAAACGCGGCTACCACCACCAACACTGATGATAGCCCGGCAGCCACCAAGCCGGCAAGTGCTATGCTTGTCAATGGTTCGCAAAAGCAGTTTGCTGCTTATATCGGACAAAACGTTGCCAAGTTTGCGCAGACTACCAATTGGCAAAACTTTATGAGTGTTGTCTCGTTGTACAACCAAAGCCCATCAGCCGTGCTGAACATCAGCCCCGCCGACCGTGCTAAATTCAACGAAGCAGCAACTCAATTAACAAATACACTGGCCAAGCAGAAAGGTGCAAACGCCAGCCACTGGATGAACCAGGCAGATCATACAACACGGTTGATTAATTTCCTTTGGAATACCAATCAGCCCACCGTGGAAGCCATTGACATTCAGTAAGATAAAACAAATGCCTATTTATCAGGGATTTGGAACAGAAAAGAGTAAAAGTTAGTTTTTCATGTAGAAAAGGTTAAGGGTTTAGGAATAGTCAGTATAAGGTTCTCCGCAATAGATCGGGGAACCTTATCTTTTTTTACGGGATGTTGTTTTGTTATCAATAAGAGCTGCCCGCTGTCAATAATGGCCCGTCGGCAGAGCCCCGTTACCTAACAAAAAGGTAAGCACCCGCATGCTGACTGTAACTGGTCACTATACCAGCGATGAAACCAGATCGCGTTCGCATACAGGTTTGGCGGGTAGTGAAGGTGAGCTATCTGAAAATACTGGTAAAGGTCAGAATAAACTGATCTCCACTGGCAGTCATGGTAACCCGAAACATCACCGGGTCGAGCTGGCTTCTTAAAGACATAGTGAACACCTGCTGTTGCTCAACAGCAGCAGCACAACGGTTTAGCAATTCGGAAACGTTGGCATGCCCAACAGCATCGGTAATGAGTTGTCCAACCACCTGCCTGGGAGACTGGCCAAAAACAGTTTCTGAAGCCGCGTTCGCTTTCATGATACGAAAGTTAACGATTCGGGGAGCGGCTCCTTTTTCACTTCTCACGGGTTGTACAACAGCCATGCCTACAGAAATACCTTCCAGAAGATCCTCTAAAAGCTGTTCCTGTTGTTTGACGGTTTCCTGTGCTTTCTTTAGCACCGTAATGTCGTTATAGGAAACCATTATACCCCGCTCTGCCCGCATAATTTTCACCTCGCGCCAAATGTCATACTCCGGATAATAATTCTGGGTTGATACAGGCTTACCCGTTTCGTACACTCGTACATACTGGTCAAAAAGACCATTTATACTGGTGGCCGGATACATTTCCCAAATCGTTCGCCCCAGAATTTCTTTACTCAAAAAACCACTCATCTGCAGACCAGCCTTATTGATCATAACCAGTTCAAAATCGCTGATCTGACCGTTACTATCTCGAATTACCTCGAAAACGGAGATTCCACTGACCGATTCATCAAATGACTGTTGAAGCACATCGGTCAACGGCACAGAATCTATGTCGATTTTTGAATCAGTAATATCAGCATACGTTAGCAGCAAGCTTTTTTCCAATTGTACAACCGATACATCCAGCCAGGTGGGACTCGACTGTGGGGAGCGGAAAAAGTGGGTTTCGAACTGAAATGAATGCCCTGTATCCAATACCTGACGGTAGTGTTCCAATAATTTTTTTTCGGCCAGATGAGGAAAAAACTGGGCAAACGATTGACCTAACACTTCAACAGCCGGGCAATCCAGTTCCTGCTCAGCAACGGCGTTGATCAACGTCATGTACAAGTCAATTAACCTGCCATCGGCAGCTCGAATAGCCTGAAGAACCAGCACCCCGTTTGGTGATGCCATCATTACATTTTGCAGTAACTCTGTTGAGGGTAAATTAGTCAAGTTCATAACCATTGACAGGTTTTGTTTTTACAAACGCAGACACATTACCAGTTTTCGATTTATGTAAACTGGTTCGTTGCCTTTTCTTCATTCTACTTAGTTTAAAGTCAGGATTCAGCTAGGAGAAGTATATACTCATCAGGATAATAAGTTTGATGAACGTCAGTATATGCGTCGAATACCAGCTATACTCAAAACAAATATAACAATACTTATAGTATTTTTTAACATTCTCAGAAAGATATACTGGACATATGAGTATTGTTCATTTAAGAGTCCACTTATCCGTACATATTAGCTAAACTAGTAAGAATTATTATATTTTTTGTAACTAATATTTTTTCCATAAAATGCCTGATATTACTTGCCAGATCAATTTTCGAAAGAATTTATCTGATCTATATTAAAATTCATATATGTTGCAATGTGGCGTGCGTTTGCATTATTTTTAGCCATTATTCAGTCGCCACAGCACATGGCTTATACCTATATCATGCAGCATCTCCTCGTCGTTTTCATTCTGCTGTGTTTGGCGACACCTGCCATTGGGCAATTCACGCAACCCGACAGTTCATTTGTGCAATCAGCCCAAGATGAAGCGATCAATTCTTATGAGCAAACCCTTCATGAACAGGCACATGTATATGAAGGGAATGAATACCTTGCCCACGACCATCGCATAAAAATTCATCCTTACTACAAGATAGATACGCTCCAGAAAGGCACCATTACCTACAATGGTGTTCTCTATCAGGATGTGCCGATGTTGTATGATATTGTTCGGGAAGAGCTGGCGGTTCAACCACCAGGCGGTGGTTACCGGATTCGGTTGCGGAACGATTACGTATCCGATTTTGCGCTGGGCTCACACCAGTTCTCACGGTTAGGATCAGACAGTAGCAGCAGTACCGCAGGCATTCCGATCGGCTATTATGAAATCCTGAGCGATGGCCGGGTAAAAGCCCTGGCGCACCGCATAAAAACGGTGTATGAAGATATTTCGAGCGGTAAGTATCAGGCAGAATACTTGCTGAAAGATCGTTTTTATATTCAGAAGGGAGGAGTTTATTATGAAGTAAGAAACAAACGTTCAATGCTTAGTTTGTTTCCAGAGCAGGCTAAAGCCCTGCGAAAATACATCCGGGTCAACAAACTGAAATTTAAAGACGACCAGCGCGAGGAAGCGGTTAGCCGGATCACGAAACGCTATGAAGAACTAACCAAGTAATTATGGCTCAATTGTACCGTGTTTGTCTCCTGTTTCTCGGTCTGTTTTGTATCCTGCTACCTGCCCCGGGACAAACACCCGCCGATAAACCCATTAGTGGTGATTTCTCCAATCTTCGTTTTGAGCAGTTTGTCCAGCGTATCGAAAGCCAGACACCCTATCGTTTTTTCTATACTCCTTCCGACGCCGATAGTATTACGGTTGATATTCGTGTTGAGAAACAGCCTCTCAGGGCTATTCTCCAGCAACTCTTCAACGGATCCAAATACACGTTTGCCATTGACAACCAGCAACGGGTTTACATTACCTCCAGCCGCCCTATCCGCACCGAACTGCCGATTGGCTTTTTCATTCGGGGTCGGTCAGAAATCGGAAATGATTCGACCGCTGCTTCGTACCTGACAGAGAGTCAGACCAAACGGATAGAGCCTGAAACAAAGGTCTATGAAATTGGCAAGCGCTCCACACCGATCCGGCCGGGCCGGGCTACCATTTCGGGCTATGTACGCAATCTCTCCTCAGGCGAACCAATTGTTGGCGCGGCTATTTATCTGGACAACCCGCGCGTTGGCACCATCAGCGATCAGTTTGGTTATTACTCGATCACCCTGCCCCGTGGGCGGCATGAAGTGAAGCTGCGCAGTATTGGCCTGAAAGATACCCGTCGCCGAATTATTTTATATACCGATGGCAAGTTCGACCTGGAGATGGAAGACGATGTGATTGCCCTGAAAGAAGTGGTGATCGAAGCCGAGAAAGACAAGAATATTTCGGGACTTCAGATGGGTCAGGAACGGGTTGATATTAAGAGTATTAAACAAGTACCTACCGCTCTGGGCGAAGCCGATTTGCTGCGGGTTATCCAGACGCTGCCAGGCGTGAAAACGGTGGGCGAAAGCTCCACAGGACTGAACGTGCGCGGGGGCGCTACCGATCAGAACCTGATTCTGTACAATGATGCCACGATCTATAACTCATCGCACCTGTTCGGTTTTTTCTCGGCCTTTAACCCCGACATGATCAAGAGTGCGGAACTGTACAAGAGTGCCATTCCATCCCGATTTGGGGGTCGGCTATCGTCGGTGCTGGATGTACAGACGCGCGATGGCAACAAGAAGAAATTCGTTGGTTCCGGGGGAATTGGCCTGCTCACCGGCCGCCTGACGCTGGAAGGCCCAATTCTTAAAGACAAGACATCGTTTATTGTGGGCCTTCGCTCGTCCTACTCCGACTGGCTGTTGAAGCAGTTGCAAAACGCGTCGTTTCAAAAAAGTCAGGCTCAGTTTTACGACCTCAACCTCCATATTACGCACGACGTCAACGAAAAAAACACAATTTACCTAACCGGCTACATGAGTCGCGACCAGTTTAAACTCAACAGCGACACATCGTACCGATACCAGAATCAGACCGCTACACTGAAGTGGAAACACATCATCACGAACAAACTTTATAGTGTCTTTACGGGTAGTTACAGCGGTTACAAATACGACGTTTCGAGCGAGAAAAACCCGGTTAATGCCTACCAACTGGCCTTCTCCATCAAACAGTCGCAGGTAAAGGCCGATTTCAACTACTACCCTACCAATCAGCACGCCGTTGATTTTGGCATCAGTTCAACCCATTACAGCATTTCGCCCGGCACGTTTGGCCCAAAAGGCAATGAGTCGTTGATTCTGCCCGATGTGGTACCTACCGAACAGGCACTGGAAAGTGCCGCTTATATTGGCGACCGGTTCGACATTAGTCCTAAACTATCCGTTAGTGCGGGACTCAGGTATTCACTTTATTCGTTTTTAGGGCCAAGTTCGGTGTTTCAATATGCGCCGGGAATGCCCAAAACGGTGAATACGATTATTGACACCCTCACTTACGGCACCAACAAGGCCATATCTACCTATCATGGGGCAGAATACCGGCTGGCCATTCGATATGCCCTGTCGAACACCGCTTCGTTGAAAGCGAGTTTCAACCGGACACGGCAATACATCCAGATGCTTTCGAACACAACGGTTATTTCGCCTACCGATATCTGGAAACTCAGCGATCCAAACATTAAACCCCAGGTGGGTGACCAGTATGCGGTGGGCATCTACAAAAACAACCGAACAAATACCATTGAACTATCGGTAGAGGCCTATTACAAAACCATGCAGAATATGCTTGATTACCGGAGTGGGGCGTCACTTATCCTGAATCACCATATCGAAACCGACGTTGTACAGGCCGAAGGCAAAGCCTACGGGGTTGAGTTTCTGGTAAAGAAAATGACGGGTAAATTGAACGGCTGGGTCAGCTACACCTATGCCCGAACGCTCCTGCGCACGAGCAGCCTCAACAATAGCGAAACCATCAATCAGGGCAATTACTACCCAAGCAGCTACGACAAACCGCACGATTTTACAATGATCAGCAATTACAAGATTAACCGCCGGTTCAGTCTGTCGTTGAACTTCACCTATAGTACCGGGCGGCCTATTACCCTCCCGGTTGGCAAATACATTCTCGACAATGCAGCCCGGTTGCTTTATTCAGAGCGGAATCAGTATCGGATTCCAGACTATTACCGGGCCGATTTTGCCATGAACATTGAAGGTAATCACAAAGTAAAAAAGCTGGCACACAGCTCATGGACGGTTTCTATTTATAATCTACTGGGGCGGCACAATGCCTACTCGGTCTATTTTAAATCGGAGAATGGCCGCATCAACGGCTACCAGCTTTCCATCTTCGGCAACCCGATCCCGTCCATCACGTATAACTTTAGATTTTAAGATAGTATGAGCCACAGAGATGCACCAAGACGCACGGAGATACACAGAGAAGACGTTTTTTATAAAAATCTCTGTGTATCTCCGTGCGTCTTGGTGCATCTCTGTGGCTTAACCCTACCATGAAAAACACGTCGATAAAAATACTGTCCTGGTTGTTGATCCTGCTTGTTGGCGGGTGCGTTGATCCCTATCGGCCACCTGAAATTACCTCACCCGGTAGTTATCTGGTGGTGAATGGCTTCTTCAACAGTGCGCCGGGTACGACATCTACCTTTCAGCTTTCGCGCACGCAAGCTCTGACCGATACCAAAGCCCCCACCGCTGAAACAAAAGCACAGGTAACGATTGAAAGTCAGAGTAAAGCGACCTACCCGCTTACAGAAGGAACGGCGGGCACATACGCGCTATCGGGCGTAACAGCCCGGCAAGGTGAAACGTATCGGCTGCATATCAAAACAACCAAAGGCGTTGACTATTATTCTGATTATGTACCCGTTATTCAAACGCCCCCCATCGACAGTGTAAGCTGGCGGGTAGAAAATGGTGGCGTTCAACTCAGTGTAAATGCGCACGACTCTCAAAACAATACGCGCTATTACCGTTGGGAGTTCGACGAAACCTGGGAGTATCTTACACCATACTCGTCGGTGTTCGAGATACTGAACGACAGAATCGTGGAGCGATCTCTTCGTGTCAACCAATGCTGGCGCAGCGGCAGCTCTACCAATATCATGACGACCTCAACAAACCGATTGAGTCAGGATGTTGTCAGTCAATTTCCATTACTCTTTATTGAGGGCAGCTCCTATAAGCTTGGGGTCAGATACAGTATGCTGGTCAGGCAGTTTGCGCTGAGCCAGGCGGGTTTCGAGTATTACGACCAGTTGGCGAAGATAACGCAGAACATCGGCTCTATTTTTGATCCGCAACCGTCACAAATCACCGGAAACATACGCAGTACCACCAACGCCAGTGAACTAGCTCTGGGCTTCTTTCGGGTGGGATCGGTTGAAACAAAGCGAATTTTCATCGTTCGGACGCAGGTACCCACCTTACGACCCGCAACCGGCTACGAAAATTGCCGGGTAGATACCCTCGGTGCAAGTGATATCCTGAAAGACAAGCCGGCCATTATCAGTATGTTTGATCGGACAAGATACTTCACGACCACCGACTATTGCGTGGACTGTCGCTTACAGGGTGGTATATTAACAAGACCTGATTTCTGGTAGTAATCCCTTTCCACCGAACGAACCTGCTATGCTTTCTCTTCTCCAACGTGTATTTTTTTACGGGCTACTCATCAGCAGCCTGACGGCAGTTGGTCAACCCCCATCATCGGTCAGTGCGCTGATACAGCCCTTTGATAATTACCGTCGGCACGCCCTTCAGGAGAAGCTGTTCGTACACACCGATCAGGCGTTTTACATCACTGGCGAAACGATGTGGTTTAAAGTCTACTATGTTGATGGCACCGAACACAAGCCCCTCGATGTCAGTAAAGTAACCTACATTGAATTAATAGACAAAGATCAAAAATCAGTTCTGCAAACCAAAGTTCCCGTCTCGGCGGGTGGAGGAAATGGTGCGTTGTTTCTGCCCTCATCCTTACGCTCCGGCAACTACCTCATGCGGGCCTATACGAACTGGATGAAAAACAGTAGCCCTGATTTTTTCTTCGAG
The DNA here is from genome assembly GCF_002831565.1 of Spirosoma pollinicola. Lineage (NCBI taxonomy): Bacteria > Pseudomonadati > Bacteroidota > Cytophagia > Cytophagales > Cytophagaceae > Spirosoma > Spirosoma pollinicola. The sequence continues at coordinate 6,075,751 of NZ_CP025096.1, read as the reverse complement.
AAGACCCTCACCATCGTAAACCCCTTTACCCCGCTCGGGTTGCCCCTGCTCAGGGAAACGCCCGATTACGACATCCAGCTTTTCCCCGAAGGTGGCCATCTGGTGCAGGGACTTCCCGGCAAGGTGGCGTTCAGGATTGTCGATGCATCGGGGCGGGGCGTGCCGGTTCGAGGGTGGTTGCTGACTGCCCAAAACGATACCCTGGCACGCGTTTCGTCGCATAAATTCGGTATCGGAAATTTCACGTTTACGCCCTCGAACACGGCGGGCTATCGAATTACGCTGACCGACGAGAAAGGGCATCTTGTTTCCCGCCCCCTCCCAACGATCGAGCCACAGGGATATACCATGCGGCTCGAAGAAAGCACCGCCAGCCAGGTAAAAATAACGGTCAATACCAATGTGGAGGCAGCTTCGGCAGTGTATTTGTTCGCGCACACCCGAAACGAAATCAAAGCGGCCGAACTACGGCCAATTCAACGCGAGACGTCGTTTTTGATTGACAAAAAGACATTGGGCGAAGGCATTTCGCATCTGACGATCTTCGATGCCAACCGAAAGCCCGTTTGCGAACGACTGTACTTCAAGCGCCCCATTAATCCCCTTACCATCAACCTCAAATCAGACCTGCGTCAGTATGCATCCCGGACTAAAGTAACGCTGGATGCGTCCATTCAGGGGGCCAATACGCAGACTAAGCAAGCGGCTCTATCGGTGTCTGTGTATAGGCTCGATTCGTTGGCGGGCAGTGATTCAGGCAGTATTCTAAGTTATTTATGGATGACATCCGACCTGCGGGGGCAAATTGAATCGCCTACATATTACCTGCAGCCAGAAACCCCCGAAGTTGCCCAGGCCACAGACAACCTGATGCTGACGCATGGCTGGCGTCGATTCCGATGGGATACTATTCTCGCCAGCGCAGCCCCCCTACAGCAACCAAAACAACCCTTTATTCCTGAGCATAACGGTTTGCTTATTCAGGGCACGGTTACCGATCCAGTTTCGGGAACCCCAGTTCCGAATGTCATAACGTACCTGTCGACACCCGGCAAGCCGCTTCGACTTTATGTGTCGCGAAGTAATGCCGAAGGGCAGGTACGCTTCGAAATGCAGGACTTTTATGGGGCAAAAAACATTATTGTTCAGACCAACCCGCAGGATAGTTTACTAAAATTAACCGTTGCCAGCCCCTTCTCCAGTTCCCTATCCAGCACACGCCTACCCGACTTATCGGTGAGAGAATCTCAGGCCGATCAACTCTTGACACGTAGCGTGTCCATGCAGGTACAGGGAACCTACTGGGGCGATCAGGCAATCCAGTATCGGTACCCACAGGTTGACAGCAGCGCGTTCTATGGCAAACCGGGCGAATCGTATCTGCTGGATATCTATACGCGTTTTCCGCGAATGGAGGAGGTTTTGCGCGAATACGTCCTGGGCGTTATGCCCCGAAAAAAGCAGGGGCATTATCGGCTTTATGTGCCGAATGCACCGTATCGAACTACTTTCGAAGAACCGTCCCTTGTGCTGATGAATGGCGTACCCATCTTCGACATGGACAAAATCATCGACTTTAGCCCGCTGAAGATCAAACAGATAGACGTTATCACAAATCACTATTTCATTGGCCCCGGCGTGTTTCCGGGGGTTATCAGCTTCATGTCCTATAAGGGCGATATGGCTGGCTTTCCGATTAGCGCCAATGCATTGACCCTGCCCTACGACGGTCTGCAACTGCAAAGGGAGTTTTATTCACCCCGTTATGAAACCCCGAAACAAATAGGCAGCCGACTGCCCGACGGCAGAACGTTGTTGTACTGGAATCCAGAATTGCGCACCGATGCGCAGGGCAACGTTCGCACGCAATTCTTCACCTCCGACCAACCCGGCACCTATGTGGTCGACGTAAATGGCCTGACAACCGACGGTCAGGCGGGTAGCCAGCGGGTTCTGTTCGAGGTAAAAAACACACCCAAGTAGGTGAGTACAGTACGGCGTTCCAGCGAAGGGTATGTTGCTTGCAGAACTTCTGACCGTATCTCATGAACTATTCCTTTTTGGCCAGCTTGTCACTGGCTGTGTGGCTAACTTGTTTTTCACCGTCCTGCGCACAAACGCCAAAGAAAATTACCCCCCAACAGTCACAGGGTACGACAGCACGCCCCTGGACCTACTGGTGGTGGATGGGCAATGCGGTAAATGAAGTCGATATTACGCAACAGCTCGAACAGTTTTCACAGGCTGGTCTTGGCGGGGTTCACATCATCCCGATTTATGGGGTTAAAGGCTACGAAAAGCAGTTTATTCCATTCCTTTCAGATCGCTGGCTGGCCGTCTTTGCGCATACCGTTCGTGAAGGGAAACGGCTGGGCGTGGGTGTTGACCTGACTACCGGCACCGGCTGGCCGTTTGGCGGGCCGGGCATTACGCCTGCTATGGCTGCCAAGAAATGGGAAATAGCGAATGGGAAACTAACCGCTTCCCTAACCAACCAACAGGTAAAACGACCAGCTCCGGGCGGACAGGGTTTGGTGATCGACTACTTCAGCAAACAGGCGGTTGACCAGTATTTGCAACGCTTCGACTCTACCCTCAATCAGTCGCCGGAAAAACCCCGCGCCGTTTATAATGACTCCTATGAGGTGTACGGGGCCAACTGGACAGCTAACTTCCTGACCGAATTTAAGACCCGGCGCGGTTACGACCTCAACAGCCAGTTAGCCGCTTTTCTTGATACGACCCAAACGCCCAACAGCATTCTTGTCCATCAGGATTATCACCAGACACTGGCTGAATTACTGCTGGATGGCTTTGCCAAACCCTGGACCAGTTGGGCGCATAAAGCCGGTTATCGAACCCGAAATCAGGCACACGGAGCACCGGGCAACCTGATTGATCTCTACGCTGCCGCCGATATTCCCGAAACGGAATCGTTTGGCTCCAGCCGGTTTCCGATACCCGGTTTGCGGGTCGATGCCAATTACGAAGTCGACCGCTTTGGCACACCTAATCCGCTGGCCATGAAGTTTGTTTCATCGGCGGCTAATTTAATGGGCAAGCCGCTGGTTAGTTCAGAAACCGGCACCTGGCTGGCAAACCATTTTCAGGTGTCGTTATCGCAGATAAAACCACAGGTCGATGAGTTGTTTGCATCGGGGATCAATCACGTATTTTACCACGGCATCCCCTACTCGCCCCCTTCGGAAGGATGGCCCCGCGTGGATTCGCCGGGCTGGCTGTTCTACGCGTCGACAAATTATGGCCCTACCTCCCACTTTTGGCCGCATTTGCCCTTGCTCAACCACTACATCGAACGATGCCAGACACGCCTGCAAAGCAGCAAGCCCGATAACGATGTGCTGGTGTATTTTCCCATTCATGACTTATGGGCAACGCAGGCCAAATCGGCGGGGGGTATCCACCAACTGGAGGTTCACCATGTTGAACGCTGGCTGCTGCCTCAGCCATTTGGACAATTGTGCGAACAATTGACAGCGCATGGCTATTCGTTCGATTATGTATCCGATGCCTTGCTGAATAGCCTGACAGCCACTGAACAGGGCGTTCGGAGTGCCAGTGGTTCAACCTATCAGGTAATTCTGGTACCACCGGCCACCTATATACCAGAAACGTCATTAAGGCAGTTGACGAAACTCGCTCAACAGGGTGTTCGAGTCATTTTTGATAAACAGTTTCCGCAGCAGGCTTCTGGCTTCCGGAATCATCAGGCGCGAACAGAGATGGTTCAGCAACTGGGCAAAACCCTTCAGACAGTACCAACCGTAAAGGTCAGTTCTGATCTTTTTGGTACGCTGAATCAGATGGGCGTTCGGGTGGAAGGCTGGGCGTCGGAAGGGCTATCATTTATTCGCAAACGCCGGGCCGCGTCCGGTAAGGAGGCTGGAGTTGCCAGAGATACCACCCAGTATTTCATTACGAATTTGAGTAACCGCTTTCACCAAAACTGGATTACACTGTCGGCAACGGGGCAGGTGACGGGCTTCGACCCACTGACCAACCAGCAGAAAGCCTTACCCATCCGGCAAGGTAAAAACAGAAAAAACGAGGTGTATCTGGCACTGGAACCGGGGCAGTCACTTTTTATCAATGTAAGTCCGGGTGCGCCCGTTTACACAAACGCCACTCCTTCTTCGGCAACGGCTATTACCCTTAAAACACCCTGGCAGATTCAATTTGGAACAGGACGGCCCGCCCGCATCCCATCAGCAACCATGCCGAACCTTGTTTCGTGGACAACCCTCTCCGATTCGGCGAGTTATTTTTCCGGTACCGCTCGCTACAAAACTACCTTTGACTTACCTGCCGGGGCTATCGCATCGACTTACACACTCGACCTCGGCGATGTACGTGAAGTAGCAGATGTACAGCTGAATGGCCAGCCAGTGGGTACAGCCTGGTGCATTCCCTTCCGGCTGTCAATTCCAGCCAGCCTGCTAAAAGCGCACGATAATCAACTGGAAATAACCGTCACCAACCTCTCGGCCAACTACATGCGGCTCTATGACCGGCAACATCCGGGCTGGAAAAAGTTTTATGATATCAACATCGTCGACATTCGCTACAAGCCTTTCGACGCCACCAGTTGGGATGCTTTACCATCTGGTTTACTTGGCCCCATAACATTGACGCCAACAGTGAAATAACAGCGTACCAAGTACTTTTTTTTTCTTCCGGCAAGACCCGGTTTAAGTCAGTTTTTGACCTAAGCTAACATGGATAATGGCTAAACTTCAAATTACCATACTACTTATCAATGAGCTGACTTCAATTGATTTTTGTCATGGCTCCGGCCACCCGGCCCGACGCAAGGAGGGATCTTCGGCCGAGACTGAGTTTTCAGCATATACCGAAGATCCCTCCTTGCGTCGGGCCGGGTGGCCGGAGCCATGACAAAAATCCGCCTTTTGTGTAGTAGCTAAATTCCATTTATCACGTTAAGCTAGGTCTTGTTACCGTTTAATAACTAGATAGTCATTCGGCTACACCTAAAGAATATCTTAGCATCACGATAATAGTTGATTTCCCCGCTCTAAAATTTAACGCGTTTGCATTAGGCACTTTTCTACCTAAGAACACTTAGGCAGCTACTAGTGTCGCTCTGCTTAGCAAAACGTTACGCAGCTTTTTTCAATAGAAAATTAGCCTCGTAAAATTATCAATTTTATTTCCCGATTGGCCTCCCGCGAAAATTAAGCGGCCTGCATGCGCGTATATTTTTATTTTTAATAAGCTATTCACTATGAAAATTGTCAGTTTCTCTTTGGAGCAAACAAATAAATATTTTGGAAAAATTGATGGAAATCGATTCTTCATTGGCACACGCGTGCCTTTTGAAAACTTTAAAGGATTGATGAATGTAAATGGTGTATCAACTCAACGATATAATCGGGTAGATTTCAGAGAAACATACGGATTTTGGGCTGACTTTATTCATCCGACAGCCACCGCCGAAGGAGGATTTTTCCATACATTAAATACGTATGATCGGGCACGATTTACGTTTTCATTTCTTCAATATGGTGCTCATGTGCCCAATGGAGATTTCGTTACCTATTTTCGAGCCCTCCTTAAATTGCCACTTGCTGGCGACTATTTCCCGGATTTGAAAGTAGAGAATAATAGAGTTGTTCGACTTACAGACAATGGGTCTGTCGTTCTTGAAACAGATTCGTCTACAGAAGGTCTGATGGATTACCTGAATCCATCATTAAGTGAAGTTGAAGATACCGAAGTAATTCAGGCGGCAAAGTTAGTCCATTGGGTGCAAAATGATCCACAACATAAGCTGGTACAAATAGACGTAGGGATTAAGCACTTTAAGGCAAAAATGGTGGAGTATGCCGCGCTGTATAAATTAGATGGTAAACCTGATATAATATGCTTAGTCATTTGTGATATCAGGCATCAGGGCCGGGGCAAAAGTGCAACGATCAAAGCCGCTTTGCAAAGTGCAAATCCGCTCAAAGCATTGCTGGAAATTGGCGAGCCTAAATATCATGAACGCCTGGTTGTTATTCGGCGGGAGATCAATAAACTGGTAGCGGAAGGCACATTTGGAAAACGAAAATATAGTGTTTCCAAAAAGGACTTCATTACCGACTAAACGCCCTGTAAACAAGCACTTAACTTACTACCAATTCATTATGCTAAGGCAGGCACTTGAAGCAATCAAGACGGAGCTGAATACCTATTTGCTGGCGGCTCTCGCGAATGGTTCTACAGAGCCGGTGGTGAAGCTATTGAACATTGCCAATGCCGAAGGCAGCAACGCACAGGCCGTTACCGACAACGTTATCATGTCTCTGGTGAATATTGAAGAGGAGACGACACTAAAAAACGGCTCCATGTACAGGCTCCAAAGTTTATCGACCATTGAACGAATCAATCCAGCGTTATTCCTGAATTTCTATGTACTCTTTGCCATCAACTCAACCAATGAAACAAATTATTTAAACGCCCTCCTTTTAATCTCGAACGTGCTTGGTTTCTTTCAACAAAAACACATGCTATCGAAAGAAAATACGCCAACACTCGACCCAAAAATTGAGAAATTAGTCATTGAGCTCTATTCTCCAAATTTTGAACAGCTAAATCATCTTTGGGCCATGCTGGGTGGAAAATATATGCCTTCTGTTTTATATAAAGTTCGCATGCTTATGATTGAAGATACGCAGCCGGAAGGAAGTTCGCTAATTACATCCATCGAAATAGGCAGCATTCGGCTATGATAAAACTAGGATACGATAGGCTCTTTTTTATTCAGATACGGCACGATTATTTTGAAGGGCCGTGTACGGATATTTCCATTGTGCCGACGATAGCCTGTGAAAAAAATTTGACAAATCACGCCCTTATTTTTAAACAACTACCGGACGGTTGTGCGATTCTATTTTCAAAAAATGAAAAGGATGAAATAAAGCAAAAAATAAGTTCGTTGACGTCATTTCGTTTCGTGTTAAACGTACGCAATTCAACGGTTGAAAATTTTACAAACTTACCCTACCCTTCTGCAAAACTTGGCAAACGAATCTTTTACTTTTCTAACCTCACAAATGCAGGAATCATTGATTCAACGACAACGTTAGCAAAAAGTACAGGTAATGAACTAGGCGACAAAGATTATGGCTGGCTTGTAAATACCGAACTGACACTTCCCCTGGGTGGAAATTTTACGCAGGTAAATTTGAGCCAATTAATACCCGGAACCGGGAAAAAATTAATTAAATTTTTTCCCGCAACGGGCTTACAAAATTTACATATTGATTTAACCAAAATTGATACATTACCTGACTCACCTTTTTCACTAAAAACCGGCAACTATATACTTGACTTCACGGGCGCTTCGCAAAAAACGGAGCAAATTTATATTGACAATTCTGCTGAGACAACCAATGCCTGGGGTGTAATCGACATCGTAAAAGACAGCACTATAGACTATACCGTTACGACGAATTATAGCCTAACGGGCAAAGCCAATCCGTGGTCGTACTATCTCATTGATCCGGCCAACAAAGTAACCATCACCAACAACACATTAGCCAATTTATCGACTGCCACGACGGGGCTGTCTGGTCTGGCATTTAGCTGGATTCAGGAGGCCGATATAGCTCCCGATACCTACGAGCAGCGTCAATACGCCCTTCTTAAACAGCGCAATGCTGGTAAACGCATTTTTCTGCTCCGCTCCAACCGGGGAATGCCCAAAAGCGCAGAATCGACGGTGAGTGTCAAACTAACGCTGGACGGCATTCAGCGTACCCTGCCCAATCCAATAGGAAGTCAATTCAAATCAGATAGTATCCAAACTCTTTAAGGCCAATGGAAAATTTCAATACCCCCGGTGTGTATGTAAGGGAAGTGGCTACGTTTCCCCCCTCGGTGGCGCAGGTCGAAACGGCTATACCGGCCTTTATCGGCTATACCGAACTCATCACGTTTGAAGGTGAGACCCTGCAGAATAAGCCCGTTCGCATCGCATCCCTATCGCAGTATCAGGAAATTTACGGGGGTTCGTACCCGGTGCCCATAACAGCCCTCACCCTCGATTCTGACGGGAAAATTACCGGTGGGTTAGCCGACCTGAACACGCTGCTCCGGTTTCGGTTGTTTCAGAGTCTGCAACTGTATTTTGCCAATGGTGGAGGCCCCTGTTACATCGTGGCGGTCAACAATTATTTCTCGGCGCCCAACACACCCCGAACAGTCGATTCGGCCGAGTTGATTGCCGGTATCAACGCGCTGTCGAAGGAGGATGAACCAACCCTGATTGTGATTGCCGATGCCGTTGGCGTTACCGATCCGGCTACGTATCATGCCGTTTTGACTACCGCCCTGACCCAATGTGCAGACCTAAAAGACCGCTTTCTGATTTGCGATATTCAAACGGCAGGCCAGGCCACAATGGCTGCGGCTATTGGCGGTTTTCGCGATGGCATAGGCACCAACAACCTCACGTATGGAGCGGCCTATCACCCTTACATAAAAACGATTATCAACTTCGATTACGACGAAACAGTCGTTACGATTACGCAGGCAGGAAGCCCGTTCAATACATTCAAAATGAGTGAATTGAAGACTGGGAAGCTGGTTGCCGGCAAAACAATTACCAATACAAGTTTATACGAGGGCATCAAGAAAGAGATTGCGAAACAGACCGTTGTTCTGCCACCAAGTAGTGCCATTGCCGGGGTATATGCCAGCGTTGACCGCACACGGGGCGTATGGAAAGCCCCCGCCAATTTCAGCCTCAACTTCGTGAAAGAACTGACCGAAAAAATAGACGATCTAACCCAGCAGTCGCTGAATGTACACCCCACCGGAAAATCAGTGAACGCACTCCGGTTTTTCGACGGGAAAGGGAATCTGGTCTGGGGTGCCCGAACGCTGGCGGGTAATGACAACGAATGGAAATATGTATCGGTCCGGCGGTTTTTCCTGATGGTCGAAGAGTCGGTCAAGGATGCAACAGAACCCTTCGTCTTTGAGCCGAACGATGCCAATACCTGGGTAAAAGTGAAAGGTATGATCGAGAATTTTCTGTTTCTGCAATGGCGTGCCGGAGCACTCGCCGGAGCCAAACCCGCACAGGCTTTCTTTGTAAACGTTGGCCTGGGCCAGACAATGACCGCCCTTGATATTCTGGAGGGTAGAATGATTGTTGAGATCGGCATGGCCGTGGTACGTCCGGCAGAATTCATCATTCTGCGTTTCGCCCATAAAATGCAGGAATCGTAGGTTTGTTAAGTAGTGAATAGTCAATTGAGGAAGTAGTTGATTAGTATGTAATAACCTTTCAATCAGACAATTAACCACATTGAGAATCGACCACTCCACCATTCACTTAATCAACCATTAACTCTTTTTCCGATGGCAACAACCTATAGCACGCCCGGCGTTTTTCTTGAAGAACAAACGCTTTTTCCGCCCTCGGTGGCTGCGGTGGCAACGGCCATTCCCGCCTTTATTGGCTATACCGGGAGTGCGCTCGATACAACAACGAATCAACTGCTAACGAATCAGCCAACCCGGTTATCCTCGTTACTCGACTATAATCAGCGTTTTGGAAGTGACTTTGCGCCAACCAGTTACGACATTGTTGTCACCAACGGAGCCATCACTACTATCGCGCCAAAAAACGGTAACGATACCCGTCGGTACTACCTGTATAAAGCGGTTCGGCAGTATTTCGATAACGGCGGTGGGCCCTGCTATATCGTATCGGTTGGGCAATACCCGGCACCTGTCCAGTTAGGCACTGTAACAAATGACCTGCTGGCCGGTCTGGAAGCCATCAAACGATTCGATGAACCAACGATTTTGCTTTTCCCCGATGCCGTTGAATTAGCAGAGGCCGATTTGGGATCGTTACAACAAACAGCCCTGGCTCAATGCGCCGACTTGCAGGATCGATTCGTTGTGATGGATGTTCGCGCCGGGTTTCTGAAAGCCACCGTTGCCAATGATCCAATTGCTGTTTTTCGGGATAACATCGGTACTGAAAATCTTAAGTACGGAGCCGTTTATTATCCCTGGCTATTTTCGATCTACGCACAGACGCTTTCGTTTGGTAGTCTGGCCTTTAAAAAGCCTGACCCCAACAATGCCGCGAACCTGGTCGCTATGCTCCCCGCCGACCTGGAAGCCCTTAGCACGGTACCGGCCGAAATAGCTCTGTTGCAGGGGGTAAACAAAACCAGCAGCAATGCAACCCTGCTTACGAATGCCCTTGCAGCGGCTACCACTCCCCCACTCACCGGGGATACCATCAGTCCGCTGAAAGCCCAGTTCGACCAGCTAACAGCAACGTTTCTTAATGCTACACCCAATGCTACCCGCGATCAGTTTGCCGCAATTCTGAAGTTTGTCCGCACCCTAACGCTGGCACTCCAAACGCTGGATGCCGCTACGTTGGCCGACTCGCTTCGGGCTTCGCTGGATGCCCTGAAAACTGATGCAACGTTTATGGGCGGCATTGTCAGTTTGATACAAATCGAGAAGAACGCAGGAATTCTGGCCGACCTGGTGCCTGCCGGGCGAGATGCTGCAGTTGTAGAAACCGATTATGCATCGCTGAACAACACCGTATGGGTGGGCAACGTGGCTCTGTCGACACTCACCGCCGATGCCACTATAAACACGGGTGCCAATGGTGCCACCACCATCAAAGCCAAAGGAATAAATGTGCTCAACGCCGATCTGTTTGCGCTCTATGTTCAGCGGCTGATCAATACGGTCGACAATCTGTTCAAATCAGCATTGATGAACAAGGATATTGCTGAGCAGCAGCTATTTACCCAACATTCCTGGTTCAAAGGATTTGCCGCACGCTTCGCGCGGGAAACGGCTCTTGTACCCCCTTCCGGAGCCATTGCCGGGGTGTATGCCAGCGTTGACCGCACACGGGGCGTGTGGAAAGCGCCCGCCAATGTCAGCCTGAACGCAGTAATTGGCCCGGCAGTGAAACTTGAAGACAGAGATCAGGAAAGCCTGAACATTCACGCAACCGGCAAATCCATTAATGTAATTCGAGCCTTTACCGGCAAAGGAATTATGATTTGGGGTGCCCGAACACTGGCAGGCAACGATAATGAGTGGAAGTATATACCGGTTCGGCGGTTTTTCACCTTCGCCGAAGAGTCCATCAAGAAAGCAACGGAACCCTTCGTCTTTGAGCCAAACGACGCCAATACCTGGATACGGGTAAAAGCGATGGTCGAAAACTTCCTGACACTTCAATGGCGGGCCGGTGCATTGGCAGGCGCGAAACCCGAACAGGCTTTTTACGTGAAAATTGGTCTGAACGAAACGATGACCGAACTTGACATTCTGGAGGGGAGAATGATTGTTGAAGTGGGCATGGCCGCCGTTCGACCCGCCGAATTTATCATTCTCCGCTTCTCTCACTTAATGCAGGAATCCTAATTAGGTGGAGTGGTTGATTGGTGAAGTGGTTGATTAGTTAATATGGCAGACTATTGTTAACCATTCCACCAATTCACCACGCCACCACTCCACTCTTCCACTAATTAACCAATAACCAATCATACAGATGGCAAATTATCCATTACCTAAGTTCCACTTTCGTGTGGATTGGGACGGTATCGCCAATGCGGGCTTTACCGAAGTTACAGGCCTTGAGGTAACGACTGAAAAGATCGAATACCGCGACGGTGCCAGTCCCGAATTTTCCAAAATCAAAATGCCGGGTATGCAAACCTTCGGCGACATCACACTCAAGCGCGGCAGCTTCAAAGGGGACAACGAATTTTTCGATTGGTGGAATACGGTGGCCATGAACACCATTACCCGCCGAAACGTCACCATTAGTTTGCTCAACGAAGCCCATGAGCCGGTGGTGGTTTGGAAAGTTAAAAACGCCTGGCCGCTTAAAGTCACCTCGTCCGACCTGAATGCGGGCAGCAATGAGGTATCCGTCGAAACGCTGGTACTGGCGCACGAAGGCGTTACCATCGAACACACCTAAGGTATGGATCTGAGCTACCCACAAACCGGATTTCACTTCTCGGTCATCTTCGAGTTGTTTCCCCAGTTTCCGAACGATATCCGGTTTCAGGAAGTGTCTGGCCTATCGGCCGAAGTAGAAACCGAATCGTTTAGCGAAGGCGGTGAAAATCGGCTGGTGCATCAGTTGCCCGTTCGCACAAAATACAATGATCTGACACTGAAACGGGGCAAGTTTCTGGGTTCAGGGATTTTGCACTGGTGCCGAAAAGCCATTGAAAAGCAGGAGTATTCACCTACCAACCTGATGATTTCACTGCTCGATGAAAATCACTTGCCGATTTACAATTGGTATGTGGTGCATGCGTTGCCCAAGCGACTGGAAATCGGGGCTTTTAATGCAGAGCGCAATGAAGTGGTGATTGAGACTATGGTGTTGCAGTACCATTATTTCAAATACTACGATCCGGCCAGTGTAGCGATGGATCTGGCGGGAAGTTTAACAGCATCAGCAAATATCAATATTGGTTTCTAAACAGTATAAGTTATGCCCATTGAGATACGTGAGCTGGTCATCAAAGCCAGGGTTGAAGAAGCCGAAAACGCCAGCCACACCCGAAACGGCAGTCGTAACAGGCAGGCATCTTTTGCCGACAAAGAGGCCATTATTGCGGCCTGTGTGGAGCAGGTTCTGCAAATCATGGCCGATAAACAGGAACGATAGGTGTCCCTAAAACAACTCAGGCCATGATCCTCGATACACTACTGGCAAAGGGAAATCTAACCAAGATGACCATTACCGCTCTGAATCCCAATAAGGCGAAAGACAGTGCGCCCACTGTCTCAACGGATCCCAAGGACATATTTACAGTACTGGTCAATCCTAATACCTACCGGGTCAATTACTCCCTGAATTACAATCGCCAGCCAACGTTGGGGGCTACTGATACCAAGGCGCAGCAGACCAGTTCGGAGCCAATCAGTATCGACTTTGAGTTGTTGTTCGATGGCACCGGGGTTATCCCTAAACAGCCGTTGACCAATCCGCTTGAAGGTGTACCCATTGCGGGGGCCATAGCAGGTGGCATTGCCGGTCTGGTTGGCGGCAAAAAGTCCGATGATACGGTGGCGGGTCAAATCGTAAAGTTCACGGACCTTGTCTATACCTATAGTGGTGGCCAGCACCAGTCAAAGCCCGTGCAGATTAGCTGGGGGAGTCTGGTTTTTTACGGCAAATTAAAAAGCCTGAGTTACCAGTTTAAGCTCTTTTCGCCCAATGGAACCCCTTTGCGGGCCGTTGCAACGGTAAACTTCGAGAGTAGTCAGACCGATTTCCTGAGTGAAGCACTCAACCGAACGTCATCTCCCGACCTGACTCACCTGCGAACCGTACAGGAGGGTGATACACTCCCGCTTTTATGCTACCAGATTTACGGAGACTCAGCCCCATACCTCGCCGTGGCAAAGGCCAATAATTTACTGAATTTCAGAAATCTGGAAGTAGGACAGCAGTTATTTTTCCCACCCCTCGACTAAGCAGCCATGAGCGCACCCCGCGTTTTACCCATTGACCAGAATACCGATGTTGTCACCTTCACAATCAAGGTGAATGGCACGGCTATTAGCCTGACAACAGGTATTTTGTCAATCGTGGTGAGCAAGGAGATTAACCGGATTCCGACGGCACGGCTAACTATACAGGACGGCGACGTTGCCACAAACGACTTTACGGTCAGCAATCAGGAAACGTTTGCGCCGGGCAATGAGATCGAGATCTCGGCGGGTTATCATTCCAGCGAAGCAACCATTTTTAAAGGAATAATTACCCGACATGGCATCAAGATAAGAAGTACCTACGCCCAGCTTTTAGTCGAATGTAAAGATGTTGCCGTGAAAATGACGGTGGGACAGAAGAGCAAATTTTTTATCGACATGAAAGACAGTGAACTGATAGAAGAATTGCTGAACACCTATCCGGACATTGACTCAACGGTTGACGAAACAGCTGTACAGCATAAGCAACTGGTTCAGTTTCAAGCTACAGACTGGGATTTCATGCTTAGTCGAACGGAGGCAAGCGGGCAGGTTTGCCTGGTTAATGATGGTACTCTCACGATTACGAAACCATCGCTTGACGGCGATGCGATAGCAACGGTTTTATTCGGGGCCACCATCATTGAGTTAGATGCAGAGATGGATGTTCGCGAGCAGCCCACCAGCCTCAGGGCCATAACCTGGGACTCATCCGATCAGGCAGTTATTGAAGCAACTGCCTCCGAACCTGACTGGCCAGAAAACGGGAATATTTCCAGTAGCCAACTGGCCGATGTGATCGGCCTGGATACCAGCACCATTTACCATACGGGACAACTCTCTCCCGATGAACTGCAAAGCTGGGCCGACGCGCAATTGCTGCGGGACAGAATGGCAAAAATACGGGGTCGGGTCAAATTTCAGGGAATGGCCACCGTGCTACCGGGTGTAATTCTCGAACTGGCGGGTGTTGGCGACCGGTTCAACGGCAAGATTTATGTAACGGGTGTGCGGCACGAACTCTCGAACGGCAACTGGCTTTGCGACGCTCAATTCGGCCTGAGTCCAGACTGGCTGGCAAAACAACGGGAGGTGAGTTATCCGGCGGCATCGGGCTTGCTTCCGGCCGTTCGGGGCTTGCAAATCGGAGTTGTTACGAGCCTGGAAGACCCCGATGGCGAAAATCGGGTTCAGGTCAAACTGCCTGTCGTTAGTACCGAAGAGGAAGGCATTTGGGCGCGCATAGCCACACTGGATGCTGGCGATCAACGCGGTACATTTTTCCTGCCCGAAGTAGGCGATGAAGTCATTGTTGGTTTTCTCAACGAAGACCCCCGTTTTGCCATCATACTGGGCATGGTCAATAGCAGTAATAAACCCGCTCCGTTAACCGCTTCGGACCAGAACCCGGAGAAAGGGTATGTATCCCGCCAGAAGCTAAAACTGCTCTTCAACGATGACAAGAAAATCGTCTCGATTGAAACGCCTGGCGGGCAAAAAATCACCCTGAGCGACGACAAAAAGAAACTAAGCCTGAATGATCAGCACGGCAACAGTTTAACCCTGTCTGGTAGCGGCATTACCATTGACAGCGCCGGAGAGCTGGTTTTGAAAGCGAAAAAAGACATCAAAGTAGATGGAAAAATGAGCATAAACGTGAAGGCAGGCCTCAAGTTTAAAGCCGAGGGCTCTGCCGGGGCTGAACTATCGAGCAGTGGCATTGCCAAAATAAAAGGATCACTGGTACAGATAAACTGAGGAATAGCAATGGGATTGGCCGCGCGAATAGGTGATATGCATGTATGCCCGATGGTAACGGGCGTGGTACCTCATGTAGGTGGGCCGGTATTACCACCGGGAACCCCCACCGTGCTGATCGGTGGTATGCCAGCCGCCTGCCTGGGTGATATGTGTACCTGCGTTGGCCCGCCCGATTTGATTATTGCAGGGTCTGCCACCGTAACCATTGGCGGCAAACCAGCGGCTCGCATGGGCGACTCAACAGCACATGGCGGCACCCTGATTATAGGTTGCCCAACCGTGCTGATAGGGGGGTAAGGGTTTTACCACCTCCAACAGGCCCGACCACCCCCAACCCCCTCCTAAAACAGGAGGGGGCTTTGTAACGGGGTACCCTTCTGCGTAGCCCCCTCCTGTTTTAGGAGGGGGTTGGGGGTGGTCGGGCCAGCAAAACGACAGTAACAAACAATAAATCAACCCATTAACATGGCCGACTTATTTCTGGGCAGGGGCTGGAGTTTCCCGCCTACGTTCGACAATCGTACAAAGGGCGTTGTGATGTCTGAAGATGAACAGGACATCCGCGAAAGTCTTCAGATTTTACTGGGTACGCGCATTGGCGAACGCATCATGCGCCCGGCTTACGGTACTAATCTGGATCGTCTGATGTTCGATGCCATTGATGTAGCGATGGTGGCTACGCTCCAGAAAGACCTTGAGTTTGCCATTGCTCTGTTTGAGTCGCGAATAACATTACAGCAACTGTCGGTGCTTCAGGATCAGCAGTTAGAAGGACGATTATTGATCGTGGTCGATTATGTGATCGACAAAACCAACACGCGAAACAACCTGGTCTATCCTTTTTATATCAACGAGGGCACCGAAGCTCAATTTTGACTACGTAGTAAGTAGGACTTTCGGTGTTCACCGACATCGAAGCAGTAAAAAATGTGCATGACTATGGACCAGGATTTCAGACCGAACGAGTTTCTCCAGACGGATGGCATCAACCAATTACAACGGATGTTGCCAACGCTGGACCCGGCTTATGCTAAAGCCGATGAGCGAACTATGTCCGATTTTCTGAAGTACGCGTACCAACTTGCCAGGGAGATTCGGTACTATAACATCAGAAATCAATCGGAGGGCGACTGGACACCCTTTTTCGATGAGTTTTTGCGTGATGCCGCCACAGGCGACATGCTGCCTCAGACGCAGCTCGACGCGCATTTGGCTGGCAGAAGCGACCTACCGCCACACATGGCGCTGTTTCTGATCTTTTTAAAACTCTACGAAAACGCTCAGCAGGATCTTAACAGTCTTACCCAAAAGCATCTCGACTACTACTACCGCGATATTCTGGGCATCAAAGCCAAGCCTGCCATTCCCGATAAAGCACATGTTGTTTTCGAACTGGCCCGCAATCTGACTACGTTTCGACTTCCCGAAGGCACGTTGCTGGATGCAGGAAAAGACAGTAACGGCAAGGCCATTCGATTCAGAACGAGCCGCGAGATTAGTATCAATCAGGCAAAAGTAGCCGCCCTGAAAACGCTGTTTGTGGAAGAATCTCCCACGCTGGGAACACGCATACAGGCAGCCCCCGTGGCCAACTCTGCCGATGGGCTGGGCAAATCTTTTGCCGGAGCAGCCTCGTGGCGTCCGTTCGGGGCTACCCAGCTCAATCGGGCCAGCAGCGAGCGCACCATGATAACGGCAGATATTGGCTTTGCGCTTTCGACTCCCATGCTGCTTCTCAACGAAGGGAGCCGCAGTTTTACGCTGACCATGCCGCTGAGCAACAAGGGCTTACCGGCAACGGCATTACCCAACGCATTCCGGCTGTATTTATCAGGAGCGAAAGGCTGGATCGAACCGAATTCGATTACCGACCTCAGCATTAAAATCATCAACACTCAGCCAACGCTGGTTATCAGTGCTAGCTTGCTAGCTACTCAACCCGCCATAGTAGCCTACGATGACGCCGTTTTGGGCAATGGTTTTATAACGCCCTACCCTGTCCTGAAACTGGTTCTTAACCAGACATTCAGTCAGTTTGATGTGTTAAAATCGCTCACCTTTTCCTCGGTCACGATTCAGGTGGCCGCTAGCGGGGTGAAAAATCTGATCGTACAAAACGACGAGTCGGTTGTTGATCCGGCCAAGCCCTTTGCCCCTTTTGGTTCGCAGCCCGGCCTGGGAGCAAACTGCTATATTGGTTCCGATGAAGTGTTCACCAAACGACTTACATCACTAAATGTCAACATCGACTGGCATAAGCTCCCCTCCGATCTCACCAGTTATTATGAGGGGTATTTTCCGCGCTTCAGTAACCAGGTAACCCCCGATAGTTTCGATGGTGTTTTATACTTTCTGGCCGATGGAGAATGGCAGTTTCTAGCCAAAAACACACTCTTCAATGGCCCCGAAAATCGGCAGGTCACGTTTTCGGCAATCAATGACCCATTCCGAAATTTCGGTCAGCACCGGGCTACACTCGATGAACCTCTGCAACAGTTTGATACGAGTGTAAAAAACGGTTTTATCAGGCTGGAACTGACCGGCCCACGCTTTGATGACTATGACTTCGAAGCCTTTGGCCACAGCATTTTTCCGATTGTTTATGCGAGGAAAGCGGTAGCGTTAAGCAAAGCCGCCCCTACAGACCCGGCGGTAGTGCTACCCAATCCGCCCTATACACCCCAGATCAAATCGCTGTCAATCGACTATTCTGCCGAAGAAACCTTCACACCCAAACCGGGCGACACAAATAACCTTTTCTGGTATGTCGAACCGTTTGGCTACCGGCAGCTGGTTCCCGACGACCCCACGACCCTTTTGCCTGTCATTGGTGGAATCGCGTTCAGTTACATAGGGCTGAGCGGGTTTGTTGCCCCCGCTACCATAAGCTTACTGATACAGACTGAAGATGGTACAGCACTGGCTGAAACACCCGATGATCTGCTCAGTAGTCGCGATTTAACCTGGAGCTACCTCGCCAGTGATCGCTGGGTCGATCTCGATCAGGCCGCCGTGCTGGCCGAGAGTACGGAGGGTTTCCAAAAAGCGGGCATTGTTATGCTGGCCATTGGCCGGGACGCATCGCAGCAGCACACACTCATGCCAGCCGGACAGCACTGGATTCGGGCGCGGGTGGCGTCGGCACGCAAGGCCGACGGAGCGAGCAACCTGCGCTCTGTACAGACACAGGGCGTAGAAGTTGAATTTCTGGCTACAGATACGAACCAGATCATTACGGGCGTGGCGGCCGGTACGATCAAAAAACTGGTAACACCCCTGACGGCAATTCGTCGTGTTAGCCAGCCGTTTGCCTCGTTTGGCGGACAGGGCACCGAAGACGCTCCCGCTTACTACACTCGTGTCGCCGAGCGGTTACGGCATAAAAACAGGCTGGTTAGTCGCTGGGATTATGAGCATCTGGTGTTGCAGGCCTTTCCGGTGCTGTTCAAAGTTCGCTGTTTATCCCACCATCGGCCTTTACTTGCCGGAGAAGCACCGGGAGCGACAGCCGCCACACAAGCCCCCGGAGAGGTACAGCTTATTGTGGTGCCAAACCTGCGAAACAAAAATTACGGCAACCCGCTCGAACCCAGTTGCAGCACGATTCTGCGCCGGACCATTGAAGATTTCCTTCGGCCGTATGCTTCAGCATTTACGACCATTACAGTCAGTAATCCCGTCTACGAACAAATCCTGCTCGATTTCAAGGTGTCGTTTCGGGCGGGTAAAGATGCCGGTTTTTATGCCGTGGTATTGAACGACGAGATAAAACGATTTCTGTCGCCCTGGGCTTTTGAAGAGGGTCGCGATATTCCGTTTGGCAGCAAAGTCTACAAATCGGATTTACTGGCCTTCGTAGAGGGTCGTAGCTATGTGGACTTCGTTACCGACTTCGATATGTACCACCTCTATCAGGGGCCGCCGAGGGGTGGCGTGGGTACGATGGTTATTGGCACGAACTTTTTCATCAAGCAGCAGATTCCAGCCACCATCAACGGGGAAACGGGTGGTACAATCGGCACAGATTTCATTATTGGGGAGCCTGTGGACAGCACCAGCCTCTCACCCGATGGCGACGCCATTCTGGTGTCGGCCGCACAGCACCGCATCACACCGCTGTCGGCGGGCGAACTCGTTAGCGATGGCATGGATCAACTCAGCGGCATTGGCTATATGGTCATTGGCTTAGACTTCGACTTACTGGTATAACTCATTCACTTTTCCTACATCCAATCAACCATGGCACAACAGTCACGAGCCGATCTGAAACTAAAATTCAGCGACGGCAAACGACCTTCAGGCAGCGAATTCGCAGACCTTTTAGATTCGTTCATCAATCCACAGGACGACAGCCTCCGAAAAGATGCAGGGGGTAATTTCATTATTACCCTGGGCGACGGCCAGTCCAACAAAGCGGGCACATTACGGTTCACGGCGGGCAAAGTGCAGTTTTTCGACGGCGCTGCCTGGCAGGATGTGGGCGCTGGTTCATCGGGTGGGTTTCAGCCCGTGGGGGGAACACAAAATATCGCCTACAGCAACGGAAACGTAGGGATCAACACGGCAGCAGCCCAGCCAACGGCTCGTCTGGAAGTAGCGCTGGCGGTGGGTGAACAGGCTAAAATCGGCAGTGTATCGCTGGGTAATAGCGCTGCCCCCCTGAACGGGTTTGTGCAGGTCAGCCACGTTAACCGCGCCAATGCCACCGACTTTGCCCTTCGGCAAGGGCCACAGGGCAATGTGAACCTGAACGCCCCCGCCAACCAAAAGCTGATCCTGTCGAAAGGGGGTAATGTATCGCGGTTGAGCGTCATCGAAAACGGATCGGTCATCGTAGCTGCCGACACCGATATAAGCGGTACGGGAGCCGAGTTTCAGGTGAATGGGAAAGCGTTTAAAAACGACGGCTCTCCCAACTGGACAGTGCCGTCGGATGCCCGTCTGAAAAAAGACATCCGCCCGTTTCAGGATGGGCTGGAAAAGCTGCTGCAAATCAATCCGGTACATTTCAAATACAACGGATTGGCACAAACGCCTAACAACCACGAACAGGTTGGCATTCTGGGGCAGGAAATGGCCCAGGTACTGCCCTATACGGTTTCAACTGCTTCGGCCCAGCTTCAACCCAACGATGCCCCCATCGACATGCTCACCTTCGACCCCAACGCACTGGTCTATGTACTGATCAACGCCGTGAAGGAGCTGGCGGGCAAAGTGCAGTCGCTGGAGAAGGAATTATCCGGAAAGTAAGGGTTGGATTGTCCCCTCCTAACCGGTATTACCACCCCCAACCCCCTCCTAAAACAGGAGGGGGCTATGCAGAAGGAGGATTTTCTTGCTGATTTCCAGATAGTTAGAATGGGTGAATAACTTTTCACACTAATACCCATAAGCAGCGTTTGGTTTTATCAATAAAAAGGAAAGTAAAAATAATACCCTTCGGCATAGCCCCCTCCTGTTTTAGGAGGGGGTTGGGGGTGGTCGGCCCGGTTGGGGTCAATCCAACATCCTCTTTCCCCATATAAACTACAAACACATAACCTGTCCATCCCATGCGCGAGCCGGTCGTTATATCGAAAGCCAGACCCACTGTCAAAAGTCAGGATTATGCCGGGCTGCTTGCTCAGGGGCTTGGCTATATTCAGCAGTGGACCAGCGATATCTGGACGGATCATAATGTCCATGACCCCGGCATCACGCTCCTCGAAACCCTCTGCTACGCCATTACCGATCTGGGCTACCGGGGTCAGCTACCGATTGAGCAACTGTTGGGCAGGCACATTTCGCCAGACAAAATGGCGCTTTTTGACCCCGTTCAGGCACTGAGCAGCAACGCCATCACGGTCGAGGATTTTCAAAAGTTGCTCATTACGCTGCCAGACGTAAAATATGCCCGATTAACCCCGGCGACCGGGCGTATCAATGGGCTATATGACGTATTGATCGAATGGGAAAACGTGGATTTAAACGACAGTCTGGTTCTGGAAACACTACCGGCAAATGGCAAATTATTCGACGTAGAATTTGCCTTTCCGTATTGGGACGAAAAAAGCGTAGCCGTTTGGGGTACTGCCGTCACGCTCAATCAGGCAACCGGCGTAGGGCAGCCTCTGCCTACGCTTATTTCGTTTTCCGAAGATGAACTGAACGACTACTTCACCACCGTCGATGTTCGCTTCGACACAAACCAGACGCTCCCGTTAACCATTGTGATCCGGCTGGGTACACAACCGAACCCCATTGACCGACCAGCCCTGGAGCAGGCTATTGTAAACCAACTCACGCAAATCGCTCCCGGATCGGCTATCGAAACCTACCGGTCGCGGGTAAACATGGCCTTCCAGCAAATGAGCGCCGTTCGTGCGTTATTACTCCAGAACCGGAATCTATGTGAAGACTTTTTACAACCCCGGTCGGTGCGGACCCAGGAAGTTGCGGTGCGGGCAACGATCGAACTGGCTGCCGATGCCGATGCCCGGCAAACGCTGACCGATATCCTTTCGGCCATTGACCTGTTCATCGATCCGGTGGTACGGTTCTCCTCCCTGGCCGAGTTACAGGCGCAGGGCTTACCCAACGAAACTATCTACGAAGGGCCGGTGCTGTCGGCGGGATTTCTGCCAACGCTCAACGAACCTAAACAGAATCAGCTCTATGCGTCAGATATTCTGCAAAAAATGCTGCAATCTGCCAATGGCGAAAGAAACAACGCTGTGATTGCGGTGGAGAATTTCTCCATGAACAGCTACGTTCGCAATCGGCTGATAACGGCAAATGCTCAGAATAGCCTGACACTTCTTCGGGATGAGCAATTTCAGCCCCGGCTCAGCGTAACCAAATCCGATATATCCTTCTTCAGAAACGGCGTCAAAGTCGATTATGACAGGCAACAGGTTAACTCGGGTGTTCAAACCAAACGCCAGCAGGCATTTCTGGCATCGACCGCAAGTTCCTTCCAACCGGCTACCTCAGCGGCTTCAACGATTAGTCTGAACCCGGCTGATATTATGCAGTACCAGTCTATTCAGTATGACTTGCCCCTTGTTTATGGATTAAAAGCCGGTACACCCGACAGTGCCCCACCTGTCCGCAAAGCGCAGGAAAAACAACTGCGGGCCTATCTGCTCTTTTTTGAGCAGTTACTGGCCAATCACCTCAGTCAACTGGCCAATACAGCCTCTTTTTTCAGTATCGACAACCCCAACACTTACTTCTACCAGCCCCTTTATGGCATTCCCCGCATTGACCAGTTACTGCGCTCGTTTGATCCGGCAAACGATTGGGATGCCTTCAGCAAAAACCCGGCGAACGACTATGCCAGACGGTTGCAAACGCTGGCTGAATCACCCCTCGACCGATTACTGCGCAAAAACAACGTACTGGAACACCTGCTAGGCCGATTTGGCGAAGAATTGTCTGAACTGAGCCGACTTGAGTATACACTCAACTTGCAGGATGCGGCATCGCTGGCCGATGTTGACCGTATCCGGCAAGCTACGGCCCGGCGCCTTCTTCGGTACAAAGCAGCGTTTCTGAACGACGTATGTTCGTCGGCGGCAGGGCGTGGTCTGGGAACACCCGCTGGAACTATAAATGACCTGTCGGGGCTGGAACGGCGTATTTACCGAAAAACGGGAATTATACGCCAAACACGCCAACGCCTGAGCCCTACCCTGACCGACTTCTTCACGATTCAGGCCAGTGGCGTCAATCAGGAAACCTTTCAACTCAACGACAGCAGCAGTGCTATTCTGCTCAGCAGTACCCAAACGTTCCCTACGGCACCTCCGCAAACAGTTTTCGATGGGATTCGGGCTGTCGTTCAGTTTGGTATTGAACCGGCTTCCTATCAGGTTAGTCAGACTGGCCCCTCAACCTGGCAAGTATCGCTCATGAACGATAAAGGCGTTGCTATTGCCCGCCAACCCAGCCTGTTCGTTACCCCAACCGACGCCAACACGTTTATCAATTCAACCGTCACGTTGCTCTATGATGTGTTTTTATACGATACATATAAGGCCGAAGGATTCTGTCTGATCGAACACGTTTTGCTGCGGCCAACGCAATCAGCCGATCCAGACCTCAGCGGCAAAAACCCCTATTCGTTTCAAGTAACACTGGTGTTTCCGTCGGGTATGGAACGTGACTTTGCCAACTTGAACGATCTGCCAAAACCCGGCTTACCCCGGCGGTTTCGGACCAAAGCTTTCCGGAACTACGTAGAGTCCGTTATCGAGCAGGAGTGTCCGGCTCATTTGATTCCCAGCGTATTCTGGCTAGACAGCAATAGCAACCCCGATGGGACAGTCGTAGCCGGAACAGGCCTAGCGTATGATACCTTCGAAACGCAGTATCTGGCCTGGCTAGGGAACTATGTTGGCGGCACGCTGGACACGTCAACCGGCCAGACAGCGCGTACCAACCTGGTTACATCCTTGAACTTCCTGCACTCAACCCTTGCCTGACCAACCGACAAATGCCTACTCCAGTGCGACATAGTATTCAGCGACAAACGGTCTGGTTAGATACACCGGGGCAGCCACCTTCCTTTGGCTTGCAGGATCGGGTGTCGGCTTACTGCCGCAACCAACTGCCCGCTGTGCTGGAAACCCTCTTCGACCGTCTGTCCAATGCCGACACTACCCTTCGGATCGACCAATTGACGATAGACGCAGGTAATTTGTCGCTGGCAAAACTCGAAGATGAACTAACTCAGCGCATTACGCAACAGGTTGAGTTAGCCTTTCAGCAAGTCGTTGAACAGGCTGAAACTACCCCAGCGAACAGCATTGGAGTTGATGCCGGTTTGATTACCGGCCCCATCGAACGGGTTAGTCGTCAGGAACGGATGGCGCAGCAGATACGGTATTTTCTGCTGTATGGCCGTTTGCCCATCTGGGCCGATACCCGCGATTTTGGTCAACTCGACCAATGGCTGACAACAGCATCGGCAGCTTCATTTCGTCGGGAACTGGTTGAGCTACTGTACAACAGACCTGAACTTGCCAGTCGACTCATCCACCACAGCACCAATCAGGCCCTTGTAAGTCTGGCTTTTGACACAGACAACCACTCTACTGAGACAAGCCATGAAGCACTATCGATAGCCATAGGTTTATTACTTATAGCCACTCAGGAGCTTAGCCAGCTACCGGTTCAGATACTGAGGGAACGCTACTGGCAAGGGTTTCTAACGGCAACAGCAGCAAAAAAAAGCCTGACCAGCAGCCTGATAACCTTCCAAAAAACGCTATTCCCTTCCGAATCGCCCAGTCTTTTCTTTGGCCGGTTACGGCAAATTATCGAACATCGCTTTGGTAAAGACGAATCGACGTCGGTTGATCTGCTTTTGCAAACGTTGACCAAATTGATCGAGACAAGTACAACAACGGGGCCCTTTTCCAACAATACAATACAGCGCAACGAAAAAAAAGGCCCAAAAAGCAAACCCGACCAGAGCGACCCGCCTGCACTTTCTACCGATCAACTATCGGAGAAAACAGCCAGTGAAGATCCAGACCTTACCGATTCACCATCCGGTCTACCGCCCGTTTCCGAAAACCAACTGACTAGCCACCAAGCATCTACCTTACCGGCCAAAGCGGGTCACTCATCGAACCAAACATCACGAAACCAGGCTCCCGGCGAAGCAGCGTTGTTTGTCTCGTTGGCCGGTATTGTACTACTACACCCGTTCCTGACGCCACTTTTTTCGGAGATGGGTTTAGTTGTCAATCGGCAGTGGACAGATGAAACGGCGGCAACCAAAGGCGCTCAGATGCTGGCTTATCTGGCTACCGGGCTGGACTATTGCCCCGAATATGAGATGACGCTACCGAAATTACTTTGCGGAGTACCCTTCGATGCCCTTGTATCCCCCCACCTCGACCTTACCGGTACCGACCGGCTAAATGCGACCGAACTGCTCCATGCGGTTATTGGTCATTGGCCCGCCCTGGGTACAGTCTCTGCCGATGGGTTGCGGGAAGCCTTTTTACAACGCGAAGGCAAGCTCACCCGCTCTGATGCTGGCTGGCAGTTAACTGTGGAACGAAAAACCATAGATATCCTGATGAACAAATTCCCCTGGGGATTTTCGGCTATCAAATTACCCTTCATGCCTGACCTGCTCCTCGTCGACTGGGCTTATTAATCAATCCTTAACTATTCATATCCATGAAAAAGACCATTTTCCTACATCTATTCCTGACCTGTTTCATCCTGCTAACCACGCTCGTTACGCAGGCTGCCGATCAGGATATAAGTTTCAATGAAGACCGCCCCACGTTCCCAATCATATTGATTGTGGGGGCACCCCAGACCATAAATATTGGCGTAGTGGGAGCGCCTGCCAATGTGAGCTGGGGCTTTTTTGGCGTACCCACGCCCATCGGTATTGGGGGCTGCCCCGCTACAGACAACAACCCCTATGTTTGTCAGGGCATTACAATTACCCTCCCGGTAGGCTCGGTATCGAGTGCCGCAACGGCCAGTGTTGGCTGGACTGGCGTTGCGCCCACGTCTGGTTCACTCACGTTCGTTCTTATCGTTGAGGGCCATGCCCGCGAATACCGCATCGACGTTCGCCGACCGCTGGACCTTTCTTTCGTTCTGGACAAATCGGGGAGCATGGGTATCATTTCAGAAGGTACTACTACACGTTGGGATGCCTTGAAAACAGCCGTCAACAACTTCATGCTGAAACTCTCAAACCCGGCTTTTGCCCAACCCGGCGACCGTGTGGGTTTAACTTTTTTTGAGACTGGCCTAACGCCTTCGACCTTCGGCAATAGCCTATTACCCCTTGATCCGGGGGCGGCTACAATGGTTCAAACGGCTATGAATGGACTTTCACCTGGAAGCGGAACAGCGATGGGACTTGGCATAAATGACGCAAAAACAAAACTGGCCGATGCCACCCGAACAAGGGATATTCTGCTGTTTACGGATGGCGAACAGAATGTAGCGCCACTTGTCAATACCAACGGCTGCGACGTAGGCGGTGTGGCGCTTAACGCGAACTGCCCGGTGCTGCCCGGTTCGTCAGGCAACCTG
This sequence comes from Spirosoma pollinicola, assembly GCF_002831565.1. Taxonomy (NCBI): domain Bacteria; kingdom Pseudomonadati; phylum Bacteroidota; class Cytophagia; order Cytophagales; family Cytophagaceae; genus Spirosoma; species Spirosoma pollinicola. The sequence continues at coordinate 6,049,417 of NZ_CP025096.1, read as the reverse complement.
AAAATATTCACGATAGGCATAGGAAATCCCAGTCCAACCTACCTCACAACGTTGCAAAACCTGGCGACCAAAAGCGGGGGAAATTGCCTGCTCACCTCCAATGGCAACTCGTTTACCAACACTACCAGTATGGTTATCGGCAACATCGACGCCATATTCACGCAGGCGTTCATCAACCTCCTGCGTGACAATAGCCCCCAGTTAATCCGCACGAAATCAGGTAGTATTGGCAGTGCGGCCCAGGGTCTCGTTGATTTTCCTCTCAATAAAAATGTTGACGATCTGCTCATTGAAGTATCGCTGAACAAAAACTTCGAGATTCCCCAACTTGCCCGACTTGTTGCGGCAATACGGGTCAGTCGAAATGGCCAGGACGTAACGGCCCTGGCAACTCCGCGCTGGGTAGGCAGTTCGCCAAACACATACATGTATGCCTTCTCATTCAATACCGATAAAGCCTACGCAAACAAGCTGCGCTCCGAGGGAAACTGGACTGTTACGGCCCAACCCAACGGCCCGGCCAGTGGGCTGACGTATCGCATCGCCGTTATTGCCGACGATCACATGCTGGACTATACCTGCTCTCAAGGTAATGCCTTACCCACCGTGGGCGATACCCAGACGTTTGCCGTGCAGTTCAGCGACCGGGGGAAACCTATCGAGAATGCTACAATTACGGCAATGGTCTACCGGCCCGGCGACGATATTGGCGACCTGATGGCACGCAATACCAAAAAAGCGGCCGTACCCGTCCGGCAACAGGATCGGTCGGCAGTTGGTATCCTGAAATACCAGACACTACTCCGGGAAGACGCCAGCTTCGTAAGAGCCCTCACCCCTGTTGAACAGGTGGTTATGCTGACGTACCGCGGAAATGGTCGCTACGAAGGCAATTATTCCGGAATGAACGTAGCGGGCATTTACCAGATTGTCTTTAGAATTCAGGGACAGGACAGTATTCGGGGGCAGTATGACCGCTACGAAATGCAGAGTATGTATGTAAAAGCCGGACAGATTGACATTGGCAAATCGGTGATCAGCAATGTTTTTACGAATGGGAAACTAGTCATGACGGTGAGGCCGGTCACTACCTATGGCCGGTTTCTGGGCCCAGCCGCAACCGATGCCTTCGATATTAATGCACCATCGGCAAAGCTGAGTTCAATAATTGACAATCAGGACGGTAGCTACACATTGACGGTCCAGAGCACGACAAAGTCGGCCGGTTCGATTTCGATTTTACAACAAAAGGTATTTACGGGTAACCTGACAGAGTTCAAAGTTAGCGAGAAGATCCCGAGCGTGGCTCGTGAATTCCGGCCCGATGCCGTAAACGTGCTCATCCCTAACAAAAACTTTACGTTGAAGGCGGCTACCGGGAGTACAGTACCCCAAAAAACAACTACTACGATTCCGAAAAAACAACTTCAGCGTATACCTAAATGATGGAGTGACTAACAAGCTCGGAAAACACCTATTCAACACATCCCAACCGATATGCCTTCTGCCAGGAAAGCACTGCCGGTTGGGATGTGTGCAAAATCAGCAAGCACTAGTACCTGACCAATTTTAGCTTCGTTCGGCTATCGACTTCATGGTTTGAGTGGTTTCTTATGAAACAGGTTCCTGATAAAAAAACAGCCTCCAGCCGTTCTCCACTGACCAGTCAGCCGGAGGGAGATCTTTTTTTTCCACCCCAGCCTGTAGCGTCAGAAACCCCCGTTTCGGAGTCGATAGCCGTTCAGCGCCAACCCGACTCACAGGGTTCGGAAAATGAGTCCGACGAGCTACAGCCTTCGCCGGAGCCAGATCCAACACCAGTGCCGTTAGCACCGGTCGTTCAGCGTCAATCCGAAGACGGAGGGCAGGATGAGGACGAACACCCAGGACCGGACAGGAATGCCGTCATACAGAAACTGGCAGATATACCCTCCGACCCACCTCCACCCAACGATGCGATGTCGACGGATGGGACCTCCACGCTGGCGCTGGCGAGCGGCCCGATTCAGGAGGTTCCCGGTTTTATTGTCGACGATGATCTATCCCCTGCCCTGGCTACCCAGATCACCAAAACGGCCTTTCTGGATGAGCTATTCGTCCAGGTGTGCAGTGCTACCGAAGCGGAACTGGCCCATACGAGCTGGAGCACGGAAGGATGCCCTTACCTGACCTATTTTTTTGCGTACTTCCGGTCACAGTCGGCCTACACGCTGGAAGAGTCAATTCAAAAATACCAGCCCGAAGCCGCTTCGGCCACCAGCGCACAGGACTACCTGCCACCCATAGTTGCCCGCATTAAACGGGCCGTTAACACGTGGGTACGCACGCAGCAAATCACTGAAATTCCCGACGGACTGGATACTGTACTTCGCGCACTGGTCAACTCAAGCCAGCCGGGAATGATGCCTGTTCAGCGAAAAGCAACCAACGGTCAGTCTCCTGCACCAGCAAATCCGGCTCAAATTCAGGCCCAGTTAAAAACAGGCTCATCGCTCGATGGTAGTACCCGAACACGTATGGAAGGGGCGTTTGGGACAAGCTTTTCGGACGTGAAAGTACATACCGATGCCAGGGCCAGTGCGCTTTCAGATCAGCTGCAGGCACGAGCCTTTACGGTTGGGTCCGATGTTGCCTTTAGAGCCGGTGCCTATCAACCCGGCACCTTGATTGGCGATGCGCTGCTGGCCCATGAGCTGGCGCACGTAGTACAGCAACGAAGCAGCCAGGTGGAAACCCAGCCTAAAGGGGAAGCCTATAACGCACTGGAAACCGATGCCGATAATTCGGCTGTAGGTGCTGTGGCCGGGCTTTGGGGGAAAACGTATGGGTTTTTAAAAGACCTGTCGAAGAACGCGTTACCACGCCTAAAGTCGGGTTTACAGTTGCAGCGGTGCAAAACCCCTACCCGAACCGATTTCGAAAAGGCGTTGGGCCAGCCCTCGATGGTAGAGCCTCCGGAAGCTGACGTAAAGACCCAGTCATCTATCGTTCCCGAACTGCGTAAACTGTATTCCAGAAAAGCGGAGATTATTCTGAAAGGGAACCCGGATGATTTTAAGGAACTGGACAAGATAAACAATCAGATTGCAGAAGGGATACGAACCCTGAGAGAACTGGGCGTAGCCATACCCGATGAGGACATTAACCGCCAGATTATGTCAGGAGGTCAGGTAGACTTCCTGCAAATGAAGGCCAGCCTGCTCATGACCCCGGCTCGAACCGCCGAAAATCCCAGCATTCAGATCGGAGAGCGGGTCAATTTCTTCCTGAACCTAAACTACATTCCACCCAACACGCAAGTCAAAGTACGCTGGGTTTATCAACTCAATGGACGGCTCTTTCCGTTAATGGACAACAACTTCATGACGGGCCTGTCGAGCTATCCCGCTCCCATGCGTGGCACACAGTTCAGCTTTGACGATGCGACCTGGTTTGCCCTGAGCCATGACCCAAATCTGGAAAAAGCCGCTGATTTTCAGGTGGCCACGTATGTTTATTTTGGTAACGACACCGATCACTATGTGTATTACCTGCGTACCAACACGATTCGAATAGCCCGTTTCGAGCCTACTGAACTGGGCGTTCAGGTTGAAAATTCAAATCTGGTTAGTGGTACCAATGTACGGGCACATCTAACCAATTGGGCACCCCCTTATTCACAGTACATGGTCGACTGGTTTCTTGATGGGCAGCTTTTTCAGGCCGATCAACCTATTCTGGTGGATCATAATGTTGACGGCGTCGGCGTCAAAACGCTAAGGGCGGCCGTTTATCGAATCAATAGTGGAACAACGGGCGAGCCTATTAAGCGTATGCATCCCGTTTTGGGCCCAACCGTCGTTTATCGAGACCCAAATCCCTTTCTGGTAAAAGATAGTCGGATTAATGTTGAAAAGGCCGATACTGTAGCCGAACGAGCCTTACAGCAAAATCTGGCCAAAGTTCCACTTGATCAATACCCTGACATTTCGCAAGCCCGTCGAAGTGTTGAAACATCCATTACATCGCTGAAAACGAGCGAGTCGAAAGGAGGTACCAGCAGTGATTATTTCAAGGAACGGCGGAAAATGCAGGAAAAACGCCTGGAGCGTTTTGACAAAAACGCCGGTAACGTCTCGGCCACCCAGCCACTCCCCGACAATATTACCACGCTACCAACCGGCGTGAAGTATGCACGGCCGGTTCCGGCGGGGTTACTGGTTCACCAGACCGGCGAATTACAGCCGCTTAGTGTTTACCTATTGCTTGAAGGGACGGCTTCCGGTTGGACCGCTACCCTGATCGACATGACCAGTGCGGATGTGTATGAATTTGATGGCACCGCATCAACAGCCCAAGCGGCCATTGTTAAAGCCTTTTCGAGCTGGGGCGGTTTGTCGCACCCCTACCCACGGGATTGTACACTGATCCACAGTTATGCTCCGGCGGGTTTCATTGTCAACAATAAATTTGCGACCAACAATCCCTGGAACCATGCCAAAGTGTGGATTGACCGGATTCTGATGGTTGGCGGCATGGTTGTGGCCGGGCTCTTGCTCCTGATACCCGAGCCAACCGGCCTTACCAAAGCCCTGGGAATTGCTATTGCTGCCGCTTCTATTGCGCGCGGGGTCATTGCTATCGCCGAGAATATTCATGTTGGCATTGCGGCCACCGACTCACGCAATGTGCTGGAAGGCATTGGCATTGTTACGTCTATGCTCGGCATCAGCGGGTCGACACTTCGGACGGCGGGGCTGGCAGTCGCCCGACCATTTATGTATCGCATGGGCAACTGGATGGTCATATCGTCGCTGGCCATTGATGCAGGCACACTTGTTTTCGCTACCTACGAAGCCATTCGGACCATCCAGGCAATCCGGGCTGATCCAACGATGGATGAAACCCAGAAACTGAATGCCATCATTTCCACGATCGGGTCATTAACGGTGAACGGACTGATGTTTTTTGCCGCCAACCACGATCTGTTCCAGGGAGGTTTCCGTAAATCCGATTTCTTCCGTCAGCAGGTCAAAGGCGACAAACTGATTACGCTCGACCGGGGTACGCAGCTCGACATGATTGATGCGCTGCGAAAAAGCGATCCGACCTTTAACCTCGAACAGGTAAGAAAAATGCCCCCCAACGAGTTGGTCGTGCATTTCTTCACGGTACAGGAACAAGGTATCAGCAAAAGTCGCCTGCGTGAATTCTTAACAGAGGGCCAGATCAAAGGGCTCACGCCCGATGAGGTGATTGCGCTGAATCAGGCCGATGAGACTACACTACGGAATTTAAAAGACCGCCCGGCAAGCGAAGTAGCCTTGCTCGCCCAGCAAATCAGTCAGGGTAAAGCAAGTGGTATTACCGGTGGTGTTAAGGGGAGGGATGTATACCCCCTGGGAGAAAGTAAGAATTTCAGAACTATAGGCGAACTATTCAGCCTTATCACCAATGCCAGGGGCGTTATAATTCCGGAACTGGCCACCCGGCTTCATGGCAGTACGTTATCGCACAGCGGCAAGAATACATTTTACGACCTTTCTGTACCGGTACGGGGTACTAAGGGGGGCGTCAATGTAGAAGTGACCGTTGTACCGAAAGGGGAGAATCTGGATATCGCCGGAAGTTCCCGCCCCACCACACCAACACACGGGGCCGAAACAGGCCCGGCGAGTTTCGTGCTCAAGTATGAGAAAGGAAGCGGCACAACAGCAGGGCGCTGGACGGCAACCGTAGAAATTGACCCTCACGTACTTGTCCAGCAGCCCACCGGAACAGGTAGCCGGGCCCGTTCTGAAGACCTTAATCTATTGCTCGGGCATGAACTGGACGAAATAGCCGACATTGTGCTTAACAACCACAGCCTGACTGGCGAGAGCAAAGGCACAACCTACGATGCAGCCAAACTGCGTCAGAACATCGAATCCCAAACCCAGTCGAGTAAGTTCCGGGCGGTCGTGGTGGGTACCAGCGTCGAGATAACATCGCACGATGTGGCATCGGTTCGAGAACTGCTGTTCAACTACAAGGCCATGCAGAGTGCCAATGCGGTAGCCTATGCCCGCGACCGTTTTCTGCGGTTGATGAATAATATGGGCTTTACTCCGGAAATTACCGAAGTTCGTTTCCGTGATCTGTTGAGTGCCCTGCAACGCGTTGAAGCCGACGCGGGATTTGCCCGATTGATTGAATCCGAATGGCGTTTTCAACGCCTGGGTCAACAACTGGCCAACCTGCCGGTGTCGCAACTGTTACCGAATGGCCGACGGGTTGTTACACCAATCGTGATTGAGCATATTGTAGCGCCCCAGAACACGACAGCCAGCCCCAGCAGTTTTGTCGGTAGCGGCATTTCGGGCGGGCACCAGATTACCTTTCTGGAGGCAGTGAATGCCAGTGGGGAGTCCCGTTTCTTCGTTGTTCGCGAAGGCAGTGCCATGGGGTTACCCTATGGTCCTACGGCCCGGCGCTATCGGCAGTATATGGCTAAAGAGGGGGTCAATAAAGCCACCGCCCCCCGCCCAACGCCCGTGTCGGGAGGGGCCACGGCCAAGCCCGTTGCAGGTACGCATTACGATCCATCCTACTGGGTCGTTAGTGAGGTACCCAAGAGCGCCGTTGATGATTTACAGGCGTTTCTACCCCAGGCAGAGCGTGCTTTTGCGGATTATTACAGCAGCCAGATCGCCGGCAAAGTTACTACGCCCCAAAGTGGAACTCTGTTTACGCATCAGTTCAAAGGTGTAACCTACATGGGCTATTACAACTACGACGGAGCCACGGCCAACTCCTTATCCATAAATTCTATCTTTGTCGATGCCAAAACGATTCCTTAGCGTGATGAACGAGCAACCGATCCAAATCGACAATATCTCATTTACAGTTACGGAAAACCTGGGCAATAAGGGGCTCCTGACCGGCGATCCCGCTTTTCAGCCCGTAAATACGTTTATCGGTCTAGTTAATGATCCGGCTTATATGCCTGCCATTGCCGACGCCCTTCAGCAACAGAAAAACTTCTCAATTCAGGGTTTTAGTTTTTACAAAGCAACGGGAAACGAGCTATCAACGGGTCTGGCATTCTGGATGCAGTATGCCAAAGCTATAGCACAGGAACCAATCTACGTACTCAATCAAGCCTGGAATCCTGAACCCTGCTATGTTCCACATGCCACGCTGGTGAAGGTAGCCTCGTATGCTCATCGGTTAAAAACAGAGTCAAAAGTAACCGACCCCACCTGGTTATTTCGAAAATTCCCCTTAGCCGAATACCCCAACATGACATCCAATCTGTTGTTTTCGGAAAAGCAGACGATTCGTCAACTGGATCATAAATTGGCAGAATACCGGTTAAAAGCCAATGATCAGGCAGAAACGATTCCGAGCCTTTTACGAAGCGAACTAGCTGAGTCCGGGCTGCTGTCTACGCAACAAAAAACCATGAAACTGTACTGGCTCGAACAATGGGGTTGTTCGAATCTGCTTCAGTTTTACAACCTCTACCTGCAAAATCCAACGATCGAAGAACCCACCGAATCGCCAAACCCCGCCGTCAACGACGCTGTCCTGAAACAACTGGATAAACAACTGAAGGAAGCACTGGACATGTCTACCGACACAGATGAAGCAGCCATTGCCGCAAACAAACGGTTCCTTTTTCTGGATTTGGACTACTACGGCTTTTTTGATCTCAACCTGTATAAAGAGTGGCTGGCCTTTCTGGAGAATCAGTCTTTTGTTGACTTAACTGCTTATTACCGAAACATAGTCCGGTTACTTGACTATTACCAAAGCGACGAACGCCAGCAGATTTTCGGCACGTTGGCAACGGATCAGGTTGTCGATTTACCTTTTGCGCTGGAGTGGTTCAACCAGAACCCAACGGCTGAGTTTGCCTGGATGGCGTCCGTTGAATCCGTATTCATTAACGCCCATGCAACGGCTGCCGGTTCCGTTTTCAGTCGCCTGAACGGCCAGCGTATCCGGCTGGATGTCGCCCGCGAAGATGGTATTCACCTCAGGATCATGAACGCAAAATTCACCTGATCCTATGCACTACAAAGGCATTTTGACGCTTCATCTGTTCGGTCGCGCCATCCCGACCTTCCTCTTCCTAGGCACAATTGGCTATGTGGTTGGGGTTGGGCTGGGGTTCTGTCTGGCGTGGCAAACTGGCCTGCCGCTCTGGGCGATGGTGGTATTGTGTCTGGTTAGTGCCCTCACGTTTTTTGTCCTGGCGTTTCTGCACAAAATCATAACCGGACACGAAGAGCTGATCTATTATCACCACGAAATAGCCATCATGACAGTCTCGGCGCTGGTCTTGCGATGGGTACTCCACCAGCCGGTTGTTCCATTTCTGGAAATTACACTTCTGGGTATTGGCACCTTTCTGGCATTTGGGCGATTGGGCTGTTTGAATGCGGGTTGTTGCCACGGTCGCCCCTACCACCCGATTAGTGTTATCTACGGCGATGAGCACCGAAAAGCCGGATTTACAGCTCACTACGTCGGCATTAGGTTATTTCCCATTCAACTGGTCGAATCGGTCTGCGTATTTCTAATCACAGGTATTGGCGCCTGGTTATTTCTGGCTCAACAACCAACCGGCACCGTATTAGGCTGGTACACGTTTTCGTACGGCACCATCCGCTTTTTACTCGAATTTTTTCGGGGTGACCCCGACCGGCCCTATCGACGTGGTTTTTCTGAAGCTCAATGGACAACCTTGTTGCTTATGCTGGTGGTTTTGCTTTACGAAGGGCTTGGCCAGTTGGCATTTCATACCTGGCACTGGCTGATTTTAACCGGCCTGCTCCTGTTAATGGTCGTGTTACGCCTGTACTCGTCTATTGCTGGAAATCAGACTATGGCACTTCGAAACCCCCACCACGTACGCGAAATAGCTGACATCCTCTCGCATCTGGATATGCAGGTACAACGGCCAACCCCGGCAGTGGTCAAGGTCTGGACAACATCGCTGGGTTATCAGCTATCAGGCCAGACGGTTGTTGAGAAACTGGCCGATTGGCGCCTGTTTTCGTTGTCCTGCAAGCAGGGTTCTATTAGCCAATCGGAAGCACAGGCATTATCCGGTATCATTTTACAGTTACGTCTCAAAAATCAAACGCATCAACTGGTACACAGTCCACCCGTATATCACTTACTAGTTCCTGAAAAAGATATAGGCCGCGAGTCGAATTATAGGTAACGTTTACTATATCAAGTATTTATACGGTAAAATACATCAATTCTAAACCGTAGTTTTAGCTTCATTTCCCATCGGTTGTTATGAGAACGTCTCCAAATACCTCCCCGCGCGAAGCGAATGGCTCTCAGGCTGCTTCGCCAACCCGAACAAACAGGAGCTTCTTTGATGAAGCAGCCTCGTCCCTGTTTTTTTCGCCCGTTACCGTGCAGCCCAAGCTAGTCGTTGGTGCCTCCAACGATGCCTATGAACAGGAAGCCGATGCCATGGCCAGCCGGGTTATGACGATGAATGACCCAGCCTCAATTTCTTCTCCATCGCTGGCTTCCGTATCACCAGCCACCATCCAGCGCAAATGCGCACACTGTGAGGAAGAAGAAAAAAAAATACAACGAAAAGAAAGCAGCAATACCGAAACGACCGCCAGTGCCGATGTAAGCTATCAGCTAACGAGCGGCAGAAGTGGAGGTTCGCCTTTACCAAATCAAACGCGCGGTTTTATGGAGAATGCGCTGAGTGCCGACTTTTCTAATGTCCGGCTGCATACCGATGCGAAGGCCGTACAGCTCAGCCGCCAGTTAAATGCCCATGCCTTTACTTATGGGAACGATGTGTATTTCAACAACGGTCAATATGCCCCCGACAGTCGGGCGGGAAAGCAGTTGCTGGCGCACGAACTAACGCACGTGGTACAGCAAAACGCGGGAATACAACGCAAGAGAATACAGCGGGAGCCAACAGCTACTGTCGACAATGTACCGGGAGCCTGCTCGTTCGATCAGCACCATCAGATTGAACCCGCTGTCAGGCAGGCCACAACCTGGCTACGCGCCACGATTCGGCGGCTCGACACGTTTATTGGCAGCCCTGCGCGTGAACCCGGTGTTCAGGCTGCGCTGGAACGCCATTTCCATTCCTCTACGGCTGAAACAGCAGGCCGTGTTCGTCGAATATTTGGCCGGATTGACAGCGAGATCCTTTCCCGGCCCGATTTACAGGTCGAATGCCACACCACAACCGATACCAGTTGCAATGCTGCCGGTGCGTATGTAACGGGTAATCTGTTTGTTTTCTGTCCAGCCTTCTTCAACGGATCTGCCAATTGGCAGGCAATAAGCGTCATCCACGAGATGGCCCATACCCTCACTGGCGTTACGCACATAACTGACCGTGCTTACCAGAGTGATCGGTACTATCGGATGCAGTCAACCATGGAAGCACTGACCAATGCAGCCTCCTACGAAAATTTCTGCCTGGAAGTGGGCACAAATACACCGCAGCCAACAACAGCCCCGCGCGATGAAACCAATGACTGCAATGACCGGCAGGCTACACCCATTCGCCGGTCGCTTGCTCAGCTTGAGCGGTGGAATCGAAATGCCCAGAACATAACCAGCGACACCCGGCCAGGTATGCTATCGCAATGGCAGGATTTGCAGACAAGCCATTTAGGCGGAACAGCAGCCGCCAATATCCTACAGGCCAGGCGAGTTTATGACTTGGTCTACAGTCGGTTAGGCTCATCAGTAACGCTGGAGTGTGAACGTAGCTGCGACCGTAATGTAACGGGTTATTATCGCTACTTCCTATTCATAACCAGCGATACCATTCATGTATGTCCAATGTTGTTTTCGTTGAACGAGGACGATCGGACAATCGAAATTTATCGGCTCATTCTGATGCGTTACGGTGATGTTTCGGAGTCAACATCGCTGCAATTGGCCACGCTGGCCAAAAGCGTAAATGATCGGTTCTGGGCTCCCCCTACGTCGCTAACCGGCTTCGATTAACCAACCGTTCCAATGTCAGAATACCAGCCAGTTATCTCTTCGGTGCCTGCCCTTCAGGCAGGTATAACTTATCTCGACGCTTATATTCGGGAGCGGCTCAGCGTACATTTTGGTAAAAAACAAACGTTTGACTTACCGCTCTCGCCCGACTTTTATGGCAGTTCGCCCTTGGCTTCGTTTGTTATTGAAAATTCACTTTCGGCAGAAGAGTTTATCATTCTAATGCTGGCCCTGGTGCCGCATGTGGCCCCCGCTTTGCTAACCAATATCATGGCGTCTATCTTACCACAAGGGGGGGATTTGATTGAATTCGGGGGCGTAAAAGGAACGAACCATCGGGGCATATTACCTACCGGCGAAACGGTTCTTTTCATTCTGGCAGGCAATGATTTAGCGGCACGGATTGACGTGCAGAAACTTGTATCGAAAGAACATCTTTTTAGTCGAAAACGCATCGTAATGCTGGAGGGCGTCAAAGCTGGCGAGCCGCCAATGAGTGGCCGCCTGCTGGTAGATGCCGATTTTCTGGCCCAAACGCTGTTTCAGACCAATTACGTCGAAACGTTCAGTTCTGACTTTCCGGCCGAACCGTTGTCGACCCAATTAGAGTGGCCCGATCTGGTTTTAAACCCGGCCACCTTCCGCCAGATTCGGGAACTCGAAACCTGGATTCAGTACAACGATGTGCTGCTAAACGACTGGGGCATGAATCGCCAGTTAAAACCAGGTTACCGAGCGCTGTTCTATGGTCCTCCCGGCACAGGAAAAACCCTGACCGTCTCCCTGTTAGGCAAGTTTACAAACCGGCCCGTGTTTCGGGTCGATTTACCCGCCATTGTCTCGAAGTATATTGGCGAAACGGAAAAAAATCTGGCCGGCCTGTTCGACAAAGCCCAGAACAAGAACTGGATTTTATTTTTCGACGAAGCCGATGCGATCTTCAGCAAGCGCACAAATGTGAAAGACGCCCACGATAAATACGCCAATCAGGAAGCTTCCTACCTGCTGCAACGGGTAGAGAGCTATGCCGGCATCGTCATTTTGGCATCCAACTTCAAAACCAATATTGATGAAGCTTTTTTGCGCCGTTTTCAATCGGTCATCTATTTTCCGATGCCGGGGATTTCAGAACGCGCTCAACTATGGCATAAGGTTTTTCCAACCCAGGTAACGCTGGATGATACCGTTCATATTGACCGTATCGCCGAGAAATATGAGCTGAGCGGTTCTAATATTACCAATGTAGCCCACTACTGCTGCTTGCAGGCACTGGCAGGGAAAACGAGCGTTGTTACGCTTACTAATCTTCAGAAAGGCATTGAGCGGGAGTATGCCAAAGAAGGCCGCATGATGTAACGCAATACACCGCTCACTAAAAACAGGGAAAGTACGCGATGGAAAAGGGTGTTTATACTACCCTTATTATCAATCAGTTTGCTCAATTTCGAGCACTATTCCATTCCCTCTCTGCCATGACACAGTCTACTCCTTTTGATCCTACCACCCTTTACCTCGCCGATAAAGCGGCTACTAATTATGCCGCTCATGCCGACGAAATCGACAAAATAACCCGGCGAATAACGGAAAACCGGTTTGGGGTGCGTCCTCTTACTGAAATTACGGACGACAAATCCCAACTGCTAAAACGGGCCGCTCGTGAAAGCGGTGAGTTTAAAGAAGCTTTGGAGCGTATCAATGGTATTCCCGATTTTCAGGATATGGCCATCGTCCGAAAAATCGTGCGGGCATCAACCAGTGTTTGCCGGATTGTATTACAGGGTCCATCGGGTATTACAGGCTATGGAACAGGCTTTTTAATAGCGCCAAATGTTATTATTACCAACAACCACGTTTTCCCGGACGCAGCGACCGCCAGCCGGGCGCGGGCCCAGTTCAATTACGAGCTAGGCGATGATGGACAGGTACTTTCGCCCATTTCGTTCAAGCTGCGCCCCGACTTATTTTTCCTAACCTCTCCCTATACCGTAAACGCCGATGTTCCTTTTAGTGGACGTGATTTCACGCTGGTAGCCGTTGAACCGGCTAGTGACGATGGCACCCCGCTCACTAAATTCGGCTATATAAAGCTCGACTCATCACTCGGCAAAATCATTGAAGGGGAGAATTGTGTGGTGATTCAGCACCCAAAAGGCGACTACAAAAAAGTGGTGCTGAAAGATATTCGACTGATTACGCTCACCGATAATTTCCTTATTTATGAAGCCGATACCTTACCCGGTTCATCGGGAAGTTTAGTACTGGGGCTGGGCACCGCCGATGCCGTTGGCCTGCACCACAGCGCCGTGCCGCGTAAGGATGACGCGGGCAACTGGCTTCGGAAAGACGGCAAAATTCGCCAGCCCGGTGATACCGACGAAGATATCGACTGGATTGGCAACGAAGGCGTTCGGGTGAGCTGCATCGTCGAAGCGTTCAGGAACTTACCGATTCCAGACTCGATGCAGGCCTTTCGGACAAAGATCATCGAAGCACAATCGCCAACGCTGGTTGCCACAACAACACCTCCCCTCATACCCATGACTACCCCGCCACTCGTTACGCCTGTTCGTACAGAATCCAGTCCAATACCCGCTTCAGTCGCTCCTAAACAAGCATCAGCCCCAACTACCGGCAGCCTTCTTTACTTTGAGGTGCTGCTAACCGATCAGCCCGCCCTTCAGGCCGACTGGAGTCGACGGGCCAAAGAACTAGTTCCGGGACTAATCGATCTGTCGCCCCTGCTGCCCACTTCCCGCGATCCGTTTGTCCGGCGAATGTGGTACCTGACGATTCAATCGGCCGGTAACCCCTGGGCTATTGCGGCTGCCATAGAGGGGTTGCCGCAGGTTGATAGCTGCCGACCCGATTTGCAAAGCTTAACCGATATTGGCCGAAACACGTCGGATACTGTTGCGCCGGTACGCACGACCGAATCTGAATTTGTTTTCAATGATGGGACCGCCGAACTCAATGAAGCGAAGTTTCTTGGCAATTGGGAGAAATCTATCCAGGTAAAGGCCGCGCTGAAAAATGGGAAAGATCAACAGCGCTGGTGGAACTGGTCGGCCATTAACTGGCCTTCTGTAACTCAGCCAGTACCTGATCTGTCGCCGGATGAACGCGACCGGCTGGCTCAAATGCGGATCGTTCAACTGGACACGGGTTATTCGGATCATTCGAAAGTGTTGGGCGGGTATAACACCGATCTCGATTTCGACTTCATTGACGACGATGACAACGCACGCGATGAGGAAGCCAGTATCGGGTTAAAATTTCCAAATCATGGCACCCGAACCGCCAGCATCGTAGTGGGTGGCCCCTTAGCCGATACCACAGTTACGTTTGATGGCAACGGTGGCTTATTGGTCTCTGCGGGCAAGCGACTCACTCGACTCATCCCCTACCGAATTGCGCAATCGGTCATTCTGATTGGGCGGGGTAAGCAGGTAGTTGATGGGGTAAATTATGCCATACGCAGCGGAGCCGATGTTTTGTTTATGTGTATGGGCAGCTATCCTCGCCCTATGCTTGACGCCATTGCGCGGGAGGCCTACGAGAAAGGCGTTATTTGGGTGTGTGCTGCCGGCAACGACGTAGGGTTGGTGGTTGCTCCCGCCATGTATCCAGGAACCATCGCCGTAGCCGCTACCAACCCTGATGACCTTCCCTGGTCGGGTAGCAGCCACGGCCCTTCGGTCGATATTGCGGCTCCGGGCGAAGATGTGTATGTGCCCTTTCTGGACAAGCAGGGCCAGGAAATTATGGCCTATGGGAGTGGTACCAGCTATGCAACCCCGCAAGTGGCAGCCGCGGCTATGCTTTGGAAGGCAAGGCATTACGAAGCGTTAAGCGATTACCTACCCTGGCAGGTAGTCGAAGCATTTCGGACGGTATTGAAAAAAACAGCCCGATCTGTCAAGTGGCCCAAAGAGGGCTATGGGGCGGGCATTCTGGATATTACCAACCTGTTGACAGAGCCCTTACCCGCGCCAACGACGCTTATACATGCCTATCAGAACCAGTCAGCTTCCCACCCGTTGGGTGTGGGCATTGCCGAAGCAGCTCATTTCCTATGGAATATAGTTCGGCAGAAAGTAGCGCCGGGGGCTACAGAAAGTACCGTGCCGCTGGTGCCGCTTACACCACTTGGTCAACAGGCGTTGAGCGCATTCAGCCGACCCACAACAACAGGCGCCCGGGAGAGTAGTTCGGTGACAACAGATTCCGACGAGCTTCTTCGGTACTATTTCAACCAATAAACGGCTATATCCACCCTATCTTCCTCACGCTCGATTATGGCTACTACCAACTTTTTCGACTTTCACCTTCATCCGGTTTTTAAGAAATTCATCTGTAAATACGAAGACAGTTATCCGTCTACACGGTCGCTGGCCGACTTAACGGGCAAATTTGAGTTGACAAATCCTCTCGTTAGTCTACTCGATCAGGAGCTTCTGCACATATTGGGCAGCCAGTCGTGCGTTGACCAACTGGACATTGGCCATCTGGCCGTGGGCGTTGCGGCCATTGCTCCCATCGAACACCTGTTTACGAACAAGAGTGATGGCGGGCTGTTCGGAAAAATTCTCAACTCAGGCCTCACCAAGCCCTTGGACCTAACGTATATGGACCGCGTTCGTGATGGGCAGGTGTCGTATTATCAGCTATTTATTCGGGAGGTAAATATTTACAAGCGTTTACACGATGCCCGGCATATCAATATGCTCAGCCGAAAGACGCCTAAATCGCTGGACGCCCCATCGTCGCGGCCAAATTTAGCCCTTAGCCTTGAGGGTGGGCATGGCCTGTGCCGAACATTGATTGGACACCCAAACATCCCCGACACGTCGCTAAGCGTTACCCTGGCCGATTCGTTATCAATAGACTTTACAACGGGCTTTACCAGCAATCCGGCCCAAAGCCTGCGTCAGTTACAACAGGCACTCTGGCGACAGGATCTGGATTTATGCTATCTGGTATTGACTCACCTCTCGCATATTGACGAACAGCCACTGGCCACCCATGCGTTTGGCATGAAGATGATTAGTGACGTGAGCAGTTATCCGATGGGTAACGGCCTGTCTCTCCGGGGTCGTCAGGTAATTGATGCTGCTTACACGCTTAACGTCGACGTACCTTTTACGTCGACCCCAGCGCCGGTTTTGATTGACATTAAACACATGAGCCTTAAATCGCGACTCGATTTTTACCAATATCGTCGTGAAAAGAACTACCAGCTTCCCCTTATTGCCAGTCACATTGGGGTTACGGGTTATTCCATCAATGCCTGGAAAGAAGCCCTGAACGACGCGAGCCCTATGCGGCTACCTTCGGGCGAACCTGTTGTGACAATTAATGTGGACCGGAAAACCGCTGGTTTCTGGGGTGCTATCAATAAAGAATTTACCTACAATGCCTGGTCCATTAATTTAATGGACGAAGACATTGAAGCCGTTCTCGACAGCAATGGCTTGATTGGCGTGAGTCTGGACGTTAGGATTTTGGGGTGGCAGGATCTTTTGAGCAAAGGCGACAAAGACGAGTTCGTATCGGCGGAGGAATTTCGTTTCTTTTTCCCCGAACGCTTTCAACAATTTGCGCCCCCCGCCCCGGAGTCCCAACTCGTTCCCACCCGCGAAGAGCGCCATCCATTGGCACTGTGTTTCAACATACTACACATTGTATCGGTCGGTATGATTCGTACGGACCAAAACCCCTGGCAGCACATCTGCATTGGCAGCGATTACGATGGATTGATAAACCCCGTTATCAACTGCCGCGATGTGAGTCAACTACCCGTGCTGGAAGATAATCTGATTCGATGGTTACCCATTGCCGAACGGGCTTATCGAAAACAAAACGGTGGTGGCCCACTTCTAACCCGCAATCAACAGGGCGAGGTAGAAGCCAAATATCTGAAAGGTATTGTGCGCGATGTGCTGTACACAAATGGCGAGCGATTCATAAAGCGCTGGCTTACCAGTTTTAAGTAAACTTTATTTCCTGAACCTCACTCCTAACTCCTTAATTAGTCAGCTCATGCCGCTCATTTACGTTCATGGTGTTGCCGTCCGCGATGAAAACGCGTGGAAAGAAAAAGAACCCTATTTACGGCGATACATTACGCAGGAAATAAATCCGGACGATCCGGACAACGTCGACATATTTCCCGTATTCTGGGGGGATGATGGTGTCAAATTTGCCTGGGATGGCGAATCACGCCCACGTACCGCCCTGCTCGGTCAGGGATTCGATACCGAACCAACGCCTGCCGAACGTGCCGTCCTACTGGCCTCTCTCGGCAATTCGCTCGGGAAGCTGCCCGCATCCCCATCAGTGGTCGAAACAGCACCGGAAGATGAGTTACTGGCTGCCGGACCAGCAACGCCAGTAGTAAGCACTACCAAACCACAGCGACTGCGCGACTTGACAAACGATCAACTGAGCGATTTGCTGGCCGCTATGCTTATGCAGCAGGGGGCTAATCCCGTCCAGCAATCACGAATGATCATTGCCGCTGACGATGTTGCCCGCGATCCCGCTACGAGAGCCAGCCTTCAGGCATGCGCGACTACTGCCGAAGAAGTTTCACTGTTACAGTCACTTATCAAACAGCGATACGATCAACTGGCACCCACCGACGACCCCTTGCTGGGTATGGGCGCGGGCTGGTTTCCGAATCTGAAAGATCGACTGAATGAACTATTGACCCGGGCAAACCAAACGCCGGGTTTCGTCGTGTCGCGACTACTGGGTGAGTTTCGACCCGTAGTTAACTCAGCCGTTACACTCTTTATCGGCGATGTATTTGTGTATTTAGCCAACCGCCTGGCAAAACCAGTTGCCATTTTACCCGAAGCAGAGCCAGCTGAACTGCAACCGGGCACGATTCCGATGCAGTTTCTCAACGCATTGAATCAGGCTTATACCAGTCAGCAACAGGCCGAAGCCAAGGGTCGATTTGAACCGATTGTTGTACTCACGCACAGCATGGGCGGGCAGATCGTGTATGACGCTGTAACAACATTTTTGCCACAGGTAGCCCTTTATCAGAAGATGCGGGTGGATTTCTGGTGTGCAACAGCCTCGCAGGTTGGGCTTTTCGAGGAGATGAAGCTCTTTCTGGCTAGTAGTTCAGCCTATTCCAAAGCGAAAATGAACAAAGTGCCGTTTCCCGATCGACGTTATTTAGGGGATTGGTGGAACGTGTGGGATGCGAACGACATCCTGAGTTTTACGGGCGAGTCCATCTTCGAAGATGTTGACGATGAATTTTACGACAGTGGATCATCCACGCTGGATGCACACGGTGGCTACCTCGAACGGCCCAGCTTTTACCGCACGTTTGCCGATAAACTGCGTACCGCCCGCGCTATTAACTGGCACCAGCCATGATGCTGCAACCCGACCCTACCCAACCGGGCCTGTGGACCAATCCTGCCTGGAAACCCGGCGACGCGGGTACATTTGCTGTCTTGATCGGGATAAGTGACTACCCCTATCTTAAAGACGGCAATGCCCCCCAGCTAGCCGAAAACAACTACGGTCTGGGCCAACTGGCGGTTTCGGCCTTAACGGCTTACCGCCTGTTCGAGTGGCTTCGTGATCAGTATCTCTACGCACCAGGGCCGGGCGCACCCTGCCAACTGGCGCAATGCTGGCTTCTGCTGGCCCCTACTCAGCAGGAACGGGCGGTCATGAAAGACGAGGTGCTGGCAAACACCCTCGTGCCGACCTATATAAACTGCCGCAAAGCCTTACGAGCCTGGTATAGATCAATGGCGAAAATCGACGACGAAGCGGCCAGACACAGCCGGGCCGTCTTTTTTTACAGTGGGCATGGGTTGGAAGTCTCGCACGAAGAGCAGATTCTGTTACCTACCGATTACCTCGAACCAACAGGCGGCTCCCTCAACGATGCCGTGAATCTGGGAGCAGCCCGGCCCGCACTCATGGAATTAAAAGTGGGCAACCAGTTTATTTTTCTGGATGCCTGCCGGAATGACACACCCGAGTTGCGGGAGAGGATCGTTCAGGGTGACGGCGTTTTTGATCAGGGATTGGCCCACATGACCAATCCCGACTGTAATCTGATGCTTATGTATGCAACAGCTTCGGGCCAGCAGACATTCGGCCCGCGCTCTGTCGACAAGGGCATTTCATTATTTGGACAAGCGCTGCTGTCGGGACTGAAAGCTGAGCGCAACTTTGCTCTGGATCGGCAGCAGGTTCCGTATTCGGTACAGTGGTCGCCCTTGCACCAATTCGTTGGAACTGCCTATAACGACCTTCTGAAACAATACAAAAGTCCACTCAAACAGCGCGTAAAAGTTACCGGCGAGTATGATGACTCATTTGCCGTTGTTACCCACATCAGGCCAGATATGCTGATACCGGCAGTTCCCCTACCGCAAGAACGTGACATTTTTTTTGGTTCGAGCGATGATGCCACTGATTCCGCATTTGACAATGAGATAAATGCGTATGAAATGGCTCCCAACAACGAGTACTTCGGCCCTGCTGATGACGATCCCAGTAGCCTTGTCGATGAAGACGACGGTCCGCTTTTTGAGATTTATGCCTTGTCGGGTCAACGACTCTGGAATCCTTTTTCTGGCGAGTCCTTTGCGCTAAGTGCCCACGATTTTTTTGGTCGCGAAACCGTAACAGCTATGTGGAGCAATGCGCGGCTCTACAGGGTTGGCACAAACGAACCCGTTAATCAACCCATACTCTTTCAGAAAGTGGCGCGTACGCCCGACCGTATTGGTTATCAGGTTAGTTTTACACTGAACGACAAGGGATTATACTGGCTCGAATTGACAGATGACAGAACTAGTTATGCCCTGATTCTGCCCTGTATAACAGATGGTATACGACCTCTTTTTGTCGCCGAATTTATTGTTGAGGAGTCGGCCCCCGGTCAGCCTTTTATCTTCAGTATCAGTGGACTTCAACTGAGCTTATCACCCGATAACGAGGGAACACTTCAGGCTGCGGCCCTGCTATGGGAAAAGTACGAAAACTATGGCGCGGCTAAAGCAACCGAAGATATGGATGTCAACTTCCTTAATAACCTCGTTTACGGCAAAATGCGGGACCCCCTAAGTGCCCTTATTGCTTCTATTATTCTATTTCGGCTAGGTCGTACGGATAAGCTGCCTCGCGAATGGCTCGAAAACCTGCTTAACTGGTTTCCTGAGTATGCCGACACCCCTGTTTTACTGAATGAGTACCTATTCAGACTGGAAAAGGCAGCCCCCAATGAAGCCGTGTATCAACAGCGTACTGGCGATTGTCTCCTGACAATGCACAAGCGAGGTTTACCCGTTACAGGCGAAGTGATTAGTTATGCCATCCGGGAAGCCGGCGCTCTTACAGAAGGTGTGAATAAAGATAATCAACCTTCCGAAAGCCTATCTGGCACATTGGCCGTTTTGAAGAATGCCCGCCAATTTTTCCTTCCCGGTGGCTTATTTACTGCCTTTTCAGGAAACGGAGACGCACTCCACGAGCTACGCGTCAACTGGCACTTGACTCATTAAAAACAACCAATCACACACTCAACCAAATACCAACATGCCTACTACCCTCAAAAATTATAACGGGTACTTACCCAATTTCTTAGGTGCCGACTTACAGGTAACACTCCCCAACCTGACGGCCAATCAGCATAAGGACCTGGCAACAGTAGCAGGAACAACAGATAATATTGCCCACTATGTCAACTACAGCGCCGTGATCAGCAAGTCGAGGAAGTTCCCCTATTTCACCGCGTCTAATATTGATGGTACTCTTTTCAAAAAGGTCAACAGAAAAGATAACTGGCGCAAAGACCCCCGCATTGATGCAGACAGCCAATGGGGGCCGGAACTATATAAAGCGCCCCACAGTGATTTTGACAAAGGACACATGACCAAACGGGAAGATGTGCAATGGGGCAGTACCGTACTCGACGCGACCAATGCCGCCGATTCGACATTTTATTATACCAATGCTGTGCCTCAGCACGCTAAACTAAACCAACGCATATGGGCTGACCTTGAAGATTATATTCTTCATTCGGAAGCGGTGCGCGATGATCTTAAGATTTGCGTATTTACGGGGCCGGTTCTATCAGACCTCGACCCGATTTTTGTTACGCCCGTCCAAAACAGCCAACTCAAAATACCCTTCCTTTTCTGGAAGGTGGTTGTTTTCCCGAAAAGCGATGGCAAATTATACCGAACGGGGTTTTTGATGGGACAAAAGTCGTTACTGGAACGCAACGGTATTGTTGAAGTAGTGACTCAGGAATTGGAAGATTTTGAGGTGTTGACCGATGAGGCCAAACTGTTCATGCAGTTTAGTGAAGCCGACACGTTTCAGGTGAGCATAGAAACGATAGAGCAGTTAACCGGAATCAAGTTGCCGGATGCGGCTGATTCGTACACGGACAGCCGACCGATTAAGCTGGTTGTTGAAGAGGTCGACATAAATGCGGAAGTCTTCGAAACTGACTCAATCGTGCAGGAAATGGGGTTCCGAATACCAAATCTGGTGTTATAGTTGTAATGAAGCTGATAAGTAGTGTACTATAAAATTTGCCTGGCTATAAGGTTGGGCGCCACTGGCGCGGGTATTTACCCGTGCCATCAATATAGCCAGCATTCGCTGGCGGCACTAACAACGTTTTATGTGCCAGTAAATACTGGCTATATTGATGGCACGGGTAAATACCCGCGCCAGCGGCCAACCATTCATCCTTTCATAAAGCGAACCAGTGCTACCTCAAGCAACATAAACGCCAGCGCAGCTAACAGGAAATATTTCCACAGGCTTTGACCCAGATTTTCCTGTTCCAGTACCTGAACAAAATCACCATCCTGAATACTGTCGAAAACTTCTACAGTGGGCTGATTGGCAAAGGCTTTCCGAAGTTCATCGGCTGAATAGAAATTCATGGTCGACTCTTGGTTTCCGTGATTAAAGGCCAGCAAACGCTCCGTTTTGTCATTCAAGCGAAGCTCATAATAGCCAGCCTCCACTTCCTGCCCTGCAGCCAGTTCGTTGCTTTTAGGCATTTCAAGTTGAAGCTGGTTCCCTACGATACGCTGGATCGGAATGATCTCCAGTTTGTCACGCTTCAGTTTATAAACCGCCCGCTCGGATGGATTACTCACCGGAATGGTTACCAGATTGTCATCGAACGAATAAGCGGTGCGCTGCGCCCGAACGCTCAGAGCGGCCATTTTGTACATAATGGGTACGAACAATGCGTGTTCGGCCAGGTTGCCGTATGTCGATGCAAGCGGACTGGCCAGTAAATAAACCGACCCCTGCCCTGCAGCGCTATTCACTCTCGACTGAGTCAACAGTGGATTACCATCTCGTAAACTCAACAGTCGTTCACCCGCACTCCACCGCCAAACGGGCGCAGCAGTCGGCATATTTAGTGGTTCCGATTGATAGCTTTGCTGGAACACGTCGCGAAAGAACGGATTACGTCGGTCGGGGTCCGCAACGGGCAATGGGGTTGGAACAGCACCCGGCGTTGCCGTAGCCTGCACACTGCCAATGCCTACTGCCTGTAAAAAAGGGGCGTACGAATTGGTGTTCGGGTTTGTGGGTGGAATAATGGCTAGGCTCCCCCCCTGCCGAACAAATCGCTCCAGTTCTGTGCGCAGTGTGCCGTTGACATCAGCAACACCTTCCAGCACAACCAGATCGGTTTCTTTCAGTTGGCCAACGTCAAAATTTTGAACATTGAAACTACGTCGAACAAACAGGCTATCGTTTGAGTAAACAGCGTCGATATAATCGGCGGTCCGACCTGCGGGGGCCGCTTTTTGTTCATATAAATGCAACACCCGAACCGCAGGTGACGCTTCGATTACGAAAAAATACTGGTTGTCGAACGTAATAGGGTAATCTTCAAATACGATACGACCCCGGTGGTAACCTTTCGAACTTACATTGAAATTGAGCGAGACGGTTGCTGTTCCATCAGGGGCTATAGTAGCCGAAGCAGTTGAGGTTTGTGCATCATCCAGGTATAACCGAATCGGCAGGTTCTTTACATTCTCCCGGCCTGCATTGGTCAATTTGACGTTCAAACTATTATTCTGCATTTCGCGAATAAAAGGCGTTGTCAGCCAAACCGAATCCACATAAACGTTTTTAGTTGGTTGGGCGTCAAGCGGTACGATGAACAGGCGATCAGTCGTGTCTATTTTAAGTCTCGATAAATCACCGGCAGTGCTTTTTTGAAAGTCAGAAAACCAGAACAATTGGTTTCGTCCGCCGGGGTTCAGTGAACTGAGCAAATTGCGTTGCCGACGGTACACCGTTTCGAGTGTGCGGGGCGTGTGAGCGAACCGGATGGACGTTACCCGGTCCCGAACCGACTCAGCCGTACCAGCCTGTTGTTCAGCAGAGGAGAAGTCGTTGGTCAGCAACTGAAGCGAAGTCGCGTTACGAAAAAGCGTCAGCAGTTCGTCCAGTTTACTGGTTGCAATATCAAGATAACGCTTTGTATTGCGCTCATTCTGCATACTGAACGAATTATCGACATACAAACTCGTAACGCCCTGCCTTGATAAACCGAGTTTATTCTTGCTCGGAATAAAGGGCTGCGCGAAGGCTAACACCAAAAATATGAGGAATAAACAGCGGCAAGCCAGAATCAGCCAGTGCTTCAACCGTCGAAACGATTTGGTTTCGGTCTGTACTGTGCGCAGCAAGGCCACGTTCGTAAAAAATACCCGCCGAGTTCGCCGAAAATTAAATAGGTGAATGGCAATCGGAACCGATACCGCCAGCAGACCAAACAGGAAAGAAGGATAGAGAAAATTCATTCAGGGTATTTCGGCAAACAGGATTTTCTTATTAACGACCAGCTACAAGCCTTTCGTTTCTTTAGACCCCAAGATAATCAGGGATTGTGACTTCATAAAATGCCGTTTTCGTTTATAACACACAAAGGCATCATCGCCCCCGTATCTATGACCAATTTCAACTAACAGATTATGAAAACGCATAGTTTGTAGATTTACCTCGTTCAATAATCCGGCCAGATTGTCGTTAGCTGCGATAAGTTTCGCCTTCTTCATTCAGCTTGCCTGTGGAAGTTACTTCCAGTGCAGTCTTTAAAAAGTTGAAGTCTGACGCATAAGATGCAAAAAAAGCCTCAGCAGGGTTTCCTACTGAGGCTAATGTCTGACCAAGATTTTAATGAGATTTAAGGGATTTTCAAGATTACTGCCACTGCAATATTTTCATGAGTTTAATTTCAGTAATTCTGAAAATTCTTTAAATCTTGTTGAAATCCCGGTTACAGCGTCCGTTTCACTTCCTTAAATTCGAAGCTTTCGATTACGTCACCAACTTCGATGTCGTTGAAGTTTTTGATGCTCAAGCCGCATTCGTAGCCAAACTTCACTTCACTAACATCTTCCTTGAAGCGTTTCAGGGCACTGATTTCGCCCGTATGCACCACAATGAAGTCACGAATAATCCGGATTTTGTTATTCCGTTTGATATTTCCTTCCGTTACATAGCAACCTGCTACCGTACCGATTTTGCTTATCTTAAATACGTCGCGTACTTCAATGTTACCAACAATGATTTCTTCGACAGTCGGAGCCAGGAGCCCTTCCATAGCGTCTTTCACTTCGTTGATCGCATCGTAAATAATCGAGTAGAGACGAATTTCTATCTGTTCCTGTTCGGCCAGTTTCCGGGCACTTGCCGATGGCCTCACCTGGAAACCAACGATAACAGCGTCAGACGCTGAGGCCAGCAACACATCCGATTCAGAAATTTGCCCAACAGCTTTGTGAATGATATTCACCTGAACCTCTCCGGTCGAGAGGTTTAGAAGAGAATCTGACAGAGCTTCTACCGAACCATCCACGTCACCTTTCACAATTACATTCAACTCTTTGAACGTACCGATAGCCTTCCGGCGACCAATTTCTTCGAGTGTAATGTGTTTGCGGGTACGCAATGTTTGTTCACGCAGAAGTTGCTCACGTTTGTTTGCGATTTCGCGGGCCTCACGGTCCGTTTCCATCACGTTGAACTTATCACCTGCTTGTGGTGCACCCGGCAAACCAAGAATCTGTACCGGTGTTGATGGGCCAGCTTCTTTAATCCGCTCACCCCGGTCATTTGTCATGGCCCGGATACGGCCGTAGTGGGCACCTACCAGCATAATGTCACCCTGGCGAAGCGTTCCGTTCTCAACCAGAACGGTCGAAACGTAACCACGACCTTTATCCAGCGAGGCTTCAATAACAGTACCTAAGGCCCGACGTGATGGATTGGCTTTCAGTTCAAGCAGTTCAGCTTCAAGCAGAACTTTCTCGAGAAGATCATCGACGCCTAAACCAGATTTAGACGAAATTTCCTGTGCCTGGTACTTACCACCCCACTCTTCAACGAGCATGTTCATCGACGCCAGTTCTGCCCGAATTTTTTCGGTATCAGCCCCTGGTTTGTCCACTTTCGAGAAAGCAAAGACGATTGGTACACCAGCAACTTGTGCATGGTTGATGGCTTCACGCGTTTGTGGCATGATGCTGTCATCCGCAGCAATTACGATAATAACGACGTCCGTTACTTTGGCACCCCGTGCACGCATGGCTGTAAAGGCTTCGTGACCCGGTGTATCCAGGAACGTAATCATACGATTATCGCTATTTTTCACGCTATAAGCACCAATGTGCTGCGTAATACCCCCTGCTTCACCAGCCGCAACTTTCGCCCGACGGATGTAATCAAGTAACGATGTTTTACCATGGTCAACGTGACCCATAATGGTCACAATTGGAGCACGAGACTGTAAGTCATCTGGTTCGTCAGCTTCAACATCAATACTGGCTTCGGTTTCATCTTCAGCCGATATAAATTGTACGTCATAACCAAATTCGTCGGCAATAACCGTAATCGCTTCAGCGTCTAAACGTTGGTTGATAGACACGAACATACCCAGGTTCAAACAAACCGAGATAACTTCATTGATCGACACATCCATCAGCGATGCCAGATCGTTAGCAGATACGAACTCGGTAACTTTCAGGATTTTTGCTTCCAGTTCCTCCTGTTCGTTCATCAAACGGCGATCATCCTCGCGTTGACTCCGGCGATCACGACGGCGATCGGCACCACGGTTTGGCGTGTTACCGCGCATCCGGGCATTCGTCTGCTGAATCGACTTCTGAACGTCTGCCTGTGTTGGCGCTTCACGACGACCACCACCGCCACGGTTAGCGTTGTTGCCCGTTCCGCCCCGGTTGGCATTGTTTCCCGTTCCACCCCGGTTAGCATTATTACCAGCTCCAGCAGGACGGTTGTTTGTATTGGTATTGGCTGTTCCACCCCGGTTAGCATTATTGCCTCCCTGGTTTTGGCCGGTACCGGTACCACCTGTGCGGTTAGCTGGCGTTGCCGTCCGATCGCCCTGGCCCTGTCCTTGTGGACGGTTACCATCACGTGGTGCTGTAGACCGGTCGCCAGTTGCTGGCGTGCGGTCACCTTGTGGACGATCACCCTGAGTACGGTTTGCTGGCCCCCGATCACCCTCGCGAGGTGGACGATTACCGGCCTGACCCTGACCCTGTGGCTGACCACCACCCTGATTTGGCTGATTAGGATTGCTGCCGCCTTCGCGACCACCGCGAATACGTTTGCGTTTTCCTTTTTTATCGGCATTGTTGCCGCCACCACCCTGACGTGGGTTGCTAACAGGCAACTCAATTTTACCAAGAATTTTCAAGCCACCTAATTGGTGACTACCGGCTGCGCGAATCGTTTCAGTAGTAGCATCAGGCTCATCGGCGGTTACCGGTTTAGCTGGCTGAGACTCTGGTTTCGGCTGATTGGCAGGCCGCTGATTGCCATTCCGGTTTTCCTGTGGCTTCCCTTGCGCTGCCGGTTTCGGCGTTTCCTGCCGAACTGGAGCGGGGGCAGCTGGCTGTTCCGTAACTGCTTTGGGCAGATCCTGAGCAGGTTTCGATTCAGCTACAACCGGTTTAGGAGCCTCCTTAGGCGTTGTATCCACCTTAGCAACAGGAGCTGGTGCCTCTACGCTAACCGGAGCTGCAACAGCCGGAGTTGAAACAGGTTTTGCTTCAACAGGCGGAGTTTGAACTGGCTTTGGCGTTTCGACAGCAACTGGCGCAGATGGTGCTACAGCAACTGGTTGTACTACTGGTGCAACAGGTGGCTGAGGAGCCACTGGCTTAGGTGTTTCTACTGCTACCGGTGGCGCTACAGGAGCGGGCGGTGCAACAGGTGGTGCCACTACAGCCGGTTTCACATCCTGTGGCACCGGAGCTTTCGCTTGCGGTGCCGGTTGTGCATGAACAGGCTTTGCGTTCAAATCAATTTTACCCAACACTTTCAGCCCTGGCAAACCGGTCTGAGCGGTTTGTACGGCTGGTTGCGACTCAACAGGAGCCGGTTTAGGTAGATCAGCCGGAGCTGATTCTGGTTTGTTTTCGACAATTGGACGTCTCGCATCATCACGACGGTACAAAACGACATCCTCCTCCTGACGACGCGGTGGCTCGGCGGCTACAACAGGCTGTTCAGCCCGGCGAGTTCCGTTCAGGAGTTCCGTAGATTTATACTCCTTCGCTAACACCTCCAACTGTTCTGTGTTGATTTTGGTGTTAGGATTAATCTCAACCTTAAACCCTTTGGCAGACAGACTACTCGCAACAGAGGACAAGCCTTTGTTGAGAATTTTTGCCACTTGGCTCAGGCGCATTGACTTTTCTTCTGCCATACTTCGGTTTATATTCGGCAAATTTAATAGTTGTTGGTATGGTATTAACACCAGTTCCAACAATAAAAATCCCTCATTCTGATAATGAAGGGTGAAAAGTTAAGAATGAAGAATAAATGATCGTACAAGTATTCTTCATTCTTAACTTTTTCATTAGTTAACTTACTCAAACTCCTGCTTAAGGATATTCAGAATCTCTTCGACGGTATCTTCTTCAAGATCGGTTCGGCGAACAAGTTCTTCCTTGTTCAGAGCCAGCACACTTTTGGCCGTGTCGAGGCCAACTTTGCGAAGTTCCTGGATCATCCATTCGTCAATCTCATCGGAGAATTCCATGAGGTCAACGTCTTCATCGTCTTCCTGGCCTTCGTTATCGCGGAACACGTCAATTTCCATGTCCACTAATCGACCTGCCAGTTTAATATTCTGACCACCTTTACCAATAGCCAGTGATACCTGGTCGGGCTTCAGGAAAACCGACACGCGCTTTGTTTCGCGGTCAATCTGCATAGAACTGATTTTGGCGGGGCTAAGTGCCCGGCTGATCAGTAGTTCGAGGTTTTCGGTATAGTTGATAACGTCGATATTCTCGTTGCCAAGTTCACGCACGATACCGTGTATCCGCGAGCCTTTCATACCTACGCAGGCGCCAACAGGATCAATGCGATCGTCGTAGGATTCAACGGCAACTTTCGCCCGCTCGCCCGGTTCCCGGACAATCTTGCGAATAGAAATCAGGCCATCATAAATTTCCGGCACTTCAATCTCAAAAAGTCGTTCCAGAAAGACTGGTGAGGTACGGGACAGCACAATTTTAGGCGTGCCATTCAACATCTCTACCCGGGTAATAACAGCTTTCACTGCTTCACCTTTACGGTAACGATCTTTCGAAATCTGCTCGGTACGTGGCAGGCTCAGTTCGTTGCCTTCGCTATCGACAAGGATGATTTCATGCTTCAATAATTGGTACACTTCGGCACCAACCAAATCGCCTACCTGATCTTTATATTTTTGATAAAGGAGCTCTTTCTCCATGTCCTTTATCTTCTGAATGAGCGTCTGGCGAGCCGTTTGCACAACCCGGCGACCAAAATCATCCAGCTTTACTTCTTCGGCAACCTGTTCGCCAACTTCAAAGTCGTCCTGAATTTTACGGGCTTCAGCGAGTGGGATTTTATCGTAATCCCAAATATCCTCGGAGTTGTCGTCTACAATTTCGCGTGTACGCCACATCTCAAGATCGCCACTTTCGGCGTTAATGATAACGTCAAAATTTTCGTCGGTCCCGTATTTTTTACGAATCATTGTCCGGAAGACTTCTTCCAGAATAGCGATCATGGTGGGCCGGTCAATATTTTTCGACCGGGCAAAATCAGCAAACGATTCGATTAATAGTCCACTGGTCATTTTCGTGTTTGTCAAGAGCGATTCGTGGTTAGTTGACAGTTTAGGTGTTGGTTATTTTACCGACAACCGCGTGAGTGGCCTCGTATTAACTAACCGCAAACCACTTATTTAAATGATACTTCTACTTGTGCTTTCTTTATCTGCTCGAACAGAATCGGTGTGGGACCAGCAGGTGGAACCTCAACAGACAAATCAACTTCCTTTTTCTTTTTACTCTTCGATTGCTTTTCAGCTTCGACATCCAGCACGATATGATCGTCGGACACAGACTCCAGCCAACCTTTGCGGGTATTGCCGTCAATAAGGGTAACAATCAATTGTCTTCCTACATTACGAACAAACTGACGCGGAAACGTCAATGGATAATCGACACCGGGCGATGAAACTTCGAGTGTAAAGGCAGAATCTCCGAAAAAATTCATCTCATCCATCTCCCCACCCAGCCTACGGCTAACATCGGCACAGTCATCAATTCTGATGCCCGTGTCGCTGTCCAATAAAATAGTGACCTTAAGTCGGCCACCTTGCCTTCCAGCTACTTGAATATCAACGATATACAATTCACCATCTTTCAGGTAAGGCTGTAGTAATTCAGTAATTTTCGCTTTGTCGTCCATAGGGTAAGGCTAACAAAAAAGGGAGTGCGACTCCCTTTTTTGATCAATGCCATATGGTTTTTGTGCCACAAAGGTAATATGTTTCTGCTTGCATCGCAAGCCCTCGTCTAGGCTCAATTGAAGGCTTTCCGATCATTATGCCTTATTTTTGGCTCTCAAATAATATTTGGTCTCGCTCAATAACGACTATATGGCGCTCAGAATACGAGTCAGACAGTTTATTACTTACTTTTTCCGGTCGTTACTGTGGTCAATAAATTTGTTACTGGTTATATATACGTGCCTCGCTTACTGGCTACTGTATAGTTTACAGATCGAGCATTGGTCGGCCAGTATGGTGATGATCACATTACCCATTGCCTGGGTGCTGAATTTCATTGTGGTTTGCTTGTGGCTGGTGGCAAGACCCTGGCGGAGTTGGCTGTCAGGCATTGTTCTGATGATCGGATTGATCATGTTTGGCTCCCGAACATTTGTTTGGCATACACCCGTTGAGTTGGCGAGTAAAGGCAAGTCCATCAAAATATTCAGTTATAATGTTCAGTCTTTCGATATGAACGATTCATGGGCGATGTATAGTAGTTCACCCCGCATTCGGCGTACCGAAAACTTTGTGCTGCGATATGATGCCCCTATCAAATGTTTTCAGGAATTTTTCAACTCAACCTCTATTCCAGATTACGATATTATCAAACGATTTCGTCAGGCGGGTTACCGTTATTCCGTTTTTCTGCATCCAGAAATGACGCAAACATCTGATGGTAATGTGGGGGCTGTTATTTTTTCTATTTATCCCATTATTAAATCCGGACGCGAACCATTTGGTGCTCAAAACGGGATTTTGTGGGCAGATATAAAAATAGATAATGACACGATCCGAGTGATCAACGTTCATCTTCAATCAATGGGTATTCGGGTAGGGAAGGTCTTGAAGCAAAAAGGTATAAAAGCGGTTCAACGCGAAACACGTGGCGTATTGGGAGCCTTGCACACTGGCTTTACAGACCGTAAAGAACAGGAGCTGATCGTTGAACAGTACATACATGAGAGTCCATTCCCGGTTATCGTGACTGGCGACCATAACGATACGCCCTATAGTGTGGTGTATGAGCGAATGCGTCGACTATTACCAAACAGTTTTGAAGACGCTGGCCGCGGCTTTGGCTTCACCTATAACCGACTGCCGGGCTTTATACGCATCGACCATCAATTTTATAGTCCGAAATTTACTGTGTTAAATTTCGAAACCCTAAATTACATTGGCTATTCTGACCACTATCCAATTGTAGGGACGTATCTTTTAAAGTAACAGGAGCGAATTTTGTTATTGACTGATACTGGCATTTACACGTGTATGTTATTATTGACAGCATGTGCTGTCGCATAGATCATGCTAGGTCAGCGAATGCTGGCTTTATAAAAAGCACGGGTGAATACCTGCGCTAACTGCCCCTTCCACTAGTCCAATTATGGGTGCGCATTTACCCAGGATTCTCCATCGGTAAACACTTCTTTTTTCCAGATAGGAACGGTTTGTTTGATAGTGTCGATGATATATCGGCAAGCCTCAAAAGCGGCAGCTCTGTGGGGCGTTGCTACGCCAATCAACACGGCGATTTCGCCAATTTGTAATGTTCCTTTCCGGTGGATTATGATGTAGCGGAGAATGGGCCACTGCTGCTGGGCATCATCCGCAATTTTTTGCATTTCGCTAATGGCCATGCGGTCATAAGCTTCGTACTCGAGCCGGTCAACCGGGCGCTCCTGTGTGTTGTCACGAACAACACCAAGGAAAAAATCAATAGCACCCGCCTGCTCCGATTGAAGAAAAGTCAGGGCAGCGGCAACGTCAATGGGTTCAGAAGTTAGGGCAATCATAGATGAATGGGCAAAAAAAATTAGCCTCCGCTAACAGGTGGGATAAGGGCTATTTCGTCGTGATGGGCAAGTAGTTGTTCGGGTTCGGCATATTCGCCATTCACGGCTATCAAAAGTGAGCGAATCTCCGCCAGAGGAGGATAATTCTGATGCAGTTGACTAAGTAAATCGCCAACGCTGGCCCCTTCGCTGAGGGGCACTGATACCGTCGACTGACCCGTCAGGTCGCGGGTAATACCAAATAAAAGTACCGAAACAGATGAATCCATGAACAAGAACAAGGCAGTTTGATAAAGCAATAAGCTACCGGCAGAACATAACAAGGCCTAATTGAAGTTCGCTACCATTTAACAAAAAACTGTGTCACAGCGCTGACGCCAGTGACACAGTTTTTTGGTTGCGTTCTCAAGATGACCCCTACTTCGAATTATCTATTTTTCGTTCGGCCTTCTTCATCTTGCGGTCGGCTTTGTTGAGGGCCTTGTTTGTTCCGTCTTTAACATCTTCTTTGGTGTTCTTCGCGGCATCTGAAATTTTATCACCGGCTTTATCGGCCTCACGGCCTACTTTCCGACCAGCAGCCTTTGTCGTTTCTTTAGCCTGGTGGGCTGTTTCTTTGGCGTTTTGTTTGGTATCCTGAGCAGATACAATGGCTACTGAGAACAAAAACGCAGTGGCCAACATCATTAATTTTTTCATGGTTGTTGAGTTGATTTCTGATCGAAATAACCCGTAACACAACCAATTGTTTCGTTCTGCTTAACCCTTTTGTACCAACGATCCAGCTCGTACAACTGGTTAACCATTCACATTAATCCTTATGTTTAAACACTTTTACCTGATACACATACTCCTGCATGCGCTTGATTTGCTGTTTGCGAGACAGGTTTGCCAGCACATTTTTACGATTCAATCGTAGCGGTTGCCCTTTGAGTGAGTCGGCTGGAATATTGTTGAGTGCTTCGAGTAAGTAATTGGTTTTCACGGCAAAACTCACACCTTCCGAAGTAGTCTGTTTACCACTAATAATGCCAATTACGTTGCCTTTTTCATCGAGGAGCGGACCGCCGGAGTTACCGGGGTTTACACCAATAGCCACTTGGTAGGCCGTTGAATCGCCCCGATACCCTGTGCCTGAACTGAGGTAACCTTCACCATACACAATTTCTTCGCGCGGGTAGCCAAGGGTATATACACGCTCGCCAAGGTCAGATGGGCGAGCGTCGAAACTGTAAGGTACCGGGGGCATCGACCGGAATGCACTGTCATCGCAAAGTTGTAGAAAGGCCAAATCATGCGCCTTGTCGGTATACACGACCCGTGCTTTATAAACCTCGCCTTTTGTGCTTTGTACGTATACCGAATCGGCATCGCGCACGATGTGATTATTGGTTACAAGGTAGCCATCGCCAGTGAGCAAAAAGCCAGAGCCTGCCACCTGAGCCGGATTATTGCTAAGGCCCCGGCCCCGACCATTATAATCGTTCAATAGCTTACGCTGTGACGATTTTACAGCCTGAATTTCTTTACTTAACTGGCTGTATTGCTGTTCCTGCTGGTGGCTTTGTTGGTATGACCGATAGAGAAAAATAGAACCGAAAGTGGTAATAATAGCTGCCGAAGCCGCCACAGCAAGTGTGGTGCGATACATATGCCAGAGTGATCGAACCTGAGCCGCTGGTTCAGACCGATATGTCTCTGCATCATGCCGCATAACGGTCATATCCGTACGCGCCTGTACTGCCTCTAGCTGCTGCTTGAACCGAATTCGTTCGCCATATGCTTGCAGCGCGTTTTCGATGTTCTTTTCTTCGTTCGTTTCCATCTCAGTAGTGCCAACTCTCCAGCGTTGGCGAAAACCTTATAGCTAAGCCAACTCTGGAGAGTTGGTGTTAGGCTTTATATTCCGAAAAGAACAATCGCTTTAATCGCATCAGGCACTTGTACTTTTGCGTTTTGGCGTTATCGGCATTGGTGTATCCGAACTTTTCGGTAATGTCCTGCATACTTAAATGCTGGATATAAAAATCGTCCAGCAAGGTTCGGCAGGGTTCGCCAAGCCGGGTGAGCGATTCAGCCATCAAATCAAACTGGCGATCACGTTCTTCATGGTCCGTTAAATCGTCGTCAATCTGACCGGCAACAAATTCATCCGTAGCAGGCATTTCTACATCGCGCACCATGTACCGGCTACGTTGTGCTAATTGCTTGAGCCACAGCCGCCTTCCTACCGAATAAAGGTAGGTTTTCAATTGACAGTGTAATTCCAGCGAACCACTCCTCACTTTCTCATATAACACAATTAATGCTTCCTGATAAATATCCTTGGCATCGTCTTCATTACCACTGTTGCTGGTTACGAAGTGAAGTACCATCGGAAAATACCGTCGGTATAATTGTGTCAACGCGTCGTCGGAGCCATCGGCCAAACCCATCAGCAACTCTTCATCAGTTAATATGGGCGACCTACTTTCCTTCATTGAGTTGAGTCATTACTTAATACAGAAACGTTTGAGACGTAACCCAAAAAAAAATAAAAAAACTTGGGTTACCTTTCTCTCTATAGGGTATTAACAGTGACATTAATTATTTATCACTAAACAAAAACATTCCCAAAAATATGAAAGCAATCACGAAATCCGCCTTCTTTTTCATGGCTATGATCGCCCTGGCTACGTCTTGCAGCTCGAAGAAGACCGAAACCACCGAAACGACGACCACCACGACAGCGGATTCTGCTTCGACGATGGCTACCGATTCGACGATGGCTACGGATTCTGCTTCGACGATGTCTGCTGATAGCGCGAAGTAATTTTTGCTAAGGCACAACTGCCGGTAAACCTTACCGACACCGCTATAAACGTTTGAAAGCCCTCTGACGAGTCAGGGGGCTTTTATTTTTGTTTGATGTAGGATAAATTACATTAACAATTCCTTCAACAAATTCATTTCGCCTGTAGGTGCTGCTCTATCGTAAAGGATATTGTAAACGGCATTGGTGATGGGCATATTGACATTGAACCGGCTATTGACTTCATAAATGCTTTTCACGGCATAGTACCCTTCGGCAATCATGTTCATTTCGGCTTGCGCCGACTGAATCGTATAGCCCCGACCAATGAGCGTTCCGAATGTGCGGTTACGGCTAAACGGCGAATAAGCCGTAACCAATAAATCGCCTAAATAGGCTGATCCACTTAAATCGCGATGTTTTGGATAGATGGCATCGACAAATCGTTTGATCTCCTGCATGGCATTCGATACCAGAACTGCCTGAAAATTATCGCCATAACCCAGTCCCCGTGTTATACCGCAGGCCAGGGCAATAATGTTTTTCATAACGGCACTATACTCGATACCATAAATGTCATCGACAGGGGTTGTTTGCACGAATCGGCATCGTAACAAATCGGCTACATCTTTGGCACAATCCGGACTTTGGGAAGCAATGGTGAGGTAAGAATGTTTTTCAAGAGCCACCTCTTCGGCGTGGCAGGGACCGGCAATAACGGCCATTCGCTCTACAGGAACCTGATATTGCTCGCTAACCCAGTCAGTAACCAGTTGATTAGCGCCCGGAATCATACCCTTAATGGCCGAAACAACTGATTTTCCGCCGAAGTCAGCTGGTTTAAGTCCTATTAGCGCGTCGCTTACGAAAGCCGCCGGAACGGCCAAAATGATGTAGTCACTATCCTTAAACGAATCCCGGATTTTGGTACAGACCTTTACCTTTCGCGTATTAATCTGTACATCACTGAGGTAGCTTGGGTTATGTCCGAACTTTTTGATCTGATCGGCATCGGACTTTTTTCGAAGCCACCACTTAACACTAACGTTGTTTTCGGAGAGGATTTTGACAAGAGCAGTGGCCCAGCTTCCTCCCCCCACCATCGTCAGTCGAATGGGTTGATTTACTTTCATGGGGTAAAGAAAAGAAGAAAGCAGGAAAGGAAGCTAACCAAACCTATAAGGTTTTTTGAAACCTTATAGGTTTTAAAAACCTACTCCTCTTTCTCTTCATCCTTCTTTTTAACTTTGTTCGGATCGCGTTTAACGACGAGTTCACCGTTTTTGAGCTTCTTCGAGACAGCAATGAATGGCCCCGAAATAATTTGTTCACCAGGTTTTAGCCCCGATAAGATTTCAATATTTTCGAAGTCGCTGATACCCGTTTTCACTTCCCGCTGGGTCGCCTTTCCGCCTACGTTTACAAAAACGATTTCTTTAGGTTTGTCTTTCTTTTCCGCTACATCTGCTGGCTGCTCGTTAACCGTACCGTTTGAAATTTCCTTAGCCTTGCCCGTATCAATGGCCGATGAATCGGCGGCACGGGTCGTTACAGCAGCAATCGGAACAGCAAGTACGCCCGCCTTCCGGTCGGTAATGATCTCGACAGAGGCCGTCATACCCGGCTTGAAGGGATAGCCCTTTTTGTCTTTTATAGCTAATAGATCAGCATATGAGCTGTTGAGAATTTTAACTTTTATCTCAAATTCCGTAACGGCATCGGCCGATAGAGACGCGGCTGCCCCCGACGAACTTGTTAGGCCATTAGCCGTATTGGCAATTTCATACACAACCCCTTTAAATTTCCGTCCGGCTGTCGTGTATGAATCAACTTCAATATCAGCGGTATCGCCAAGGTTAACGCGCACAATATCATTCTCGTTGACATTGACGCGAACTTCCATGTTTTGCAGATTGGCGATGCGCATAATTTCTGTACCCGCCATTTGCGATGTACCCACTACACGTTCGCCCAATTCAATATTCAGTTTTGACACAGTGCCATTAACGGGGCAGTAGATTGTCGTTTTACGAAGGTTTTCATTCGCATCGCGTAAGCTGGCTTCGGCACTCTGGATGTTGAATTTCGACGCATTCACATTTGCGTTTGCCGCTTCAACTTCCTGTTTAGCAACATTATAGTTGGCTTCGCTGGTTTCCAGATCGGCAGACGAAACGACTTTGTCGGCAAACAATTTACGATTTCGTTCGTAGTCGGCTTTTGCACGTATCAGACGTGCATTCGATTGCGCTACCGATGCTTTTGATTGCTCTAACTGTGCCCGACTCTGGTTAACAGCGGCCCGAGCCCGTGCCAGTAACGACTCGTAGTTATCAGGCCGGATACGGCAAAGAAGTTGACCAGCCTTAACGGGGTCACCTTCGTTAACGTACAGACCAATAATTTCGCCCGAAACGTCGGGGCTGATTTTCACTTCAACCTGGGGTTGCACACGCCCAGATGCACTAACGCGTTCGGTAATGTCAAGCCGTTTGACCGACGCAAAATCAACTTCCGTTGATTTCGGTTTGCCAAGCATGCCTGCTTGTTTTGCAGCTACTAATCCTCCTACGAGCAGGACGACTAGTCCACCCAATATCCACCAAATGCGATTTGACTTCTTCTTCATAATTGTGAAAGAGCGAAAGAGTGAAAGATTGAAAGAGCGAGCGAGAAAACAATTAAAGTAAGTTTTTCACTCTTTCATTCTTTCGCTCTTTCGCTAATTAAAACTAAGCGGTTTATTCTGGTAATAATCTAAAATTTTCGTTCGGAATACGTAATCATATTTGGTCTGTACCAGACTATTTCGGGCACGATCGAGGTTTGTCTTGGCTATGCTATAGTCCGTAGCATTAATAGCTCCAGCATTCAATCTGCTTTCCGCTACCTGAAATGCTTTTTCCAGCGATGCCACCTGTACCTGTGTAGCCTTAAATTTGTTAGCTGCTGCCCGCATACTAGTATAGGCGGTCTCAATCTGTTGACGCAATGTCAGCCGTGTATTCTGTGCCGTCAACTCTGCATTTTGTTGCTGAATCTTAGCTGTTGTTATCCGGTTACGTGATAAGTTACCCTGAAAAATAGGAACACGCAAAAATAGGGAAGCTGAACGGTTAAAATTGTTCTGGAGTTGGTCGAAATAAGTTACGTTTACAATATCCGAACCACTTATGTTTGTATAAACGGGTACAGGTGATCCGTTAGCATCTGTAAAAAAACCTGAAATCTGCTGCCGGGTTGTGCCGTTTGGTATATTTTGCTGGTTTGCGGCACTGGAATACAGGCTGCTCAAATTACCGTTCAAGGTCAAAACAGGATATAGGGCACCTTTTGCTACCTGAACACCCAGAGCCGCGCTTTTAACCCGTAAATCAGCTCCTTTCACTTCGGGCAAATTGCCTGAGGCTACATCAAAAAGCTGCTGTACAGAAGCAGTGTATGGATCTAGACCCGGATCAGGTACACTAATCTGCTCAACCTCAAAGTCTTGATTAATAGGCACGTTCATGGCTTGAAGTAGCGAAACTTTAGCCAAATCAAGAGTGTTTTGCGCCGTTATAATATCCACTTCGTTACTAGCCAGTGTAGCCCGTAGTTCAAACAAATTCGCTTCGGGAGCCGATCCAGCATTGACCAGCTTCTGAGTGCGATCCAGTTGTGCTCGTGTCACATCCGCCTGTCGCTGAGCAACGGCTAGTTGCTCTGTACCAATCAGTACATTCAGATAGTTTTGTGCAACCGTTAGCGACACGTTGTTTTTAGTGGCGCTTAACTCTTGTTCACTCGCCTGAAGAATTAGGTCATTCTGCTTTATCGTGTTTCGTAACGTCATCCCGTTATAGACCGTTGCCGATGCATTGAGTTGATAGTTGCCCGAAACAATAGATTGCTGTACGAATCCGTTGGATTGTGGGTTAATACTACGACCGCCATTAAGACCTTGGTTAGCCTGAAAATTAGTGGTTGGTAACAGATTCAACCGCGATTGATGTAATTGGAGATTGCTGTTAGCGACCGTCAGTTGCCCTTGTCGAATCTGGATATTATTCTGCTGAGCAACATCAATGCACTGCTGTAAATTTAGTCGATTCGATGCGCTCGCTCCATTACCTGGCGATACGACCGCAGTAGTTTGTGCGTATGTTGCCGACAAATTTGCCGTTAGTATCAGGGCTGCTACAACCCGCATCTGTTTCCACGCCACTTGCATACACATTCTATTTGATGGTTCAATGATACAAACTTACCTTCGGCGCGGCTATCGTTTTGGGATAAACGGCGCAAACTAAGCATGTTTCTGGTTTATAATTCGGATATACTTCCCGAGGACGATTTTCGTCTGTCGGTAAACGACCGCGCTTTTCAATACGGTGATGGCCTTTTCGAGACTATTCGGTACGAAACGAACCAGATTTGGTTCTGGTCCGACCACTTCGACCGGCTCTCGGCGGGAATGTCGGCAATACAATTTACACCACCGGACAACTTTACGGCAGAGACGGTTCATGCCGCTATTTTGCAACTTCTCTCCACCAACAAACTCCTGAATCAACCTGCCCGAATCAAGATCCAGGTCTGGCGGCAATTGGGTGGTTTATACACGCCCACAACAAATAAGGCGAATGTACTCATCACCGCTCGACCGGGAAATTCATTTTCCATTACCGAAAAAGCCAAAACAGAAATTTATGATGCCTTCCGGCTGTCACCCTCCCCTATTTCGGCTTTCAAGACGCTAAATTCACTCCCCTATGTGCTGGCCGGCCTTCACAAAAATCAGTCCTTTCTGGACGATGTAATTCTTCTCGATACTGAAGGCAACGTTGCCGAATGTCTTGCCTCCAATCTGTTCTGGTTCGCCAACGAGGCATTGTATACGCCATCGCTCCAAACAGGATGTATCAACGGCATTGTTCGGCGTCAACTGATACGACTGGCCCCCACCCAGGGTATTACCCTTTGCGAGGGTTTGTACAAACCAGACGTGCTTGCCCGGGCCGAAGCTATATTCTGCGCCAACGTTATGGGGGTTCAATGGCTTAATGAGGTAAACAAAAACGTCGTGAGGCCGGCAGAAGAAGCTAAACAACAACTTAATGGGTTACTAAATCACATTTTGGACTGAGGGTTCCAGCCAGCCATCTTTTAGCCTTATTATTCGTGAACCATACTCGGCGTTAACCTCTGAGTGTGTTACCTGCACAATGGTTACGCCATCTTTCTGATTCAATTCGCGGAAGATTTCCATAATGTCGCGGGCCTGATCGGAATGCAGATTACCGGTTGGCTCATCGGCAAAGATGACCGATGGATGGGCGGCCAGCGCGCGGGCAATTCCCACTAATTGCTGCTGTCCACCCGATAGTTGCGCTGGGAAAAGATCTTTACGGGCAACAATGTTGAACCGGTCGAGCAGTTCAGCCACGCGGCTTTTCCGCTCCGACCCGCTTAATCCCTTGTACAAAAGGGGCGTTTCGATGTTTTCATAGACGGTCAGCTCATCAATGAGATGGTATGCCTGAAACACAAAGCCAATTTGTGTCCGGTGGAGTTCGGTACGTCTTTTTTCGGATAGTTTTTGTACCGGGTGGTCGTCGAGCAGGTATTCCCCTTCGGACGGTTCTTCCAGTAAACCCAAAATGTGCAGCAGCGTAGACTTCCCCGAGCCTGATGGCCCCATGATAGAAACAAACTCGCCCTGGGCAATGTCGAGGGTAATATTACGCAACACATAAACCCGCCCAAAGCCCGCAGGGTAGTATTTAGAGACGTTATTAAGTTGAATCATAATTGGTTACTTTTGAAAATGTTTTTTTACGAAGGCAAAATTCGTGTACGATGCACAACACGTGTCTGTATGACAACTAGTTTAGGACTAAATTTTTACTTTAGTTGTTCAAGCGCCGTGCCAAACTTATAATACTTTAACTAACAGAACATTACCAGTAATAACATCAACTACATCGTCCGCTTACGGACAAAGATACCGTTGAAACCGGACAACTTTTTCGGTTCATGATGCAACGTTACTGCCATTTTTCTCATCTATTATAAATGTAAAACCATCTTCACAATGAAAGCAATTGCTTTAATAGTTTTCATGCTGACAACGGGCCTGCAAGCCACGAACAGCGACTGGAAAAAAGACCGTGTCGTATCGGGCTTTACGGGCCTGAGTGTAACCGGCGGCATCGACGTTTACCTGAGTCAGGGTAGTTCAGAAAAATTGACATTTGATGTTAAGGGATTCGATGAAGACCAGGTTGTTTCGCGGGTTAAAAACGGTGTTCTGGAACTGTATATCGACCGGAAAGGGATGAGCTGGAATTTCGGCAAGAACAATTATGTGAAAGCCTACCTGACGTTCAAGCAGCTACAGAATTTGCAAGCCGGGGGCGGCTCCGACATTTTTGGCCAGGGTATGCTAACATTTGACGACCTGAACCTGCAAGCCGGGGGCGGTTCCGACATACAGTTAACCCTCAAGGCCGATAAATTGAACGTATCTGCTTCGGGCGGTGCCGATGCCACTATAGAAGGCTCAGCCCGGACACTCAACGCCGACGGTTCTGGCGGTTCTGAC
This sequence comes from Spirosoma pollinicola, assembly GCF_002831565.1. NCBI lineage: Bacteria > Pseudomonadati > Bacteroidota > Cytophagia > Cytophagales > Cytophagaceae > Spirosoma > Spirosoma pollinicola. The sequence goes on along the minus strand of NZ_CP025096.1, from coordinate 6,008,387 downwards.
CTGAATGCTCGAAAACTATCTGTTCAGGTGTGTAACGCCAGTTCATCAGGCGGGTCGGATGTGTATGTAAATGCGAGCCAGGAGCTAACGATGAAAGCTTCGGGTGGATCAGACATTTATTATTACGGCTCAGCCAAAGTGCTCGCCAGTAGCAAATCCGGCGGGTCGGATATTAAGCGAAGAGATTAAAAAAAGCACGAAAGAGTGAAAGAGCGAAAGAGCGAAACGGTAACTTTGCTTACTTTTCACTCTTTCACTCCGCTTCGGCGGTCCGATTTCACCATTTTGACACCTACTATTGGTATCCTCGGCGGGGGCCAGCTTGGCCTGATGCTTCTGCAAGCTTCCATTGACTGGAACCTCCGCGTTCATATTCTCGATGCAGACGCCGAAGCGCCCTGTCGCCATCTCTGTACAAAGTTCACCCAAGGCTCTCTTACGGATTATGATACGGTTTATCAGTTCGGGCAGGCCGTTGATGTGCTGACCATCGAAATTGAACGGGTCAATGTAGAAGCGCTCGAAGCGCTCGAACGAGAAGGCAAAAAAGTATTCCCACAACCGTCGGTTATCCGCATTATTCAGGACAAACGACTCCAGAAGCAATTTTATCTCGACAACAACCTACCTACCGCCGATTTCATCCTAACCGAAAACCGGGCCGATGTGGCGCTGCTGGAAATTCATCAACCCGATTTTCTACCCGCGTTTCATAAACTCGGTCGCGATGGTTACGATGGCCGGGGGGTGCAGCGAATAGCGTCTGTTGCTGATGTTGGTAAAGCCTTCGACGCACCGGGTGTACTCGAAAAAGCCGTTGATTTCGAGAAAGAGCTCGCCGTAATCGTTGCCCGCAATGAGCGGGGTGAGATGCAGACTTTCCCAACAGTTGAGATGGTATTTCATCCCGAACTGAACCTTGTCGAATATCTCTTTGCCCCCGCCGAGATTTCGGAGGCAGTCAATCAACAGGCGCAGGACATTGCCCGCCGAACGACCGAAGCCTTTGGCATTGTCGGCCTGTTGGCGGTCGAATTGTTTCTGGATAAGCAGGGCAACGTCTTGATCAATGAAGTGGCGCCACGCCCGCATAACAGCGGTCACCAAACGATGCGGGCCAACGTTACCTCCCAGTTTGAACAGCATTGGCGGGCCATTTTGAACTATCCCCTTGGTGATACTACGGCATATCAGCCAGCCGCTATGGTGAACCTGCTGGGCGAAGATGGGCATACCGGCCCTGCCGTTTATGAAGGCTTACAAGAGCTACTGGCCATGCCGGGCGTATTTCCCTTTTTCTATGGCAAAGCCATCACTAAACCCTTCCGCAAAATGGGCCACGTAACCGTCATGGACGATTCGCTGGAAGCCCTACGGGAAAAAGTGGCCGTAGTGCAAAGGGGAATTCGGGTAATTGCTTAAACACAGAGGAAACGGGGAAAGCACAGAGGAAACAGAGGGAAATCTTCGTGCACTCTGTGCTTTCTCCGTTTCCTCTGTGTTTAAGACACTACATTTTCAAGCGTTCCAATCCCCTCAATAGTAATCCTTACTTCGTCACCAGCCTGAAGCGTAAAATTATCCGGCGGCACGATACCGGTGCCGGTCATCAGGAAGCAACCATAGGTGAACGAGCATTCGCGATACAGAAACTCGACAAGTTCGGTGTGCTGCCGCTTCATCTGGTTGATGGCGATGCTGTTAGTAAAAACAGCCTGCTTATCCCGGATAATTTCCAGCTTGATTTGCGTTTCGGGCGCAATAGGTGTTTCGGGGACATACAAACAGGGACCAAGAGCCGCACTACCATCGTATGTTTTGGCTTGGGGTAAATAGAGCGGATTCTCGCCTTCAATACTCCTCGAACTCATGTCGTTGCCGCAGGTGTAAGCCACAATTTTACCCGATGATGTAATAAACAGCGTCAATTCTGGCTCAGGGACATTCCAGGTCGAATCGGCTCGAATACGCACGTTAGCGCCTGGCCCTACCACTCGTTCGGGCGTCGATTTGAAGAATAACTCGGGTCGATCGGCATCATAAACCCGGTCATAGAAATTATCACCCCCCGACTTTTTTGACTCTTCCATACGCGCATTACGGCTCCGCAGATACGTTACACCCGATGCCCACACCTCTTGCCTGCCAATGGGTGCCAGCGATCCGGTTTCGGTCCAGGATTGATACTCGTCCGATGGCGTGGCCAGCGCAGTCAGCGTTATTAAAAAATCGTGCAAATCATCCCGATTGACCAGTTCATCCCAATCTGCATCAGGAACGGAGTAAAATTGATTTTGATAGTCAACAACAATGCCGAAGCGGGTTTTATACAGTTTCATAGACGACGAACGAATCAGGATTTGGCCAACAAACAGACCGATTTGTCAGTAAAAGGTGTTATATTAGATAGTTTACTGTGATTTCAGATGCTGCAAAAAACACGGGGCATTGCCCTCAGCTATATTCGTTACCGCGAAACGTCCATTATTGCCCGCGTATATACCGAAGAATTTGGTTTGCAAAGTTACGTTGTCAATAGCGTTCGAACGGCCAAGAGTAAGAACAACCGTATTGCCCTGTTTCAGCCCCTCACCCTGCTGGATATGGTAGTTTACCACAAACCCGACCGCGACCTTACCCGGCTTTCGGAAGTAAAAACAAGCTGTCCGTTTCAGAGTCTGCCTTTCGATGTAGGCAAATCGACCATTGCGATGTTTGTGACGGAGATGCTGAACAAAGTGCTGAAAGAAGAAGCCAGTAGCCCGGTACTGTTCCGATTCCTGGCAGAGTCCATACTTTTTCTGGAAGAGGCAACTATAAATTATGAGAACTTCCATCTCATTTTCCTGTTGAAGCTATCCTTTTTTCTGGGTTTTGGTCCGGAGAATGCCCGCGAGTTCGAGAGCCAGCTCCGCGAAAATGCCTACCCTTTTCTGCCTGATGATGAAATGGATACGGCACTTAATAGTATGCTTCGTTTACCTTTTGGCACACCTATAAAACTAAGTCGCTCAGCCCGAAACGAACTAGCTGATGCACTGGTTACGTACTACCATATCCATATCGACTCCCTCGGCGAAGTGAAGTCGTTGCCGGTGTTACGGGAAGTTTTTGGGTAAAAGCTGGCAATAGTTCTCATTTCGAGAACCAACTATATCATTTCTTACTTATCATTGTGGCAATGAAGCGAATCATTGCAAAACGGACACTAAAAGAGTTTTGGGAAAAACATTCAGACGCTGAGCAGTATTTAAAGACTTGGTATGAAACAGCTAAACAAGCTGAATGGAAGAGTCCGAATGATGTAAAAAAAACCTATGCCAATGCCAGCATTATTGCTGGGAATAGAGTAGTGTTCAACATAAAAGGGAATGATTATAGGCTAATTGTGAAATTCAATTATCAGCAGCAATGGGCATTTATCCGGTTCATTGGCACACATTCATTATATGACCGCGTAGATGCTACAACGGTATAACCAGTTCAGATTATGATTATCAGACCACTAAAAAACGAAGCCGATTATGATCTGGCCCTCGAACGGCTCAATGAAATTTTCGACGCGTCGGCCAACACACCTGAGGGCGACGAAGCTGAATTACTCATTTTATTAATCGATAGTTACGAAAACGAACACTATGCTATCGAAGCGCCCGACCCAATTGAAGCGATAAAGATTAGATTGGAAGAGATGGAGTTAAAGCAACAGGATTTAGTTGGTATTATTGGAGGCAAGAGTCGAGTTTCGGAGGTGCTTAACCGAAAGCGGAAATTAACAGTCGACATGATTCGAAAGTTGACAGAGGCCCTTCATCTGTCAGCCGCCACATTGATCGGTGAATATCAACTTGTAAAATAAAGTACAGCGGGGGTAAACCCACACAGGAAAACAATAGGCGGGTTGCCGTATTTACACTTTCCGTTTCAACTCAAAATGCTGCCCCAGATAAACCCGCCTTACCTGTTCATCATTGGCCAGTTCTTCGGCAGTACCTTGTTTTAGAATTTTGCCTTCAAACAGCAAATACGCCCGGTCGGTGATGGAGAGGGTTTCGTTTACATTGTGGTCGGTGATGAGGATGCCGATGTTGCGATGCTTCAGCTTCGCGACAATGCTCTGAATGTCCTCAACGGCAATTGGGTCGACACCGGCAAAAGGTTCGTCAAGCAGAATAAACTTGGGATCAACGGCCAATGCACGGGCAATCTCCGTACGTCGGCGTTCGCCACCAGAGAGAACCTTGCCTTTGCTCTTCCGAACGTGCGTCAGGCTAAACTCTTCGAGCAGTTCTTCTACTTTTTGCTTTTGGTCTTTTTTAGGCAGGCTGCTCATTTCAAGAACGGCTAGCACGTTTTCTTCGACGGTCAAGTCGCGAAAAACTGATGCTTCCTGCGCCAGATAACCCAGCCCAAGCCGAGCCCGTTTGTACATCGGCAGGTCGGTCACGTCCTTATCGTCAATGAAAACTTTACCGCTATTGGGCTTCACCAGGCCAACAGCCATATAAAACGATGTCGTTTTACCGGCACCATTCGGGCCAAGAAGTCCAACGATTTCGCCGGTTTCAACCTGATACGATACATTGTCGTTGACCAACCGTGACCCGTATTTTTTTACTAGATTTTCTGTTCGTAGAATCATTCTGATGCGTTACACTAAACGGCCCGACTGAGCCAATAACGACGACCGCAAAGTTCGCGGTAATCCAACCTACTGCCAACTATTTTTCGGCAAGGAGGATCTTCATCCCGATTTATTAACAAAATTTATGGATAAACTGTGCAACGGGTCAAACAGCCAGTGGCTGTTTGGAACTTACACCTTCACATCTTTAAGCATCAACTGCAACGTGGTATTGCCATTGTAGTGATTTTGCTCGACCTGATAACAAATGGAGAAGGGTTTACCGGACCGTAGCTGGTCAGCGATATGAGCAAACCCAAAGCCGATGGCCGTTAAGGTCTGACTTGCCCGACCGGATGCTTTATCCACTTGCCGTACATTCAGCTTCAGGTGTTTCTCCTTCATGATGATCGGCTCGCTAACGAGGTATACATCCTCGGTCATAAACGTGGGTTGTAAATTATGTGGCCCGAATGGCCCCATTTGCCGCACAATTCGATACAATTTATCGTTGATCTCACTAAAATCCAGTGGTAAATCAATATCAATCAGGGGCGTCAGGTGTTCTTCTTTTATACTCCGCGCGACGACTTCTTCAAACTTTTTCTGAAAAGCCTCGATATTGGACACGGCCATAGTCATACCAGCCGCGAATGTATGTCCACCAAACTGTTCGAGTAAATCGGCACACTCTTCAATTGCCTCATACACATCGAAACCCGGCACCGACCGCGCCGACCCGGCAGCCTTATCGTTCGACTGCGTCAGGATGATAGTTGGCCGGTGAAAATGTTCGATACACCGCGAGGCTACAATACCAATGACGCCTTTGTGCCAAGTGGCATCGTACAGCACCGTGCTTTTAGCATGAATCAGACTTTCGTTTTCCCGAATCATCGCCAGCGCCTGATCGGTGATGCTGCTATCAAACTCACGTCGGCTGTTGTTATGCTTGTTAATCGCCATCGCAAATTCGTCGGCCTCTTCTTCCGATTCAGCCAGTAGGAGTTGTACGGCGGCTTTGGCATGTTGAATCCGTCCGGCGGCATTGATTCGTGGCCCCAGACCAAACACCAGGTTTGTAATATCCAGCTCGCGGCCGAGCGAAAAACCGGCTATTTTAATCAATGCTTTCAGACCGGTGCGGGGCGACGCATTAATTTGTTTCAAGCCATAGTAGGCCAACACCCGGTTTTCGCCGGTAATGGGCACAATGTCGGAGGCAATACTGACAGCAACCAGATCGAGGAGCGGATATAGCTCATCCAACGGAATGCTCTTGTGCAGACAAAAGGCGTGCATGAGCTTAAAGCCTACGCCACAGCCGCTCAGCTCTTTATATGGATATAAGCAATCTTCCTGTTTGGGATCAAGCACGGCAGCGGCATCTGGAACTATATCGCCGGGGCGGTGGTGATCGCAAATGATAAAATCAACACCCAGGGCTTTGGCTTCGGCCACGCGCTCAATGGATTTTATGCCACAGTCGAGTGCGATGATTAGGGAAAACCCATTATCGGCGGCCCATTGTATACCCTGACTCGAGATACCATAGCCTTCTTTGTAGCGGTCAGGAATATAAAAATCAATGGCCGTATGGTAATTTTTCAGAAAACTATAGACCAGCGCCACCGAGGTGGTACCATCCACATCATAATCGCCGTAGATCAGAATTTTTTCCTGCCGTTCTGGAAGCATGGCCATTTGCAGGCGTGTAATGGCCTTATTCATATCCTTCATTTCAAAAGGATTGTGAAGATGACCAATTTCAGGACGAAAGAACGTCCGTGCTTCTTCGTAGGTTTGCACACCTCGCTGCACCAGCAAAGCCGATAAGAAAGGACTAACGCCGAGCGAATTGGTTAATGTTTCAATAGCCCCCTGTTGTTCCTTAGAATTAGGAAAGGATCTGGTAATCCAGCGTTTTGACGGAGGGGGCGGTTGGGCTATCATAATTGCAAGATAAATCCGTTTTTAGAAAAACACCCCATTTATGCTCTATTTGCTTTCGATTTTCAGCTTCTTTCTGGCTAATGTTCCCAACCCGGATGCGCCAAAAAAAACGAACCTAACCGTTGAAGTACACAACGTTCGTGTGTTTACAGGAGCTGTTTATGTGGCTATTTTCAAACCCGGAAAGGATTTCCCGGAAGGCAAACCGATAGAAGGCAAAAAAGTCGATGCTTCGCACGAACGGGTACAAATAGCCTTTTCGGTTGAGCCGGGTGAATATGCTATAGCGGTTTATCATGATGAAAATAGCAACGGAAAGATGGACAAACGCATATTTGGTATTCCCAAAGAGCCCTTCGGTTTCAGCAACGATTTCAGGCCAAAACTGTCGGCGCCAAAGTTCAGTGACTGTGAAGTCAAGGTTGGCGACAGCGGCAAAACGGTGCGCATTAAGTTAGAAAAGATGTCAGGCTAACAGCCCCATTCATCACAGAAGGGATGAGCCTATCCGCTTATTCCAAATCAATAAATTATAAAATTGACATTAATCCTGGCGAATACGCTGATTGGTTCAGTTTTTTTTCGTAATTTTATCCGGCAAATAACATCACCAGTCTATTTGCTATGAGCTTAGATACCAGTAAGTTTCTTTACGAGGCTCTCACCTACGACGACGTACTGCTGCTGCCTGCCTATTCGGAGGTACTTCCACGCGACACGAAAACCGTCACCCAACTCACTCGCAACATCCAGCTAAACATTCCACTTATTTCGGCGGCTATGGACACCGTCACGGAATCGGCATTGGCGATTGCGATGGCGCAGGAAGGCGGCATCGGGATTATCCACAAAAACATGAGCATTGAGGCTCAGGCCGACCAGGTTCGGAAAGTAAAACGCTCGGAGAGCGGGATGATCATCGACCCAATCACGCTACTCGAAACAGCCACCCTTGCTGACGCGCTCAAGATCATGCGCGAGTTCAAGATTGGCGGTATTCCGGTTGTAGATGAGAACAATAAGTTGGTTGGTATTTTGACCAACCGCGACCTTCGCTTTCAGAACGACACTTCGTTGCCGGTTACGGGTATTATGACCCAGAAAAACCTGATTACGGCGCGGGAAGGCTTAACGCTGGAAGAAGCGGAGAGCATTCTGCAACAGTACCGGATTGAAAAACTGCCCATCGTCAATAACGATTACCAGTTAGTCGGGTTGATTACCTACAAGGATATTCTCAAGAAAAAAAGCCATCCCAACGCTTGTAAGGACGAATTAGGTCGCCTACGGGTTGGTGCGGCAGTTGGCGTTACGCCCGATTTGATTCAACGGATTGAAGCACTTGTTAAGGCGGGCGTTGATGTAATCAGTGTCGATACGGCACACGGCCACTCCAAAGGCGTTCTGGACGCGGTTCGGACTATTAAAGAGAAGTTCCCAAAGTTGCAGGTTATGGCCGGTAACGTAGCAACGGGCGAAGGGGCCAAAGCCCTTGCCGATGCCGGTGCCGATGCAGTGAAAGTGGGCGTAGGACCGGGCAGTATTTGCACAACCCGAATTATTGCTGGTATTGGTATGCCCCAGCTCACGGCAGTTTATGAAGCTGCCAATGCGTTGCAGGGAACCGGTGTTCCTATTGTTGCCGATGGTGGTATTCGGTTCTCAGGCGACATTACAAAAGCACTCGCCGGTGGCGCCAGCACGGTAATGATTGGCTCCCTTTTAGCTGGTACTGAAGAGGCTCCCGGCGAAGTGGTGCTGTACGAAGGTCGTCGGTTCAAGACGTACCGGGGTATGGGTTCGGTGGAAGCGATGGAAGAAGGATCGAAAGACCGCTATTTTCAAGATGCCGAAGACGATATCAAAAAACTCGTGCCCGAAGGTATTGTTGGCCGTGTACCCATTAAAGGTAGATTGTCTGAGATTGTGTACCAGATGGTTGGCGGTCTGAAAGCGGGCATGGGTTATTGCGGTGCTATCGACATTCCGACGTTGCAACAAGCCAAGTTTGTAAAAATTACATCGGCGGGTGTACGCGAAAGTCATCCACATGATATTTCAATTCAGAAAGAAGCGCCGAATTACTCGGCAAGATAAAAGAGGTTTTTAATGAATAATGGGTAATGAACAATGGATAATGGGTGCGATAATCAATCTACTGCCCATTATCCATTGTTCATTACACATTATTCATTAAAAATTCGCGTCAATGTATTCAAGCCGTTCTTCGCTGGTTTTCGATGAATCGGTGATGATGAACAGACAAACGGTACAGGCTGTAGGGCCACTCTGTTTGTGCCAGCGACATTGCGCCCGAATGGCGCAGGGGGGTAACGAAACAGGTGCCTCCAGATGTTGATTGACCGACATAACCAGATCAATTACTCCGCATCGTCCGGATTGCCATTGGTTACAACCCGATTTTGCGCACTTATTGGCAAAACGAAAATGCTGTTCGGGATTGTCAATAGCGGTAACGGACTCGGTCAGTTGGGTGGTCATTGGCTCCGGTTCAGGCAGGAACCGAACCGACTTGTCGGGGCCAACCACGCCCAGCAGCAACGCCCCTTCCTGAGCCGTTGCACTGGGGCATAAGGTAGTATGGGGCGTTACCATTCCCCTAAACGTTGAACTGAAGTCCTTTTTGCAGATTTTTCTCCAGTTGGCCAACCACTTCAGGATTGACCCTGAAATCTTTACCTACAAGTTGAAGCCAACGGCCCAGCCAATCTTTAGACGGGATTACTACATACGGACCGAACCGGCCGGTACCGTGTTGACGTCGACCTCCTGCCAGACCATCATCGCCATCCGGGTCATCGGGGTTTGGATAATCCGTTAAGGCCGCTGCAACAACGCGCTGAATCTCCGACGCAATGTGATTTTCGAGTTTATCGGAGAGTTTCAAACCGCCGAGCACGACATGAAATTCGCTGCCTTTGGTTACTTTAGGTGCTTCCATTTTGAGAAGTTAGTTAAAGGTGAAAACTTCGTCAAAAGTCGGCTGGCAACGTAGTTTATTATAGCGAAGAACTACGGCTTTTACTTTTTGTATAACTGCTGATTTTAGGGTAAGTATCAATACGTTATGACAATAATGTATCCCCGTATTAGTACGTTCATTTGCCCCGCGAGGAGTTATTGTGTAACGCGCTGGTTTATGGAGGCAGGTTCCAGATAAACCACAGTGCTATTTGTGCCGTGTGTTGTCAGGTTGATTTCTCGGATACCAATCCGGTAGTTATCGACCGCAAATTCGGGCGTGTCCTGTTGTAGCTGGTAAAACGTAGAAGGCGTTAGCAGTACCAGCAAATTGCCCCGTTGCACTACTTTTTCAACATGGTAATGGCCACAAACGACTGTTACATGACAGGGCAAATCACGCACTAATTCCAGGAATTCATCGCTTTGCCGAAAAGCATATTTGCGATCCATAAACTGGACATCGGCAGGAAGGGGCGGATGGTGCATGAATATCACAATGTTGTTGTCGCGAAGGGCCAAAAAATACTCGTGCAGCCAGTCCCATTGGGTAGCAGAAAATTCTCCCTTCGATGAATCCAGAAACAAAGCCGGGCGACCTTCCAGCGGCAACGCATAATACAATTCGCCACTGGTTAAATCGTGGCGTTTATTGAATACCTCAGCCATAATTACCGAGTCATCGTGATTACCCGCAATCACATAATTCGGAAACGGGAGTAGATCAATCTGTTTTCTGACCCACGCATAGATGGCCGGATCGCCTTTGGTATCGCAGATGTCTCCGCCAAGTACTAAGCAGGTCGGCTTCAACTCAGCTACAGTTTCGAGTGCCCTTAAAAAGTTCTGTCGAACATCGACACCCTGTACAAGTTCACCATCGGCACCTAAGTGCATATCGGTCAGGAAAGCAATACGCATGATTTAATGTAAGATGTAGTATGTATGGTATATGATATACGGTACATGATGTATTTTCGTGTATAATACCTCATGTACCGTATATCATACATCTTTCTTGGCTTCGTTCCAGTAGACGTCCATTTCGGCCAGCGTCATATCTCTGAGGGCTTTGCCATTGTTACGGGCTTGTTCTTCGATGTATTGAAAACGCTTGATAAATTTTTTATTGGTACGTTCAAGAGCGGTTTCGGGGTTAATATCTATGAAGCGGGCATAGTTGACAAGGGAGAAAAGTAAATCACCAAATTCACCTTCGGCTCGCTGGTGGTCTATAACCGCATTGGTATCTGCGTTGAATTCGGCTTTAAACTCTTGCATTTCTTCTTCTACTTTCTGCCAAACCTGCTCTTTTTCGTCCCAGTCAAAACCGGCTCCCCGTGCTTTTTCCTGTATACGCATGGCTTTCACCAGAGCGGGTAACGACCCCGGCACGCCACCCAGCACCGACTTGTTCCCTTCTTTAAGCTTAAGCTGCTCCCAGTTTGCCTTTACCTGCTCTTCGGTATCGGCGATAACTTTACTACCACTAGCATCGGCATAAATGTGTGGATGGCGACTAATAAGTTTCTCACAAACTCCATTCAATACATCAGCAATGTCGAAATCTCCGGTTTCCGATGCGATTTTGGCATAAAAAACCAGGTGTAACTGAATATCACCTAACTCTTTACGGATTTCGGGCAAATCCTTTTCCAGAATGGCGTCGGAGAGTTCGTATGTTTCTTCGATGGTGAGGTGGCGCAGACTTTCCAGGGTTTGTTTGCGATCCCAGGGGCACTGTTCGCGCAACTCATCCATGATGGTCAGGAGTCGATCAAACGCCATCAGTTGTTCCTGACGGCGGGGGGGCATTTCAGTAAACGTCATACGGTAAAGATAATGGAAAAGGAGAAAGGGGAATAGGTGTAAAATGAGAATAAATCCTCTCCTCCCTCCTCTTCTCCAAACCGCCTGATTTCGGAAGCAAATCGAGTCCATTCTAACCCAGTAAATAAAAAGATTGCCTCTCTAAATGAGAGGCAATCTTTTTATTTACTTACTTTGCAAAACAAAGTACTTTATACAATGCACACGATAGCTACTTCTCCTTATCAATCCGGTATGATCTCCCCTCGCGACGCTCGGCCTGGTAAGGGCTTACGGGCATTAGCCCTGTTAACCGTAATAGGCCTTGGCCTGGTTACGACCAGTTGCCTGTTAACAGGCAACTGGTGGTTCTTTATTATGCTCACCTGGAACCTCTTTCTGGCCTGGTTTCCGTTAGGCGTTGTGCTGGTGTTGCGCGATTTACGGCAGTCGGGTTTCAAACACCGATGGTTACTGGCCGGTGGTTTGGCAACATGGCTGGCGTTTTTGCCGAATGCGCCGTACATCATTACCGATCTGTTTCACATTCGAAATGTCGATCAACCGTTACTTTGGTTCGATACCATGGCGCTGTTCGTGTTTGCCCTGACAGGCTTGCTGGTGGGTTTATATTCCATTTTGATTGTTCATCGGATCATTCGGCCATCAGCAGGAAACGCACTTACCTGGGCATTGATTTTTTGTAGCCAGATCTTGTCAGGATTCGGCATTTACCTGGGCCGGGTTGGCCGGTGGAACAGCTGGGATGTGCTGACAAGCCCCTCGGCGTTGACGATAGCTATTGCCCGCGCCTATCACGACCACCTGAGTCTGAAATTGACCCTTGCTTACGGCCTTGTCCTATTTCTGATGTATGTAGCTTTCTACTGGTACATCGAGTATGAAAACGACGCAGTACATTTGCCCCATGATTGATTTCCGCAAAGTGCTGCGTAGTTTCCGGTTTGCCGGAGAGGGTATTGTCGACTTGTTTCGGTTCGAGAACAATGCCAAAGTTCACTTGCTGGTAGCGATTCTGGTCATCTCAGCTGGATTTTGGCTGAACCTGAATCGTGTTGAATGGGCTATCATCCTGACGCAAGTCGGCTTAATCTGGGCAGCGGAAGCATTCAATACGGCTATAGAAAAACTGTGCGATTTTGTCTCCCCAGGTTTGCATCCTCAAATCAAAGCAATCAAAGATCTCTCGTCTGGTGCCGTTCTGATTTTAACCATCATAGCCGTCATCGTCGGTCTTATCATATTAGGTGGTCATTTATTGGATAGACTATTTTTCACTACTTAGTTTGGTTTCCTGACATTATTCATTCAATCGCTCATTCTCCCATTCAAAATTTATTTACTCATGCACGAATCGCGCGAACACCTGCAAACGCTAACGGAAATCCGTAGCCTGATGGAACGTTCTTCCAAATTCCTCTCCCTAAGTGGGCTATCGGGGGTCTCGGCGGGGGTTATCGCTCTGGCAGGAGCTGTTATCGTCTCTTTCCGTTTACAAACAGGCTTTTTCACTGCGCTTCAAACTAGTCCACAGGGCTCTTACGCAGGTGGGAATCATCAGGACGTCAGGCAGTTTTTAGTTACGGTAGCCATTATTGTTTTATCACTTGCCCTACTTTCCGGCAGTTACTTCACCGTTCGAAAAACCCGCCGACAAGGCCAAACGGTTTGGAACACATCCTCGCAACGACTACTTTGGGCGATGGCTGTTCCATTGGCCACCGGAGGCATATTTTGTCTTGCCTTATTACAGTACAATCTAATTTGGCTGGCCTTTCCGGTAACGCTGATTTTTTATGGACTAGCTCTGCTCAATGGCAGCAAATACACAGTACGTGATGTTGAGTCACTGGCCTACTGCGAAATTGGACTGGGATTATTATCCCTCTTCTGGCCGGGCTACAACCTGCTGACCTGGTCGATTGGATTTGGCATTTTACACATTGTATATGGTCTGGCCATGTACTATAAATACGAACGTACCACCGCATGAAGAACGACCTGCTGGCTCAATTCAATAAAGCCTTTGAAAGCAAAGCGCGGCTAAGCATCATGTCGGTATTGATGGTCAATGAGTTGATGAGTTTCAACTCGCTTAAAGAGTTACTGGGCCTAACCGACGGCAATCTGGCTACGCACCTGCGTGCCCTGGAAGAGTCGGGCTATGTTGCCGTGCAAAAGCAATTTATTGGTCGAAAACCAAACACAACGTACTCGGCCACCAATACCGGACAACAGGCCTTTACCGATCACCTGAACGCGCTGGAAGAGTTTATAAAGAATTTGTAGCGTCAGTTAATGCTATTTTGCAATAAGTGAAGGTGCTGCTTTTCACACGTCCTATTCATTAAGGGCTGTTAGAGTTACGTTCAAAATTCACCTGGTAACACAAAACACATTAAATTTTCACAGCCCTGGACAATCAGACTATCAGTCGTTTAGCTTTACATAAAAACATCTCTACAGCTTATGAAAACCCTAAACGTTTACCTGAAAATAGTAGCCCTGTCACTGGTTTTATTTAACCCCGCAATGGCACAGCGATCGGTTTCTCGCTGGAGCAATTACGATGCCATCACAACTTATCGCCTTGGTATGCAGGGTGTCAACTTAGGCGAATTGAATCAAGCCTTACAACAGGCTGGGTACGGCAACCTATCATCGCAGGTTCCTGTCATTAGTGTAACCTCTCAATTTTCACGCGCCAACAAGCCATTAGCTTTTCAATCAGAATTTGGCTTATCGTTTGGGTCTGGTCAGCGTGTTACGAACGGCGCATATAAAGCAACGTCCGGGTTTTACTATTTTAAGATCGGTGGTACATACAGCTTAATTCATTCAGAAAAATTTCAATTAGGGCCTCAGTTAAGCATCATCACCATCCCATTTCATTTAGGTGTCGAGCCCGTGAGCAGTACTGCCCCATCGCTCAATACGATATTAACGAATCCGGGTAGTACCCAGAAGGCTACGCTTCGAACCAGCAGCGGGGGTATCGACGCTGGTTTGACTGCCCACTTGCGCATACCTTACAGCCAGCGACAACTCGATTGTTCTACGATGGAACGTTCATTTGTTATCGGTCTGGATGCCGGATACCGGTTCACCGGTCGATCTCCCCTCGATGCCAGTCATGAAATCAGTGCAAACAACCCGGCCATTCAGTTATCGGGCTGGTATGCAGGGCTACGGCTCGGTTTTGGCACGCGTGTTCGTTCAACAACACCAGTTACATACTAACGATAAACGAACGTGAATAGAAAAGCCGCTGAAATTCAATTTCAGCGGCTTTTCTTATAAAATCAGGTTCTATTTACTTCACCGTAAATTCAGAGTCTTTGATGCCTTTGTTGACTTTTACATTGTCGACGGTCATCGTCATTGGCCCCCGTGGCGACTGCTGTAAGATGGTCATCGGAAACTTGATACCATTTACCTCTTTGTAATCTGAAAACACGCTGGTAGTCGTCATTTCGCCCTGTGGCGATTTGGCCGTCGTGACCGCCTGTACTTTTAGCCCCGTTGCAACGTCGAAATTATCGGTCCAGGTCGGTGTTCCTTCTGCAGTAGTGTGGCTAAGCTTGTAGGTATCTTTGCCATCCACTTTTTCGGGGCCAACCAGCGTCGTCTTTACCCCGTTTTCGACATAGTGCAATTCAGGGAAAAGCGTGCTCATTATGGTCATTTGCAGGGCTGCCGGGCCTTCGAGCGTACGGCTGCCCTGCATCCCCCCCATCTGCACTTTTGAGCCATCGCCGGTTTGTCGCATTACCTCCATACCGTTGGCGTTGATTAACATCGAGAACATATTGGGCAATTTCTGCTTCCGCGTAATCATAATGATAGCGCCATTCTGGCCTTCACTAGACATGCTGGTCGTTAAATCCGTCACTTTCGCCAGCGCATCCTTTCCCCCAATGGCCGCAATGTATTTGTCGATTATCTCATCGGCCGTTGGTGTCGTTTGGGCAACAGCTGACGGCAAAAACAGAGCAAAAGCGCTTACAATTAATAGTAGCTTTTTCATGATTTTTCGGTGATGTACAAGATCAAAGTTAAGTTATCAGGTCTGAAACGACAAGATACACGAAAAGGGATTCCGTTGGTCAGGCAGTCAGCGCGAACTCCACCAAAAAGACCAGTGCACCAGCCACATAACCAAGTAAGGCAAGCCAGCTGATCTTACGCAGATACCAGCCAAAAGCCAGCTTTTCCATGCCCATAACAGCCACTCCCGCTGCCGATCCAATAAGTAGTAAGCTCCCGCCAGTACCGGCACAATACGCCAGAAAGGTCCAGATTTTGGTATCGACCGCGTAAGTATTCAGATCATACATACCCATTGTGGCCGCCACAATAGGCACGTTATCAACCACCGCCGATACAACGCCAATCATGAAAATAATTACATCCAGATTACCAACGGCCTGACTAAGTGATCCGGCCAGCGATCGTAGAATACCCGTTGACTCCAGCGCACCTACGGCCAATAAAATACCAAGGAAAAACAAAATACTGGGTGTGTCGATACGGCTTAGGGCATAGGCCGCAGTGAATTTCTTCCGTTCGGCTTCGTCCTTGTCACTATGCAGCACTTCTGATGCTACCCAGATCAGGCCCAGTACCAGCATCATGCCCATATAGGGGGGCAAATGGGTGAGCGTCTTGAAAATTGGCACAAACAGCATTCCACCCAGGCCGATGGCCAGCATGATTCGTCGCTCGCGTCGGGAGGTTGGCGTTACGTAAGGTCGACTCGCCCCCGACTTTACTGTTGGGGCTTTACTCTCTGATTCAGATTTGTAATAGCGGGTCAACACGGCCAATGGCACCAGTAAGGACACCAGGCTGGGAAGTACTACGGTCCGTATGATATTGACCGTGGTAATTTGTCCGCCAATCCAGAGCATGGTTGTTGTCACGTCGCCAATGGGCGACCAGGCACCACCTGCGTTGGCCGCAACGATTATCATGCCCGCCACAACACGTCGATCTTCGGCATTCCGAATGAGCTTGCGAGCAACAGACACCATAACAATAGATGTTGTGAGGTTGTCTAAAAGGGCCGACAAAAAAAACGAAAGCAGACTGATAATCCAAAGTAATGAACGAATGTTTCGGCTGGCAATACGGTCGGTGATGAGTGTAAAGCCATCATGTACATCAATCAGTTCAACAACCGTCATGGCTCCCATCAGGAAAAACAGAATTTCGGCCGTGTCAGTCAGGTGGTGTTCCAGTTGATGCCCAACAGCTTCGGCATTTGTTGCCAATAGCGCATAGGCAGCCCAGCAAACGATACCTGTAATGAGTGCTGTAGCTGTTTTGTTGATCTTAATCGAGTGTTCGAAGCTAATCAGTAAATAACCAATAATAAAAAAACCTGTAAGTAGTAACGTCATAGAAAAAGTTTTCAGCTCATGCTGTGTAAGTACAAGGACGACAATAGGGAAGCGCAACAGGTAAAGGGAAACTAAGCGCAAATTTGCCTGTTATTGATCAAATTTGCCTTACTTCCTGTTAGGTATCTATTCAGCTATCCGTATCTATGTTCGTCATTCACGTTGCTTCACTTGGCCCCGATGGGATGGCTCTTTTCCCGTTTATTTTGGTTAGGCATCCAAATCCGGGCCCTGTCCTGTTGAACCACGAACGAATTCATCTGCGCCAGCAAGCCGAACTAGGCATCGTTCTTTTTTATCTCTGGTATACCGTCGAGTATCTTATTCGCCGGTTTCAGTACAGGAAGCATTACAACGCTTATCGCAACATCAGTTTTGAACGGGAAGCCTTCGCGAATGAAGATAACCTGGTCTATTTAAAATCAAGACGCTGGTGGTCTTTCCGGCAATACTTAAATTGAATGAAGAGTGAAGAATAATTTAAACAATTAACTATTCTTCACTCCTCACTCTCCATCCCCCACGGGTTTACTTCCCAATACGCCTGTCATGACAACCAGGTAGGATAAGGTAACAACTACCATAGGGATCCCTTCGCGGAAACCCTGTAATCGTAAATCTTCGGGGATATTCAAATAGAGCAGGATCGTAATTAGACCCCGTGGAGCAATCCACAATAACGGACTCGAAACGCCCCAATACGTTAGCCGGAGTGTTACCCAGCGCCAGGCAATGATAATGACCATAAACAACGCACTAACGATCATTGCATCGGTATCGACTAACTCACTGGGGATAGCGGCATAGCCTAAAATCAGATAGAAAAAGGTCCGCACAACAAAAGAGCCCTCGGCCGTCAGATTTTTGAGTTGATCAAGTTCTTTCTCGAACAAGTCATTTTTAAGAATCAGACTTAATCGTCCACGAATAAACAATTCTGTATTGTTGAGAAACAAGCCAAAAATAAGAATTAACAATAAAGACGACAGGTGGTTGATTTCGGCCAAAGCGTAGACCAGAAAAAGCACAGATATAATGGGAAGAAATTTGATTCGGTGATTGATACGACCAATCAGGTAAAGCAGCCCGAAGCAGCAAATCAGGGAGATAAGCGCCATGAAAAGGGTATCTCGCGTAAACAGCCAAACAGCTTCCAGAACAGACCCCCGGCTCAGCAACAAAAAATTAAAGACCATGATACCCAATATGCTGGCAAACGCCGATTCGTAAACGGCATACTCACGTTGCACCCCCGACAGCTGATCCAGTCGCTGTACCGTAACCGAACTGCTGATGATGGAAAAGGGCAGGGCAGCAATCAGACAATGGTAGAACGAATCGTTCAACAGCAGATAGAGCATACCCGCCATCAGTAACGTTCCGCCTACGATAGCCAGCAATGACGCTAGCGATGTTCGTCGAAGTACGCTTAATCGGTCGGTATGGAGTTCAAGATCAAGGCCGCCCTCAAGCACCAGCAGAATCAGGCCCAGCGTGCCCAATGTTGGTAGAATCGTTGTAACATAAGGCACCTGAACATCAAAATACTGAGTGGCCTGCCTGATAATCATACCTAACAGCAAAAGCAGCAAAACAGAGGGCGTTTTGAACCGACTGCTGAACAAGTCAAAAGCATACGAAATCAGTACCGACAAACTCAGAACAATAATTAGAATTGATGAATCCATGCGGCAAGATAACTGATTGTCGGTATTTAGGCGAAACGAAACCCAGTCTGATCGAAACGAGAAATCACTCGAAAATAATGTCAGACTACGCCATTGAGACAATCTGACACTATTTTTGAGTGATTTCTCGTTTCAAGTCAACCTCTAAACCAGCAGGAGGACTTATTTATCAGAACAAACTAAGGTCTAATTCAGCGTATCTTCTGTACAACAAACGGAACACACTTCGGTGGCGGACAAACACAGTTGGCGGGTAGAATCACCGCTGTCACGTCACGATAACAGCCGGATGCATTGTAAATCCGTACTGTGTACGTTCCGGGCGCCAAACTACTGCTCAGAATACTACTCAGAGGAACAGCCGTCTTATTAACCGTTAGCAACGTGCCACTGTCAAAACTGCTCCCTAGTACGATCTGGTAAGTATATGACGTAGCCGTGCTGCTCACCAAACCTGTGACCGTTAGTTGACCGTTGGTCTGAGCCACTGTGCCGTTACAGGTTGGCGTCGTAGCCGCCAGCGAATAAGATGCCACATCGGCAATCTCTTCGATGATAAACGGACAGCAAGAGCCTGTCAAACAACCCGCCACCCCATTGATGGCCACACTGTAGGAACCCGCTGCCGTTACCAGTAATGTATTCGAGCTGGCGCCTGTTAGGGCCACGCCGTCCTTATACCATTGATACGACTGACTCCCAACGGCAACACCTAACTGGAATTGATACACACTTCCCTTGCAGACCTGATAAGGAATGCTGGTGCAAACGCGGGCCGTATCGCCCGGAATCGTAGCTGTGTTGTAAAGAATACCACTACTGTCGGCAATGGCCTGGAAAGTCAGATCCAGGTGTTGACCCGCCCCCAGACTGGCGATAGTCCACGTGCTGAGCGGATTGCCCTGCGTGAAGGTACTGCCCGCCGGGGCGCTAGCCGACCCCGCTACATAGCGCAAACCAACCGTGCTTACGTCGCTCACCACCACATTGGTTGCGGTGACGGTGCCTGTGTTGGTCAGCACCAGGGTGTAAGTCAGCACATCCCCCACTTTTGCCCGGCTCTTGTCAACAAGTTTATCCAGATTGAGGCTGATGGCCGGGGCGATGATGCCCGCATCGACACTCAGCTCCTGCTGACCAGCCGTGAGCGTGTAGGTGGCCGTTTTACCCGTTACCGGACTAGCATCACTATCAGTGGCATCAGCCCCCGTGTTGGCCAGAGTCAGACTGTAGCCCACAGGCAAAGTCGTTGTCTGGAAGATCACACAGTACTGGCCCGGAGTGAGGTTGGTAAACAGGTACTTGCCACTGGCATCAGTTGTCAGACTGGCAATAGGGGTTACCGTCGACGAGGTGGGGTCAAACAGCTTGACAATTACCCCGGCCACGCCCGTTTCAAGTCCATCCTGCTGGCCATTCTTATTGGTATCGTACCAGACAAAGTCACCCAAAGATGCGGTTTGTGGAGCCGGGTCGATCTGGAAGACCGAGAGGGACAGTTTAACCTGACAGGCTTTGGCATCGGTAACGGTGATCGTGGTGGGGAATGATCCACTAACGGTTGGTGTACCGGAGATGATACCGGTCGTGGCGTTGAGGCTCAGGCCTGTTGGCAGGTTACCACCTGAGACCGAGAAGTTCAACGGAGCCGTACCGCCAGTGGTTACGATAGTCTGGTTATAAGCAACTCCCACCTGTCCTTTAGGCAGGCTCGTGGTCGTTACGCTCAGTGAGCAGGCTAGGGTCGTGCTGATGGTGGTGGAGGCCACCGTAGTGCAACCCGGGCTTGTGGTACAGGTGGCCGAGTAGACATTGGTGGGGTTGGCCGGGGTCACACTGATAGCAGCCCCCGTTGCACCCGTTGACCAGCTAACCGTGCCCACACAGCCGATGGCCGACAGGCTCACTGGTGTGCCCACCGTCACCAGCGTTGCGCTGGCTTGCAGACTCAATACCGGTTGGCGCATCACCGTCACGGTGCCCACCGCCGAGGTGGTTGACCCCGTCGAGGTGGTACAGGTAGCCGTGTAATCAGTGGTGGCCGTCAGGGCCGGGGTGACGAAAGAAGCCCCCGTTGCCCCGCTTGACCAGGTGATGGTGCCGGTGCAGCCTGAAGCCACCAGCGTAGCGGATGAACCGTAACAGACCGTCGCCGAGATCACCACCAGACTCGCCGAGGGCGCTGTGTTGATGGTCGTGGTTGCTACCGTGGTGCAACCCGGGCCTGTGGTACAGGTGGCCGAGTAGACATTGGTGGGGTTAGCCGGGGTCACACTGATGGAAGCGCCCGTAACGCCGGTGGGCCAGCTTACCGTGCCCACACAACCGATGGCCGACAGGCTCACTGGTGTGCCCACCGTCACCAGCGTTGCGCTGGCTTGCAGGCTCAGCACCGGTTGGGGCATCACCGTCACGGTGCCCACCGCCGAGGTGGTTGACCCCGTCGAGGTGGTACAGGTAGCCGTGTAATCAGTGGTGGCCGTCAGGGCCGGGGTGACGAAAGAAGCCCCCGTTGCCCCGCTTGACCAGGTGATGGTGCCGGTGCAACCCGAAGCCACCAGCGTAGCGGATGAACCGTAACAGACCGTCGCGGAAGTAACCAAAATAGTTGCGGCTATTGTACAACTGGCCGGTGCTGTATAACCCACCGTTGCCGAACCGCAACCCGCTAACGTAACCGTTAGGGTATGATTGGCTCCGTCTGAAGTTAAGCCCGTTAGGGAGTAAGCAACACTGGTAGCAGAAACTCCTACAGTTACACTCGTACTAACCGTGCCATCCGTGATGGTAGCTACACCACCTGCCAGATTACTGGTTAAACTAATCGTGCCTGATACATCATATTGATTCGTTACTGGATTACAAACTGTTGGCGTAGCCGTGGCCGTTAGCGAACACACCGTACAGATATAGGTGTACTCTACCGTAGCGCAGGCATAGGCCTTTGTGTTTTGAATGGAGAGTATATTTCCTCCACCGCCAATAAAACCAAAGCCATTTACCGTAGAGGCTACCAGAGGGATCGTTCCGCTTCCTACAAAATGAGTCAGATCAGTCGTGGCCGTGTAGGTGGTTACTCCCGTCGACGAGAATGATTGAGGAGCCCATACATAAATATCAGCATCGTTGCCAGGGTTGCCAGTAGCTGTTGTTACCCAGCGAGGATCGAGCCGGGGATCAATGAAGATATCCTGAAGCAGGGGCGTTAACCACGAATCCATTCCTTTAAGCGTCGATACATTCGAGGTTCCAAAGGGGGCATCGCCCGAATAGGTCCCCTGAGCCGCTACGGTCACACCCGCAGGTAATGTTAAATCACCTGTGGTGACATTGGGGAAGCCTGCCGTGATAATGGTGGTGCCACTCAGCTTCATGCGGGCAGTGCCTGAGGTTGTCGCTACAAAATCATTCGATGTGCTGGAGGCATTCTCGAAGAGGTAATTGGTGGCCTCGAATATTTTGTAGGTGAGTTTCACCCCCGTCAGCGTACGGGTTCCACCGCCATTATCAAATTTATTGAGCAGTAAAGGTACGTTAGCCAGTTCTGTTGTCTGGAACGGCGTCTGGTAGGCATAGCTTACTGAGGTCGGCGTAGTTCCCACACAGACAGCCGGTGCACAGGTGCCGGGATCGACTACCGTAACATGAGTGGTACAGGTGGCGTTATTGACATCGGTGATGGTGATGATGATATTGCCTTTGCCAGCCGTGCCCACCCCTGTGCGGAACGGGGTTGGGTAGGCATAACTCAGCGCACTCATGGATGCGCCAGAAGTCGTTGTTGTTCCATCGGGAAATGTGATGGCAATGGGCGAGCCTGCCTGCGTGGCGGTTATGGTAAAGCGGCTGCCCTGCACGGCATTGTATGGCGTCAGGACGAAGCTAGTGTAATCGTCCGTGTTGCTATCGAGTGTGCCGTTGTTGTTGCAGGTGGCAGCAGCCGTGGCTGAGATGCTGCAAGGAACTGCCGTGCAAACCTGCTGCGGCAACACTGCCGTTACGGTTGTAAAGCAGCAGGGGCCGTTGTAAACAATAATTGAATAGCTCTGACCCGCCGATGTACTGGGGTTCACCAAACCGGTGAAACTAACGGCCGAAGCTGATACCGATAAGCCACCCGTTGCGGTATACGATGGAGCCGGACCCGATGTGTAGATAAATGCTTTATCGCCACATACAACCCCCGTTAACAGGACTTGACCATCGTTGTTAGCCGTAGTGCCGGTGCAGGTAGCTTTTACCACGCTCACGCTGCCTACCGTAGTAGGGGCGCAGATGAAGCCTGCATCAATCGTATGGTTCACCGAACCGGCCGCACCCGTGGTCACATTGGCCGACAGGAAGCCGCCCGATACCAGGGCGTTGCTGTCATTGAGGGTGTTGGCTGTGGGCGCTGTGCTGAAGGCTGTGGTTACGTTAAACTTACCAATACTGGTTGTCAGAATACCCGTCGTGTTGTCGTACTGATTTGTGGTGCCATCCGTACCAAAACGAACCGTATAGGCCGTGTTGGGCTGAATTAGCGTCGTAGACGTTGTGCCGACTACTGTGCTGCTGACGGGGTTATTGTTGAAATAGTACTCCCCGTTGGCATCGGTGGTAGCCGTGGCGATAAGCGTGTTTCCTTGATAGAGGGCCACGTTTACGCCCGCCATCGATTTTTCGCAGGGATCCTGAATGCCGTCCTTATTGGTATCTACCCAAACCCGGTTGCCGATTTCCAGATAGGTGGGTGTGCTACAGGTTAGGATCAAATCGCCTAAGCCCGTAGCCTTACCATAGGTGCCATCTCCAGTATTAGATTTGTAAACAGCATAGCCACTGTTCACTGCGCCTGTCGTATTATTAAAATGTCGAACACCACCAGCATTGAGAACCAGAGGACTTGTCGAAGGATCCATCGCAACGGCAACCACTTCTCCGCTGCCTGGCAGTAACGCCAGTCCACCCACGATATCCTCAGAGTGAAAAGAAGCAACCTTGTCATTATAAAATTCGCCGAAGCCGGGACCCTGATTGTTGTTAAGACCAGCACCAGTCACCGGACCCGCTTTGGCGTTGTTCTCTAAAACAAAGCTGATGCCGGTTGAATAAGCCCGAAGAATATCTCCGCCAACGTTGCCTTGATACGAGGAATTGGTGCTGTACGGTGCGTAGGGGCCGTAGTTATTAAGACCTGTCTGAACGGCAGTACGGTCACCAAAGGCCAGTACCATTGACCCGTCAATATCAAATTCGATATCATTGAAGATCGGTTCCGGGTGAACAACCCGGTCTTTATCAACCGTGTTATTAGGGGCTATTTTGAGCGACCAATCATCTGTCCAGGGATACCAGCCTGTCCGATCTGGAAACTGGGTATTAGGCGTCCCCTTCGGATAGGTCAGTGGGAAGTCGAAAATAACAGACGACGCATTGGTGCTGGGGTCAATCTGGTAAACAAATGCCCGCATGTCTGCCTGATTTTGCGAGGTGCCAGCATCACAAACAACACCCGCATAGACTTTTCCCCTGTAGAATTTAGTAGCCCAGGGGCGGAGATCCCCGTTAGGGCAAGATGCAGCTGACAGGAAATCAATAGATTTATCCAGGGTGGCTGCACCCGTACCCACGTTCAGGACGTATAGTTTTTTGTCGTACAGGTTGGTAAAATACAGCTTCTTGCCATCAGCAGACAACGAAATGCCGCCAATACCCGCTTTTCCAATGGCCTTGTATGCGTTAAGGTCGACACTGGCTTTACTGGGGTCTGTTGACAAACCACGAGTTAGATTGGTAACACCGAACCAGGTATCCGTTGCGGTGGACGAACCGACGTTGATCCCCAGCGTTGTTACATCAATATAGGCTGTCGTAACCGGAGCGGACAGATTAGTCAAATCCGCAACGTAGATACCGCCCAGGCCCAGGGGGCCAAGCCCTGCGTGTCGTTTCAGGGTAGCCGACATGTATAACCGCTTGGTGTCCTTGTCGTAGGCTTCGCCCCAGAGCGTGCCTACCTGTTCGGCTTTGGCCACTTCGGTCATCTTCGTCATGTCCGGAGCCCCCGCCAGGTTATAGTCAAACATGACTACGGCATCGCGTTGGCCCGATAATGACCCAGTTTGGGGGTCACCATAGACATAACAGGGTACAACTAACTTAGGGTTACTTTCACAATAATCAGTCGGATCCAATACGCCCAGATCAATCGTACAACTGGCTGCATTCACAAACTGCACCGTAGTGCGGCCATCTGAACCATTCAGCGTTCCCTGCCCATAAATAGCAGGCAAACCGCTAAACTCTACCCGAATCGGGTAATTGGAGGCTGTCAGTCCTGTAAACGTATATCGACCATACTGGTCGGTGGTTGTGGTGCCGACCAATGCACCATTGCAATCGAATGCCTTAACCGTTACACTCGGTATCCCCGTGGTTTCGCCAGACTCATGAATACCATTGGCGTTGTAGTCATTAAAGACGGTACCACCAGTTTGCCCTGTTGTACAGGGCGTAGGCAGGCAGGCAGCAGGTAGGATAATTGCCGAGCTGGTGATGGTGCAGGTTGTGCTGTTGTTGAAGGTGGCGATGGCGGTCTGGCCTGAAGTAGCCGTGCTTAGATCAACTTCGAAGGCTACCACCTGGGGCGAGACTATCGTGCCTGAGTTGGCAGACGTTGTAAATGATCCCGGTGTGATGGTCTTGGTCTGGCCCGCATAGGTCACGGTAATATTTCCCGTTGGCGCGTTGCTCCAGCCTACTTCCACGCTGACGGTGGCCTTGCTTACCCCACTCACGGAGTAACAACCTGACACAGTGGGTTTGATGGTGATTGAGCAAGAAGATGCCGCAGATGAGCAACTCCCCGGAGCCGTATAACCCACCGTGGCCGTTCCGCAACCGGGTAAGCTCACCGTTACGGTGTGGCTGGCCGCGTCAGACGTCAAGCCCGTTAAGATATAGCTGGCCGTCGTTGCGTTGGCTGCAATCGTGACTGTAGTCGTGGCCGTTCCATCAGTGATAGTGGCCGTGCCACCTGCTGCATTATTGATCAAAGATAGAGTACCTGATACGGCATATTGATTGGTAGCGGGAGTACAAGTCCCAGCAGTAACCGTGGTCGAAAGCGCACAAGTAGCAGCTCCATACCCCACATCGAACGTATGGTCGTTAGCACCGATACTCGCCGTGGAGAACGATACAACGCCAGAGGCCGGAGCATCTGAGTCGATGTTGTCGGCACCCGCGTTGGCCGTTACCAGCGATTTGCTACTATTGGTTGTGGGGAATTTTAATTGATAGTTTGTGTTGGCCGTTAGCGCCGACAGGCTATAAATGACTGAACCTGTCGTGGTGCCGCTGCCCGACGAGAAGTAATAGGTACCATTGGCGTCGGTCACAGCAGTGGCGATGGGAGCACCTGCGCCCGTGCAGAGTGAGACGCTGACACCGGCAATACCTGTTTCACCCGCATTTTGAATACCATCATTATTGGTATCGTTCCAAACTCGGTTACCGATTTCGATAGGAGCCGGAGACGAAAGGGCTTCCAATTCACCCAATACCCCCGCTTTATTATCAAAATTTACACCGTTGAATGAAAAAGGGTTGCTGGGAGCGACAATCTCGACCGCTTTTGTACTCTTTCCGGTTGTATTATTCAACCAACGCAGACCTGCGGTATAGACCTCGAACGGATCATACTGCGTTTCAATAACGTTTGGATGGCCTGGTATCTGAGCCAGACCGCCATTCGAATCGCCTTCACCACCATCTACTGGATCGACCTGATAATAGTATAACCCATTGCTAACACTACCATTGCTAACTGTAGAACCACCGGTGGTAATACCGCCTGAACTTCCGCCATCTTCAATGTCATAAACTCCCGAACCATTTTTGCTGGCTCTAACCAAACGAGCACCAGTTGTGCCGCCTACAACGTCATTCGATATATTTCTGCCACCCAAAATCATGGCTCCTTTATCATCGAAAACCAGATCCATATAAATAATGCCCCAGTACCAGATCCAGTTACTGTTAGCGTCCCGATTATTGAAGCTTAGAACGGGGGTTGTTGTAAACGTGTTTGTAGCCGGATCATACGCGTATACCGCGTGTTGCGTACCAATTCCTGTGCCATTTAAATACGGATAACGTACACTACCAACGAAGTCTACACCTGTATCGTAGTCATTTGAGGCATCAATAGCAAAACTGCCTTGTGTAATCACATATACTTTACCATCTTTTATTCCCATTCCGGTTGGTCGAACATTAGCGAGCGTTTGCCCACTAATAACGGGAATGACAGCAGACTTCACCGTCGTTGAATTTATTGGCGATCCGTCGATGGGGATACTATATATTTTTTTATCCTTGAAACTTAACGCATAAAGTGTTTTTCCATCTTCCGAAACGTCGATGTCTGAAAAACCAGCGTTGAATACGGCATCACCAACTATTTGTCGACCAGTTACCGTGTTGAAGTCCGGGTAAGGCGAAAACGGATTTGCTCCCATTGTACCGGCCCCAAAAATCAGGTTCAGATCAATTGGACCAGTTACGGTATTTGGGGCACCTGTCATAACAACCGGCGCACTTGGGTTGGTCATATTGATCCGATAAATAGCCCCTGTTCCCTGAGGGCCAATATCGGTAAACTGTTTGATATAGGTTGCCGCAAAAAGCGTCTTGGTACTGGCTTGCCAGCCCAATCCAAATGTTGACCCAACCTGCGCATGCGTTGCCAGATGGTTCGGTGCAGGTAAATTGTAAGCAGTAGGGCAAGATGTACAGCCCACACCCCCTGAATACACACTGGAGCCCGCATTATTGGGGACGGTTACGATAACATCGCTTGCTGTATACGTACCTGTCCTGCTTAGCGGAACGTAACAGTTTGTTACCAGTGCCGGGTTGTTTTCGCTATAATCCCAGGGTCGGTTAATTCCGAAATTTATGTTTGTAGCAGGAGCTGTGACAAACTGCACCGACGTGCCACTATTCGTACCAACTGGCCCTGATAAATAGTTTGTAGGAAGTATAGAGAATTCAACACGTACGTTGCCCGTAGCACCAGCAATAGTATACGTACCATCGGCAGCAGTCGTGGCCGTACCAGCCAGTGAACCTGTTGGTCCATATGCGTTGACAACAACCCCGGCAATCCCTTTATCAACGGCCACTGGTAGGGTCGTGCCATCTGCCGAGGCAATTGTGGCGGATATGTCATAGACCCCATTTGCATTAAAGTCCTGATAAACCCGGCCCGATACCTGTGCCTGGGCTGACAGCGATGCCATAAGCCAAAGTAGTAGGCCTAACGCACTTGCACGCGCAGGGGAAGCATTATTCAGGCTTATCCTAGTGATTAAAGGAAATTGCAGCGACGCAGGCCAAACTGACTGTCGATCAATTTGCCGAAATGCCAATCGACGAAAGGATACTGCAAAAACTTGCAGCAGACACTTAATTAACCGGAAGTAGATAGACGTAAATTGCATAGTCTAGGGAATAAATAAATCAAATCACTCGTCACCTACGAATAAATAATATCGTCTTACGAGCATTTTCCCTATAACAAACGGCATACCAACCGATTGGCTAATACCGTAAGTAACTAAAAAAATATTTTTTTACTATAAATTTAGTATCTAATGTTTGCATATAAGTGACTATAGTTACAATACATAAAGATATTTTATATATACATACTAAGTATAAAAATTCGGCAGGTTGTTTATCAACAATAGTGCCAATGCGAAGTAGGCAACTATTGGCAGACTCTTAAGTGTGCATTATTATTTTTCATTTTCATTATTATGGCGCTTAAGATTCGAGTGCTTTACCACGGCGCGTATAGATATACATTTTCAAACTATGCGTAAACAGGAAAGGCCTCACTACAGCTATTATGTGTAAGTGAGGCCCGGGCTATACGCCTGAATAGTTACTATAAACTAAATAAGAACTAGTTTACCAAACGCAAAAAAAAGATACAAATCAATCTAGGCTTACTTTTTGGCGTAATAATAAAGGTTAACGGATGAAGCACTCGCCTTCTCACTGATAGTAAAAAAGCCCTTGGCATCTTTATCGAAGCAGATCGCTTCACCCTGTGGCTCTAGTCTGGTAACCAATGAACGACGGGTTCCGTACTGCAAGGCATCAGGAATAGATTGCCCCGCATCACGCTTCCAGTAAAAAACGGTTGTGTATGTTCTCACCAGAATTTCGTTGCCATCGGGCGAGATGGCGGCTCCTGTCACGTAGTTTGCCAGTCCACCACCAAACGAAGGTAATTCGCCAAAATCGGTTGCGGTAATCAGATCACTGGTATTTTGTGGGTAAGGCAACCCATAAAGATGTACTTTTTCTTCCCGCTTCGAGATCACATAAATGTCTTTCGTCTTAGGGTCAACAAACATGGCTTCGGCATCGCGCGGTCCTTGTGGATAGCGAAAGTTTATGCGCTCGATCTGCGTATTATTAATAGGCGTTTGCAGGTTTGCCGGTTCGGGCAGGCGATAAATCTGGACGGTCAGATACTGGCTGTTATTGTCGCCAATTTCCCCAATGTAAATATAATTGACACCGTCTTTGGGTCCTGGTCCAATGGCCAGTTCCTCCCAATCACGATTGGCAATTGACGGTACGGCTATTTTACCTTTTACCGCACCATCGTAACCCAATAGTGCTAATTCGGCTGGGCTGCCGCTATCCTGTTCGATCCAGAGATTACCGGGTTGACTACGACTGTCGGCCATGCCCGATGCTTCGTCAATTTGACCGGGTGAAACAGGAGTGGTCGTTGGATCTGATGCAAAATTAGCCTCGTAAACACTGGGCACGCTGAGTTTACACGCAGCCGCAGCTATCCCTAAAACCAGCAAAATGAAATTACGCATGAAGACTTCCGGTTGATTCAATTGCCAAAGTAACGAATTGACAGGCACAAATGATAAATGCGCTTTTCAGTTTCGCCTAAGTGGTACTCATTTCTGATTAATAATTCAGGCAGATATACCCACATAGAACACATTTATTTTCGCTCCGACACATTGGCCGATTTAGGCAAAGACAACTGGTTAATTAGGAAACATTAGTTTTAGACGCCTTTGTGCTTTACTTACTTAACGATCACTTTACTCTTATACCTTTATTGTATGCGTACGACATCAATCCGTTTTTCAGCCGCTGTCTTGCTGCTTGGTTTGTGCATTAGTTTCATCAGCCGACCTACGGCTGACGGTTGGGTTAGTATCTTCGATGGCAAGACCCTTACCGGCTGGAAACTCACCGACGAAAGCCCCTCGACCTTCAGTGTTCAGGATGGTGCTATTGTTGTTGCCGGCCCACGCGCTCACTTATTTTATGAAGGGCCAGTAAACAACCACAATTTCAAAAACTTCGAATGGAAGGCGCAGGTTAAAACAACACCTGGCTCAAATTCGGGTATGTTTATTCACACAGCCTATCAGCCATCAGGATGGCCCTCCAAGGGCTATGAAATTCAGGTAAACCAATCCCATACCGACTGGCGCAAAACGGGTAGCGTTTACGGGCTTCAGGATGTGAAAGAAGTATTTGTAAAAGATGATGAGTGGTATACCGAACACATCATTGTACAGGGCAAGAAAGTGATTATTAAAATCAATGACAAAATTATCAATGATTACACCGAACCCGACAGCGTTAGCAATGCCTCGTCGACCAAAAAGTTAAGCAGCGGCACTATAGCCCTTCAAGGTCATGACCCAAAAAGCAAGGTGTATTTTAAAGACATCATGATTAAAGTATTGCCGGATTAAAAGGAGGAGAGGGAAGAGTGGGAGGAAGGAAAAAAGGGAGCAATTCCTCTTCCCTCTCCTCCCCTTCCTCCCACTCTTCCCTCTCCTCTCTTATTTAAACTTCTGAATGCTATACTCATTAGCCTGAAGCAGGGCCGGGTTTTTAGCTGCTACAGCCGCGCCGACGTCATCAATACGGGCGTTAAGTGAATAAATCGCATTATTTACCAGCACATTGGTTGTTGCCTGATCATAGCCAACACTGTCCGTTTTAACAATAGCGGCTGTTTTCCAGCCATCGGTACTGCGCACCTGCGACACCCGCTTACGGTTATTAACAACATATAAGTCATTGTTGTACAAGAGCATACCATCGCCATTCAGTAAGGTAACGCCTGTTATCTCCGAAATTTTATTCGCGTTGGCCAAATCAACTTTGAACAATTTCCCTTCATTCGACTTCACCACGATCAGGAATTTATCGGAATGATATACAATACCATTCAGGTTGAAGCCCTGTGCACCATTAAAGAGGGGCGAATTGACAAGTATAGTTGGCTTGGTCGTATCAGCGGGCACTTTATAAATGACTGGTGCAAATGAGTCAGTCACATACGCATTTCCCTGATCGTCGAAAGTAATGTCATTGGCAAAGTGATTGACATTGGGCAACAGCGCAGCTAAATCTACCCGGCGAAGATTTTGCCCCGACACAAGATCATATACAAACAAACCAGCCGTTTTCAATGCCGTTTGCGCCAAGCTTTTTGTTGACACACCCTGGTCGCCATTACAGACATAAAGCTGATTACCCCTCACTTTCATACCAATGCTACTAATCAGTTGCTGGTCATTGGTAATCAGGTCGGCGTAGCGGCCTTGTTCATCTACGGTTCCCACTTTCCCCTGCGTAATTGAGCTAACCAGAAACTTATTCAGTACGGGTGAGTAAGTAATTCCTTCTGGATACTGTCGTGTGGCCGAAAACGCAATACGATCGGGATTAATCGGGGCATCAAAAACAGGATCATCGGTATTACAGGATGAAACAAGAATGGCCAGAGCAACCAGTTTACAGGCTGAATGTATCATACGAAACGTGTCAGGTTGTGTCTATTTGATAATATCATTACCCATAAATCAGGTTTCGGCGCTAAATGTTTAATGAATCATACCTTGTTCCGGGGCCGGGCTACCCAAATCAATCCTAAACCATAGCGGTCTATTTTGAGTTTTATAGCCAGACAAAAACACTCTCCGCTTATGAACCATTTCACGACCCTGACCGAAGCGATGGAAGACCTTCGGACACGCGGCTACACGCATGAGTTTGGCCCGAAAAAAGATTTTCTGGAAGAAAAAAGTACCGAAACAAAGCTGAAAAGCGAAGAATTTACGGTCGATGAGTTTCATCGTTTTGAGGGCACCTCTGACCCCGGCGATGAAATGACGCTATATGCAATTACAGCTACCAATGGTATGAAAGGCGTTTTCGTGTCGCCACAAGGAACCTATTCCAATGAAGTGTCGCCTGAGCTTATGGCAAAATTCAATGTTTCTGACCGCGCCAACGTCAATACGGATGGAGCTGTAAAGCCAATTGACCCTGTTTCAGCGGCCTAATAAGTCATTTCTACGATATTTGCAAGAAAAAAGTCCGGAACATGTAAAAATTTCCGGACTTTTCACTATATTTGCGCCCTTTACAAAAAACACGCTGTTCTTTTTTGGTGCTAATACATTATGAAGTTATCCGAATTCAAATTTGATTTACCCGAAAGTCTTATAGCCAAATACCCGGTTGAGCGGGGTGAATCTCGGCTGATGGTCATAGACCGAAAAGCCAAAACTATTGAACACAAGCAGTTTTCGGATATGCTGAGTTATTTCAGCGATGGCGACGTGATGGTGATCAATAACACCAAAGTTTTTCCGGCACGGCTGTATGGCAATAAAGAGAAAACAGGTGCAAAAATTGAAGTTTTCCTCCTGCGCGAACTGAACCGCGAGATGAAACTTTGGGATGTACTTGTAGATCCCGCCCGTAAAATTCGGGTTGGCAACAAATTATATTTTGGTGATAGTGACCTAGTTGCCGAGGTAATTGATAATACAACTTCGCGTGGCCGGACAATTCGTTTTCTGTTCGATGGTAATCACGAGGAGTTCATGAAAGCCGTTGACGAATTGGGCGAAACTCCTATCCCCCGCGAAATGAACCGGGAAGCCGAAGAAGCTGACCGGGATGCGTATCAAACGGTTTTTGCCCAGCATGTAGGTGCTGTAGCCGCGCCAACTGCCGGGTTGCACTTTACCAAGGCCATGATGAAGCGGATGGAAATCAAAGGCATCCATTTTGCCCCCGTCACGCTGCACGTGGGTCTGGGTACATTCCGCCAAGTTGACGTTGAAGACTTGACCAAACACAAAACGGATTCTGAAAACTATCGGATTCCCGAAGAGTCGTCCAAGATTGTGAATACAGCTCTTGACGCAGGCAGACGTGTGTGTGCCGTTGGCACTACTTCACTGAAAGCCCTCGAATCATCAGTATCGGCAAACAGCCGGTTGAAGCCCGTTGAAGGCTGGACGGATAAGTTTATCTTCCCTCCATACGATTTCAAAATTGCCAATTCGTTGCTGACGAGTTTGCACCTTCCAGAATCTATTCTGATCATGATGACGAGCGCTTTTGGTGGTCACGAACTCATCAAGGAAGCCTATCAGGTGGCCATAAAGGAAAAGTATCGTTTCTTTAGCTATGGCGATGCCATGCTGATTATTTAAGGAGTAACGACTGCGCTTTGCGGTTGGAAAGTGGTAAGTAGTAAGTAGTTTTGTCGAGCGTGTTAGCCCTATGACAGACGACTTACCACTTACCACTAATTTTTTTGCCATCATTGTTGCTGGCGGCAGCGGCAGCCGGATGAAATCTGATATACCGAAGCAGTTCCTGCTCCTCAACGGTAAGCCTATCCTTCAGCATACTATCGAGCGATTTTTAGCGGTTCGACTCTTTGAGCCAATCTTTTTACAGACCGGAACCTCACAATCTGAACTAGTTAACGAAGGCTCTCTTCACGTTATCCTCGTTCTGCCCGTCCGTGAACGATCAATGTGGGAAAAACTTTGTAACGAACACAATTTTCACCCCAACATCCAGATCATTGACGGGGGTTCTTCACGCTTCCAGTCGGTGCGGAATGGCTTGAACGCGATTCAGGTGCCAACCGGATTAGTAGCCGTTCACGACGGGGTTCGGCCGTTCGTTTCACCAGACATTATTCGGGCTAGTTTTGAGACGGCCGCCCGTACTGGCTCGGCTGTAACCTGTGTGCCCGTGAAAGATTCTGTCCGGATTGTTAGCGCCGATGGTGTCAGTCAGGCTGTTGACCGTACTCAGTATCGACTGGTTCAAACTCCGCAGACCTTTCAACTGGATTTATTTCGGCAGGCGTTCAAAACCGACGAACAACCTTTTTTCACTGACTGTGCCAGTGTTATGGAATATGCCGGCTTCGCCATTACATTGATTGATGGATCTTACGAAAATATAAAGATCACAACGCCTGAGGATTTAAGATGAGCGGGTTGCTGACTACTCATAAACAACCAACAACCACACCCAATGCGCCACCGTTTCGCTCCTGATCATTACGCCAACGCAATCCTTGCCGGAGACCGATTGCTGTTGAGTCAGGCTATCACCCTCATTGAAAGCCGACGTGCCGACGATCAGCTTTTGGCGCAACAGGTGCTGGAGCGTATTTTACCAGAAACGGGAAAATCGATTCGCATTGGTATTACAGGAGTGCCGGGCGTAGGTAAAAGCACATTTATCGAATCGTTCGGCACCTACTTAACCAGCCTTGGCCATCGGCTGGCGGTATTAACGGTTGATCCAACCAGCCAGCGTTCGGGCGGCAGCCTGCTGGGCGACAAGACGCGCATGGAGACACTATCCATGAATCCAGCCGCTTATATTCGCCCCTCTCCTGCTGGTGATTCACTGGGGGGTGTTGGTCACCGCACCCGCGAAACAATGCTGCTATGTGAAGCGGCTGGTTTCGATATCATTCTGGTTGAAACCGTGGGTGTGGGGCAGTCCGAAACCGTTGTGCATGGCATGGTCGATTTCTTTTTGCTGCTCATGCTAGCGGGTGCGGGCGATGAATTACAGGGTATGAAACGCGGTATTATGGAATTGGCCGATGCACTCACAATCACTAAAGCGGATGGTGACAATCAACTCCACGCTAAACTTGCCCGGCTTGAATATCAGAATGCTCTTCACCTTTTTCCTCCTACAGGCATGGGCTGGTTTCCCCCCGTGCTCACCTGTTCAGCTACGACGGGTATAGGCATAGCGGATGTTTGGGTAACTATTCATGAGCATCAGCAATTGACTACGAAAAACGGCTATCGTGCCCGCCGACGGCAGGAGCAACAACTAACCTGGTTCCGGTCTTTACTTCGTCAACGACTGGAAAGCCGCTTTTACGAACAGCCGGGAATATATGACAACCTTATTGTTATTGAGGAACAGGTTCAGGCAGGGGCTATACTTCCAACCCTTGCTGTTGATATGCTATTGAGGTAAATGTATAATGAAGAATGTATAATGACAATAAATAAGCTGGGCATCTCTGAATGGTAAAATACTGATTGCCAAGACTACGCTAATCTTTTTCAAGATTACTACGCACTTTGTCATTCATTCTTCATTATACACTATTCATTAAACTAGGCGTTTCCTAACGTCCGATCTGGCTCATTGGCACGGGTGGCCGGCACAGTCTCTTCACTTGTGTTTGTTTTCCAATCCTTATTGGCTTCAACATTGTCATCTTCCGACGCGCGCGGTTGTCCCCATGACGCCCGTTTTGACTCGTCAATAGCCTCACCTGAAATACCATCGGCATCGTCTGCTTCGGCTACAGTGGCATCGGCCACGGCTACATCACCCGGTACATCGGTGTCGTTACTGTCGGCAACACGAGATGGCAGGTCATTGTCCAGATTCTTATCATTCAACTGCGCCAACTCGGGGAGAATACCCATCGTGTTGTGCATGCCCTGAGCCGCATATGACTCAGTACTTTCTTTCCGGGAATTGCTACTTACGCTCATAACGTTGATTAGTTAAGTGTTGAGTATTATTAAGATTTACTACTTAAAAGTCAGTTAATAGGCAGGCTGATTATTGAGATCCGTGCCTGTTTGGGCAACATCCTCTTCGCGTTCTTCCTGCTCGCTGTCGGATGTTTGGTCGTCATCCTGCTTTTTGGCGGCTTCCTGTGCTTTTGGAACTGGAACCTTATCATTCGACGCATAATCGTCGGGGCCCTCAGTTGTTACATCGACCATGGCTGTATTGGTTTTCTTACCATCAGCAATGGCAGACTCCATACCTTCTTCAGTTACTTCCATCGTGCTGTTGGTAATATCACCCATGCGAAGAACCCCATTTTTACTATCCATGTCGGTGCTACCTACACCTCGGTTATTGCGTCCATCCTGACCACCCCGAACCTGCTGGCTATCGAGCCCATTGGCAGAATTTTCCTGCTCGTATGTATTTTTATTGTCCTGTGCCTGCCGATCTACATCGGTATCGTCAGAACTAAATGGGCCTTCAGTACGGCCATTTATCTGGGCATCGTCCCGTTCTACTTCCTTTTCATCTTTCATGGCGTTGAGTCAGCTAATTTTATAGATTAACTTCCTTTCAGACAAAAAGTTTAGGTTAAACGGATTAGCAGTTACCATTAAAGTCGCACAGGAATATATTTAGCACACTATGAAAAAATGCATACCGAAAAATTAATAAACATACCGTATAGTATACATTATGCCTATTTAATCCACTTCCAACCTGATTAAGCTCTATATTCCGTCTTGATTCCGGTGCTTATAAATAGCTTTCATAGACACAGTCAACCTGTAATAAATAAAGACTTTATTACATTAGGTGACCTAGTAAACAGTATAAGCATCTTTTGGATACTAATTTTTTAATAGTTGGATAAAGCGTAATGCAGAAAGCGAGCTGACAATGTCGGCTCGCTTTTTTTACATAGTAGCTCTTGGGTTAAATAAAAAAAGAGGTCACCACTAGGATGACCTCTTCTTGTTTATCTAGTGCATTCGGAGCGTTTAATCAACGTCCCAGAACAGTTTAGTTGCAAAAACATCAATAGTCCCTTGTGCAGTTACGTTTGCTGAGTTTGACCCTCCTTCTGTGTTCGGATAGAAGAGACGAGTTGGGCGTTTCGTATCAGGCACCTGAATACTTTGGGGTGTAACCGGCAGATTAGTCCGACGGAATTCAGCCCATGATTCCAGACCGCTGAAGTTCGTCAAGGCAACCCATTTCTGGACAGCAATAGCGGCTAGTTTGTCTGTAGAGGCATCCCAGTCATAATTCACGACTTTGCTACCTTTGAAAGCAGCAGCACCGGCAGTATTAGCACCCAACACGCGGAACGATTGTACGATACCTTCTTCAAAATAAGCCTTAGCTGTACTTGGTAAGGTAACATCCGTATACCGTTGTTTAGCTTCTGCCAGCAGGAACTGAACTTCCGACGCCGTCATAACAACATAGGCCCGGTTGTACTCACCTTTCACCAGCAGGCTTGGTCCTACAGATGAAGTATTGGCAGGTAAATAGCCAGAGCTGGCTCCAAATGGCGTACCCACATAGTTAGCCGCAATTTCAGCTTTCGTGCTAACTCCAGGTGTGTTACTGTTTTCGCCACCGGCAGCATAAGCTATCCGTTTCAACCGCAGTGTATCACCGGATGCTTTCAGGTTATCAATCAGAAATTTCGTTGGCCGTGGGAAGTTATTCAATGCCCGTTTAGCACCTGTCTCGTTATAGCCCCAACGGTCATAAACAGGGTTTAACTGCCCTGCTGCGGGTTGGAAGAAAGAGGGGCCACCAATAGTGGCATCATATCCTGTAAGAAATCCTGAACCTTCTGTTACGATCTTATTGATTTCGGTCTTGATGTATGAATCCAGACTCGAAACTTTCGACTGACGAATCAGAATGCGCATCTTAAGGGAATTTGCGAATTGAATCCATTTCGTCGTGTTACCACCAAAAGCAATATCCGACGTACCGAAACTGCCACTGAACGGATTCGCTTTTAAATCGACAATCGCTTCGTCCAGTGCCGTGATCAGGGATGCATAAACAGCTTTCTGATCATCGAATTTTGGCGCCAGTACAGCAGCGGCTTTCAGCGCATCTGTATAAGGTATGTTACCATACAGATCAACCAGTTGCTGAAATAGCATGGCTTTCATCACCTTAGAAGGCCCTTTCAAAAACTTCTGGTTATTGGCATCAGCGTTATTGATCACAAACTGATAATCTTCCAGATTGTCGTAATAACTATCCCAATAATTAAAATCACCGTTGGTGAATTGATAGGCAAATTGGGACGTAACGATAATATACCCATTTCCCTGTGTCCACTGACCTGACCAGTAAAAACCAAGCTCGTTCGACCCCTGTCCATTCGTGTTTCCGGCTATGTTCGTCGCTGTTGTATTCAGCGCATTGGTAAACACATAGTTCGGTAATGAAGTTGGCAACTGGTTTGGGTTCGTATTGATATCCAAAAATTGTTTGGTATTGCAACTACTACCTGCCAAGGTCACTAAAGCAGCTATAATTAGTATTTTGAATTTCATATCAAGTTCTATGTTGCTGTTGACTAAAACGTAAGATTGATGTTTACACCATACTGGCGCACAGGTGGCGTTTGACCCGTCGTATTAATACCGATACCAACAGAGGAGTTCGTTGTAGGTGTCGATGTAGACTGGCTACCTGGAGTAGGATTACCCTGGTAACTGAATTCAGGATCTGTGTAGTAATTCAGCTTGTCAACAATTGTAAATAGGTTCCGTCCGTACACCGCAATGCTGGCACCAGAGAAAAGCTTCGTTTTAGTGAGCAGGCTTTGTGGTACACGATACGACAGGTTAATATCTCTGAGTTTGATGAACCAGCCTGGTGTAACAAAGTTCTCCGAGATCAACCGGTAGTTGTCCACCCAAAGAGAGTACTCAGCTTCACGAACGTTTGTCGCATTAGCTGATACACTGCCATCGGCGTTCAGGATGGCTGAGTTCGGGAAGACGTGAGGAGCACGATCTTCCGTCCATTTACCTGTTCCGGTGAACGTCATCTGGCGGCCCAGATCACTGAACATTACGTTGCCACCCCGGTATTCGAAGTTAAACGTAAAGCCGAAGTTGCCGTATTCCATTTTGGAACCCAACCCAGCAATGTGCCGTGGCAATACACCGCCACGAGGTAATAACGAGGTATTACGAAGTGGGTATCCTGTCGTTGCATTCACCAGAACACGACCTGAGTTATCCGGTGCATACTGATAGCCATCCGTTTTCAGAATTGGAAAGCGCTGATCTTTAATCACGTTCGTATTGGCATACGAGAAACCACCAATCTGGAATTCGTTAATGCCAGGGTAGAGGTCAACAACTTTGTTGTCGTTATAGGAGTAACGAACGCTGGCATCCCATGAGAACTTGCCTCCTCTGGCAATCAGGTATTTCACTTCTGCTTCATACCCCCAGTTCTTCGTTTCACCCACGTTGATCAGCAGGTTCTGGAAACCGGTCGAGTTTGGAACCCGAACCGTAATTACCTGACCTTTAGAATTTTGCGTGTAAGCCGATACATCAACATTAATTCGGTTGTTCAACAATTGAAATTCACCACCAATTTCCGATGAGTAAACCGTTTCAGGTTTGAGGTTTGGATCGGGCAGTGTATTACCAACCGTCAGACCAACCGTGCTGCCATATGGAAAGCTTGTTCCATTTGGATAGGTCAAATCCAGACCATACAACGGAATATTGTCGTTGGCATTTTTGTTGTAATTAGCGCGTAACTTGAAATAGTTCAGGAATTCGCTCTTAATGCTTGGGAACGCATCGGTAGCAATGAACGAAACGGCTGCTCCATAATAGGGATATGACCAGAAATTAGCTGCACGGTTGGGTTTGTAGAACTTAGATGTCTGATCAAAACGGAACGAACCATTCACGATCAGGTAGTTCTTGTAGTTCATGGTCAAGTCGGCATAGTAGCCAAGGCGACGTTCCTGTGTCAGAATCTGTCCACCTGTCAGGATACCCTGGCGGTTCGACACGTTATATACATCTGGAACGACAATCGAGTTTGATCCTACGCCAATGTTATTTGTTGTGCGCTGGTATAAGCTGTTACCTAAAATTAACCGATTTGATAGGGGGCCTAAGTCTTTCGATAGCTGAACCTGGAATTCGTTATTGATAACATTTTCAGTACCCGAATAATCTAATACAGAACCTGGAGTATCCGTAATAGCCCGGTAGATACCAGTACCATCACCATCCCGGAAGAACGGAGCCGGAATAAATGATTTGCTTTTCGCCCAGTCAGTATATGTGAATTTACCCGTTGTATTCTTACCCGTCCGGGAGTTGTTCATAATACCCACCCGGTTTGTAATCGATAACCAGTTCGTGGCTTTGAGGGTAAGATTCAGGTTACCGTTAATGTTGGCATCCTTGTAGTTCAACCGGTTATTGTCGGCTTCGAAATAGGGGTTGTTATAATAATCATTATAAAAACCGTTCGGGTTTGCCAATGGATTGGTCTGCCAGTTGCGCAGATCACTCAGGGGTAAGTTAGCTGGCTGATTCAGTACGTTGTTATAGAAGTCAGACGATGTGCGGTTGTAAACACCCTGTACATAACCGGCGTTAAAGCTGGCGGTCAGTTTACCGTATTCCTTCGTGGCCGACAGACGTGTACCTGTCCGGTTACTTTTGTCGCCAGGCACAATCCCATTTACGGATTGATTTTCAATCGACATATAGAACGAACTGGTTTCGTCGCCACCCTGGAAATTAACCTGATTGTTTACCGAAACACCCGTGTTAAAAGCTTTCCGGCGACCATTTGGAACGGCTGAATAGGGAATAAGCAGTTGACTGCCGTCTTCCGCTGTCCGTCCCTGAATCCGCAAAGAGCCATCAAAAGCATCACCATACTGCTGGTTTTCATACGAACGCCAGTTGTCGGCCATACGAGCCAGATAATCCGTTTTATAGCCTGCTGTACCGAAAGCCGTAGCATAGTGTGAGCCAGAACCGTATTTGTCCTGAGTCTGAGGCATAAAACTAATTTGCTCGAAGTTCGTACTGTTTGAATAATTTACTTTCAGCTTGCCTTTTGCGCCCTTTTTGGTTGTAATAATAAGGGCACCATTGATACCCGATGACCCATAAAGCGTAGCGGCCTGGCCACCCTTCAGGATGGAAACACTCTCAATGTCATTTGGATTGATTGTCGACAGGATAGTCGATGTTGTCTGCATACCATCGAGCACGACCAGCGCTTCGTTGTTACCCGTTAAGGAACGATACCCGCGCAAGACGATTTTCACGGCAGGATCAACGCTGTTGTTTACGTTATAAACAGCCAGACCGGTTACTTTACCAGCCAGGGCCTGCGCCAACTGTGGCGAACGACCAACGGTTACGTCTTCGGTATTAACCTTAGATATAGCGTATCCAATTTCCCGCTGATTTTTCCGAATACCCTGCGCCGTCACAACAATTTCCTGAAGTTGCGATGCATCGGGTTTCAGGGCCAGATTAACGGTTGTCTGATTGTCGAGCGTTACGCTTTGGGTAGCAAAGCCAATAAAACTGATTTGGAGCGTAGCACCCTTAGCGGCATTGATCTGGAAGGCACCTTCCGCATTTGTCGTAGTCCCCTGGTTTGTACCCTTGATTAATACGGTAACCCCAGGTAACACAGAGCCGTCTTCTGATGAAGTGATTTTTCCAGTGATGGCCCGGTTCTGGGCAAGCAGTGGAAAAGCGAATAAACACAATATAAATTGTGCCAGTAAAAATTTGCGCATAAGTTGTAGTTATAAGTTAAGAAGTGGTACTCAAGTATAAAAACATCCCAAAGCTATTAAAAAAAGATTAAAGAAAATATTTTAAAAAATAGTTTACTACTGTCAGAAAAAGTTACACAATTCATCATATCTAAAATATTATTTTCATATAGGACTGTATTTCAATACTTACTATGGATTATCCCCCTATTAAATGTATTTAATTCTATTAATAGTATTTTAACAATGCACCTATTTATCTAACTATTTCTCCAAAAGATACTATTCGATTTTACACATTTTCTTCGATATTCAGTTTTACACTTTCTACCCGGGTTTTACAGGTAAAAAGACGGATAAAACATCCCGGTCACCACTAGCACATGTGGGTTGCGTTTTATAAACATTTGATATAATATATCGGTTAAATGGATATTTCTAGAATTAGTTACGTAAAGGAATGAATTTTGGCAAATAATTCAAAGAACCTCTTCTGAGTATAATCACCTAAATATACAACTTCGAAAACTACATATTTGTACATTATTCCCTTCCATCATTTGATTTTTTTCTCGATATAATGACACTATATTACCAGCATATTACCAAACATGCTCTGTTAATAATGCTTAATTTCAATTTTCTTAACTCAACTCTTTAAACAATTTTTCATCAACTTTTATGAGAAAAGTTCTAATTGGAAGCTGGTTACTCTCGCTCCTTTTTTGCCTGCCATTGCTGGCGCAGGATGCGGCTGTAACGGGTCGTGTGACTTCATCAGACGATGGGTCAGGTCTACCCGGTGTAAGTGTCGTTGTTAAGGGTACAACGCGTGGAACAACAACCGATGTAAACGGGAACTACCAAATTAATACCGGATCAAACACAACGCTGACATTCTCATTTGTCGGTTTTAAACCGCAGGATGTTGTTGTTGGTAATCGAAACTCGGTGAATGTAGTACTGGCAGCCGATGCATCTACACTGAATGAGGTAGTTGTAACTGGCTTTGGTATTCAGCGTACGGAGCGCGAAATCGGGACGTCGATTGCTCGTATAAGTAACTCCCAGATAACACAGGCTGCGCCGATCAACGTAGCGAATGGACTAACAGGAAAGGTATCGGGTCTTCAGGTTAGTACGACCAACAATGGTGTAGGAGCCGGGGCCCGTCTTACGCTGCGTGGTAACCGTTCGTTTCTGGGAAATAACCAGGCTTTGCTGATTGTGGATGGCGTTATTTCTGACATTAGTTTTCTGTCGTCAATCAACCCGAATGATATTGATCAGACAACCGTTCTGAAAGGCCCAAGCGCAGCTGCTCTTTATGGCTCCGATGCCTCGAATGGCGCCCTGATTATTACCACGTTACGTGGCACTAAAAACAACAAGCCTCAGATTACCTACACAAACAATACGCAGTTCGAGAGTATCTCATACATGCCCGGTCTGCAAACTCAGTTTGGAGCAAATGGTGGTGAAGGCGTGCCATTTTACGACCGCAATTATGCCCGTACGTATGTACCTTATGAGAACCAGCAATTTGGTACTCCGTTTGATGGCTCTCTTCAACCACTTGGCTATGGCGTTCAGATTCGGGATTCGAATGGAAACACTCGAATCGATACCCTGAAAATACCGTACTCGGCCCCATCCAAAGATCCCCGCAAGGCCTTTTTCAATACCGGCGTCACGCAGCAACACGACATTTCGTATCGAGTTGGCGATAACCTGAACTATTTTGGGCTAAGCTTACAGCGAGTAGACCAGAAAGGCGTTGTGCCGAACGACAAATACCAACGGACCAACCTTAGCATCAAGGGCGGCCGGTCGATCGACAAGTTCACGACCAATGCAGGCATGCAATTTTCGTATCAAAATTCGAATACCGAAAATGGAGATTTCAACCAGAACCGGCCCGTATACTGGAACGTGTTGAATCAGCAGCCACAGGCCCCGCTGAACAGCTATCCGCTGAACGATATTACGTCTCCCTATGGCGATGTAAATGGCTATTACAACGCTTATTATCCGAACCCCTACTGGCAAATAACGGGTGATAACTCGCGCAAAGTTACCAACATATATACGCTTCAGGGTTCAGCCGATGTATCGTATAAATTCACGAATTGGTTAAGCGTATTATATCGGGTTGGTGGCCAGTTTTACAACTCACAGCTGAAAGCGCACATTGCCGACGTTACTTTCTCCGACTATGCAACTGGCGACCCCTGGGAAGCGGGCAACATTGCCTCATCGGCTGGCGGCCACACGAACGCCACCGTACAGGATGCGACCCAGTTAAGAACGCGCTTTACGGGCGACCTGCTCGTTACGGTGAATCCTAAATTCGGTGATTTTACAACCCGGCTTATCCTTGGT
The DNA here is from genome assembly GCF_002831565.1 of Spirosoma pollinicola. Taxonomy (NCBI): domain Bacteria; kingdom Pseudomonadati; phylum Bacteroidota; class Cytophagia; order Cytophagales; family Cytophagaceae; genus Spirosoma; species Spirosoma pollinicola. The sequence continues at coordinate 5,964,815 of NZ_CP025096.1, read as the reverse complement.
CAGCAAACCCGCCAGGAGTACGCACGTAGTACCTACGATTATGCCGGAGCCCTTGTTGTTCCGGGCACTTATAACGTCGCTAACCGGCTAGGCAATGCCACACTGGCCGAATACAATAGCCAGAACCGTTTGCTGGGTGCCTTTGGCGATTTTACGCTGGGCTATAAAGAAGCTGTGTTCATCCACGCATCGGGACGTAATGACTGGACGTCGTTGCTGGCTCCCAGCAATCGCTCGTTCTTTTATCCGGCTGTAGATGCATCGGTTGTACTAAGCGAAATAATTCCCGGCCTGAAAGGCAACTCGATCCTTAGTTACGCAAAAATCCGTGGTAGCCTATCGAAGGTTGGTCAGGTAAACGTAGCGCCTTATCAGTTGCAGAACGTGTTCAACCCAGGAACAGGCTTCCCATTCGGCAGTCAGGCTGGTTTTGAGCAGAGCAACCAGCAAAATGACCCAAACCTGAAGCCGGAGTTTACAAACAGCCGGGAAGTTGGTTTGGAAGTTGGCTTATTTGACCGGTTCAACCTCGAAGCTGTTTATTACAACACACTGACTACGAATCAGACCGTACCTATCGGGATATCGCAGGCAACCGGGTATTCTACCGCGTTGATCAACACGGGTACGATGCAAAATCAGGGCTTTGAACTGGATTTGCGGTCAATTCGCCCATTGGTGAACACAGGTGGTTTTACGTGGGATATTAACGCCAACTTCACGTATCTGGAAAGCAAGGTAACTGATCTGTATCAGGACTTGCCACGGATCAATATTCCCTACGGATCAGACCCTTATCGGCCAACCTTAACGGGTGGTGCCTCAAACGTGTACGCGGCTAAATCATATGCGTATCCGGCCTTGTTTGTCAGTGATATTCAGCGGATTCAGTCTTCCGATGCAAAAGCACCGAACTACGATCCAACCGGGCAGTACACAGGCCGGCCTGTAGTTGACGCAACGGGCTATCCAATTCTGGATCCAAACCTGAAGTATGCCGGCACGACGCAGCCAAAATATCGCTTCGGCTTTACGAATACGTTTAAATTCAAAGGCTTGACTTTAGCAGCTGTTGTAGAATACCGTGGTGGTGCGGTTATCTACAATGCACTTGGCAATGCACTTGAATTTACAGGAGCTGGTGTCCGGTCGGTTTATGCAGGTCGGCAGAATTTTGTATTCCCGAACTCAGTACTCGTAACCAACAATCCAGACGGTATTACAACGGCTACCGTTACACCCAACACGAACGTGACGACCAAAGACGGCAATCTGGTGTTCTGGACTAATTCCGGCTACCACAATGCAGCGTCGAGCTATGTTACAAGCGCCGACTTCTGGAAGCTACGTGAAGTTGTACTGAGCTATAACATTCCAACGAAAATCATTGGTTACACGAAGTTCATCAAATCGTTGAACGTTGCGTTAACAGGTCGGAACCTGATTATGCTCCGTCCTAAAACCAACGTATTTACGGACCCTGAATTCTCGGGCGGCACGAACGCCAATGATACCAGTAATGCGGTTGGTACAACCACCGAATACCAGACGCCCCCAACACGGCTGTATGGATTCCGGCTCAGCTTTGGTTTTTAGCACTTAATTCAGCAAACAACAATGATTTATATAAAACGACTGACAACTGGCTTACTTGCCGGTATGTTGATGGTAATGACGGGTTGCAAAGATTACCTCAACGTGAATAATAACCCAAACCAGGTAACGGCGGCAACGCCACAACTGGTACTGCCCGATGCGCTGGCCACAACCGGCTGGTATTTGACAGGAAACACACCCAGTGGCGCAGCCGGCAGCTTCTATTTTCTGAATCTTTGGATGGGATACTGGAACTGGAGCGGTAACTATTCCATTGCCACATCAGATAAAAATTACCAGTTTACTCAGGGGTTTAATAACAGCATCTGGACAAGTGCTTACCTCAACCTGAAAAACTACAATTACGTAGATAATCAGGCGGCAACTCTGGGTCAACCGCTTTTGCAGGGGATGGCTAAAATTATGAAAGCCCTGCATTTTCAGCTTCTGGTAGACACCTACGGCGATGTACCCTATACGTCAGCCTTGCAGGGTACAGCCAACATTTTACCTACCTACGACAAAGCGCAGGATATTTACGAGGATCTCTTCAAGCAGATTGATGCAGGTATGGCGCTTCTGGCTAAAGGAGATGGTACGCTGAACCCGGGCCCTAACGACATTATGTTTCAGGGCGATATCAACAAGTGGCTCAAGTTTGGCAACACCCTCAAGTTACGCATGTTGCTACGTCAGTCTGAAAAGGCCGATCGGGCCACGTTTATACAAACGCAACTAGCTAGTATTAAAGCTTCGGGCTATGGGTTTCTGGGAGCAGGAGAAAACGCGAGCGTGAATCCGGGATATACCAACTCCCAGAATATGCAGAACCCTTTATACGGTGCGTTCTATGCCATTAATGGCAATCCAACGACGCTCAACAACCAGTATAAGGGCAATTTGTATGGAATCACGTTTTACAAGAATTCAAACGACCCGCGTTTAGCTGCTTATTACAGACCCGTTGTAGGTACGACAACAAACTTTAATGGTACGTTATTCGGCACAACGGATGTATTGGTCAATAGCCAGGTATCTGATGTTGGTGCAGGTATTTTGAAGAGCGTTTCACAAAACTCCCCTATCCTGCAGTCGCACGAAAGTCTCTTTATGCAGGCTGAAGCCGCACAGCGAGGCTGGATTACAGGCGATCCAAAAACCTTGTATCAGTCGGCTATTGCCGAATCGTTCGTTAATGTGGGCCGTACGGCTGCCGAAGCAACGACCTATTATTCTCAGGCTGGCGTGAACAACGTAAACTGGGATGCATCGACCAATAAGATTGAAGCCATCATCACCCAGAAATGGGCTTCTGAAAACGGAACGGCTCCCTTCGAGGCATGGTCTGACTACCGGCGTTTAGGCTTGCCAACCGGCGTTCCCATTTCGCAGGATCCCAGCACAAGCGTGAAGCAAATTCCAATCCGGTTGCTTTATCCTACGTCAGAATACAGCAACAATGCCGCTAACGTAGGCGCTCAGGGAACGATCAATCAGTTTACGACCAAAATCTTCTGGGAGAAGTAATGCCTACCCAAAACAAGCAAACAACCATGAACAAATTATGTAGTATTATCGTGGCCGCGAGTTTGGCAGTTGGTCTTATTTCGTGTCTTAAAGACGACGAACACTTTGTCGACTTCGCTGGAGTTGGTTACGTGGCAGAGATTCCATATGTAGCCAACCGTAGTATCCTTAAAACAGTGACTGTTGGCGCTACCAGTACATCGCTCGTAGCACCCGTCGACATCAACATTGCGTCGCCAACTCCACCAACGCAGGATGTTCCGGTAACTGTGGCCATTGACCAGACTGCGCTGACGGCCTATAATACGGCCAATAAAACAGCCTATACAATTCTGCCAGCGGCTGCCTACCAGCTAAGCAATCCGATGGTAACGGTTGCCGCAGGGCAGCGGATCGCTACGGTCAATGTCAATTTCGTAGGTACGCAAATTCCTGCAACCGGTGGCCCTTATGCGGTACCAATCAGTATAACAACTGTACCGAGTAATGTGATCATCAGCGCAAACTACCACACACAAATTCTGGTCGTTTCACTGACGAAATAAGAGTTATTCTTTTACCAAAAAGCCCCGTTACATATATCGTAACGGGGCTTTTTTTATAGGGATGAACTAGGACTTCAAAAAATCAACCTGTGCAAGTAGAATCAATTCGCAACTTCCGCCGTTACCGACTCTGTTTTACTTTGCCCTGTTAGTTCAGTTAGAAGTTCGGCGACGTTCACGGTGGCGAAACTGCTGGCGTAGTCGGCCATAGCGTATGGAATAATCAGTTCGCCATTATTAATAAGTCCTCCGCAACTATAAACTACATTGGGCACGTAGCCTTCGCGTTCGTTCTCGTCAGGGCTTAAAATGGGTTCGCTGGTTCGGCCTATCACTTTAGATGGATCGTTGAGGTCTAGAAGAAAGGCGCCAATGGCGTATTTCCGCATTGGCCCAACGCCGTGACTCAGCACCAGCCACCCGGCTTCAGTTTCGATAGGTGACCCGCAGTTGCCCAATTGCACATATTCCCAATTGTAGGTAGGCTTAAGAATCAATTCCTTTGTTTGCCAGAAATACAGATCGTCGGAATACATCAGGTAGATATTCTCACCATCCTGACGGGAGATCATGGCGTATTTTCCGCCAATCTTGCGCGGGAACAGAGCCATGCCTTTGTTGGATACTTCGGCCCCGTTCAGTGTGCTTACACTAAAATGGGTAAAGTCTTTCGTTTCCAGCAGTTGCGGGAACGTTACGCGACCGTTATAGGCGGTATAAGTAGCATAAAACGTGATTGTCCCATCGTCGTCGGTAAACTGCACAAAACGGGCATCTTCAATCCCGTTCGTTTCATTGGGCGATGTCGGAAAAATGCATCGTTCATCTAAACTCTGGTCGTCTTCAAAGTGAATTTCGTAGTTTGATTTCGCCAGCGCCAGCAATCCGCTCGCAATGGTTTCATACTCGGCATTGTACCGAAACTGTGCTGATACGCGTTTGATCTGCGCTTCCAGTTCCGACAGGCTGAACTCGTCGCCAAGCCCAACCATCATTTTTTCCTGAATGCTGTTTTCCAAACGAAGTTCATACAGTTTGCGCTCAAACATCGCACGATTGAACCGGTGATTGGGTACAATTTCGGGCGATGTCACATAACGCGACGGTTGCCGGAGAACGATTTTTCCGCTTTCGTCAATATATCCCATCCGAAAAGAGATAGACGAAATGTGCCCCTCCCCTGTTGCCCGCAAACTCAAAATGAAACGTTTGTAGCCGGGCGGCACATTGGTCTGATCGGGGTGCCAGATCATCGACGGATTGAACAAAGCCGCCGATTCGAGCGAGTATTCCATAGTGAAATACGCACCCAACAACAGCTTCCGATCTTCGGTGAGCGGTTCATCGGTCAACAAATGGGGCTTTATCTGCTCAAATCGATTTAACAGGAAACGTTCGAGTTTGTAATGGCGGCCTCCAAACTCCCGGATAACTTCATCGAGTTTTTGCTCGGCCTCTTCGTCGGTCATGCTCCCCACGCGAGCTACAATTTTAAGGGTTCGTGTGGTGCTGCCTAAATCGAAAGCGCGAAACAACACGCGGGTTGGGTCTGGCCGAAGAACGATGCCAGTGCGAATGGCTTTTATACTCATCAGGATTAATACGTTAGTAAATGATCAAATGGAAGGTAATAAGTCAGGAGTGTATAGATGGTAAACACTGTTTCACACGTCACTTACTCTTTTACAACTTGATCACTCACTAACTTATTATCCTTATTTAACATTACCCATTCATCATGGCGGGCATAGCCACGTTAACAGACTTGGCGTCAGGCTGTTGCTTTTGGGTGGTATATAATTCAGCTAATGCCAGCAAATAGGACAATGACGACTCAGCCCCCTGATTCTGGTTCACCCGATCAATATGCAATCCATCCCGGCACCCGCCCGTTTGCTGGTCGTAGAGGGGTAATCCCAGGTCATTATAACCAGTAAACCATTTAAAAATACGAATAGCTGTTCGATGCCAGTCTGCCTCTCCTGTAACTTCGAAAGCCGCCAGACACGCCGACAAGGTACTCTGAGCTTCGAGCGGCTGCTGGTCAAAATAGGCACGTGGCTGCCCTTTTGTGTAGAAACCATTAGACCCAATAGGCTGAAAATGCCCATGAGAAGCAGTTTGTAAATCGATGAGCCAACGCAAAGAATTCAACCCCATATCAACCAGTTGCTTGTCTCCAGAACGAATCAACACGTGAGCCAGCACGGCATTATCGTATGACAGTGTATTCTCGAACCAGGGCCAATCCTCAGTGGCGGTCTCGGTATAGCGGAATACCAGCTTATCAAGCAACTGCCGTTCGATTGTTTTCGCCAGCCGATCGTCGTTAAACTTCTTCTGGTACTCGTATATACCCAGCAAGGAAAACGCCCAGGAACGGGGAGATGACATCGATGCTACCGTAGGCAACACTTTTTCGAACAGGCTCATGGCCCATGTAACGGTATTGCGGTCAGACGAGCGGCCAATACAGGTGCCCAATGCCCAGATGGTGCGGCCTGTGCTATCATCGGAGCCGAATTCTTCGAGCCACCGGCGGTCGTAACTCATGAAGTTACGGAAACGACGGTGGTCTTCGGTATAGGCGTGGTTGATAAAGGCGCAATAATTATCGGCGGCTTTAGCCAGCTTTTGATCGCCCAACCCCGTGTTCTGAATCGTGAGAGCCAGGATTAATGCACGGGCGTTATCATCAGTGCAGTAGCCTTCATCGTAAAAAGGCAAATGATGGCGGGCGTGCTGGATAATGCCGGTCGAATCGGTCAGGCGAAACAGATGATCGAGCCGAAGAACAGGCAGTTTAAATGCCAGACTGCTATGCGCTCCTACGGCATAAATAGCCTGATTGTTAAACGTGTTCATGCGCTCCTGACGGGCGTGGGCAAATGAGTTGGCATAGGCATTGATAGCCCGCTCCCAAATCATTTCACGCCCCATCAAATAGGCTTTCTTACGCATCTGATGTCGCTTCGATTCGTCGCTGAGCAGATCGATAATTTCGGTAGCAATGGCTTCCGAATCACCGAAAGGCACTAGCACACCCCGGCCATCGGCTAATAACTCTTCGGCGTGCCAGTACGGCGTAGACACTACGGCTTTGCCACAACCAAAGGCATAGGATAAGGTACCCGAGGTTATCTGAGCCGGGTTTAAATAGGGCGTAACATAAATATCGGCCGCACCCAGGTATTCGAGCAACCCATCCAGCTCCACGAATTGATTATAGAATCGGACATTGTCACGAACGCCACAATCACGGGCTAATTTTTTAAGACTGTCGCGATACGCTTCACCCTCGTGTTTCAATAAATTTGGGTGAGTAGCTCCCAGCACCATATATACCACATTCGGGTATTGCTCAACAATACGGGGTAACGCCCGAATCACATTTTCGATGCCTTTATTGGGAGAAAGAAGGCCAAACGTCAGCAACGTTTGTTTTCCTTCCATGCCAAATTTGTCCTTGAAAAAATGTGGGTCGACAAAAGGCATATCGGGAATACCGTGCGGAATAAGGTCTATTTTTTCGGCAGGTATTTCATAGATGTTAATCAAAAAATCCCGGCCTTTTTCTGACATACACACCACCCGAGAGGACAGGTCAGCAATGCTTTTCAGCACCAGCAACTGATCTTCGTTGGGGTCTTTCAGAATCGTGTGAAAGGTCGTCACGATAGGCATCGTGAGGTTGCGCAATAACGTAAGTATGTAGTTACCTGCCGGACCTCCATAGATACCGTATTCGTGCTGTAGGCAAACAACGTCGACATCCTTTGAATTCAAGAATTCGGCTGCTTTCCGATACGCATTATGATCATGCTGGTAGAAATCATAGCGCACCTCGGCAGGGTAATCATATCCGTCGGGCGTATCATTGACAGATACGACCAGCGCTCTCGAATTGGAAATGAAGGAATTGTACGACAGGTAGAGGTCGGAAGTGAAGGTAGCAATTCCGCATTGGCGAGGAAGATAGTCGCCAATGAACGCTACGTTTTTAGGATTATGCCCCCACATCGATACGTCCGTTTCTGACAGGTCAGAATTCCGGGAATATGTCATGCCGGGTCGAGTCGTATGAGTTGTCATAATAGTTGAATTGGAAAATAAAGAATGAACAGATACTACATTGTCTATAAGTGTAATCAACTAATAGACGCTTTTGTTTGGTCCAGTTAAGGATTTTAGCGCTCTTAGTACGCCTTTGCAGAGGCTGACAAATAATTATCCAACTAAACCTTTATTTCTCCCTATAGTTCACAAAAAACCCTGCCAATTTCCTATCCGAAAACAGGTATTAACAGGGTTCATTTATAGGTATATAACTAACTTTCCTTCTTGCTCTTTTGTATTGACGACGGGTTATACTTCTATTCGCAAAGCGCCAATTTAGTAATACAGTTAATTACATTATATAGGGTTTTCTTATAAAAAGAAATGGAACACGGACTGAACGAATTTTACGGATAAAACTGACGGTGCTGGGTTTTATCCGCAGAAATCTGTTCAATCTGTGTTCCCCTTTTAGTCTTTGTTTGGTGAATTCGTTCTTATAAGTAAGCCCTGTTACATTATACCACTTTATCAGGGCGCTAAAAGCTCCATTTTTGAAGAGAAACAACTACGGTCCCAGTCGCAACGCAGCAGTAGAATTTATCACGACTTTCCCACCGTCAGTATACCCGACGTTTAACGCTCTGGCTAAATAACTGGATGGAATAGTTATGGTATGGCCTATCTGAACCAGCTCCGTTTGAGTAGGGATGTGGTTACAGGACCAGACCGTGGGGTCATTCCAGTCACCTTCTTTTAGCGTGTACATTGCTGTACAGGGATTGACCGTCACGATGGCCGTGCCGCTAACCGTTCCACTACTGCATCCAATAGAAACCCGCCCCAGCGTGTAGGTGGTGCTCACCACGGGAGCCACGGTGAAACTAAATGGCGAGGCCGCAATACCCGTAAAGCTCAGGGGCGAACCACTGCTGGCGTTCACCGTTAGCGAAAAGGGAGCCGCACCCGTCAGACTGGCCGTTAGAGTGGTGACCTGCCCGGCGGTGAGCGTGGTGGTAGTGCCGCTCAGGCTGGCAATGGGTGCCACACAGGCGGGCCTGACAATTAGAACGTAGTCCTCGGTTTCGCCATATCCATAGCTCCCACAAGGGTCGGCAGGAACAGTTAAGTAAGCTGCGACAACGCGCATTGCTACAGTAGTAGCTGTAATACTGGACGGAATAGCCAGACTACCCGAGAACGTACTTGCCTTATTGATGTCAGGCATTTGATATAAACGTTCGCTGGTTTCAAAAACACCATTATTGTTCAGGTCAATCCAAACAGTGCCGCCCATGTTATTGAACGTCCCTTTAGTAGCAGTAAAGGTTGCCGATTGTCCCGCGGTTACGGTACCACTTACGGCTGTAAACGACGTATAATAACCACTACTCGTGGGTGAACAGCCTGAGTTCTGGCTTAAGGTTGTGTTATTAACAGTTACCCCAGTTATATTGATCGCATAGGAACAGCCATCATTCAAAAAAGTAAGGAAACAATCTGGAGTCAGTATGCTTACCGTTGAACTATTGCTGCCCGATGTTGTATTTGACCCCTTGATACGATAGTAATATGTAGTTCGGGAGGCAAACGATCTGTCGGTAAACGTAGTGATGTTCGGGGCGACACCGCCTATGGGCATAAAACCCGTTGTTGGGGAGGTAGAGCGTTCAATGAAGTACCCCATTTCATTACTGGCATTATCCTGCCAGGTAATTACAATACCGCCGTTAAGTATGCTGGCTACCAAATTCGAGGGTGCCGTCATGATGGTTTCCGGCGCATTGAGTGTATAGGCTGTATGGCTTTGGCGTAATGCCAGACCAGCCTGCATCCTGTCGTACTGCCCCGCAGTAAAATCATGTGTGCAGGGGAAATAGTACGACATGATGTTTGTTACAGAGGGTGTATACGGCAACCCATTTGCATCACGTGCTGTGCTGGCTGGATCATATTGGGGGCAACCGTTTACAAAAGCCAGATTGGCCCCCGATATGTTGTACGGATCAGCAGGCGTGTCGCAGAGATAGTCGCCTTCTGTCGTGCAATTTGCACCCGTACCCCGAGTTACTAATTCTAATGTCGTGCCCGATCCCAAGCTCCCATTACCGGGCACTTGCCCAAATGTATGGACGAGGTTGAAATTATGGCCTAGTTCATGAGGTATTAACCGATTTCCCATATCGTCTTCATCCCCGGATTCATTCAGGATAAAGGAGCGGGTAGAGTATAAGACATTGGCTGGATAGTAGGCATAACCACCCGCGCCTGAGGCAAAAGAATTGACATAATACTGATTCATAGCATTTGTCGCATCACGCCCCTGTGCTACAGCTGTTTCGTCACTGAAACTGTTGTATTGCGCATCGTTGTTTATATAATCTGGTGTTGTCCCCGAGAAATAGAACTGAATACCATTTCCATTCTGAAGGTAGTATTTGTTGGTTAGTGCCATCACATTATTGAGACTGGCCATCGTGTAGCCACCAGTACCGTCGGTTTTGCGTAGAATGTGTGGTCTGATTGGTACATAGGTAATTGCAGTAAATGCGGCTCCGGAAGCTTTTTTTAAGCGTAGCGCCTGCACCGCTTCGGCTTCAAGGACGCTTCGTAAGGCTGGCGATAGATTTGCTGTAGCACACTGATAGGCCGGCTTGTTAATCAATTGACCTATTACAGCTGCTGGTGGTGTAGCGAACACTAAATAGATGAGCAAAGAGAGAAATCTGGCACTTACATAACCAGTTTTTTTTGAGTAGAGAGGAGGCATAGATGGTGACCTGATTGGTTTGGGAAATTTAAGATACTAACGCATTATTCAGTCAAGTTACGCTGGTACCCTTACAAGAAAGTGAGGTACGGAAATGTGCAATACGAGGGTCTCTTACGGTGATTTTAATATCTGTCCAACTCAATCAGTAGCATACGGTATTCCCTACATACTCAATGGAAGAAGCAATAGCTTTATTTAAGAAAGTGTACCAGCAAAACGGGAGTACTGAGGTGTGCATTGCAGAACTCAAACGGATGGGCTTTACTCAAATGGACACTATCAGGGTGCTGATGGAGGTATCATCACTTAGTGTAGTGGAAGCGGATGAAATAGTCCACAAGTCATTGGCTTGGAGTAATTGAATTTCGCTAACAATCTCTACTCAATTCACATTGAGCACTTTCTAAGTTAATTTTCATAACATATTCTTAGTTACTGATGTTACGCCAACTCCATTGTTGGCTTTTGGCTAAGTTGATTTTTCAGGCTGTTTAATTCGGCAAAAGCCGCTTGCATGGCTTTGAGATATAACCGCCCTTTCAAGGCAAAGTGATTGGTGGCAGATCTCAGCCGCAAACGCTCTAACTTGACGTAGGCGCAGATACTGGCAAACAGATGGTTAGCTTGAGTACGGTGGGTGCGCGTAGGAGATTTCTCCAGCGACGCATTCTGTTTGAGTGATTTGTGGTACTCCTCGATGCCCCACCGTTTTTGGTAAGTTGTCAGGAGTTGCTAGCTAGCTAGACTCCTGACAACTTACCAAAAACGGTGGGGCATCGAGGAGTACCACAAATCACTCAAACAGAATGCGTCGCTGGAGAAATCTCCTACGCGCACCCACCGTACTCAAGCTAACCATCTGTTTGCCAGTATCTGCGCCTACGTCAAGTTAGAGCGTTTGCGGCTGAGATCTGCCACCAATCACTTTGCCTTGAAAGGGCGGTTATATCTCAAAGCCATGCAAGCGGCTTTTGCCGAATTAAACAGCCTGAAAAATCAACTTAGCCAAAAGCCAACAATGGAGTTGGCGTAACATCAGTTAGTAAGAGGCATTTAAAAAGAAACAATACAGCAATTTAATAACCAGGGTTTTGCTTTAGCTGCGGAGAGACGTTAAGTACATTTTGACCGATGGGAAAAATAGCGGTGTGATTATCAGCATCCGGCTGCTTATCCCACCAGGTTCCTGAATTAAATACACCCCAGCGAATCAGGTCAGTACGCCGACGAGATTCCACCAGGAATTCCCGCCCCCATTCGTCAAGCATTTCCTGATCGGTTAATTGGCTGCCATCAGGCTTATACAGACTTGGTGAACCCGCCGGATAATTTCTGGCCCGAACGGTATTCAGCAATACAGCTGCTCCTGCTTTATCGCCCGCCCGATATTTGCACTCGGCCAGTGAGTAATAAATCTCAGCAAATCGAATTTCAGCATATGCCGACGAGATTTTATTTAGATCATCGCTGGGGTAATAGGGATACTTGACCGGTGTAAGACCAGAATTCTGATCGGCATTGTTCATATTCGAGGTTTTATCGGCAATCTTGGTACCGGGCTTAGCCGCCAGGAACATCCCCACCTGATCGCGGAAAAATAATGGATAAGGCCCTTTCGTCGATCGCACCGTATCGGTTTTTCCGCTTGCGTTAATGTAAGGCAGATAGCCCTGTAAAAACATACCCTCCCGTTTACTATTGCCCAGATTTTTGTATGTCTTCAGGCGAACATCATCCGGATATTTACGAAACTTCAGATAGGGTTTTCCCAATGCAAAGCTATACTCTGTGCTATCGACGTCCCGCCCCGGCTGGAGGGCATATTTCGGGTTGGCCGTACCAAAATCAGTAAACCCGAAATAAAACGGCGCATTGACCGGCAGCATCCAGAAATACATACCCCCATCATACTGCCAGTGAGTAAGGCCAAAACTACCGGGAAAGCCGAAGACCGTTTCGGCCGAGGTCGGATTGGTGTAATCGAAAGGCGCGTCCCAGCGGGTTTCCAGTGCGTACTGTCCATATTTACCGGCCAGCATATCGGTACATACCGTGGCGCAATCCGCGAAATGGTCGGTTCCGGTATACACCTTCGCGTTCAGGTATAACCGTACCAGCAGGGCTGCCGCTCCGCCCTGTGTCCAGCGCCCAATGGCGTTGGCCCCCAAACTTTGCCGGGTTGGCAATTTGGGCAGTGATTCTTTCAGTTCCTGTTCAATAAAACTAAATGCTTCCTGAGGAGATGCCTGAGGGCCACCCTGCGTTTCGCCTTTCACTTTCGTTACCAGGACAATGTTGCGGTAAAAATCCAGCAGCCGCAGGTTGAGCCAGGCGCGCAGGGTCCGGACTTCGGCAATCATGTCATCCAGTTCTGCCTGTGTCATGTCAAATCTAGTGGGGTCCGTTATGCCCTGCAAATCCTCCAGCGTGTTGGTTGCCAGCGTAACACCGCCGTACAGCGCATTCCAGGCATCATTGGTATATCCGTCGTTTGGCGTCCAGGTGTGGTTATGAACACGCTGAAACTGCCCGCCATCAAACCAGTCGCCCTGCCGGTTTGGGGTCATCAGCTCATCCGAGCTATCTTCCTGAAGCATAAAGGTCGCTCCTCCCTGAATGGTCCAGTAGCTGTGTTCGAACGGCCGAAGAAAATCCCGAATGACATCATCCTTGGTCTGGAGAAAGTTTCCGGACGTAATCCGGTCAGAAAGCACCTCATCTAAATTCGTACAGCCAGCAGCCATAACGAGCAATAAAGAGACAGATATAGTGCGTATGGAATTAAAAAAATGATATCGTTTCATAAGTTGAGTAATTAGAAGGTGACCTGAAGGCCCAGCAAGAGTTGGGTAGTTGATGGGAAATAATTCAGTGTCCCGTTATTATCACTATTCGTGTTTACACCTGGATACAGCCCATTCACCTGAATTAAATCCGGATCACCCCCGGTGAACTTGGTGAAGGTTGCCAGGTTTCGGGTTGTCGCATAGATACGCGCCGAGCGAAGAAATTTGCTCGTAAACGGCTGCGTATAACTCAGGGTCACATTATCTATTTTAACGAAGCTACCCGGCTCCAGAAAGTAATTCGACAGGGAGGAATACGTAGAAGCACTGGTCAGCTTTGAATACTTACCTCCGTCGTATGCAGAGGTAAGCGTATTGACATTCTGCTGAGTGGCCGGGGTGCCCAGGTAAAAGGCATAGGTGTTAAAAACCTTATAGCCAAACGTGCCCCGCAGGAATACGCTTAAATCCCACTTGCGGTACTTGAAATTATTAGTCAGACCTGCCGTGAATTTGGGCAGGCCATTCCCTACAAACTGTTTATCGTCGTTGGTCGCTTTGTTGGCCTGGATAACATCTCCACTCTTGTTGTAGACCAGTAAGGCGCCGGTTTCATCGACGCCAGCCGACTTGAGCATATAAAAACTGCCGATTCGCGTATTTTCCTGCAAACGTTGCGCGTTACCGGGGCTACCCGGAGCGGGCATACCCACTACATCAATATAGGTTTGCCCCTGGTAAGCTTCACTGGAGAATGACACGAACTTGTTATTGTTCGTGGCTCCGGCGAAAGTTAGATTATAACTGAAATCCTTGTTGTTAATTACCCCCGCATTCAACTGAATTTCTAGCCCGGAATTCTGCATGGTGCCCACGTTGGCAAAGGTTGTCCCTTGCACGTTGGGTGGGTTAGACACCGAATAATTACCCAGCAAATCTTTGTTGGTGCGCACATAGTAGTTCAGGCTACCTGTTAACCGGCTGTTCTTGAAAAGATCAAAGTCAACACCTACGTTGAAGTTGATGGCTTTTTCCCAGCGCAGATCGTAGTTAGTGTTCTGACTGGGTCCCCAGACCTGATACGATGTATTGTTATACAGATAGTACCCATAGCCGCCATACGTATCCAGCGAAAGGTAATTCCCGAAGTCCTGGTTGCCTGTTACTCCATAATCGGCACGCAGTTTCAGTTCGTTTAGCCAGGGAAGGCCCTGCGCAAATTTTTCCTGGGTGATGCGCCAGCCCACCGAAGCCGCCGGAAAATTACCCCATTTGTTCGCGTAGCCAAACTTCGATGAGCCCTCCCGACGTAAACTGGCCGACAGGTAATACTTTTGGTCATAGTCGTAATTCACCCGCCCGAAAAAAGCCGCCAGTTTAGAGTTATTACGGTAGGAGCCTACATTATTAATGCCTTGCTGTAAGTTCCAGAGTCCCGCACCCAGGTTATTGTACGTCAATACATCGGAGGGGAAATTTTCGTTACCCGCATTAAAACCAGATGATGTAAAGTACTGGTATGAATACCCTGCCAGCAGCTTCAACGAGTGCTTCTGAACTTCCAGCGCATAGTTGCCTATCCACTCAAAGCTTTTCTGGTCATTCTCGTCCAGTCTCTGGGATGCGGTGCTTCGTTTCGAGCCATTGACTACCGTTGATAAGGTAGATGGGGTGAAATCCTCATTCCGGAAAGAAGAACTTACCTCCCCCAGGTTGACCTGTGTGGACAGGTTCTGAAGTATATTCAGTTTAAATGAGCCATTGAGATCCAGGTATTTTACTTCCTGTCCCGATAAAACATTTTTGGCCCGTTCTACCGGGTTGTTGGCAAAAAAACCACTGGTTATGTACGCATACCGATCCGAATTGTCATAAACCGACTGCGTTGGATTGAGCGTCAATGCATAATTGAAGCCACTGTAATCGGCCAGATTTGTCTTCGTGTAACGGGGAGCCGCGCTGAAGGTGATGGCATACAAATTATTGGCTGAAGTATGGTTAATGTTTACCCGACCACCATATTCCTGCTTGCTGGATCGTAAGTCGATACCCGTAGCATTTCGGTAATCCACCGAGGTAAAATAATTGGTTTGCCCATTTCCGCCCGAAAATTGCAGCGTATGCTTCTGCGAGAAAGCCGGATTGCGGCTCACCGCTTTCATCCAGTCGGTATTACTGCCCAGATCGACCCCACGTTTGTTTGCTAAAAATTCGTCTTTGGACAGTACCGACAGCTTATTGGCAATAAAATCAAAAGAGCTGTAGCCGTCGTAGAATATGCGGGACTCCGACGTTCCTTTCTTTGTCGTGATAACAATAACCCCGTTACTGCCCCGTGTGCCGTAAATAGCAGAAGCTGCCCCGCCCTTCAGGACATCAATGGATTCTATTTCATTCTGATTGATGTTATCCAGATTGCCCCCTGGTATCCCATTGATGACAAATAAAGGTCCCAGTCCGGCGCTTCTCGACGAAACCCCACGGAGCTGAATACTGGGCGTTGAATTTGGGTCACCTGCGGCAGTATTGGTCACGGATAAACCCGCTACTTTTCCCTGGATTGCCATCAACGGGCTATTACTGCCGACCCGAAGTAAATCCGATGACGACAAGTGAGTGACAGCGCTGGTTACTTCCTTACGGCTGAGTGAACCGTAGCCTACAACGACCACCTCATTGATGGATTTTACATCGGGTTTCAACTGAATTGACAGCGTCGTTTGATTGCTCACTGCCACCTCCTGCGATGTGTACCCCACAAAACTGAAAACCAGTATTTGCGGCCCATCGGGAATGACCAAGCGATAGGTTCCTGACGCATCAGTCACCGACCCGCGTGATGACCCTTTGATCACAACACTGACCCCTGGCAAGCCTTCTCCTTTTTCGTCCGAAACAACGCCAGTTACTGTCCGCTCCGCAGGCGCTTCATTGCCGTCGATGGCTTCGCCAACCTGAATATTGACAGGCGATTCGACGGTACGGGCCAGAATAATTTGCTCACCAGAGATACTAAAATCTACTTTTAATGGAATGAGCAGCTTCTCCAACACCTCTTTTAACGTACTATTCTGCACCCTCATCGAGACGAGCTGTCTGGAGCGAACAATTTGCGGGCTATAAGAAAATTTAACATTGGCCGCTTTTTCGATGCTGTGCAATACGGTCTTAATATTCTGATCCTGTATAGTTAGACTTATTCGCCGGTTGAGCAACTCCTGGGCTGTAACATCGCGGGCCCATGAAACGCTCATGAAAAGCACGGCTATGAGGAGATGCAGGCCAGTCAGTTGCATCAACCTCAGTAGGTAAGAATTTACAATTTTCATTTTGTTAATTAATTTGGTCGAGTAAACGAATTGGGTAAAAGCCCCCTTTTTATGTACCTAAATCCATAGAACAAAAGGGATAATATTGGGTCAATGGCCCTCTCCAGTCGGAGTAAAAACAAGCAGGATTACTTCATACGCGGATAAATTAGAGGAGTTAACTTATAAGGAGAATAGCCATTCGAGGAATAAGGATTATGGCTGACAATTTCCTCCATTGATAATAACCTGCCCATCAATGATCTCGTACGTTGCTCCTACGGTGGCACAAATGATGGTCAGTTTTTGCATAAACGATTCGGTAGCCATTGACGAGTTCAACTGGCAATTGGCCAGCGCTTCTTTGTCGTAGCGAATATCAATTCCATAGGCCTCTTTCAACTCCTGCAATACCTGAGGAATAGGCGTATCGTTATACACAAATGAAGGGGATTTCTTTTGACGGCTTGGGCCAGAGATAATATTGGGGCCATCGACCAGCATTTTATCAAACTGGTCAGTTTCGCGGTTAAATACAACCTGCTGGTTGGGCAGCAGCATGACCCCTTTTTGCCTGACAGATGTGGTCATCGGTTCATCACGGTAGACCGATACCTGACCAGATTGAACCTGAACCTGAACCCGGTTTTCCCGGGCAAATGCCCGCACAGTAAATCTCGTTCCCACCACTTTCGTAACCACTTCGTTGGCATGTACCAGAAAAGGCTTTCCACTATTTCTGGTTACACTAAACGTCGCTTCACCGGACAAATAAACAATCCGATTTTGCTGACCGAAAATGGTTGAATAGCTAATCCGACTCTCAGGTGCCAGCGAAACGACCGATTGATCGGGCAGGCGAATGGTTTGAGTTTGCCGGGTAGCATTTATTTTTTCGGAAAACGTATCCGGCAGCGTTGCCAGCTGCTGTTCGTAAAGCGATGTATGCTGCGTGGTTTGCCACCATATACCGATGCCCAGCGTCAGAAAAATAGTAGCCGCAGCCGCCCACCGCATCCAGCCCCACGAGCGAGGGGCACTGTCAACTAGCCGAACCTGAGCGTTCGTCAGTTGTATCCTCATCAGCAGTTGCCGAACCGTCTCTTCCGGTATTTCCGTTTGCGCATATGCAGTCAGGCCCAGCCGAATGGCAGCTACTACATCGGTAGCCTGCTGGTACTCGTTCTGTTGTTGCGGGTGTTTCGCCAGCCAGCCATCCCAGAACTGAGTTGATTGGGGCGTAGGCTCAAGCTGATGTGTGACGAAGACATCGTCCGTTAAAAAATCGGCAGTTAAAAAGTTCTCGTAATCGTGCTCCACTGGCTACTGCATTTGTCAGTAGATGACACATTACTAAAAACGTACTCACTAAATCCTAAAAAAAGATGGAAAAAGTTAAAAAGGGGAGAATAATCCAGCCACGAAGCTTTTCAACAGCTCGAAAAACCAGGTTTTTGGCTGATTGCTGGTTAACATCTAGTACTTCGCCTATCTGGTTATAATTCATGTTTTCAACGAAACGCAGTTTCAGGGCTTCTTGCTGGCGGGGCGGAAGTTGGGCAATGAGCCGCTGAAGTCGTTGCTGGCGAGTAGTGGCCATCTCAAGCTCTTCGAGTATTTCCAATTCGTCAGGTTCGGTCCAGAGGGCGTCATAATCCGTTTCGTCTAACGATTTAGTAAACCGCTCTTTCCGTTCGAGCAGATGCATAATTCGATTTTTAAGCGATTTAAGCAGATAGTGGCGGATGTTATCGGGAATTGCCAGCCGGTTTCGTTTCGCCCATAATTCCGTAAAAACGTCATGTACGCAGTCCAGCACAAATGCTTCTGACGCAGCCACCAGGCTCATACCATAGCGGTACATGGCCCGGATGTGCAGTTGATATAGTTGTGTATAAGCCTCTTCATTTCCCGATTGGAAAGCGGCCCAAAGCTGCTGTTCGTTCACCTGACGTTTCTAAGCAATTAATTATTCTCTCAGCTATGTTAAGTAGCTGAGTCCTGTACGAGACAAATTATGCTGTAGAAACAACAAAAAGATCAATAAGGATCATGCTGATGTTGAACAGAATAATCAGCAGTGTCAAAAACTCACCTTCGAAAGTGGTTCGGCCACCGATGGATTCGGCACGTTTTAGCGGACATAAATTACGTCGAGCGTTGAACCAGGGCAAAGTGCCTGTGAGTACGTTGACCTCCTTCCATGGAAAGAAGTAATCCAGTATAGTTTAAGTTCGCCTGTCAACCCGCCCAGCTCTCCCGGTCCAGACTCCGGTATTGAATGGCTTCGGCCAGGTGTTCGATCTTGATTTCGTCGCTGCCCGACAGGTCGGCAATCGTGCGCGACACTTTCAGTATCCGGTCGTAAGCCCGGGCCGACAAACCCAGTCGTTCCATCGCTGTTTTGAGCAAGGCCCGCCCTGCATCGCTGATAACGCAGATTTCCTTGACCAGTTGCGAGGGCATCATGGCGTTGGAATAAACGCCCGGATGGTCGGTAAATCGAGCGGTTTGAATTTCTCTTGCCCGAATGACCCGCTCGCGAATAACCTCGCTGGGTTCGGATGGCCGATTTGCCGTCATCTGATCGAACGAGACGGGCGTTACCTCCACGTGCAGGTCGATTCGGTCGAGTAAGGGTCCGCTTATTTTGGCCAGATAGCGTTGCACTACGCCCGGACCGCAAACACACTCTTTTTCGGGATGGTTGTAGTAGCCGCAGGGGCATGGATTCATACTGGCGATGAGCATAAAGCTGGCGGGAAACTCAACGGCCCATTTTGCCCGTGAGATGCTCACTTTTCGGTCTTCGAGCGGTTGCCGCATGACCTCCAGCGCCGAGCGTTTGAACTCGGGCAGTTCGTCCAGAAACAACACGCCGTTATGCGCCAGAGAGATTTCGCCCGGTTGCGGAAAGCTACCCCCACCTACCAGAGCCGCGTCGGAAATTGTGTGATGGGGTGACCTGTAAGGTCGGGTGGCAATCAGGGTAGCGCGTGCGCCAAGCTTGCCTGCCACCGAATGAATCTTTGTTGTTTCCAGGGCTTCCTGTAGCGTAAGCGGGGGCAAAATACTGGGCAAACGCTTGGCTAGCATGGTTTTTCCCGCACCCGGCGGGCCAATCATGATCACGTTATGCCCTCCGGCAGCCGCAATTTCCATAGCCCGTTTAATATTCTCCTGCCCCTGCACGTGCGAGAAATCAGCATCGTAGGCGTTGATCTGACTCATGAACAAGTCACGCGTATCGGTCTCCAGGGGAACGATGTCTTTTTTGCCTTCAAAAAAATCGATGGCTTCCTGAATGGTCGCCACACCAATAACGTCCAACTGATTGACAATGGATGCTTCCTGTGCATTTTCGACGGGCAGCACAAAGCCTTTATAACCGCGTTTTCTGGCTTCGATCGCAATGGGCAATACGCCTTTTATAGGCCGCAGCGTGCCATCGAGGGCCAATTCGCCCATGATCACGTAGTCTTCGAGATTACGGGTAACGGTAATTTGCTCCGAAGCCTGCAAGACGCAGAGTCCGATGGGCAGGTCATACGCCGACCCCTCTTTCCGAATGTCGGCGGGGGCCAGATTAACCACTACCTTCTGACGAGGCATTCGATACCCGAAAAATTTTAACGAAGCCTCCACACGCTGTTCACTTTCTTTAACGGCACTATCGGGCAAGCCAACCAAATGAAAGTGTAAACCCTGAGCAACAACGACTTCAATGGTAATGAGGCTGGCATTAACACCATATACGGCTGCGCCGAATGTTTTGGCTAACATAAAGACTATAAGTAAACGGTTGGGTGCGATGGGTATCAAAACTACGGCACTAGCGTCCAATAAAAAAACAGGGAGGTCGTTTTTTGCAGGAATGCTCATTTGTATCGAACAGCAGGACGCTGTTCGATACGAAACTCAACTCACTGGCAGGTAAACAACGAACGTAGCCCCCTGACCGGGTTGGCTACTGGCGGTAATGGCTCCTCCATGGTTGGCAACTACTTTCTGAACAATGGCCAGCCCAATGCCCGTACCGGCATACTGGCTCTTGGTATGCAGCCGTTGAAAGACCTGAAAAATCCGATCCAGGTACATTTCATCGAAGCCGATACCATTGTCTTCGAGGCTTATCTGGTGATACATAGCCGCCTGTCGCGTGGGTTTACTCGTAGCAGGCAGGCTCGTTCCGGCTACTGGCTGGGTACGTATACGAATCGTTAAGGGTCGGTCTGGCTGTCGAAATTTCAGGGCATTGGATAGTAAATTCTGAAACAGTTGCCGCAATTGAGACTCATCGCCTTTTATAGCGGGCAGTGGCTCAATTTGCAGCGTAGCGTGGGCTTCCTCAATAACAACCTCCAGATCGTCGATTACGCGGCTAACCACGCGGGATAACGGAACGTCTTTAGCTTGCAGCTGATTAGCGGTAATGCGCGAAAACGTGAGTAGGTCTTTAATCAGGACTGACATTCGTTCGGCAGCCAGTTGCATCCGCCGAATCAGGTCGGCACCATCGCCCAGATGGTCAGCATACTGCTCCTGCAAGATGGTGCCAAATGACTGAATCTTCCGCAAAGGCTCTTGCAAATCGTGCGAGGCTACGAACGCAAACTGCTGTAAGTTATCATTGGCTTCCCGTAGATCTTTGTTGAGGGATTCGAGCTGAAGCTGCGTCTTTTTGAGTTCGGTAATGTCAAGGAACGATAAAACAAGTAACTCTCCCTGACGAACGCCCTGCACCTGATACCAGATATCGTACCCGTCCTGCGTGTAATGGTTGTAATAACGAAGGGGAATCCCGGTTTGAGCCAGTTCCAGATAGCGGCTCCAGATAGGTGTAGACGGCATACCCGGAAATACCTCCAGCATTGTATGACCAATTAATTCGGCAGCCTGCTTCCCGGTCATACGCAGCGCCATCTGATTGATGAGTTCATACCGCAAATCAACCACTTCGCCAGTGGTTTGATGGCGTACAATAGAGTACAGCGCAATAGCTGTGAGTGCGCTATTGGTCACAAATCGAAGTTGATCGGCCTGTTTACTAACGAGGATATTTGCCCGTTCAAGTGCCTGTGTGCGTCCCTGAACCTGCTGTTCGAGATCCTGCGCATACTGCCGCTGAGCGGTGATATCTTTAAAAACGCCCCGCAGCAAAAGAGCAGACTCGCCCGGCTGATAGCGAACGACCTGCCCCTGTGCGTGGTATAGCCGCTCCTGCCCGGTCTGCCGATTTACAGCCCAGTATTCAATATCCATGGCTGTATCCAGACCACTGTTCAGGGTATGCCGCAGAGCAGACTCCAAACTATTCCGATCCCGAATTGTATCGAGTACCTGGTTCAGGCCGGGCACGTCATCCCGGTCAAAACCAAGCCAGCCTTTAGCCCGCTCAGACAGCACGATTGTTTCTTCGGCGAGGTTGATTTCAAATGTTCCCAACTCAGCCAGATCGATAGCTTCCCGCAGGCTTTTCTCTCCGACTCTCAACAAGGAAAGTAACTTTTTTTGTTCAGCCTGTGCCTGTAGCTCGGTTGTAACATCCTGAACGATATTGATAAAACTGTCTGGCTTCCCCTCTTCATCCCGAATCAGGGCCGAACTGACCTGTGCCCAAACGACGTTGCCATTTTTATGTACATACCGCTTGTTGAGCACATAGGAACTCGACTCTCCACGCATCAGTTGCTGCACCAGCGCCATATTCTCCTCTACATCGTCGGGATGGCTGATGGCCTTAAAGTGTTTATCGAGCAATTCAGCTTGTGAGTACCCGACTAAATCGGCGAAAGCTTTATTGAAAAGTTGAATATTACTCTGTGTATCCAGAATAACGACACCGACAGATGCGCTTGTGAAGGCCATCTGAAACCGTTGCTCGATCCGTTTCAGGGCTGCTTCGTTTCGTTTTTCGTCGGAAATATCCTGTGCAGTACCCGTAAAATAATTTATTATTCCCGACGACTGCATGGTAACCCGGCCTGTGATCCGTATCCAGCGCATGATGTCATCAACCGGGCTCGTAATTCGGTATTCTATCGTTGTGGGTTTATTCGTTTCGTTGCTAAGCGGGTTACTCATCAGCGAGAGCAACCGGGGCAAGTCATGAGGATGAATACGCCCCATAAACTCCCCTATCGGAACAGACGCCTGCGGCCAGTTATAAATTCTCTGACACTGTTCGTCCCAACGAATAACGTTTTGATGGGGTAACAGCGTCCATAGGCCAATACCAACGGCTTCCAGAACGGAACTCGTTTGCTGTTTAACTCGCTGAAGCTCTTCTTTCAGGGCGTTTAGCTCCTCATCAGCGCTTTTGTCGTTGCCCGCCATTCAGATAAAGTCAGTAATATCGGCCCAAAATACTCGAAAAAAAGCGCAACTGTATAATCTTCTATAGATTAAGGTGGCAAATAAACAGACAAGGCAGATAATTGACAACACTAGCCCCGGCCTACTCTCCCTCTTTAGTTTCCAGGGGGTCAATTTCGGTGATCGTGTAGGCTATGGCCCCTTCATTAGGCTCTGCGGCTAAGTGCGTCCATTCACTGAATTGCCGGGTGAAGGCTGCGCCATAATAAAACATCAGTGAAGCGTAAAAGACAAATAACAACAGCAGGATAATAGCCCCTGCCTTGCCATAAAGCGACCCTACCTGACTGTTAATCAGGAGATAATTCAGTACACCCTCACCTAGCTTGAACAGACAGCTTGTAAAAAAAGCCCCCAGCCAAACCGCTCGCCAGGCGGTTCGAACATCAGGCAAAAACTTAAACAGAATAGCAAACCAGACGGTGCGAATCAAGATGGACACTAGCAAATGTCCAAGGCCAGCAATACCCCGATAATACGTCAACGAACCGATAGACAGACGATTACTTACCTGAACCATCAACTGCTCAAACGCTAAGAACGAACTGAATAGCAAGCCGGAACCCAGAATAATAGCCAGAGCAATCAGCTTGTCGGTTACGATGGCCAGAAAATTTCCTCCTGCCTTTTTCTTAACATTCCAGAGTTGGTTGAGCGAGTTTTTGAGAATGGCAAATAAGGTAGTTGAGGCCACAAACAACAAAACAAAACTGAGTATTGTGAGGGCAATGCCTGGCTTGGGAAGTTGAAGGCGATGTGAAATATCTTCCAGCTGATTCGCACTTTTAGGTCCGAACAGATCAGCCAGTTCATCGAACAATTGACCGCTCACGCGCTGATAGTGGTCATTGAACAATAGACTGAGTACGTTGCTCAGAATAATAACAATGGGCGGCAGGGCAAAGAATGAAAAGAATGCCGTTGCTCCGGCCATCCGGACAGGGTCATTAGCCTGCAAACTGGTGAAAGCTTGTTTCAGGAGCAGAAAAATAGGCGCGACTTTTTTCAACAGCGTAACGGTTGGATACGCATGAACAACCGTTTGTGGAGTGATAGAGTTACAGTGACGCTCATTTGTGTAAGCGAGCGGGCATCCGGCGATCCCGATAATACAGCGAGTCTATACTCGCGCTCATACAAAGGCACGGGCGAATGTCCGCGCCAGCGCGTCAGAAACTTACCTTTATTTCGCCCCTTTTACTTTCGTTTGAAGCGTAAAGACCGAATCCGATGCCGTAATAAACAGCATACTACGGTCTTTTCCACCAAAACAGATATTGCCAACCCAACCGGCAGGCACCGGAATCGTCTCAATTTTTACCCGATCCGGGCCGTATACTGTAACACCCTTACCTGTCAGGTAGAGGTTGCCCTTGTCATCAAGCGTCATACCATCAGAGCCCTGGCTCACGTAAAGCTGGCGGTTTTTCAGGCTGCCGTCGGCCTGTATGTCGTATTTGTACGTCTTGTTATCCCGAATGTCGGCAACAAACAGGTGCTTCCCATCGGGCGTGCCAACAATACCGTTGGGTTGCTTTAAGTCGGCATCAACGATGACTGCCTCTTTTTTACCTTTAGCCAGAAAATAGACCTTCTGTCCGTCGATTTCCGGAGCTTTCCGCTCCCAGTAATCGCGCTGGTAATACGGGTCGGTGAAGTAGATATCACCCTTAGGAGAAATCCACAAATCATTGGGACCATTTACCTTGTGCCCTTGAAAATCGGTAAACAGAACGGTAATTTTTTTATCCGGGCTAATAGACCATATCTCGTTTTTTTCGTCGGCGCAGGTAATCAGATTTCCTTTTTTGTCGAAATACATGCCGTTGGAGCGGCCCGTTTTGTCCATATAAAGTGACAGCTTGCCATCAACATCATACTTCCAGATTTTATCGTTAGGCTGGTCTGTAAAGTAAACGGCTCCGGTTTTATCGGCGGCCGGGCCTTCGGTAAATTTAAACTGGCTGGAAATTTTCTGAAGTGTGGCGTTCGGCGCAATAATGGTTTCTGTAGCAACCTCTGGCATAGTAGTCGATTGGCTAAATAGCTTCCCGGATACAGTCAGGAAGATTGCCACCATAAATCCGGACCGGATGTAATTGTTCATGTGCGAGCGTAACTTCTAGGTAAATTTCTATTTCTATAAGCAGTAAGCGACCAAAGGCATAAAACTAATCCCGGCATCTGTTTATTTACCTGTCGATTAGTAAGTTATGTTTGACTAACTAGTAATCACTACCTTGATAATCAATGGTTACCAACAATTTTCAAATAGTCTAACTAACCAACACTCACCAGCGGCTCCAGGAGAGTATAGCTTAAATTTTTCGAGATCAGGGTTGTTCCAGTAGTTGCAGATATTCCTCCAGTTTCGCAATCATTGTTATACAGCGGCCACTAATCAGAAACCGTTTCATGATCTTAGCTGCCCAGATAATCAACAGGGTTGAGACAACGATAACCATTATTGAAAAGGGATCTGAAAAAATGATTGACAACCGTTTCCCACCGTAGGTAAGTATAGCCAGCAGGCTACCTAAAAACAAAATAGGCGCATAAAGAGCGATAAAATCACCTTGAAATGAGTTGACTTCACGCACAAATACGAGCGATGCTCGAATGGCATTGGATGTTCGGAGTGAGAGGTCCGGCAGTTTAAAGCGAATGAATTTGATAGTCAAGAACACACTCAGGATCAGGCAGTATGACCAGACAATGCCAATTGATACTACGTATTCCAAGTCGTTCGGTTTTAACAAGGCAAACAGGGGCGTGACAACTGTCAACACTAACATCCCTGCAAACTGCCGCTTATAGACATTCAGCAGTTTGGCAATATCGCTTTTCGATTGTTTTTTAAGTTCGGTCAGCAAATCGGCTTTCGCATACGAAAACTCCGACATTTGCCAATTCATATTTTCCCAGCGATCAGTCAGACCCATAGTGTCTCTATTTTTTGGCGGAGTCGATGCAGTTTCGTGCGTACATTGCCTGATCTGATGCCTAGTGTCTCCGCGATTTCGTCGTTTGTATAACCGTCCATACTCATCACAAGCAGGGTTCTATCCAGTGTGTTAAACTGCTGGAGTATGTGCCGAAGGTGATCATCGGACTCAAACGAAGCTGGCGGACTCTGAATAGTATCCTCCAGTTCAGCAGACAGTTGCTGTTTTTTATCATTGAGTTTGGTCAAAGACACATTTAAGCCAACCCGGTAGAGCCAGGTCGAGAATTTGGCCTCTCCCCGAAAAGTAGGATACGACCGCCAGGCCTGTAGTAAAATCTCCTGATGCAGGTCGTGCCGGTCTTCGGTCTGATCAGCATACAGAAACACCAGTTTGTTGAGTAACGCCTGGTGTTTTTGTATCTGTTCGATAAACTCGTCCTGTAGCGTCAACGTAGGTTTCGTTTGCGCGATTCTCTCTTGATGGCTTTTCGTTTCTTCTCGTAATCGTCGAGGGCAGGAATCATAACCGATGTGCAGGCTGCTACCAGATACCCGTCCAGTACAAAGGCCATCACAACCATTAATGCCATGAACATAGCGACAACACCGAGCGCCTGCCGATTTTTGGTCCGCCGAACAAGTAGTTGCTCATCCGTTAGCTGGTCGAGGGGTTGGTGAGCATATTGACAGGAAGCCCACTTCAGTGTATTTATACGTGTTTGCATGGTACAGTCTGGTTTTTGATCCATTAGTACGAAAAACAAACGATTTGTTACAGTAGGTACCTAAATAAATGTACAGTGTAGAATGGCCACCCGCTCAGTTCATTATCCATTTGCGTACTTACGGCCATGAACTCACCGGATGGGTGTATCCCTTGAATCGGCGTAGGCTTTGTTATAGTCGATTTTCGTGACCTGCCCGGCTACGTAACGGATGCCCTGAAAGATGTGTTTGATAAACGTAGCGTCGCTTTCGTAATCTGTTTTGGCATGGCCGAGGGTTGTACACCAGGTATAGCCGCCATCGAAATTATAATACCAGGCCGATGGGTACAGCTTTGTATAGGAACCTTCGAACTGTTTCACTTTCTCGGGCTCGTCGTTGAGCGTGGTCAAATCATTGGCCATAATCACCGTCGGTCCGGGCGACATATCCTTCGTAAAGTAAAACTCATCTTCCTTTTGCCAGACCTTGGGCAAGCCCTGCATCGACGTGTTTTTGGTGTCGATCACCTCAACCGTAAATTTCTGAAATTTAGGGTGCCAGGCAAATGTACCACCGATCATGCGCTTGAACCAGGTCCAGTTTCGCTCCGTACCCATTACCGAATGGATACCAACAAATCCACCTCCCGCTTCAATATACCGCCGGAAAGCCAGCCGCTGGGCATCAGTATCGAACACGTCGTTGTTAGTACTGGGAAAAACAAGAAGGGTGTACTTTTTCAGATTATCTTCAGAAAAGACAACTGGCTGGTCGGACACATCGACGGAGAACCCATTTTCCTTACCAAGCTTTTGAATGCACAGAACGGCATTGGGAATATTATCGTGAACGTAGCCTTTGCCATTTTTGGTAAAAACCAGCACCTTCACTTTTTTCCAGTTAACCGATTGGCTGTGGCTATGAGTCGGGATGATCAAACTCAGGAATAAACAAACAAAGGCGACTGTACTGATTCGATTCATCTTCTGCTATAAAGTAAGTTTTAATAACCAGCCATTTACCGGCCCGACCACCCCCAACCCCCTCCTAAAACAGGAGGGGGCTTTGTAACGGGTTATTCTTGTCCTAGTCCCTTCTTTATATAGTTTTATATAGTTGGAGACGAGACTGAAATACCCTTTTGCATAGCCCCCTCCTGTTTTAGGAGGGGGTTGGGGGTGGTAATATCGGTGGTAAAACATATAAGCACCTACCCCAACTTATCTACGCGTATTCACCAACTCCTGGTCGATGGGCAGTCGAAAAAAGAAAGCGGCTCCATCCGTAACGGTCGTATCCAGACCAATTTGACCATTCATACTCTGAATAAATTCGCTCGAAATCGCCAGGCCAAGGCCTGTTCCTCCAAGTGTAGATCCATTACCATTTCCAGTTATACCGGGCGCTTTAAAATAGCGATCAAATACCCTGTTCTGGTGTTCGGGCCGGATACCCGAGCCATGATCGCGCACCCGAAATTCAACGAATGCATCAACTTGCCGGGCCTCTATCTCAATAACACCATCGGCAGGACTGTGCCGGATGGCATTGGAAAGAAAGTTGACCAGTACCCAGGATGCCTTGTCGGGGTCGGCAAGCACAACAGTCAACGTTTCGGGAGCCTTTACCGCCAGTGAAATGTGTTTATTTTCGGCAGCTACCCGAAGGGCATTCGTAGCGTAATTGACAATGTCGGCCGGAGCAACGGGTTGAATATTCAGTTGAATCTGCCCCGATTCAACCTGGGCCATGTTGAGCAATTCGCCGGTTAGATTAAGCAGCCGGTTTATGTCGTCGCCAACATTGGCAAGAAGCGCTTTTTGTTCGTCATTTAACTCCCCTACTCGACTGTCTTCCAATAACTTAAGGCTCATTTTGCTGCTTGATAGCGGGGTTTTAAGCTCGTGCGATATGGTAGCGATGAAGTTGGTTTTGGCCAGATCAAGCTCTTTGTAGGGCGTTATGTTTTCCAGAACCATCACATAACCCGCCAGTTGAGGTTGCTCTTCGCCGGTTCGGGTCACCTCAACGGTATGCGTCCGCCGGTTGAAATAACTTTCTTTACCGGGTTCATCCACACCCTGATCATATATTTTCAGGAAACCATTTCGTTCGGACTCTGTCGCGTTTCCAGTCATAACATCCTGAATAAGTGTACGCATCAGGTCATTCGACGCGGCTACATCTGGCGCATACTGCCCCAACAATTGCGACTCCTGAACACCCAGCAACCGGCAGGCCACCGGGTTGGCAAACAAAATGCGCTTGTTCTCATCCATGCCCACAATGCCTTCGCTCATAATCCGAATGAGTGTGTCGATACGGCGCTTTTCGAACAGCACCCGCGCCAGATTTGAGTGTTCATATTCGTCCAGCTTTTGCGCCATTGAGTTAAAGGATCGGGCTAAATCGCCGAACTCATCGCTGGAATCAATATGCAATCGCTCTTCAAAATTTCGTTTGGCGACCTGTTTGATACCCCGCGTTAGCTCGCGAACGGGATTGGCTACATAACCTGGAAAGTTGATTATGAACGAAAACAGGACTAAAAAACACACTGTACCAACAACAGCCAACCATGAGAGAGCATCTTTAGCCGTTTGCTTGGCCACCTCGTTCTTACGGACAATTGCTTGTCGGTTAAGGTCATCGAGCGTAAAGAGCTGCTGCTGGACATGCGCAATGACGAGCGGGTCATTGGCGCCACTTCGTAATCGACTAAACTCCTGGCGCAGTTTTACGGTGGCTTCCTTCTCGCCCACTTCAGTTACATTAGCCTCCTGTTTTTTCAGGTTCCGATCAAACTCGGGTATACCTTCCGGGTCTTTCTCAACTGGATTGGTAATCATCGCCAATGCCTTTTGCATATTGCTGGCATATTCGAGCGAGATGTAATTGTCTTTCAAAATCGCCTGCGAATCGTTGGATAGCTCATTCAGATAATATGCTCCCAAACCGCCCAGGGTTATAACAATGGCGAACATAAAGGCCAGAGCGGCTGCTATTTTGCTTTTGATAGTCATCTGTGGTAGGCATTGAAGGGAACACGGATCATTATGATTTTTATGATCAGGAATGATCTTTTTAGAGCCGCTTACGAACAATCATTTTTGCTCATAAAAATCATAATGATCTGTTTTCCATTAGGATAGTATAATCAGGTCGGTATTGGACCCCGACAGTTTGGTGAGAAGCTGATTGAAGGCATTGGTTCTCAAGATGATTTGAATGAGTGTAAGGTGCGGCTTTCCAATGCAGACCGTTGTCACGTTTCGTTTCTCAACTTCGGCCATGATGCTGTTAACAATGTTACGGTCTTTCACCTGAATAACCTCTGCGCCAAGTTCGGTTGCCAGTTTGAGATTGTTAATTAAATGGCGTTGCAGATCGAGTTTAATACGGTCAGAGCTTTCGGAGGGTGTTTGCACATACAGCACAAACCAGCGCGAGTTATAATAAGCCGCCAGCCGGGCGGTTTTGCGAATAACGTGCCGGGCAATCTCATGATTGGAACTGATAGCCGCCATAAACCGCTCCGGCTTGGCCTTCAAATTGGATGGTACCGACGTTTCAATCTTGCGCTCAACGGCCGTGGCTACCTCACGTAGCGCCAGTTCGCGCAGCTGCAGAATCTTTTCGGGCTGAAAGAAATTACTCAGCGCGGTTTGCACCTTCGCCCGATCATAAATTTTTCCGTCTTTGAGCCGGGTAATCAGTTCGTCGGCGGTCAGGTCGATGTTTACCACCTCATCGGCCATTTGCAAAATCCGGTCGGGTACCCGCTCGGTCACGTCGATGCCCGTAATGCCGCGAACCGACGAGTACAGGCTTTCGATATGCTGAATGTTCACGGCGCTAATGACATTGATACCAGCTTCCAGGATCTCGACGACATCCTGCCAGCGTTTCTCGTTTTTCGAGCCGGGAATGTTGGTATGCGCCAGTTCATCAACAATGACCAGTTCGGGATGCAGGTTGACGACGGCCTGTAAGTCCAGTTCATCCAGTTCGCGCCCTTTATAAAACAACGTACGGCGTGGAATGATGGGAAGTCCCGCAATAAGTGACTGTGTTTCGGCTCGGTTGTGCGTTTCGATGAATCCGATTTTTACGTCGATTCCAGCCCGTAGCAACGCATGCGCTTCCTGCAACATCCGGTATGATTTACCCACGCCTGCACTCATCCCAATATAAACCTTGAACTTCCCCCGCCGGGACTGGCGGAGAAGGTTCAGAAAATGCTCGGCGTTCTGGTCGTTCGGGTTCATGGTGTTTTTTTTTGCCACAGAGATTCACTGAGACGCACGGAGATACACAGAAAAGTTTTTTATTAAATCTCTGTGTATCTCCGTGCGTCTCAGTGAATCTCTGTGTCCCAAAATCTCTGTGTTAGAATATTTAAAAACTTACCGCCAAACTCGTCGTCAGTGAGGTGTTTGTTTTACTTGGATTGGTCTTTGATTCGAAGATAGCATCCCGGCTATCATATACTTTTCCTTCGATTCTAAAGACCGCGTTGGGCAGAATAAAGTAATCGAAATTGAGCGAGTACCCCCATGTTTTAAATCCATCAGGTGTGCCCGTAGCAATGATAACTCCGCTTTTATCGTCATAATACTCAACCCGACCAGCCAGTTTCACGGCATCACTCACCGAATACCGCACAATGGCCACCGGCGAATACCACATATAACTTCCTGAACCTACCCGACGACCATCGGCACCAACCGGCTTCCGATCCGACCCAATATCAAAGCCCAGAATCGTACTGAATTTTCCATTTGGGTTAATGATCGCGTAGAAATTATTGAAGAAACGGGCCTGCTTTAACGAATCGGGGCGGTCGCTGCCAATGAATGTGCTCCAGTTCAGGACAAGATTGGCACTCGGCTTATATTGAATCTGTGTACTGATTGACGGCCCGGAATAACCCGGCAGTTTGGCAATCCGCTGCCAGCCGTTCAGTACCGAACCCAGCAATGTCCATTTTCCATTAGGCGTATTATATGTAAGCTTGGCTCCCGATAAATAATAGGGTGAATTTTCGGCCAGTATGCTCCGTGTCAACGTCCAGCAATCTTTCGAAATCGCGCTTTCGAAGCCGATGTGCGACGAGAAAATTCCGGCATCAAGCCACAGGTCTTTCGTTTTACTCAATTTCACGCCCACGTTGGCCTCATACACGTTTCTTAGCAAGGGCTGTTCGGCGGCATAATTATACTGCCCATAAGTCCCCACCTGTATAGCCAGATTCGCCCGGACGCGCTCGCTGACATATGCTCCTTTCACAAAAGCCAGGTTTACATTTACTTCCCGGTTTCGCTTGTGGTTGTATAAAAATCCCGGCCGTTCCTGACTCGTTTTCGGTGCCGTGAAATCGTGGGTGTAATAAGCTTCGACGTAACCCGAGAACGTCAGTCCCGATTGAGGTGCCGCCTGTGATGTAGTGCTGGTAGAATCCATAACCGTTTGTGCCAGTACCGGTATAGACAGCACCGAACAGGCTGTAGTTATAAAAATGTACGCTTTACTTTTCATGGTTGTTTTGTTGTACTCAAATTATATCGTACCCAAGAGTTTCCAGCTGTTGGGTACAATAATTCATTTCAATTCGTCCAGTGCCACGTTCAACTTCAGAACGTTCACCGTCGATGGGCCAAATAAGCCCACCAACGGGCCTTTTGTGTGTTCGTCTACAAGTTGATTCAGCATTTCGGCGCTGATACCCCGAACGCTGGCAATACGCGCCACCTGAATTTTAGCCGCTGCGGGCGACAAATCAGGGTCTAATCCCGAGCCGGATGCCGTAACCAGTTCAGCCGGAATATCGGCTTTTTTCACGCCCGGATTATGCACCATAAACGTGTCGATACGCGCCTGAACCACTTTCAGATAATCAGGATTGGAAGGCCCTTTGTTCGACCCGGCCGATCCCGCAGCATTGTACTCTACCGCCGACGGGCGACTGTCAAAATACCGATCTTCGGTAAACTTCTGACCGACCAGCGCATAGCCAACGACTTTACCGTTAACATTAACTGTTTCGCCTTTCCCTTCTCCCGGCGCTAACCTGGCAACACCGGCGATAACGAGCGGATAAATAATGGAGAGAACAACCAGCAGAACAAGCGTAAGCCGAATGGCTGGTGAGATGTGATTTTTCATTGTAGTACCGGGCGTCCCGCCCGGCTGTTTATGATAAAAGTTTGTTTTTTATCCCATCCAATTAATTCAAGTATGGATGGCTTCGACGTTGCTATTAAGGTCAGTCCTTACCGGGCGGGACGCCCGGCGCTACACAAATAACCCCACCACCAGATCAATCAATTTGATACCAATAAAAGGAGCTACAACACCACCCAAACCGTAAATAAACAGGTTCCGACGGAGCAGTGCCGACGCGCCAATGGGCTTGTATTCAACCCCACGCAGGGCCAGCGGGATCAGCATTGGGATGATGATGGCGTTGAAAATCACCGCCGACAGAATCGCCGATTCCGAACTGTGTAGTTTCATAATGTTAATAGCCTGCAAGGCAGGAATCGACACGACGAACAATGCTGGCACGATAGCGAAATATTTGGCGACGTCGTTGGCAATCGAAAAGGTCGTTAGCGTGCCGCGTGTGATGAGCAACTGTTTGCCAATTTCAACCACTTCGATCAGCTTGGTCGGGTCATTGTCGAGGTCGACCATGTTGCCCGCTTCTTTGGCGGCCTGTGTACCGGAGTTCATGGCAACACCTACATCGGCCTGGGCCAGTGCGGGGGCGTCGTTGGTCCCATCGCCCATCATGGCTACCAGTTTACCGCCGTTTTGCTCGTGTCGGATGTAGTTCATCTTATCTTCCGGCTTGGCTTCAGCGATGTAATCATCCACCCCGGCTTTTTCGGCGATAAACTTGGCAGTCAGGGGATTATCGCCGGTAACCATCACGGTTTTGACACCCATTTTCCGAAGTCGGTCGAAACGTTCCGAGATACCGGGCTTGATAATATCCTGCAATTCGACAACACCCCGTACCTGCTCGTTTTCAATCACAACCAGGGGCGTACCACCGTTACCCGCAATTTTTTTCGCCTGATTTTCCGTTTCTACTGGAAATAGATTGCCCGCTTTCGTGACGATGTTCCGAATGGAATCCGTCGCTCCTTTCCGAATGCGTATCTGCGACCCATTGATGCCGCCGGGCATATCAATCCCCGAAGAGCGCGTTTCAGCCGTGAACTTGATCATCGTTGATCCTTCGGTCGATAACCGCGAAGTTACTTTCGGCCCGGCCAGTTCAACGATGGATTTCCCCTCTGGCGTTTCGTCGGCGAGTGAACTCAGGGCTGACGCCCGAATCATATCTTCTTCAGAGATGCCCGGAGCCGGATAGAAGTTCGTTGCCTTCCGGTTACCAATAGTGATCGTTCCGGTTTTGTCCAGCAGCAGCGTGTCAATATCGCCGGCCGTTTCCACCGCCCTACCCGATTTGGCGATCACGTTGGCGCGCAAAGCCCGGTCCATACCCGCAATGCCAATGGCTGACAGCAGTCCGCCGATGGTCGTTGGAATCAGACACACAAACAGTGAGATCAGGGCTGCAATGGTAATGGGGGTATTCGCATAGTCGGCGAAGGGTTTCAGCGCGACGCAAACGATAATGAAGATCAGGGTAAAGCCCGCCAGCAGAATCGTCAGGGCAATTTCGTTTGGTGTTTTCTGCCGGGTAGCCCCTTCCACCAGCGCAATCATTTTGTCCAGAAATGACTCCCCCGGCTGGGTTGTCACCCGCACTTTGATGTGGTCAGACAGCACTTTTGTTCCACCCGTGACCGACGATTTATCACCACCCGCTTCCCGAATAACCGGGGCCGATTCGCCCGTAATGGCCGATTCGTCGATGGTGGCCAGCCCTTCGATGATCTCACCGTCGGAGGGAATGATATCGCCTGTTTCGCAGAGAAACACATCGCCTTTTACAAGTTGTGCGGAGGAGATAATCTGCACCGAAACGTCGGTGGTGCGGCTCTCCGACCGCTCATTCGTATACATATTGCCGACCGGACGAATGACTTTAGCCGGTGTTTCCTGCCGCGTCTTACGGAGTGATTCAGCCTGTGCTTTTCCCCGTGCTTCGGCAATAGCCTCGGCGAAGTTGGCGAACAGAATCGTGAGTAACAGGATCAGCGTAATGGCAATGTTATAGCCTAATGAGCCTTGCGTCGTATCGCCCGTAACGGCGATGTATGCTGTTACCTGCACCATCACGACGGTGCCGATTTCGACGGTGAACATGACCGGATTCTTGATCAGAATGGTCGGGTTAAGTTTGACAAACGATTCCCGTATGGCTGTACCAACAAGCTCACGCTGGAACAATGACGGGGATGAATTTTGCTTTGCCATTTTTGTATCTTTGATAAAAATGTAATTCGTTATGACAGTTGAAGAAGCCTCCGTTGAGAACATCTTTCATGAGATGGGCTATGCCTCCAGCACTGACTATGCCATTAAAAAAGCACGCGAGGAGCTTCTGCACGAACTCAAAATAAGCGTAGAAGCCATTGCTGTTTTTGAAAAAAAATATGGCATGAGTTATGAAGAATTTTACAGCCGTTTTAATGAGTTAACTCAGTTTGGGCTCTTCGAGCGTGAAGATGACAGTATGGACTGGCGAGCTGAACTTACCGTATTGCGGGGCGTTGAAAAACGATTGACCTGGCTAACAAAATGACGTATGATCTTTATTCATTTCGCCATATAATTGTCTTATCATCTTCATTTGAACCAGTAAATCGTCCAGAGATTACGCAGGTGCGGGGTCAACTTACCCTGTCAGACCAGTCCGTTTTACATGTCCGAGAAAATTACATCATTGCTACCGGCTGGATCGACTATTCCTATCACTGGCAGAGCGCTACGCATCAGTTTATTCATCGCTGGGACAATGCCCACCCTGTTCCTATCCTCGAAACTTCACCCCATCATCAGCACATTGGTTCGGAAGAAAATGTCCAGCCCGCAGAGCCCATGACGCTGGAAAAAGTCCTCGCCTTCATCGCCAGCCAGTTAGCTCATCCGCTTACTTCAGACTAAAGTATTCGGCCAGTGGGCCAAGTGCCAGGGCCGGGAAGAACGACAGGGCGGTAATGATGAGAATCACTGCGAAGGTCATCAGCCCGAACGTGCCCGTATCTGTCGGCAGTGTACCCGCCGATTCCGGTACGTACTTCTTCCGGGCCAGCAACCCGGCAATCGCAACGGGACCAATTATCGGGATAAAGCGTCCCAGAATCAGAACAATGCCCGTGGTATAATTCCAGAAAAAGTTATTGTCGCCCAGTCCTTCAAAGCCCGATCCGTTGTTGGCGTTCGCCGATGTGAATTCATAAAGTATCTCCGAGAAACCATGGCTGCCGGGGTTATTGAGCCAGGCCGATGGTTTCACCGTCCAGGTCGATGCATCGGGGTATTTGACAAAGAACCACACGGCAAGGGCTGTACCTCCTTTTACCAGCAGCGTACTCAGCAACGCCACGATAGACGCAATCTTGATTTCCCGCGCTTCGACTTTCCGACCGAAAAACTCCGGTGTCCGCCCCACCATCAAACCCGAAATGAAGACGGCAATGATGAGGTAATAGTAATAGTTCAGGAAGCCGACGCCACAACCACCATAGAAGGCGTTGGTCATCATGCCCAGCAATTCCATCGTGCCCGACAGCGCCATCGACGAATCGTGCATGGAGTTTACCGAGCCGGTCGAAATGATCGTTGTTACGATGCTCCAGTAGGCCGATGCCATCGGGCCAAACCGAACCTCTTTCCCTTCCATCGCGCCGGTTGGCTGGCTAATACCCATCTGAGCAATGGCCGGGTTGCCGTGTACTTCGGTCACGATGGTGGGAATTAGCAGACAGAGCATACCGAGTGTCATGACGCCATATACTACCCACGTAAACCGCCGACGGTTGATCAGGAATCCCAGCGCAAACAGCATGGCAATAGGCAGCAACACCTGCGCCACCATCTCGACCATGTTGGTAAAATAGTTGGGGTTTTCGAGGGGGTGCGCTGAGTTGACCCCAAACCAGCCGCCCCCATTCGTGCCTACGTGTTTGATCGCAATCATACCAGCCGCCGGTCCGCGCGAAACCGCCATTGTATCGCCCTGCATGGAAATGATGCTGTCTTTCCCTTCGAAACTGGCGGGTGTTCCGTTAAAGACCAGCAGAACAGCCACGATAAACGCAACCGGCAATAAAATCCGCGTAATGGCCTTTACAAAGAAGACATAGAAGTTTCCCACCGTATCGACCACTTTTGGTAGAAACGACCGAACAATCAGCAGTAAAGCGGCAATACCCGTTGCTGCCGACGTAAACATCAGAAAGTTGATGACGAACAGCTGCGTTAGATAGGTCAGACCCGATTCGCCGGAATAGTGCTGTAAATCGCAGTTGACCATAAAACTGATGGCCGTATTGAACGCCAGATCGGGTGTCATGGACGGATTTCCGTCGGGGTTAAGCGGCAGGATTCCCTGTAAAACCAGTAGCGTAAAAGCAACCGCCAGCCAGACCACGTTGATCGTTAGCAGGGCTACGAGGTTTTCTTTCCAGCTCATTTCGCGGGTGGGGTCAATCCCCCCAAGGCGATAAATGAACCGCTCGAAGGGTCCGTTGGCAGATTCTGGTTTAAAGACGTTGGCAATGTACTTGCCCATCGGAATGGCCAGCAGGACGGTTAATCCATACATGACCAAAACACCCATTAATTCAGTTGACATTTTTGTATGTGTGTTGTACCACTTTGGCTGGTGTTTCTGTTGAGTGGATGGCAGGCGATAAACGCCATATCTCCAAGATATGGCGTTTATCGCCTGCCATCCACTCAACAGAAACACCCTTTGAGCGGGATGTTCAGGTTAAAAATTCTCTGGTTTGATAAGTACATAGAGCATGTACGCGAAGACCAGTAGTGCGATGATGAATAAGCCTGTGAGCATTTCTTTGTGAGCATTTCTTAAAGAGTGAAAGAGTGAAAGAGTGGATGAGCCAGTTTTTCATTCTTTCGCTCATTCACTCCGCTTCGGCGGTCCGATTTCGCTCTTTAAATTCGTTCGAACCATTCGATGGCTTTGTAGAAAAAAGCGAAGCAGACGATTGCTGACGCGACGAGAAGCAAGAGAGTACCCATATTGATTTAGCGTTTGTAATAAACAGTCGAATGGGGTATGCCAAGAAACTGTCCAGAAAAAAGAAATCAAATAACAGTGATGATCAATTTTCTCATTTTCAATCACTTATAAAGAAAAAGAGGACTTTACCAAGCAATTCAAAAAAACTGACCCTACCATTTTGGTAGGGTCAGTTTTTCATTTTGGTAAGCCATCAGGTTGACCCATACCTATCCTTTATCCTGTGGCGTGTCAATTGCCGTTTTAACTGTGTCTGTCTCCCGTTTTTAGCTTATTTTACACACCATTTCTCCATACGAAAACCTGTTCGACAATATGACCTCTCCACTACAACAGGATTTGGCTGATCTGGCTGCACTTCTCGAACGGGCAAAGACCGAAAGTTTAGCGTACCTGAACGCGCTCAATACCCTGAAGACAAGTAACGGTTCTACTATCGACCTAACCGACAATCAATTACCGACGCAGGGAATTGGTGCGCTTAGCGCGGTCGATGCATTTAATGAACGGTTGCGGCAACTCATTGTAGCCTCGTCAGGGCCACGCTATTGGGGATTTGTTATTGGCGGCACTACACCGGCCTCTATTGTGGGCGATTGGCTGGCCACCGTTTTCGATCAATGCTCCTTTGCCACGGCGGGACAGGGTGATATTTCGGCAACTATTGAACTGGAAACCATTCAACTCCTGCGGCAACTGTTCAACCTGCCCGATACCTATCTGGGCGGTTTTGTGAGCGGAGCTACCATGTCGAATTTCACCTGCCTGACCGTTGCCCGGCAGTGGGCAGGTCAGCAACTCGGCGCCGACATTGCCAACGATGGTATGGTGCCGGGTATCACGGTCTTATCGGCAGAGCCCCATGCATCGGCGGTCAAGTCGCTGGCGATGCTGGGTATTGGCCGAAACAATGTTACCCGGATCAAGTACCTCGACGGCAATCGGGAAGCTATGGATGTCAGCGATTTAGCCGATAAACTAAAAAACCTCAACGGCCAACCGGCTATTCTGATTTCGAGCGCCGGAACCGTGAATACGGTTGATTTTGACGATATGGTGGCCATTGGTAAGCTAAAAGAAACATATAAATTCTGGTGGCACGTCGATGGTGCATTTGGTGGATTTGCCGCTTGCTCACCAGCCTACCAGCATCTGGTGGTCGGTTGGGAACAAGCCGACAGCATCACCATCGACTGCCACAAATGGCTGAACGTTCCTTACGACAGTGCCATTTTCTTCATGCAGGCAAAACATCGGCAACTACACGTCGAAACCCTACAACCCCTCAACAGTCCCTATCTGGGCGATTTGCTGACGCACGTAAATTACCAGACGCTGGTGCCCGAAAGCTCACGACGATTGCGGGCGTTACCCGCGTGGTTTAGCCTGATGGCGTATGGCAAAGCGGGCTATCAGGCCATTGTAGAAACCAACATCCGGCTGGCTCAGTCCTTCGGTGAGAAACTGGCTAACAGCGACGTTTTCGAACTACTAGCCCCTGTCCGGCTTAATACGGTCTGTTTTTCGTTAAGAGATGCCGAGCCGGAGCAGGTCAAAACCTTTCTGACCACTCTAAACAATACGGGTCTGGTGTTTATGACGCCTACCGTTTACCGGGGCCGCGCGGGTATACGAGCCGCTTTCGTCAACTGGCGCACAACGGATGAGGATGTAGCAATGGTTTTTGAGGAAATGGTGAAGTGAGTGAAATGGTGGGAGTTTGAGAACCCGACATCACGAATACTCTTACTACTTCACTCAGTACACAATTCCACCAGCTCACTCTCCAATCCCCGCTTCCTGAAGTTTCCGGTAGAGTGTTGTCAAGCCGATACCCAGCAGCCGGGCGGTTTCTGTTTTGTTGCCGTTGGTCTGGCGCAGCACCCGCCGAATGTGCTGTTGCTCAACGGTGGCTAGATCAAGTGCAGTAGGGTCATTCGGCAATAGTCCTTCCTGCATGTCGTAGGGTAATAGATCGGGGGTAAGTTCAATAGGGCCGTTACTGGGTGCGTCGGCGAGGATCACCGCCCGCTCAATGACATTTTTCAACTCCCGGATGTTGCCTTTCCACCTGTGGTTCTGTAGTTTGAGCAAAAAAACAGGACTGAGCCGAACATCACGTTTCCCAACTTTGGCCGCTTCCTGCTGGGCAAATTGATTCGCCAAATCAGAAATGTCGTCACGTCGGTCGCGGAGGGGTGGTAATTCGATACTGAACACCGATAATCGGTAATACAAATCCAGCCGAAACCGACCGGCATTAGCTTCCTCCTCCAACCCCCGGTTGGTGGCGGCAATGACCCGAACATCGGTTTTGGTGGGCTTTGTATCCCCTACCCGCAGGAACTCGTGCGTTTCGAGAACGCGCAATAGTTTTGCTTGTAAATCGAGTGGCATTTCGCCAATCTCATCCAGAAAAATAGTGCCTTTATTGGCTTCGGCGAAGAGCCCTTTCTGATCGCGATTGGCCCCGGTGAACGCCCCACTGCGGTGACCGAACAGTTCACTTTCCAGAATATCTTTCCCTAATGCGCCACAGTTGATCGCCACAAACGGTCCTGTTCGGCGTGGGCTAGCCTGATGAATAGCCTGCGCAAAAACTTCTTTGCCGGTGCCTGTCTCGCCCGTCAGCAACACGGTAGTGTCGGTCACGGCGACTTTACGAGCCAGGTCAATGGCTTGATGGATGGGTTTCGACCGGCCAATAATCCGCTCGAAACCATACCGTTTACTTACCTGCTGCTCAAGCTGCTTAATCCTGAACTGTAAGTTGGCTTTCTCCACCGCCCGACTCACCAGCGGAATAATCCGGTCGTTATCATCGCCTTTAGTGATGTAATCGAACGCGCCGTTTTTGATGGCAGTCACCCCGTCTGAAATAGTTCCGTAGGCCGTTAATACGATAATTTCGGTAGCCGGATAGAGTTCTTTGATTTGTGCGGAGAGGTCAATTCCGTTTTTATCAGGCAGTTTTACGTCGCTGATAACCAACTGCACCTCTTCGCGTTCGAGGACTTTCAGGCCCGCGCGGGCGTTTTCGGCTTCCAGTATGGTATAGCCTTCGAGTTGCAGAATCCGGGCAAGGAGTTGACGCAACCGGGCTTCGTCGTCAATAAGTAAGATCGTAGCAGCCACTAGTTTGAGGGACTGGCGCGGGTCTGAACCCGTGCCTTTAGTACAGCCAGTTTTCACTGGCGCTTATGATCCAGCTAACATGCCAGCAAATGCTGGCCATACTAAAAGGCGTGGGTTCAAACCCACGCCAGTCTGAATCTCGCCCAAATCTACCAGATCATTTTTTTAAATTAACCATCTGTACCTGTTTCTGCGCTTTAAGTGCCAGCTTCGTAGCTATGAAACAGTGCTCTTGGGGCATGACGGTTTCGGTACGATTAATTACATTGTTTACCAGTTGCTCGCCGTAGGGCAGCGGCTCTTTGCCATAGTCAATGTAGCGGACCCTTTATTGTCGATGATGATCAGGTGGTTACCGCCCTCACGGCAGTAAATAATTGATTATTTGTAATTTATGTTAGTAGGCGTTTGAGGCAAACGAGTTTCACTATCGCTAAGCTCCAAACCGTTAGAGGTCAGGCAAAGAACGAACCTTAAAATGACAAAATAAATCAATAATATAATGGGACATTACAGATCAAATTCGACAAATTCTCACAATTTCACCTTGACATTTGACAATGAGAAAATAGGCGAATTAATTTATCAAAAATGGTATTCTTTTGCCGCTAAAATTCTGATGACTAATGGCAAGGAATATCAGCTTGAGCCTAGAGGGTTTTGGGAGTCAACTATTGAATTAAAAGAAGGAGAAGCAATCTTATTGGAATTTAAAATGGGTTGGAAGGGGATAGTTATCAAGACATACTTCGATAATGAAGAAAAACACTTTTTATTAAAACTAAAAGGGCTTTTGAGCAATAAGTTTGTGTTACTTGATGATAACAATGAAGAGTTAATGGTAGCTGAAACTGATTTTAAGTGGAGCAAACTTAATTTTGACTATACTATCGAAACAACTCAAAACTTTGACAACTTTACTAATGAAAAATTATTATTGCTAAGCGTTTTACATTGCATAAATTACTATATGACAGTTATTGTCGCGGCAGCATAAACGGTTACCCGCAACTCTTACAGACACTAACACTCAAGAACTCTTCCTCAATTCCGTGTACGCACAGATCTAGACAAGGGCAAAAGATACTCCGTTAAAAAGCCCCCTCCTGTTTTAGGAGGGGGCGGTCCACCGCTTCAGTTGGGGCCGGGCGGCCGGTGCCGGTAGTAAAACCTACTTCTTAAAATTCACCACCTGCGCCTGCTTCTGCGCCCGCAGTGCCAGCTCCGTAGCCATAAAGCAATGCTCCTGCGACATGGCCGTTTCGGTGCGGTTGATTACATCGTTTACCAGTTGCTCGCCGTAGGGCAGCGGCTCTTTGCTACAGTCGATGTAGCGGGATTCTTTATTATCGGTGATGATCAGGTGATTGCCGCCTTCGCGCCCGGCGGGGTCGACGTTTTTGCGTAGTTCAATAAAACCCTCCGTTCCAAGGATGGTCAGGCGACCATCGCCCCAGCTTTTGAGTCCGTCGGGGGTGAACCAGTCGACCCGAATGTAGCCCATACCGCCATCA
The DNA here is from genome assembly GCF_002831565.1 of Spirosoma pollinicola. Taxonomy (NCBI): domain Bacteria; kingdom Pseudomonadati; phylum Bacteroidota; class Cytophagia; order Cytophagales; family Cytophagaceae; genus Spirosoma; species Spirosoma pollinicola. The sequence continues at coordinate 5,922,357 of NZ_CP025096.1, read as the reverse complement.
CCCCGGAGCATGACATCGCCGAAATCTTCAAACTTCGGGTATTGCGGGAAGTGAACATTGCCCACCTGCGAGGCTACCACATCGGCTTTTTTGGAGCCGGTAAAGAACAGAAACTGATCGAACTGATGGGAGCCAATATCGCATATGATACCGCCAAACTGCTTTTTATCGAAGAACCAGTCCGGGCGCGATTTGGGCGTCATGCGGTGCGGTCCCAGCCCGATGGTTTGAATGACATTGCCAATAGCCCCCGATTTAACCAGTTCGCCCGCCTTAACCGTTGCCCGATTTTCGAGCCGTTCGCTGTACATGATCGAGTAAATACGCTTCGTCTCTTTCTGTACCTTACGGACTTCGGCCAGTTGCTCAAGGGTCGTAATACCGGGTTTGTCGGACATAAAATCCTTCCCGGCCTTCATCACGCGGATACCCAGCGGTGCCCGATCTTCGGGGATGCCGGACGTAAGAACAAGCTGAACGGATTTATCGTCCAGAATTTCGTTATCCATTTTAGCCTGCTTTGCCTGCGGGTATCGCTTGGCAAAAGCTGCGGCTAAATCAGCCTCTTTGGCGAAGAACGAAACGAGTTCGCCCCCACCCCGGATTACGGCTTCGACCTGCGAATAAATGTGACCGTGGTTAATCCCGATAACCGAAAAGCGAATCCGCGATGCGGCTACAGGCATGGTATCGCTCCCCAATGCGCCAGTCCGCAGAATAGCAGGAGCGCCAATGGTTTCAATAGGAAGTGAGGGCAGCACAACCAGACCAGCGGCTGTAGCAAGGGTTTCCTTAATAAAGTTGCGCCGATTTGCGCCTTGCGGTGAGTTCATAAATGTGAAAGAGTGATAGGGTGAATTAGCGAAAGAATGAAAGAGCGAAAGAGCGTCGCCTGAATAGGCAACAGAGTAACGGATGACCCGCTATTTCACTATTTCGCTCTTTCGCCTTTCGCTAATTCCAGTGCCTGCGTGGTTGTGTAATATTTGGCAATCATGTTGGGAACTTCCCAGGCGGGCATTTTACCCGCTTTCAGGTAGTCGATGTATTTCTGCGCTACCCGGCCAAAATGCGCTTCGTGGCCTTCCTTGTATTTTTCGGGGATAATAACCTCCCAACCCGAAGTGATTTTCTTAACATCCACACCGGGAAATTCCTGCTGAATTTTGGGTAACACGGCTTTCAGCGCAATGTCTGTGTCCTTACTTCCGGCAATCGGCTCGATGTAGAGTGTGGGTTTGTAGTTCTGCTCGGCCCCCTGCCGAATGATCAGGTTGGCCTTCGTGCCGCGCATGATTGAGTAGTGCGTATCGCCCGCGCCTTCGGGAGCTTTATAGGCCCAGGTCACGGACACTTTTGCATGAACACCCCGAAGCCGGTAGTTGATTTCGCCATTGCTGTACACGCGCAAAATGCTGTCTTTCACGACATCTTTTTTGAGATAATCCGGAAAGGCATTCTGCTTGGTGATGGCTTTGAACTGATTCAGGCTCATGTCCGTAGTCCAGCGTCGGGCCGAAGTCAGGCTGATGTCTTTCTGGTAGTCAATCGTCTGATCGGGGAAGCACTCCCATTGGACCAGATCCACCAAGTGCGTGGTTACGTCCACGATACCTTCGCCCTGCTGGGCCACATCCATAAACCAGGCCGGACGAGTCAGGATACTCCCCGACACGTTCTTGTAAAAGTGATGAACGCTTTCTTTGGTAACGGCGGGCTTGTCGGGAGTACCTTTTTCCAGCGTACCGAACACTTCGGGCTGGCGCGAAAATGCCCGTTGCAGCATGGTTGAGATTTCGTACCGCTCTGTCATGATATCGTAGAGCAACACTTTGTTTTTCTCGGCAGTGGCAAACGATTCTTTCAGCTGATCGAAATTCGACGCACTGATGACCATCGGTTTATCGGCCAGTACGTTGAAGCCAGCCCCAATGGTTTTCTGAATATAATCGGTTTTCAGTCGGTTATTCCCCGCCATCACAACCACGTTTCCACTTTTTTCAGCAAGCATTTTATCCAGAAAGTCAGCGCCTTTGTAGACGGACTCTTTCCAGTGCGTAGGGTTATCGGCGCGGGTGTTATACCCCTCAATTTTGTCGAGGTGCAATTGTACATCGGGGCCATCGGGCGCGTATACATGCACCGTCGAATCGACCCCTTCATACATGGTTTTCTGCACTAAGGCGGAATGAAAATGGCCGGGGTCAAGAGTAATCAGACGAAAATCAGCCTTACTTGTTTCGCTTTTTTCGGATGACTGGCAGGCAGCAAACAGGGTAGCCATAAACAGGCAACTAACGGCAGGTACTAACTTCATTGAAACAGGCTTTTTAGACACGGAGACTAGAAATATAAGATTACAACTTTGTGACCTCTGTGTCTCCGTGTTTAATGTATTTTTTATTTAGCCGAGGCCATCATTTTAATCGCATATGGTGCGCGTTGCGGGCGCGACAGGAGCTTGTTTGCTTCGGGATCGTTTTTGAATTGCTCCTTCTTCGGGTCCCAATAAAGTTTGCGGTTCAGTTTCATGGCTGCATGATGCAGCAGACAGGCTGAACAGGAACGGTGTCCCACTTCGGTCGGCGCAATCGGCTCTTTGCGGCTCACAATACTTTCCAGCCAATTGCCGTGATGCTCCTTGCTGACGGTCAAATGAGTTTCGTTTGGCCCGATTACCGATGTCAGGATTTTAGGGTCGCTGGCATCGAGTTTTTTAGCCGCATTCTGTTTAGCAATCGGGTCGCTGGCGGTGACAGCGGCATCTCCCCGTGATACGAAAATCCAGCCCTCCGTCCCTTCAAACCGCACACCGTTCGCAATTTCGTTCGTCACGATCATGTGTACACCGTTTTCATACATCGCTTCGGTGCGGAAAATGCCGTGTACATCCCATAGGCCGTGCTTTGGAAAATCGGCTTTACCCCAGATTTCAACCGGGCCGGTATACTCGGTATTCATAGCCCAGTGCGCCGAGTCAATGTGGTGTGCGCCCCAGCCGGTAATCATGCCCGCGCCAAACTGCTCACAGCGAAGCCAGCCCGGACGATCAAAGTCGGCCTGCGGATGCACCCGTTTTTCGGTATAATACACTTCGGGCGTAGTGCCCAGCCACATATCGTAGTTCAGGTTTTTCGGAACAGGCATTTGCGGTTCTTCATTGCCCGACGGGTCGCCGGGGAGACCGACATATACCGTTTTCAGTTTGCCAATTCGGCCATTGCGCACCAGTTCTGCGGCATAACGAAACTGTTCCGACGAGCGTTGCTGGCTACCCACCTGCACAATCTGCCCCGACTTCTTCACAGCATCGGCCATCATGCGCCCTTCGGCAATGGTGAGCGAGGCCGGTTTTTGCATGTATACATCTTTTTTGGCCCGCACAGCATCAATGACAATGGGCGCGTGCCAATGGTCGGGAGTACTTACCAGTACGGCGTCAATATCCTTATTCAACAGCAATTCGCGGTAGTCGGTATATACCCGAACGCCGTCATAATCCTTGCCGGTCTTCTTGGCATAAACACCGTTAACGAGCTGTTTAGCAGCTTCGGCCCGATTGCTGTCCAAGTCACAAACAGCCATGATCAGTGCATTATCGTACTGCCAAACGCCCGGCATGTCGTGCCCGCGCGAAATACGGCCCGTACCAATAGCCGCCACATTGATCCGGTTACTGGGCGCATTCTTTCCAAATACCGAAGCAGGTACGATCGTTGGAAACCCACTGATAATTGCCGTAGTAGCCAGGGTTCCTTTTGCTGTCAAATCGAGAAACTTCCGTCGAGAGACAACTGATTTTTTATCGGATAACATAAGCAGCCAGGGTTCAAGGTCTAGTCGTATTATACAGTAAGAATGAGCGTATTGATTTTTACTACCTGTTCATCTGTTTCATAGGCATATTCCCCTACGCTGGTTCTATGAGGGTGTAACGGTTCCCTTGTCCGGCCGTCTTATGCTCTTAGTGGGCTGCACAGTTAATGTGAATTAAAGCACCATATATTCGCTAAATAGGCCGTCCTTTACGACTATCTAACAATCACTTATTTACCGTAACTCATGCGGCAACACTACCTTCTGTTTATACTTCTGGCCGGACTAGTTTCGTCCTGTACGTTTGGTTCGTATCCCTCTGGCGGTGGGCAACAATATCCCTCCGGTGGGCAGCAATCTCCCGACGGCACGTATCCTAATGCCGGTAATCAACCGGGTAACGGGCGCCCCGCCGACCCCGGTGTAACGGTAAACAGCATCCGGTTGATGAGGGATTATACAATTCTGAATCTGACGTTTACCAATACCAATCAGCCAGGGCGAGACAGAAACGGCCAACCGACTGGTCAGGAATACATTGAATTTGACCCGGCTGGGCAATTGGTAGCGGCCAATGGAGCCAGGAAGTTCAATTTTATAAAGGCTGATGGTATCCCGTTGAAATTGTCAAAGCCAAGGGTTAATGCAAACGGGCAGCGAATTATGGAAGGAATGACCACGTACCCTGGTGATAAAGTAACATTCACGCTTTATTTCGAACGACTGGACAAAGGATTGGAAAACTTCGACCTTTTCGAATGCAACGACTATGACCAGATCGTTTGCTGGAATATCTACAACTTATACGTCAATAACCCTGCTGACCAGGTAGTTTACACTCCGCCTGTCTCGCCAACGCCCGTTCCAAAATTACCCAAAAAACAGACCCCACTGCCGCCAGCCCCATCGGGTGAATCGGGTGGTGAAATGGAAACACCTAAACCCAAGCCGACGCCTGCCCCTGTGCTGACTGCCGTCAATGTATCGGGTATTGTGAGTGATGCCAAAAATAAACGGCCTGTTACTGCAACCATAGATTATCAATTATCCTCCAGCAAACAAGCCATTGATTCGGTGCAGAGCTTTGCCTCAACGGGTGCCTACCGGATGAGCCTCAATAAAGGGCAGGTATACACGTACATCGCATCAGCACGAGGGTATCAATCCACTAGCGGTGTGCTGGATTTAAGCAAAGTTTCTGGTGGCCAAAAACTCACCCGCGACATTGCGCTGACACCCCTTGCGGTGGGCGATAAAGTGACGCTGAAGAATATCTATTTCGAAATGTCGAAGTCCGATTTGCTCTCTGCGTCGTTTGCAGAACTGGATAAGCTGGTCGCCATGATGCATGACAACCCAAACATGAGTATCCGACTCGAAGGTCACACCGACATTATTGGCGACCACGACAAAAACCTGCAACTCTCTCGCGACCGGGTACTTGCCTGCGAACGCTATCTTGTACAGAAGGGGATCGAAACCGACCGAATTCAGACCGTGGGCTATGGCGATACGCGCCCGATCCTGACCAAAGGCACCGACGAAGAACGCAAAGTAAATCGGCGGGTCGAGTTTGTCATTCTGGCAATTTGATGGCAACAAATCTTTGCCGGCGTTCGACTATCTGTTAATTGACCTGTCGACACTCTCCGACGAACGATTGCCTATATTACAGTCAGATTACGCCCGACTGACAGCCATTCTTCTACAAAATAGCCGCCGTAAGCGCGAACTGACACGCCTACTGGATGCCTTTGCCGACGTTGTCCGGCGATTAGTCGAAACACCAGCCGGGCAACGTTTCGTGAATACAGGTTTTCTTTATTTGTCCTACACCGCCGACTTGACCAAAATTGAACTATTTGGTATCTTTAACCGTATTTCGTCAAAAACCGAATCTTCTACCATGACAGTCGCCGAAGAATTGATACAGCAGGAGCGTCGACAGAACAAGATCAAGTTCATTAAGGCTATGCTGAATTTGAATCTGACTGCCGCTGCTATTGCCTCGGCGGCAGAATTGCCCCTTGCCGAAGTAGACATTATTATAGACGAAATTAATCGCACTCAGGCTCCATAAGGTTTGCGCTGGTTCACCCTTGTGCCAAAGCGAACCACAGCGGTTCGCTTTTTTGTTGCCCCTGAATAGAGCGTAATGATACAAGACAGCCTGTGCCGTCTATTTCCCTATCTTTGCACTTATTTTTTAACCGCGCGAGCGGCTTTGTAGAGGTACAAAGCTGATTCGGGCGTATTATCCTCTCAGACGTGAAGTACCAGCAATATGAGTCCCTCAACTATGCGACGATCGCAGACGAGGTTTTAAAGTATTGGACAGAAAATCAGGTTTTCGAACAGTCGGTTTCCATTCGCGAAGGGAAACCCAGCTTTACATTCTATGAGGGCCCGCCTTCGGCGAATGGGACGCCGGGTATTCACCACGTAATGGCCCGGTCGATAAAAGACATCTTCTGCCGCTATAAAACACTAAAAGGCTTTCAGGTTGAACGGAAAGGCGGCTGGGATACGCACGGCCTGCCCATTGAGCTACAGGTCGAAAAGGAGCTGGGTATCACCAAAGATGATATCGGCAAACCAGAGTCGGAAGGGGGTATCAGCGTTGAAGACTACAACAAAAAGTGCCGCGAAACGGTCATGCGCTTCACCGACCAGTGGAACAGCCTGACCGAGAAAATGGGCTACTGGGTAGACCTCGACAATCCTTATATCACCTACAAAAACGAGTACATCGAGTCGGTCTGGAACCTGCTCAAGAAGCTATATGATCAGGAAGTGGATGGTAAAAAGATGCTCTACAAGGGCTACACCATCCAACCCTATTCGCCCAAAGCCGGTACGGGTCTAAGCTCGCACGAGCTAAACATGCCCGGCACTTACAAAGATGTTCGGGATACAACCATTGTCGCACAGTTTAAGGTGAAGCCCAGCGGCAAGGCGGGTTTCCTCTTTTTTGACTCGGCCGATGCCGACATTTACATCCTGGCCTGGACAACTACCCCCTGGACGCTGCCCGCCAACTCGGCGCTCACCGTTGGTGCGAACATCGACTATGTGATGGTAAAAACGTTCAACCCCTACACGCACATTCCGGTGCATGTGGTGATGGCCAAAAACCTGGTAGGGCGCTGGTTAAGCGAAAAAGCACAGGTCGACTCTATAAACAGTCTGGCCTTCGATGCTTACCTGCCGAATGATAAAGTAATTCCCTGGGCACTGGTCTCAGAATTTAAGGGAGCCCATCTGGAAGGTATCGAGTACGAACAATTGATGCCCTATGTGCAACCGGCCACGCCCGCTTTCCGGATTATTCTGGGCGATTTCGTCACGACCGAAGACGGTACAGGTATCGTTCATACATCACCAACTTTCGGGGCCGATGACTTCCGCGTAGCGCAGGCGGCTGGAATTCCACCCATCATGGTGAAAGATGAGACGGGTAAAGATGTGCCCATTGTGGATAAACACGGCCAGTTTGTTGCCGAAATCACCGACTATGCCGGACGGTATGTAAAGGAAGAATATTACTCGGATGAAGAGCGCGAAGACCCGGATTTCAAGCCGACCGACGTGCTCATTGCCATTCAGTTGAAGGAAGAAAACAAAGCCTTCCGGGTCGAGAAATACGAACACCCCTACCCACACTGCTGGCGCACCGACAAACCGATTTTATACTACCCGCTGGATAGCTGGTTTATCCGCACCACGGCAAAAAAAGATCGGCTCGTTGAACTGAACAAAACTATCAACTGGCAACCCGAAAGTACAGGCACCGGACGCTTTGGCAACTGGCTCGAAAACCTCGTAGACTGGAACCTAAGCCGTAGCCGTTTCTGGGGAACGCCCCTACCGATCTGGCGCAGCGAGTCTGGCGAAGAGGTTTGTATTGGCTCGGTAGCTGAATTAGTAAAGAAAAGTGAATTAGCGAATGAGCAAATGAATGAATGGGTTCAGGAAGGCAAATCTGACTACCAGACATACATTGACAAAAATAAATCATTCCTGGATACCCATGCAGACGGCACATACGATTTGCATCGCCCTTATTCTGACGAAATTTATTTCGTTTCAGAAAGTGGGCAGATCATGCAACGCGAGTCTGACCTGATCGATGTTTGGTTCGATTCGGGGGCGATGCCCTATGCACAGTGGCACTATCCATTCGAGAATCAGGACGTTTTCCAAAAGGCGTTTCCTGCCGATTTTATCTCCGAAGGTGTTGACCAAACACGGGGTTGGTTCTTTACGCTTCACGCTATCTCGGTCATGCTGTTCGATTCGGTAGCGTTCAAAAATGTGGTTTCGACGGGGCTGGTGCTGGACAAAAACGGCAACAAAATGTCGAAGCGGCTTGGTAACGCCGTCAACCCATTCGAGACACTGGAAAAATACGGTCCTGATGCCACACGTTGGTATATGATTACCAACGCAGAGCCCTGGGATAACCTGAAATTCAATACCGATGGCATTGGCGAGGTGCAACGGAAGCTGTTTGGCACGTTGTCGAATACGTATAACTTTTTTGCCCTGTATGCCAATCTGGATCAGTTTACGTTTGCCGGGCGCACCGTTCCCGTTGCTGAACGCTCCGAACTCGACCGCTGGATTTTGTCCAAACTGCAATCGCTGATTCTTGACGTAGAAAATCAGTTTGACACGTATAACCCAACCAAAGCGGGTCGGGCTGTTCAGGATTTCGTAAATGACCAACTCTCTAACTGGTATGTTCGGTTATCACGCCGGCGCTTCTGGGCCGGAGCATTAACCACCGACAAACGGGCAGCCTACGAAACCCTGCACGAATGTCTGAACACGGTATCGCAGTTAATGTCGCCTATTGCACCGTTCTACGCGGATTGGCTCTATCGAAATCTAAATGAAGGAGCTACATCGGTTCACCTGACCGATTTTCCGGTGGGTGATACCAGCTTGATCGACACAGAGTTGGAGCTATCAATGGACCTGGCCCAACGGGTTTCGTCGCTCGTTCACTCGCTGCGTAAAGGGCACAAGCTGAAAGTTCGTCAGCCGTTGAGCCGTGTACTTGTTCCCGTATTGAACGCCGACACCCGCCGTCAGATTGAGCACGTAAGCCCGATCATTATGTCGGAGGTAAACGTGAAAGCAGTTGAATTTGTAGACGACGCCAGCGGAATACTAAAGAAGAAAGTGAAACCAAATTTCAAAGCCCTCGGCCCGAAATTTGGCAAACAGATGAAGGATGTAGCCGCCGTTATCACATCCATGACGCCAGACCAGTTGAAAGAGCTGGAACAGGCAAATAGTTTACAATTGGGCCAATTCGAATTGCAACTGACTGATGTTGAGATTTTAACGGAAGATATTCCGGGATGGCTCGTAGCGACTGAGAGCGGCATAACCGTTGCGCTGGATGTAACCCTTACTGACGAACTACGCGGAGAAGGAATTGCCCGTGATTTTGTGAACCGAATTCAAAACCTGCGCAAAGACCGCGATTTCTCGGTAACGGATAAAATTCGGATAGTACTGGAGGTCAATCAGAACACCGAACTGGACGTTTTATTAGCCAAAGCCATCGAACGCAATAGTGAGTACATTCGGCAGGAAGTTCAGGCTATTTCGCTAGACCTGGTTAATGATCTCAATGGGTCTGCGGCCATAGCAGAGATTGACATGGACGAATTTCAGTTACGCCTTAGCGTAGCGCGTGCTTAAGTAGCAACAAAGTTATTTTATAAAATAAAAGCCACCCCTACTATCGGGTGGCTTTTATTTTATAAAATCGTTTATCAAAAGTTTTACTAATTATGTCCCTTCAGTATATATAATTAGTACATATTAATATACAACGGCACGAATTTTGTAAATAAAATATCAAAACTATTTAGCAGGAACAAGTTTACTCAGCAACAGTGCAGTACAGCTCTTTACTACTAAGCTACATACCATTTTGATCGACTATTTACGCACTACATTACACTCATTTGTCAACAATTACCAGGCTGTAATGTGGCGGCTTCGTGAGTGTTCGCTCAATGATGAGCAATTGGGCATTGCCGTTGGATTAAGTGGTAACGCTATTCGGAATCGCCGGACAAAGCCAGACCTCTGGAAACTCTCAGACGTTGAACGGCTGGCAATTCATTTCACCTTACCCGCTACCGCTTGTATTCAGTTACAAAAGGTGCTGCATGAGTTACCGGACAATCTGAAAAATCTTTCTCCGGAAGAACGACGGCGAATTGAACGTCAACTTCTATTTAAAAAAACGCAGTTGGAATCTTATAACAAAAGCGATTGGCCAGTACGATACCTGCTTAAGATGAATCAGGCATTACTCAATAACAAATAGGAAATCCGCCAGCTTTTAGATAGATATATTTTGAGGTAGGATGTTCTTATCGACAAACGTAATTTTACGGTGAACTCAATAGTCACCGGATGAAGTTTTTCCTTTACCTACCCATAATTTTTCTTTTTCTTGTTGGACGGTCAACCAAAGCACAATCGCCTAAACTTGTACGGGGCCCTTATTTACAGGTCGTTACACCAACGTCTATTATCATACGCTGGCGCACAGATGTACTAACCACCGGCAGAGTCTGGTTTGGCCCATCGGCAAGTCAGCTAACAGACAATCTCCGCGAATCGCAGCCAACACTCGAACACAGTCTGACCCTAACCGGGCTGCAACCTGCAACCCAGTACGCATACGCCATCGGCTACGACGAAACCCAGTTGATAAGCGGGCCTGATTATTACCTCAAAACAGCCATATCTGCCGGCGATAAACGGCATTTGCGCTTCTGGGTGCTGGGTGATTTTGGTTGCGGTTTAGATAACCAGCGAAACGTTTATCAGGCCTATCTTAAAGCCACCGCAAACCGCCCCGCCGATCTCTGGCTATGGCTCGGCGATAATGCCTATTCGTTTGGTCTGGAAGAGGAATATCAACAATACGTATTCCCGGTTTATGCAAAGACCCTGCGCAACACACCCGTTTTCATTACACCCGGCAACCATGACTATGCCGATAGCGAAACCAATGTCAACATTGCCTATTATAAGCTGTTTTCGTTTCCTGAACAAGGTCAATCAGGAGGTGTTCCATCAAATTCAAAGTCCTATTATTCAGCCAATTACGGCAATGTTCATCTAATATCGCTCGACTCACAAGGAAGACCCGATGGACAGTATCGACTGTATGACACAACCTCTACGCAGGTGCAATGGCTAAAGAGCGATCTGGCCGCTAATAAATTACCCTGGACGCTCGTCATTTTCCACCACCCACCCTACAGCAAAGGCGGTCATAACTCAGATACGGAGCTGTCGATGAAGCTTATACGGGAAAATCTAACCCCTATTCTGGAGCGATACGGCGTCGATTTAGTTATGAGCGGGCATAGTCACGGCTACGAACGAACATACCGAATTAAAGGACTTCGGGGTTTAGCCAATACGTTTGACAGGGCCACCAATGTAGCCGAAAATACAACAGCCCGCTATGATGGGTCACCAAACTCATGCCCAATCCTGACGAAAGGCCAGGGTACGGTCTATGTTGTAAATGGCTCAGGTGGGCAGTTAGGTGGGCAATCCGACGGATTTCCGCACCCGGCTACGGTGTATAATAACACAACGCTGGGCGGTTCGATGTTGCTGGATGTGAACGACAACCGCCTGGATGCCCAATTGGTCATGTCCGATGGCTCTGTGCTGGACAAATTCACCATCATGAAGAACGTGAACAAAACGACTTCGCTCACGGCTGAGTATGCCGATACGCTTCAAATCGCGGCTTCGTGGGTAGGCGATTACCAATGGGCGGGTGGCCAAACGAGCCGAACGATACGCTATGCCGCCAATCAGTCTGGAACAATTCCAGTAACGGTAACAGATGCCCGCCAGTGCCTGACCGACCAGTTTACCGTTTCGGTACAGGAACGCCCAAAACTGACTACCTCACTAACCAGTTTGACAGCCGTTTGCCCGGGAGCATCGGTTGCGGTAGCAGCAACTGCCGAGAATACGACCAAAGCTGGCAACTGGCAATATGATGTGCTACTGTCCGACGCTACCGGCAGTTTCGCCATTGAACAGCTTGTTGGCTCCGGCTCATTAAATTCACTAAAAACGACCATTCCAGCCTCATTATCGCCCGGCTCCGGGTATCGCTTACAGGTGCGGCCACGCGGCATCTCGTATGCTCAGCTTGTTGCTAGTGATAGTTTTACCATTAATCCCTTGCCCACAGCAACGTTAACAGGCTCGACAACGGTATTGCAGGGGCAACCGGTTTCGCTCTCCGTAAGCTTCACTGGCAGTGGTCCCTGGCGGGGAACGTTGTCTGATGGTACGGCTTTTTCGGGTAATGACAACCCAGGGGTACTAACGCTTCAACCAGCCGTATCTACGGTTTACTCCTTATCAAGCGTCGAGAATAGCTGTGGGCCAGGTAGTGTATCGGGGCAGGCATCGATAACTGTTCTCCTGCCCACAGCTGAAGAAGAATTTGCTGGTGGGCAACTGAGAATTTACCCGAACCCAACTCACGAAACGGTGTATATTGAACTGACCACTACCCAGAAAAAAGAGGTTAGTTTGCGCTTGCAGGATTTACAGGGACGTTCAGTATACCAAAAACAGTTTGGCCAGGTCAACACCCTCTCCGAAACGATAGAAATGCCACATGCTACAGGAACATACCTGTTGACCATTCAGGCTGATCAGAATAAACTAACGCGAAAGATAGTGCGGCAGTAGTCAAATGGTGTAGGTTTTTGAAACCTATACCATTTACAAAATCTGCCCTACTCCAAAAAGAATCACGAACAAAAGTGTTGTGAGTGCGAGTTGCCCAAGGCGGGCGTTCAACTCAACAGGGCGCTTGTGGTTGGCAACTGCACGACCGTTCAGGATAAATAACGGAAAGGTAAGTACGTATAGGTAGCCCGTTACGGAAGAGTCGGTTAGGAAGGAGTAAGCAATGGCACAGGCCATGCCCGCAATGAGTAATCCCCAATGGTAACGAATGGCAAGTGGTAGGCCAAGCCGAGCCGGAATAGATCGTTTGCCGGTCATGGTATCGGTCTCAATGTCGCGGATGTTATTGATATTCAATACGCCCGTTGCAAACAGACCAACGCTCGTGGCGGGCAGTAATAACAGCGGGCTGAACGATAGCGTATATAAAAAATACGTACCCAGCACCCCTACCCAGCCAAAGAAAATAAGCACGGCAATATCGCCGAAACCTGCATACCCGTAAGGCCGCTTTCCATTTGTATAGCCAATGGCAGCCGCAATGCTGAGGAGCCCAAGCATGAAGAAAAACCAGAAGATTTTCGGCTCTACAGTATAAAACGCGACCATCAGAAGGCCAACCCCGCAAATCAACGAAAGCACCGCCATCAGGATAATACCCTTTAGCATGGCTTCTTTGGTGATATCACCGGTAGCTACTGCCCGGCGCGGCCCTACCCGAAGTTCGGTATCTTTCCCCGAAATGGCATCGCCGTAATCGTTGGCAAAGTTGGACAGGATTTGCAGGAAAATAGTCGTCAAAACAGCCAAAGCCGCAATTTGCCAGTTAAAATGCTGGTTGGCAACGGCCAGAAAGCTCCCTAAAATAATACTCGCTAATGATAGCGGTAACGTGCGCGGCCGTGCTGCCGCAATCCAACTTTTCATCATTTTAAAAGAGTGAAAGAGCGAAAGAATGAAAGAGCGAAAAGCCACGGACGGTTTTTCGCTCTTTCATTCTTTCGCTCTTTCACTATTAAATACCTACAGCTTTCTTAAATTCTTCGTCTGTTGGCTTCACTTTCGACGCAAAGAAGTTCGTTAGTTCGCCTTTTTCGTTAATGACGTATTTGCAGAAGTTCCAGGTTGGCACTTTTTCATTCCAGCCATTCATCGACTTGTCGGTTAGCCATTTGTAGAGGGGAGCCTGATCGTCGCCCAATACAGATACTTTCTCGAACATTGGGAACGTAACGCCGTAGTTCTTCTGGCAGAAGGTAGCAATTTCTTCGCTGCTGCCGGGCTCCTGGCTACCAAAGTTGTTGGCCGGAAAACCAAGTACAACGACTTTGTCGCCATGCTCTTTGTAAAATTTCTCCCAGTCGGCATACTGTGGCGTGAATCCGCACTTCGAAGCAACGTTCAGGATAACAACTTTTTTGCCTTTGTACGCTTTCAGGGCTACCGGTTTGCCATCCAGTGAATTTACGGTAAAGTCATACAAGCTTTTTGACGGAGCCGTTGCATTGGCAGGGGCGGCAATCGCTTCTTTTTTGTTGCTAAAAATACCTTTAACGAGTGTTGAGAAGGACATAAAACTGGTTAGGGTCGCGATCGCCACGACACCGATTAAGGTAAAAACTAGATTCTTTTTCATGGTTAGTCTAACGTTTTGGTAGAATTTAGAAAGATACTATAAAGACACTGAATTAGAAGCAACTACCTACATTTTTTCAGGCACGTCTATGCCCAATAAACCCATTGCCTTGCGAATAGTTTCACCAACCGCTTTCGATAAAATAAGCCGCGCATGGAGTTTAACACTATCGGTCTCTTTGAGTATAGAAAGCTTGTCGTAAAATTGGTTAAACGTCTTTGCCAGTTCATAGGCATACTGCGCAATATAAGATGGTGCAAAGGCCGTACCAGCTTCACTCACACGCTGTGTATATTGACTCAACAAGAATACTAACTGTTGCTCAACTTCGTCCAGTTGCGTAGTCGTGACAGCACCTTCGGCTACGAAGTTCAGTTCGGCGGCTTTCCGTAAAATAGATTGAATCCGAGCATGTACGTATTGAATATACGGCCCCGTATTCCCATGCAAATCCACCGATTCGGCGGGGTTGAACTGCATTCGTTTCTGCGGATCAACTTTCATCAGGTAATATTTCAACGCTCCCAGGCCAAGCATCTGGAAGAGTGCTTTTTTCTCGACATCACTAAAATCATCGAGCTTGCCCTTAGCAGCTTCATCGGCGGCTGTAGACGCGGCATCCGTCGTTTCCTGAATCAGATCGTCGGCATCGACAACCGTGCCTTCCCGCGACTTCATTTTACCCGTTGGCAGATCGACCATGCCATACGACAGGTGATACAACTCGTTGGCGTACTCCTTACCCAACCGGCGTAGAATGGCGAACAGGGCATTAAAATGGTAATCCTGCTCGTTGCCAACTACCCATATCTGGCGGTCGCTATGGAAATCCTGAAACTTCAAATCGGTGGTACCGAGATCCTGGGTCATGTACACCGACGTGCCATCGGAACGAAGCACCAGCTTCTGATCCAGGCCATCTTCGGTCAAATCAATCCAGACAGACCCATCATCTTTACGGAAGAAAACGCCTTTTTCGAGCCCTTCTTCAATAATCTCCTTCCCTAACAAATAGGTATTCGATTCATAATACGTCTTATCGAAACTAACCCCAATACTTTTATACGTAGCGTCGAAACCGGCATAAACCCAGTTGTTCAGCTGCTTCCAGAGGGCAATTGTTTCGGGGTCGCCCTGTTCCCACAGCCGCAGCATCTGCTGAACTTCCAGCATTAGTGGGGCCGTCTTTTCGGCTTCTTCTTTGACGACTCCCTGCTCCACCATCCCAGCAACCTGCGCTTTATAGGCTTTGTCGAACAGCACATAATATTTACCGATCAGGTGGTCACCTTTCATACCCGACGACTCCGGCGTTTCACCGTCGCCGAACATACGGTAAGCCAGCATCGACTTACAGATATGAACTCCCCGATCATTGACGATACAGGTTTTTACCACATCGTAGCCATTAGCCGCCAGAATCCGGCTGACTGAATCGCCCAGAAAATTGTTGCGCAAATGCCCGAGGTGGAGCGGTTTGTTGGTATTGGGCGATGAGAACTCAACCATCACCGATTTACCGTTTGCGGGTAAGGTGCCAAAGGCGGTATCCGTTGCAATTGTGTTTAATACCTCAACCCAGGCAGCATCGGCAATACTGATGTTCAAGAAACCCTGCACAACATTAAATCGGCTGACGACAGTGCTGTTTTCGAGCAGCCAGTTGCCAATGGCCTGACCAATCTGGGCGGGTGCCTGACGAAGAACTTTTGTGTATGGAAAGGTGACGAAGGTATATTGCCCTTCAAATTCTTTTTTGGTTGGCGAAAGTTGCACCTCACCGGAATTGCCCGGATAGAGTTCGGCAATTGCGCGTATAATATCGGCTTGTACGATTGACTGAGTATCCATTACCCGCAAAAGTACGAAATGTAGCGCTTAAGTAGCGTGGACGTCCCGTCCGCGTAGCCGAAGGCTAAGTTGAAACGGCAATTTTTTAGCCTTCGGCTACGCGGACGGGACGTCCACGCTACTTCAACGGCGTCAACACGGTCGTCCCTTCAGCAACAGTCTTGATTTTGTCTTTTGTGAAGAAGACGGGGAAATAACTATTCTCAGCCCAGATGGGAAACAAATCGCCGTAATGCGAACTTTCCGGATCACCCGACTGGCCGGGCGTATTGATACCCAGCGTCTTGTCCCAGTCTTCGGTATCGACCAAAATGCGGAACGATGCGCCAGCCGTTTGATTCAGGTCATTGGTCGTTGCGTTGACGGTTTCGGCATAGCCACCCCGCGCCACCGGTCCGAGGTTTATTTTTTTGCGCATAGCCTTGTCGACCAGATTACTCAGCGGATGTGTCAGGGTAATATGTTTGTTTTTACGCTGTCCATAAAGCCATTCATCCATATCGGAGCCAAGGCGGGTGGTAAGTTCTGCCACGGCCTGATCCAGGCAGACCAATAGTAAACTATCGCGGGCAGGCGTTGGAATCAATAAGGCATCATAAACGCGTTTTGTTGGTAGGCTTTTAAAATAAGGCTGGGCCGTTTTGGGCACCATTTCCTGATAAACCGCCTGCTTTAACTGTCCCTCCCAGGCTACATAAATTGAAGCCGCCACCGATGTGTTTATCAGTTTGTAATCCCACCTACGGAGGTAACTCAACGCCTGCTCAGTTCGATCTTTGGGCGAAGCCAGATTTTGCAGTAAGGGCACCAGCGTCCGGGCGGGAATAGACAGATAATCGGACTGCAAGGCCATGAAATCAACCAATGTCTTCCGTGTCCCGTCATTCAGAACTTCTTCAATGCGATGCGCCCGTGACGGGCTGGCCCACGTCCAGCCAACGGCATTGCGATAGGGGTAACTTATTGCTGTCAGGTTGTTATTGGCCGTTGCCACATAGCCTTCGGGTGGATTGAGTTTGCTCGGCAACTTGTCGATGGGCAGAAACCCACTCCACTCAAACCGCCCATCGCCGGGTACCGGCACCAGACCCGTAAAGTTTTTTCGGATGGGCGACAAGCCCACGGCCTGCCAGCCAATTGTACCCGTCCGATCTGACCAGATCATATTCTCGCCGGGCACCCGGCTGTATAAACATGCCTGCCGAAACTCGGCCCAGTTTCGTGCCTGATTCATTCGCAGACTGGCCAAATAGGGCGCGGACCCTATTTCCAGCCCACCCGTCCGAATGGCGTAAGCTTTATGATGTTGTGCATCTTCGAAGACTACGGGTCCATGACGGGTATATTTAAGCGTGGCGGTTACTGGTTTCCAGCCTTTTACCGGAATGGTTTCGGTTCGGATTTTCATGGTTTCCCAATGATAGGCCGCTCCGTTGCCTTTGTACCGATACTGATTTGGATTGGCCGGATTGGTTTCGTAAACGTATAAATCTTCGTTATCCGTTTCAAAAATGGTGAGTCCCCAGGCACCATAGTCGTTGTGGCCAATGGAAACCCCCGGTAGTGTTGGCTCTCCTGCCCCAACTACGTTCCAATTAGGCGCATTCAGGTGTACCCAGTAACGTAATGAAGGTGTTGACTGCGACCGGTGAGGGTCATTGGCAAGCATGGGGTAACCACTGGCTGATTTAGCCCCCGAAATTACCCAGTTATTGGAGCCAATGTATTGCTTGTCGGCGTCGAAGCTCCGGTTTACGCTCGCTTCGTCTTCATCGGCTTTAACAGCCTGCCCCCCAAATTTTAGTGGTAAACGAAATGCTTCATATAATTCCAGAATGGGCTGAAAAAGCTCGTCGCCGTTCACGTGAAGGGTCAGGTCGGGTTCGGTTGCTTTCGTTTTGGGGTGAAACCATTGCAGTTCACGGAGTTTGTCAGCACCAATCAGTTTTACCAACCGTCCATAATTCAACTCTTCGCGGACGTTGTACATCAGGCCCTGATGGCGACTGATCACAACTTCGGGTGTCCACAAGCCCGGTTTCGTATCGAGCACCCGAAACTCGAACGGTAATTTTTCGGGCGTTTTCAGGATGCTGGTAATGTAAGCGTTGATTCCGGCGACAAATGCGCCAACAATCTGCGGTCCGTGCGGGTGATAATGGAGCAGTTCTTTGTTGATTTCTGCCGGGGTCGCGTTCGGTTTGAAGCGAAACAATCGGGTACCAATATCACGCTTCACCTCCTGCGGGCCAAGCAATTCAGCTACGGTCCCGGTTGCCTGCCGACGCCAGATTTCGAGTTGAAACAGTCGATCCTGCGCAGCCGAATACCCTTGGGCGAAGAACAGATCATGTTCGTTTTTGGCGTAAATATGATTGACGCCCCAACGATCCCGAATGATTTCGACAGGTTGCTGTAAACCAACCGTTTGTATCGTTTGACTTGATTGCGCGTAACAGAAAACGGGAAAGAGAACAGAAAGTAGATGAAGTAGTTGACGCATGTGATCAGATTTGAACCTGAACATACTAACTTTTTGCTGTTCATGTGAGTTTTTGCCTTTAGTTTACCAATAGAAACGAAAGGATGTTGTTATTTTAATCAATACCAAGCTAAACGAAAATGAATAAGGTGGCTTATTTGGGCAGCGTTATTTGCTTAATAGCAGCCCTGACGGGTTGTATAACGGCCTCAATGCAAACTAACGTAAAGACCGATGCCAAGCCGGAATTTCGTCGCATTTTGGTTGTATCAAAGTTGCCGGCAGTAAAAGAAACGTATCTGCCCTCGTTCCAGACAGCGTTTCCAACAGGTTATCAGGTATGCGCGGTATCGAATAGCCCCATTTCATTCGATAGTTTAGAGGAAGCTATCGAAAAAAAACGGCAGACGTGTCAGAGCGAGGTTGTATTAACGATAGATTTCAATCGTAATTACACAACTGGCTATGGCCGATATATAACATCCAACAACGAACTCTTTATGGAAATGATAAACCTGTCTACTGGCAAACCCTTCTGGAGAGCCATTGTTACCACAGCAGGGGATAATGAGATTCCACCGCGCCAGATTGTCCAGCAACTCATCAAAGACAGAGTAATTGATGGAAGCATGCCACTCGAAAAATCATATCAATCAACTTACTGATTTCCCCAACGCAACACGGGGTGGAATCAGCTTCATAAAGCTGACTCCACCCCGTGTTGCGTTGAACGTGATATTAATTACTTCACACTACTCAAATACGTCTTGTTGCCGTTTTTATTGATGTAGTATTTACCACCACGCGGGCCGGTCATTACTTTCTCGCCGTTCGGACCTTTTTGCGACGGATCGACCGGGGCTTTATAATCGGCAGGAGTTGCTTTCTCCTCCTTGGCTTCCTTCATCTTGCCCATTGACCCTTTGGTCGACTTGGCCATTTTGTCATCTTTCAGGCCCGAATTATCCGCCTTTGCAGCGGGTGCCGGAGCCGCAGTCGCTCCATCGGCAGCGGCTTTCTTAGCCGCTTTTGCGGCCCTGGCAGCAGCCATACGGTCGTTCGTAGCCATTTTAGCGGCATCAGTCGTTGTACCAGCTTCAGCTTTCGCATCTTTTGCCGCTTTCTTTTCGGCTTTAGCCTGCGCTTTTGCAACATCATCACCAGCAGCCTTAACCTCCTTCTTCCCTTCTTTGGCGGCATCCTTGGCGGCTTTCTTTTCGGCTTTGGCGGCTGCTTTAGCCGATGCATCGGCCTCGTTCATTTCTTTTTTGGCTTTTTCTTTCGATCCTTTTGTATCCTGAGACACGCCATTATAGGCAACAAGCATACTTAAAGAAAGACAAAGCACTAATAGTTTCTTTTTCATGATGATTAGATTGGGGTTTATAAATGAACTACTGATTTTCGCATTTGAGACGGAAAGATGAGGATAAAATCACGAATCTGTCCGTGAAAACGACTTAAATTTTCCTTAAATTTGATATAAAGTTAGTTAACTGTTATTCAGGACCAATAGACTTACAGCATAAACGTTTATCCTTATTAAGTCTACTAATTTCCTGTACTGCATCAAATCAATGACCGCTTCGACACCCCAACTTCAGCAACCGACCGATTATCTTAAACGTTACTACGGCTATGACCGCTTCCGGCCCATGCAGGAAGCCATCATCCAGTCGATTATGAGTGGGCGGGATACCGTAGTGCTCATGCCTACGGGCGGCGGCAAGTCGGTTTGTTTTCAAATTCCGGCCCTTATGCTTCCGGGTTTGACAGTCGTAGTTTCGCCCCTGATTGCCCTCATGAAAGATCAGGTTGGGGCGTTGCATATGAACGGTATTGAAGCCGCATTTTACAACAGCACCCAAACCAGCCGCGAACAACGGGCCATTGAAAACGACTGTATCAGCGGCAAACTCAAGCTTTTATACGTTTCGCCCGAAAAACTGTTATCCGAATCATTTTTTCAATTCCTGAGCCTGACTAACCTGTCGCTGTTTGCCATTGATGAAGCGCACTGCATTTCGTCGTGGGGACACGACTTCCGGCCAGAATATACCCAGTTGCATGTTCTGAAAGAGCAGTTTCCGACTGTGCCAACCATTGCCCTTACCGCTACCGCCGACAAACTTACCCGGCACGATATTGCTACCCGGCTTGGTATGCGTGATCCGGCGATATTCGTTGATTCGTTTAACCGGAAAAATCTTAGCCTACAGGTGTTGCCTGGCCAGAACCGTATTCAGCAAATTATCCGGTTGCTGCAACAGAAGCCCGACACCTCGGGCATTATTTACTGCCTGAGCCGAAAATCAACCGAATCGCTCGCGGCCAAGTTGCAGGAGAAAGGGTTCAATGCGGCTTTTTACCATGCCAAAATGGACCCCGCCGACCGCTCCAAAACACAGGAAGCCTTCCTGCGCGACGATGTTCGGATTATGTGCGCCACGATTGCTTTTGGCATGGGCATCGACAAGTCGAATGTTCGTTGGGTCATTCATTACAATATGCCCAAGAATATCGAGAGCTTTTATCAGGAAATTGGGCGGGCCGGGCGTGATGGGGCAGCGGCTCAAACCGTGCTGTTTTACAGCTTTGCCGATGTGGCTACCTATAAAGAGATGCTGGCCGAGAATAGCCCGGCAAATCTGGGTTTACAGTTAGCCAAACTCGAACGAATGCAGCAGTATGCCGATGCGCATACATGCCGCCGACAGATTTTGCTCTCTTATTTTTCGGAAGAGTTACCGGAACCCTGCGGTAACTGCGATGTTTGCCGCGACCCTCGCGTTACGTTTGACGGTACAATTCTTGCTCAAAAAGCGCTGTCGGCCATTATCCGCACCGGCGAGCGGGTACCGATCAACCTGCTTATCGACATTTTACGAGGTTCGCGGAGTCAACAAGTCCTGCAAGGCGGGTATGATCAGGTAAAAACCTATGGTGCAGGTCGGGACCTCCGGTTTGAAGACTGGCGCAACTACATTCACCAGCTTATTAACGTTGGCGTCATTGAAATCGCCTACGATCAACATTACGCCCTGCGTCGGGGTATGCTAGCCGACCAAATACTGTATGGTGGCCGAAAAATTGACCTCGTTCGTCCCGACGATGCGCCGAAACCGGTGGCCGAAAAAACACGCACCAAACCCGAAACCCAACGCGACGATCTGTTCGAGCGGTTACGTGTGCTGCGTAAAGAACTGGCAGATGAACAAAACGTGCCCGCTTACGTTATTTTTACGGATACGACGCTCGAAGACATGGCCCGTCAGCGGCCTACCACGCCCGACGCCCTGCGCAATGTTAGTGGTGTTGGCGAACGGAAGCTGCAACTGTTTGGCAAGCGCTTCCTGGAAGAGATAGTTGGTCATGTACGGGGACGGGTTCAGGCGGGCGAAAAACCCAAAGGTTCCACGCAGCTGATAACCTTCGATTTGTATAATTCTGGCCTGACAATAGAAGAGATTGCTGCCCAGCGACAATTGACAACCGGCTCGGTTGCCAGCCATCTGGTTCAGTTAGCAAAGGCGGGTTACGATATTGATCTGGTATCTTTAATTGACCCAATCGACCGGCATGAAATCGAAAAAGCAATTGCCGCTGTAGGCATTGAAGAAGGCCGGTTAAAGGCTGTTTTCGACCATTTGGAGGGGCGATACGATTACGGCAAATTAACCCTCGTTGCCGGACTCTTATGAAAATAAAATCCTGTTTTCAGACTAACCGTTGGATAATTCTTAGGAAAGAATTTTGTATGTAACCGAAAATCAATTATATTCGTATTCTGTAATTGGACAAACCCGCTACTTTTGTACGGGTTTTATTGTCTGTATGTATCACAGCAACTAATATAATTTTGATAAAAGAGGTAAGTTTTTCACTGCTCATGGCCGCTATAAAACCGGCCCTCGCTATGTCGAGTGTCGCTACATCGGCCCTCACGCTCCCCGCTTTGGGGGCCGACACGAGCCGGTCAACGTTGTCGTCGAATGGACTGAACAACCCACAACTCTTAGTCGCTGACTCGACTAACCGCCTATTTCCGATCTATTTCTGCGGAGAGGAAGTTCCCGTAAATGAGTCTCATGTATCACGTCGGTGGCTTCAAACACTCCGATCCTATGGAGCCCAGCAGGAGTTTCTGCTCGACCTCCGAACACGGGCTTCGACCTTCTTCCCCATCATCGACCCCATTCTTCGCAAGTATAAAATTCCCCGCGATTTTCGCTTTATGCCACTGGCCGAAAGTGCCCTTGACAACAGCAGTGTATCCTATAAAGGCGCGTCAGGGTATTGGCAATTAATGCCCGGCACGGCACGTGAGTTGGGTTTAAAAGTGGATGGTGGTGTCGATGAGCGTTACAATCTTCAGAAAGCGACCGTTGCTGTTTGCAGGCATCTTCACCAACTGTATCGGCAGTTAGGTTCCTGGACACTGGTAGCAGCAGCTTACAATGGAGGCATCACGCATATCCGGAATAAAATGGAACAACAGGGGCAGTCAAACTATTATCGGCTTCAGTTACACCGTGAAACGAGCCACTACCTGTTCCGAATTCTGGCATTTAAAGAGTTACTGAGCAACCCGCGTCAGTATGCGATTATGCTGCGTAGCTCTACAATGGCAGAACTCATGAAGCCATTACCGAGCTGGCATAAACCGCTGGCCCTGCCAAAGAAAATTAAAGATGCCCCAACAATTGAACTGGTTGACGAAGATAACTCCACACTCAGCTGGGGCCCTCGCCCAAACACGGCATTGACCAGAACCTTGTCGGATGCGGAGCAACTCATCGCCGATGCGGCTTCGGGTACACCAAACGCCCCCCTCTCCGATTTGGAACAGCAAGGTCAGCACTTACCTATAAAGAAATTAATGATGGGCCTGATGGTCCTTCGGTTCCGTCGGCCACGTTTTCTACAGTGGAAAAAAGGAGAAGGATTGCGGCCACTGCATTTTTGGGACTGGTTGTAAGATATTCTGATTAACGATTAAACAAAAAAGCCGCCTTATAGGTGGCTTTTTTGTTTATATAATAGTATATTTGTTAATAATAAATATATACATAATTAATATTATAAGCAAAAATACATCTCGTTTACTATCAAAATGGCATAGCTTTTGCCCCGGAATAGTCAAATAACTATAATCAACTAATAGCCCTGTTAAATAGAGTTACCATCTATTTAATATATAGTCTAAAAAAAGAGTAAATGATTAAACGTGTACTTTCCCTTCTAACAAATTTTTGGGCCTCGCTACCGGTAGTGGCTGTGTTTGTTATGGGCAGTGCATTTTCTTCCAACAAACCACTAGATACGCCAACGCTGTATTCTGATATCAATGTAACAGCCGTTTTAGGGTTTGATCCAAGGCTAAGAACGGCCCTCCCACCTGTTTATTTTTGTGGTGAATCAGTACCCGTGCATGAAGAAGTCGTTGCTCGTCGGCTGGTTTCGGCTCTCATACGGAATACCGCCCAAAATCAGGCCCTGTTGCGTATTCGGCATCGGGCGGCTGTCTTTTTCCCAATTATTGAACCCATTCTGGCCCAACACGGTATACCACTGGATTTTAAATACCTGCCTCTTGTAGAGAGTGCTTTGCAAGGCCTTGCTATATCGCCCAAAGGAGCCGCTGGTTACTGGCAGTTTATGCCGGCAACAGCCCGTGAACTAGGCTTATCGGTAGGTCATGGCATTGACGAACGACAGCATTTAATCAAATCGACGAATGCGGCTTGTCGCTATCTGCGCTATTTGTACAATCGGCTAGGCTCCTGGACCCTGGCAGCCGCAGCTTACAACAATGGCATCGGTGCGCTTTTGAGTAACATCAGGCGGCAGCAGCAACGTGATTATTATTACCTGCGGCTAAATGCAGAGACAGGTAAATACTTATATCGGATCCTGGCATTCAAAGAGCTATTTGCTAACTACCGTTCGTATAAAAGCCTCATTTCAGATAAAATGATGGCCAGTTTAAACGAACCCCTCAGCGACCTCTCTGCCGACGATACCGATGAGGTACTTATTCCTGAAGGTATCTTGAATGAGGCTACCAGAGAAGCGATCAATGCGCCCATTAAAGATGGGTTACATGCTGGCAAAGGACAAACATTGGACATCCCGTTACCAAATGCCGCCGATGTGTTCCGGGGGGGTATTAAAGCCCGGCTAACAGAACCCTCAGGTTTAGAGCGTGGGCAGATTTGGGTATTCCACCTGACCCGTGACGGAATGGCTGGTGGTCGGGAGGTAGAAGAGGGCGACATATTGTATGCTGTTGTGGAAGATATCGACCCGAAAACCAATAAGGTGTATTTACGATCCGAAAAACTATACTCGGCCAGCGAAAAACAGACATATACCCTCGCACTCTCGGCTGTAGATGCCTCTACAGGTCGTTTAGGTATTAAACTGTCGGATTTGTCCCAAATAAAGTCGGGCTGGATTCTAACCTGGAAGGCCTTATAAATGTAGCTTGACCTTAGCCGAAGCTTTACCTGAAATACGTTCCTGTTGCTACTGAACTAAACCCAGACCTGACATCGTTTTATAGGCCGAACCATTATCCAC
The DNA here is from genome assembly GCF_002831565.1 of Spirosoma pollinicola. Classification (NCBI taxonomy): domain Bacteria; kingdom Pseudomonadati; phylum Bacteroidota; class Cytophagia; order Cytophagales; family Cytophagaceae; genus Spirosoma; species Spirosoma pollinicola. Next base: position 5,897,224 of record NZ_CP025096.1, on the reverse strand, counting down.
TTGCTTTGACGCCATCGATTCGACAGCTTATCTTCCTGATTTTTATTGGCTTAATCATTCCATCGGCTGTTTTTGCTCAACGAAAAAAACAGCCAGTACTTAAAGGGAAGCCCGTTCGTTCGGTTCAGGTTCAGCAACAATCGGCTGTGGGGCCAAGTCGTCTTCATTTTTGTGGTGAAATCGTACCGACAGAGCAAGGCGATGTTTCGGCCAAACTGGCTTTTGCACTGGCGAGTAGTTCGGGTTACGTGAAGCACCTGAATGGGCTTAAAGCCCGCTCGGCTCCTTTTTTCGCTGTGATCGAGCCGATTCTCCATAAGCATAACATTCCCAACGATTTCAAATACCTTCCGCTCATCGAAAGCGCCTGGCAATCCAACGCTGTATCCTCTGCCGGCGCTGTTGGCTATTGGCAGTTTATGGACGAAACGGCGCAGGATATGGGGCTTTCCATTGCGCCGGGCAACGACGAGCGCGCTGACCTCTTGAAATCGACAGAAGCAGGTTGCAAATACCTTAAGTTCCTTTATAGCAAGCTAGGCTCCTGGACACTCGTTGCTGCGGCCTATAACGGAGGAGTGGGTATGGTGCAGCGCAAAATCACAAAATCGGGCCACCGCGACTATTATGCCATGACCATGAATCCCGAAACCGGTTATTACCTCTACCGGATTCTGGCCATGAAAGAGTTGTTTACCAACCCTTCATATGGCTTGGGCTCGGTAGGTATCATGCTGGCTTCCTCGGGCGATGCCTATCAGCAAGAGCGTGAACAGGCCCGGCGCATGGGCTGGCTTCAGGACCAGGAACCTGAACTGGTGGGTGTACCGGTTGAAACGCTGACCAGTTCAACGGATGCCGTCAATCAAACCAGACAGAAGGGGCGTATTGAAGCTGTCGTGATGGATAGTCTACTGACGGAACTCCTCAAAAATAACCCGACATCCGCGACTGTTTTCGTAGGCGATGTAACAGCCCGACTGGTGCGGGCCGGCCAACCCAAAGTAGGGCAAAGCTGGGCGTTTGCCCTTACAGAAAATGTGCAGATCGACGAAAACGAACTCAAAAAGGGCGATATTCTATATGCCGTAGTCGATGATATAGACGCACGCGGCAATCTGTTTCTGCGCGTAACGAAAGCCGTTCTGTCCGAAACAAACACGACCATTCCACTAACACTCCTTGCTATAAACCCTGCTACCGGACTGGCGGGCATTGCTCGCCCAAAGGTGCTAAAGCCCGGCTGGGTTGTGCAGTGGAAATTATAATTACTGCCAGCCATCTGGCTCCAGCACAGGCACATTCCAACCGTATGTTGCCCGGCAGTCGCCATCTGGAATAAGCTGGCTGCTAATAAAACTAGTTATAGCCGGATAAAAACCAACATTAGGGACAGTCTGCTGACGCAAACGCTTCCGGGTGATAGATGTTACGGCAAAGTAGCCCCGTGCTATATCGGTTGGGTCATTTGTATTGACCAGATTTCCCGTGACGGGTGCGGGTAGTGGATCGAAAATACTCCCGGTTCGGGCGTTTTGTTGCTGATAGAGTTTCCAGAATTGGTAATTCGGTTGAGTAATCGCATACTGCTGTATTTCTACCAGTTGCGGGGCTATGGCATAGATAGGCATCTGCAAGGCAAATCGATCCCGAATCGTATTGCCATTAATCGCTTCGTCACTGTATATATTGACAACAGTATTCGACGCCGACGTCCAGCAGGTGTAATTGCACTTACTGGGATTTCCCAAGCTACACGGCACGCCAACTGACAAACGAACCGTGTAGCCAAAGGCTGTCCAGCGGTAATAATTCTGCTCATTGGCGGGGTCACGTGTATTAACGCCATAAGAAAGAGCGTAAGGAATACTCAGGTTGCCCGTTTTAACGGCTTTCACCGAAATACTGTCAACCACCGGCACAGCAGGCATCCGTTCTGATTTAGTAACGTAGCGGTTACCATCGGCCAAGACAACAGATAAACTATAGGCACGTCCTACCTGACCACGAAAGTTTAAATCTGTGGTTTGATATATCCCTGTTCCCATCGACGCAAAACGCGTTGAGCGCCCCTGATCATCGGCCACACTAACCTGCGCTTCTTTCACGTATTGATCATTGATATTTTGCCCACTTTCACCCCCGTACTTACCGGTGTATGTAAGCCGAACCGTATATGGCGGGGCTTCGTTGGTGATCTGTCCTTCTACAACCAACCTTGGGGCTTCAGTACGAACAGGCAATTGAACCTGATCAATACAGGCAGCTAAGGCGATCAAAATGAGAATATAACTACTAAGTTGACGCATGGCTAAAAATAGAAATTGTAGGCAATGGAAGGAATTACTGTACCAAATACCGACAGCCGATACGATTCTGTCCGCTGGTTGAAGCGGGTAAAATAAATAGAGTACGGGTTCTTGTGCGCATACACATTGTAGAGTCCCAACGTCCAGATTCCGTAACGCTTTTGTGCTTTGTTGAATCGGGTATCTTTCGAGAAGGCTACATCCAGCCGATGATAGTCGGGAATACGGTCGGCATTACGGCGCGAGTAATCCTGCACCGGCTCGCCGTTGTAAGTATATTGCCCATCCGGGTAGGTCGCGGGAACACCGGTGTAATAGACAAAGTTGCTCGAAAACGACCAGTTGTGCGACATAGACCAACGGGCCTGCACATTGAACGTATGCGGGCGGTCAATGTAAGACGGGTAATAGTCGCCCCCATTGATGCGGAGTGCATCGAACTGCGTTTGTACGGCAATCAACGAGCGGGCATAGGTATAATTAAGCTGTCCCGTCAGTCGACCATTATTTTTAGCGAGTCCAAACTCAACCCCATAGGCCTTCCCGGCAGCCTGCAAGAGCGCGGTTTCGAGTTTAGGATTCAGGATCAGGTTAGCACCATACCGGTATTCTATCTGATGCTGAAGTCGTTTGTAATAACCTTCCACACTAACTTCAATCGCATTATCGCGGAAGTTCTGAAATAGCCCCAGCGATACCTGATCTGCAATTTGGGGCGGCAGATAGCGGTCGCTTAATTTCCAGAAATCGAGTGGCGTAATGGCCGTTGTGTTTGAAATCAGGTTCAGGTATTGGCGTGTTCGACCCGCACTGGCTTTGATCGACGTATTCCTAGCCAGTTGAACGCGCAAGGCCAGTCGGGGCTCAAAACCTCCATAGGTCTGGGCAACTTGCCCGGATTGGTAGCGCACTGAATCAGTAACGGTTTCGGGTGAGACTGGTACATTTTCGGCGTATCCATAAACCGTTTGCGGCCCCAGTAACGCAAAAGCCGAATAACGCAGGCCAGCCATTAACGTAATATTTGGTGTTAACTCCCACTCGGTATTGATATAGGCTCCCAATTCCCGGCCTTTCTCCGGATTGATTTGCTTCGGATTTATACTCGACTGATCGCTCGTAGGTTGAATGGCCCCCGTTTGGCTACCGTACAGAATCGCATTTGTACCGACCTGAATTTTATACTTCTTGTTGATCGTGTAAAACAGATCTGCCTTGCCTTCCCGTTGCTCAACGTGCGACGTAAACCGGAAAGCCAGGTTAGGCGCTACGCCATCTACATTCAGGTAATAGCCACTATAAAGAGCAGCCAGATTGACCTGCATGTTTGGACGGATAAGGTAACTCCAGCGGCCTGTTAACACACTCGAATGCCAGCCATAAAGGGTATCGCCCGGAAACTGGAAATTATCCTGACTACGGTAGGCCGACAACGAAATCGTATTTCGTTCGTCAGGTGTATAGGTCAGTTTCAGATTTCCGTCGAAAAAGAAAGCCCGGCTGTTTTTTACGCTTGCTGTTGGAAATAACTGCAACAGGTAATTCGGAAAGGCGATACGCCCACCGGCCAGCAGGGTTAATTTTTTTGTGATTGGCCCATCAACCGCTACCCTCACGCTCACCGGACTTACCCCACCCGATACACGCCAACCGTCTTTATTACCGTTTCGGGTACTCATTAACAGCAACGACGATACGCGTCCGCCATATTGAGCCGAAAATGCTCCTTTATTGAGGCTCACATCCTGCACCATGTCGGGGTTAATATTCGTGTAAAAGCCCAACAGGTGCGACGTATTAAATAGAGGGGCGCCGTCAACCAGCACCAGGTTCTGATCGGATCGTCCACCCCGAACATTAAACCCGCCCGCGCCTTCGCCAGCCGTAGTAACACCCGCCTGGAGTGTGAGGGCTTTCAGGATATCGGGCTCACCCAATACCACGGGCATCCGTTTCAGTTCGGGCATACTGATCTGAATCTGCCCCATCTGCACGTCTTTGATGTTTTTGTCTTTGCGGGTAGCCCGTACATCGACTTCCTCCAGATCGGTGGAACGCGGCTGTAGCAGGTACTCGACTCGTTTATTGAAATCAAGGACAACGGTTTCCCGTCCTCGGAAGTAGCCAACGGCCGACACATACATTGTCAGCACACCCGGCGGGTGGTTAATAGAAATGACGCCTAAACTATCTGCCTGCGCCCCGGCCTTCGTTTCGGCAATAAACAGGCTGGCCCCGGGAATTGGTTTTTTTGTAACGCCATCGCGCACAACGACACTCAGGCGAAGTCGCTGTTGAGCCACTACCGACGAACAAAGACAGAATAGAGCAATGCAGAAAAGCAGCGGTAGCTGTAACCTCATAACGCCGGGTAGTGGAATAATCTACAAAAAGAGCTGTAATCTACAAAAAGGTGTGCATACGAACATTGTCTGGCGCGGGTATTTACCCGTGCCTGTTCATGAAGTCAGTATTCACTGACGCAAGCGAATGCTTGCCTCATGAACAGGCACGGGCGAATGCCCGCGCCAGATTGCCTCGTCTATTTAACCTTTTTCAGTGCTTTGCGGTAGGTGTCAATAGCCCGTTGCCGGGCCATTGTATGCTCTACAATAGGTTTGGGGTAGTTTGGAGTGTCTAATTCAGGCACCCACTCTCGAATATATACGTCTTTGGCATCGAACCTTTTGGCTTGTAGTGTAGGGTTAAAAACCCGGAAATACGGAGCGGCATCGGTACCTGACCCCGCTGCCCACTGCCAGCCGCCATTGTTGGCCGACAGGTCATAATCACGAAGTTTTTTGCCAAAATAAGCTTCGCCCCACCGCCAGTCGATGAGCAGGTGTTTGCACAAAAAACTGGCCGTAATCATCCGAACACGATTATGCATCCAGCCGATGGTATTTAACTGGCGCATCCCGGCATCCACGATAGGGTAACCTGTTTCGCCCCGGCACCACTTCTCAAACTCAGCCTCATTGTTACGCCACTCGATCTGATCATACTCCCGCCGGAAGGATTGTTTCTCAACGTGCGGAAAATGGTCGAGTACCTGAAAGTAAAAGTCACGCCAGCAGAGTTCAGTCAGGAACGTTTTATCCTCTACCTGTTTCGCCTGTCTAGCCAGATCGCGAACACTAACGGTACCAAATCGCAGGTGAATACTCAGTTGACTCGTACTATGCGGCAAAGCCGGAAAATCACGGGTTTTCTTATACGAATCAATCAGGCTATCGGGCGTGGCTCGGGGCGGGAACGACTCTCCTACCGGCTCGAAACCCATTTCATCCAGCGTAGGAACAGGCAGGGATTTAGTTTTCCAAAATTGCTTAAAGTAGGTTTCGGTAGGGTATGCTTTCAGGTAAAAGTCTGTCAGTTTTTCGCGCCAGTTACGGCTATAGGGGGTAAAAACGGTATAAGGCGTTTTTTTGCCGGTGAGTACTTCATCCCGCTCGAAAAGGACCTGGTCTTTACTGGTATGAAACCCAATGGCGTGCTCAGCCAGCAAATCACCAATAGTTTTATCGCGCTCTTTGGCATATACCTCGTAATCGTGATTGGCGAATACGTCGCCAATGGTATACTGGCTGATCAGTTCTTTCCACACATCGACTGGCTTGCCATAACGCACAATAATAGTCGAACCCAGTTTAGCCAACTCATCCTGAAGGCGATTAATCTCCTGAACCAGAAACTCGACCCGACGGTCGTTTCGGTCATCCAGGGCATCAAGAATTAGGCGATCAAAAATAAAAACAGGAAGAACAGGGCGGCCACTTTTGAAAGCATGATACAAGGCAGCATTGTCGTGCAGACGCAAATCGCGCCGGAGCCAGACCAGCGAGAGCGGTTCAGACATATGGATTAAATGGTTTATTTATCGCTAACCAGTCGTAAGCCGAAAAAGTTAGGGCACAAAAAAACCAGCAATTGTCAGGTACATGGTTTTTCCTGACTACTGCTGGCTTTGTGTGTATTAAAATACCTTTATTCTGGCTGGAAACGTAAGCGAACCGTGTGTACTTCGCTGGTTTCACTACCATACCCATTTATTTTTTTGCCGGTCAATTGCCGAATTAACGCACTATTTAATTGTTCGTTCTGGCTAAATACTTCCAGCTTACAAACTTCGCTGGACGAGTTTACCCGGAATTGGATCACAACAACGCCCGCCTGTTGAGTTGGCTTAAGGGCCTCGGGATAGGTAACATATTTTGATAACTGCTGCTCCAGCGTTGCTTTAGGCGCTTTCGATTTAGTTGTCGTAATAGGCGCAGCGTAGGCTTGCGTTGCCAGGAAGCCTACCAGCATGAGAAGAGCTAAATTCTTTTTCATGACTTCAACGTGATTAAATAGTGAAACGATATATCAAATTATCCTTCATCGGGCTTAGAAAGCGCCCAATGTTATCTTAATGTTAATCCAATGTTACGCAAATATTAACAAACTACAAACAAAAGCAATGTTATCATTTTATAGGCATTTACAATCTTCTACTTACTTAAAAATAATATACATAATTAGCATCAGTAAACAAAAAAATATTCTGTCCCACTACCTTTTACAGGTATATTACAAAATATAATATAATTTCCCAATATTACCTAATTGTTAATTTTCGTTATTATTAGTAATAATTTACAGAAAATAATGCAATAGATTTCCCTTCAGGCTCAATCATTTTGGCTCAATAGCGTAAAAAGCGAATAGCCCGGAAGTGACTCCCGGGCTATTCGCTTTTCCAATATTATCTAAATGTTACGTCTCAGACCGTCTCCAATTCACGATTATTGCGACGCGAGCGATCTGTGGGATTGATACGCATCAGAATACGATTCTTGATTCGCATCCAGCGCTCATATAGTTTCGACTCCTTCAGGAAATTCCAGTTCTCGTCTTTCTCTTCTTTTTTATGATCTTCCGGATCGTATTGCATGCCTGTACATAGGCAGTGCTTTCGATTGGTTCGGGTCAGAATATCGAAGTTAGCGCAGGTTTGGCACCCTTTCCAGAATGCCTCGTCGGCGGGTAACTCGCTCAATGTGACTGGTTGGTATCCCAGGTCAGAATTGATTTTCATCACGGCCAGACTGGTTGTAATACCAATAATTTTGGCCGTTGGAAACATCGCCCGCGAGAGTTCAAATGCCTTGGCTTTGATTCTTGTAGCAATACCGCTTTTGCGATAGTCGGGGTGTACAATCAACCCGGAATTGGCCACGAACTTGCCGTGTTCCCAGGTTTCAATATAGCAAAAGCCAACCCATTCGCCCGTTAGAGTCATAGCCACAATGGCTTTCCCTTCGAGCATTTTCTCCATGACATAAATAGGCGATCGCTTGGCAATGCCGGTTCCCCGGGCTTTCGCGCTTTCTTCCATTTCATGGCAGATGGTTTCGGCTAACCGCAAATGATTTTCATTTGCGACTTGAACGATGTATAAATCGTTAACTATTTCTGGTGTGATCATTGTCGTTTATTGGGCGGTGGTAAAGCCGCAAAACGGAGACAGCGTAATCCGAGCTGATTTGTTAGATGAATAAAACGAGGAAACAGGCGAGAATAGTTTACCACATAGGCAAACAAAATGATATAGTCCTTTCGGACCTAAACCGAAATGGCGTAGTATGGAAGAAAGTCGGTAGATATACGAGCTTTGCCATTGGTCTTGCGATGAAACCGCGGACAATGTTAGAGAGATTATCCGGGTCTTGCAATAAATAAACGGTTTTTTTACAGGATAGTTCGTGATCTATCAAAACATATTTATTAATCGTTATGTCCTACATGTCTGGTTGCCGACAGCTAACCCTGTTGGTCTATAAGCTAAGCCTGATTTGTGTTAACGGCCCTTCCTACCTCCAACTATCCGCTCACGCTGAGCCGAAGCCGCTGGCTACGGTACGTAGTGTTTTTCTATCTATATATAATGCAGGGGGTTCCGGCAGGTTTTTCCCTGACAGCCCTCGCCAACTACCTTACCGCCGAAGGGGTCAGCCCGTCGACCATTGGATCGTTTGCGGCTGTTGTGGGCTTACCCTGGGCCTTTCAATTTATATGGGGACCACTGATTGACCGCTACCAGAATTCATCGATGGGTCGCCGAAAACCCTGGGTTATTAGCGCCCAGTGTCTGGCCTTTCTAGCATCGCTGGGGCTCTTATTCGTCCGAAACCCAACAACCAATGTATCAACACTGGCGTGGTTTTTTTTTGGACATAGTATTTTTGCCGCTGTTCAGGATGCCAGTGTAGATGCTATGGCCATTTCGGTGATACCAGAAGCTGAGCGTGGACGGGTAAACGCGTTTATGCGGGCAGGATTCCTGATTGGTACGGGTGTTGGGGCGGCCGTGTTTTCTCAACTTCTGCATACATACGGCTTTTTCAACGCAGCCCTCTTCCAATCTCTCTGCCTGTTAGCCTTTACAGTACTGACATTTTTCATACGGGAGCGCCCCGGCGAACGGCTCCTGCCTTCGTTCAAACGTCAATCAGTTGAATCCCCATCAACACAAATAGCCCGGCAAGGCACGACACCCGATCATAGTTTCCGTTGGTTGTTCAGCGAGCTTTTCAAGGGGTTGTTCGCCAGGCGAAGTGTACTTCTATTTGGCTCTGTAGTGGCGGCCTATGTAAGCATCAGTTTATTTATGCGGGCTTATAATTACCACCTGATTCAGAAACTAGGCTGGGCCGATACATCCGTTTCGATTTTGACGGGCACCTATGGGATGCTCGTCGCGACAGGGGTTGCCCTGATGGGCGGGTATATAGCCGACCGCATTAGTCCCCGTCGGCTGCTTGTCATTGTTCTGGCTATTGTAGCCGTTTATCTGCTCAGTTTCAATATCATGTCGGCCACTTGGATTCAGCGCGAAGTTGCCCAAACAGGTCTGGTTGCGTTATACTTTATGGATCCTGGCATTAGCGTGGCTGCCATGCCCGTGCTGATGGCCATCTGCCGAAAAGGTGTGGAAGGTTCGCAGTTCACTACCTACATGGCATTTGTGAACCTCTCCGACATTGTCGGTTCATTTATTGCCGGTCATGCGCTAACGTATGTTTCGGCACCAACGATTGGACTTTTTGCGGGTGGATTGGCGGCTGTGGCTACCGTCACGATTTTCTTCACTGTTAGGCATTATACACTTCGCGATACCAAATCAATATGAAGTTTTCGTTGACATACGTCTTTGTGTGAACGGAATAAAAGTTCAGCGTTTGATTAGTAGCTTGCAGAACCACCGACCGTTCTTATCATGCTACACCTTCGCAAAACTCTGTACAGTATTTTTGAAACCTCAGCCGGAAAACGACGGGGTGTAAGCCTGGTGTTCAATCTATTGCTGATCACCATTATTACGCTGAATGCCATTGCGATTGTACTTCATACAGTACCGGAGTACAATCGACGATTTGCGCAGATTTTTACCGATTTCGAATTATTTTCGGTCGTATTTTTCACGATTGAATACGTTCTGCGTATCTGGGCCTGTGTCGAGAATGAAAAATATCACCACTGGTTTTGGGGTCGGCTACGCTATATAGTCTCCACAAGTGCCCTGATTGACTTTCTGGCCATTTTCCCGTTTTACTTTACGCTCTTCGCCACCGATCTGGCTATTGTCCGGATTTTGCGGCTATTCCGAATTTTCAGGCTGTTTCGCATCTCGCGCTATTCTCATGCTTTTCGCATGATCCAGACGGTAGTGAACGACAAAAAAGAGGAGTTGATTCTAAGTACCATGCTCGTCGTTTTTATGCTGATCATCGTGTCGAGTGTTATGTATTACGTTGAGCACCCTGTCCAACCCGACAAATTTTCAAGCATTCCGGCCGCTATGTGGTGGGGCGTTACCGCTATGACAACGGTGGGCTACGGAGATATTCACCCCATAACGCCCCTTGGCAAGTTACTGGGCGGCATTACGGCCATTTTAGGTATTGGCCTGTTTGCCCTGCCAACAGGTATTTTGGTATCAGGATTCAATGAGCACATTCGGGACCGAAAAACACCCCAGCGGAGAGTGTGCCCGCATTGTGGAAAGGAGATTTGATTCACTTACTTCACCAAAACCACATTTGCCTTTCACCCGCCCCCCTGTTATCTTTGACTATGGAAAATTTCGTGGTCTCGGCCCGCAAGTACCGCCCGGCAACGTTCGACACGGTTGTTGGGCAAGAGCACATCACCACTACGCTTAAGAATGCGATTAAAACCAATCATTTAGCGTCGGCCTTTCTGTTTTGCGGGCCGCGTGGGGTTGGCAAAACGACCTGCGCCCGGATTCTGGCGAAAACGATCAATTGCCAAAACTTAACTGCCGAAGGGGAAGCCTGCGATGCCTGCGAGTCGTGCGTTAGTTTCAATCGAAATGCCTCTTTTAATATCCATGAACTGGATGCAGCCTCAAATAACTCGGTTGAAGACATCCGTAGCTTAATTGACCAGGTACGAACCCCTCCACAATCGGGAGCTAAATACAAGATTTATATTATTGACGAGGTGCATATGCTCTCGACACAAGCTTTCAACGCGTTTCTAAAAACGCTGGAAGAGCCTCCGGCCTACGCCATTTTCATTCTGGCAACGACCGAAAAACACAAAATTCTGCCAACGATTTTATCGCGTTGCCAGATTTTCGATTTCAACCGAATTCAGCCGCAACACATCGCCAGTCACTTGGCGGGTATTGCCGAAAAAGAGGGTATCACTGCCGAAACTGAAGCGCTTGATCTGATAGCCCAAAAAGCAGATGGCGGCCTTCGTGATGCGCTGTCAATGTTCGACCTGAACGTGACCTTCGCAGCCGACCGGATTATTCGGTATAAAGAAGTGCTGGAAAACCTGCACATTCTCGACTACGATTACTACTTCAAACTAACCGACCTGTTGCTGGCGGGCAATTTACCGCAGAGCCTGCTGACGGTCGATGAAATTCTGCGCAAGGGTTTCGACGGCCACCAGTTTGTGGTTGGTCTTTGCCGCCACTTCCGCGATTTGATGGTTTGCAAGGATGCTGCTACGGTGCAGTTGCTGCAAGTGACGGAGAATGTCCGGCGGCAATACCTCGATCAGGCCATGCGGGCCCCTATGTCGTTTCTGTTGTCGGCGCTTAGCCTGGGCGGTCAGTGCGACATGAATTATAAACAAGCCAAAGACCAACGGTTGCATACTGAACTCTGGCTGATGAAATTGGCCAACCTGCGTAACCTCCTCAACTGGGATACATTACCTGAGTTGGCAGCACACCAAAACGGCACCCCTACTCCCGAACGTTTTACTGCCGAGCCATCGGTAGACGAAAAAAAAAACGGCAAACCAGCGCCAGGCCCCTCGCAGCCCTCAACTAACGGTAGCCAGTTAAGCGAAAGCCACCCCATCACAAGCGAGCCTGTCAATGGATACCACACCACCAATGGTACGGCGACAAACAGCAAAGTCACAAATGGAGCGGATTATCAAAATGGTCATTCAGTTGCCCCAACCAGCGTAGCTATTACGCCGGATAAAGACCCTGGTGTTGCGGTAGCGACTGTAGCCCCCGCTATATCTCAACCAGCTACAGTTGCGAAACCAGAGGCATCGACCAGACCACATAGTGGGCCACCACCACGCCCGGCCAGCAGTCGCCTGCGTTCAACCGTTTCGTTGACTGCAGTCCCGGTTGCATCAACAACGGATGCCGATACCGAGGTAATTTCTACCGGACCAGTGCGTCCCGACAAAGCGTTTACGTTTGATGAGTTGATGGATGTTTGGCGTGCATTTTCTAAAATCAGGCAACAGCAAAACGACTCGGCAACAGAGCAGTTGGTATTAAACCGTGATCTGATTCTTAACGATACAGTCATTCAAATTACGCTCGACAACACGCTCCAAGTCGGCTACTTAACCGAGGTCAAACCCGATTTACTGGGCTATCTACGCACCGAACTTCAGAATAGTCAGATTCAGTTAGAGCATCAGGTCACCTTGCAGGAAGTGAAGAAGATGATTTATAGCTCTCTGGATAAATTCAATTACCTCGCCGAGAAAAACCCTGCCCTGCATGAGTTACGGAAAGTGCTGAATCTGGAAGTAGACTATTAAATGACCGGGATTTTATCAAGATTTAAAGAATTAGCCAAGATTACCGCAGGAGGCCTGTAATCTTGGCTAATTCTTTAAATCTTGATAAAATCCCGGTTGGTCTATTTATACGCTTTCGCTTCGCGAATCAATGCTTTATACTGACCTACGGCCAGGGCCTTTTTGTAGTTCATACGAGCCCGGTTGCGGTCGTTGGCGCGGGCAGCAATACGCGCTAGCCCCGCATAGGCAAAGGCGTGATATTCTTTTGTATAGGGGTCGTTGAAGGGTTGCCGCAGGGCTAGTTCGTAGGCTTCGGCGGCTTCTTTATCATCTTTGTCGGCATATTCAGCCAGCATTCCCGTAAATGTATTGACCGCCATTGGCACCAGTTTATTAGGCATTTGTTTTAGGCGTTGCACGTATGGCCGGGCTTCGGCATAGCGACCCGCCAGCAGAAGTGCTTCGGCGTTGATCATACCGAATAGCGGATTTCGGGGGTATTTATCAGCCAGGTATTTTGCATAAACAACGGCCCGGCCGGGACTCATTTCGTGCTTAAGTAAGATATGCGCCAGGTAATAGTTGGCAGCCGGACGCATAAAAATTCCTTTTTTTGCCGCTATGTCCATTTGCTTCAAACCCAGCGCCATGTCGCCATCTTCAAAAAAAAGCATGAAAGGCTTCACAATCGAGTGATCCATTGGGTAGCGCTCAATGTAGTAATTGTATAAGCCGGTCGTGAAATAAAAATCAGGGTTTTTGCCTATCAGAACCATCCCCTCCCGGAGATAATTATACGCTTTTTTCGACTCTCCTACAGCTTTCAGCGACTCACTTTTATTATTGTAAAGAGAGGCCAGATAACTATGCGCTGTTAAGGCAAAAAATACGGCTTCCGGGTCATCGGCATCCTTATCGAGCATCTTTTTTGCCAGCGAAAGGCCCTGCTCAACACTCTGAATAAACTGTGCCGTGGCGGCTTTATTTTCGTGCAAAGGCAGGTATTGAAGTTCCAGCTCAGTAGCCCGTAAAATTGGGCCAATGGGATGCTGCGGAAACTGGGTCTGGAGTTGACGAATCTGCACCTCAGCGTTGGCAAACTCAAGATTATAAATATCGTCGAGCGTTTTCAGAATCGTCTGTTGCGCTACTGGATCGGTCAATACCTGCGCCCGCCCCGAGAAGGACAAACCTAGCAGGCAGACGAAAAGAAACCACTTTTTTACTAGCAATGTATTTGGCACTAAAATGTTGTCGTTTGATTCTATACAGCCGGAACTGTACTTTTGTTCAGGGCGTATTATCGAACGAGAGCTCTACGCAACATATAATTCATGATTCATTACGAACAGTTTGTCTTAGATAACGGTCTACAGGTATTCGTCCACGAAGACGAATCGACGCCAATGGCCGCCGTAAATATTCTTTACAATGTCGGTTCGCGCGACGAAGATCCCACAAAAACAGGCTTTGCCCACTTATTTGAACACTTAATGTTTGGTGGGTCGCAAAACATCGCAAGCTACGACGAACCGTTGCAGAAAGTTGGGGGCGAAAATAATGCCTTCACCAGCCCCGACATTACAAATTATTACATTACCCTCCCGGCGGCTAACCTGGAAACGGCTTTCTGGCTCGAATCGGACCGAATGTTGAGCCTTTCGTTCGACCCGCAGGTGCTGGACGTGCAGCAGAAAGTCGTCATTGAAGAATTTAAGCAGCGCTATCTGAATCAGCCGTATGGCGATGTCTGGTTAAAACTTCGTCCGCTGGCCTACCAGCAGCACCCGTATCGCTGGGCAACGATTGGCAAGGATATCAGTCATATCGAAAACGCCACGCTGGACGATGTGAAATCGTTTTTCTTCAAATATTATCTACCTAACAATGCGATTCTGGTGGTGGCGGGCAACGTGACCGTCGAGCAGGTTAAGCAATTATGCGCCAAATGGTTTGCGCCTATTCAGGCGGGGATTCCCTATGTTCGTCAACTACCAACCGAGCCGAAGCAGACCGAAGCCCGGAAGTTGGAAACATCGGCCAAAGTACCGCTAAATGGATTGTACAAAGCGTATCATATGCCGGGCCGTTTTGACGCCAATTTTTACACCGCCGATCTGCTGGGCGATATTCTTGGCCGGAGCAAATCGTCTCGACTGTATCAGCAATTATTACGCACAAACCCGCTGTTCAGCAGTGTACATGGCTATATTACTGCCTCTATAGACCCCGGTCTGCTGGTTATTCAGGGTAATTTGAACGAAGGCGTTTCGCTGGAAGAAGCCGATGCCGCCGTGGAATCGGTTGTGCAGGAGTTTATTGATCAGGCCGTACCGGAGGAAGAGCTGGCGAAAGTAAAAAACCAGGCAGAAGCCACACTCGCCTTCTCGGAAGTAGAATTATTGAACCGGGCGATGAACCTTGCCTACGCGGCCAATGCGGGTAACCCCGATTTCGTCAATCAGGAAGCGGGGTTAATCCAGGCCGTCACGCCCGATTCGATACAGACAATGGCCCGGCAAGTGTTACGAAAAGACAATTGCTCGACCCTATATTACCGTAAGACCGAGGCCTGATGGCGTTAAACCAGCCTGTATTATGGAAACAACCTATCAACCCAAAGCCCTCTCGCCCGATCAGCTTCAAGCTTTATCGCAGGAGGTGAAACAGGCCCTCACGGAGCTATACGGCGAACGGCTGGCGCAGGTTGTCCTGTATGGCTCATACGCCCGTGGTGATTTTCGTGCAGAATCAGATATTGACTACATGGTCATATTGAACGACACGGAAGTAAAGTCAGCGAATGAGATCAGGTATATGATTGATGCTGTATATGACCTATCAGAAAAGCATACTACATTGATTTCCGTCAAGCCGACTTCATTGAAAAAATACCTGCAATCAGATTTATTTCTCTACCAAGACGTTCGCCGTGAAGGGAAAGTAGTATGAACGAAAATGTCAAAACAGCGACTATGAGATTGATGAAGATGTGTCGGAACTGGATGCTATTGATGCCGTTGACATAGCTTCAGAATTTCTTCTTCAAGTTGACGCTTACCTCCGTGAAAACGGATTCACCTCATGAAAATACGAGTAGGACAAGGCTATGATGTTCATCGCCTGGAAGAAGGGCGGGCATTCTGGTTAGGCGGCATTCAGATTCCTAGTACATTCGGGCCAGTTGGCCATTCCGATGCCGATGTGGTGTGCCATGTGCTTTGCGATGCCCTGCTGGGAGCCGCCAACATGCGAAACATTGGTTACCATTTTTCGGATAAAGATCCGCGCTGGAAGGGTATCGACAGTAAATTACTGCTGGCCGAAGTGCTGCGTATGGTGCGGGAAGCCGGGTACGAAATCTCGAATGTCGACGTGACCGTGGTCTTGCAGGAGCCGAAACTCAACCCACATATTCCCGCCATGAAAACTTGTCTGGCCGAAGTAATGGCCATTCCCGAAGACGATATTTCGATCAAAGCCACTACATCCGAACATATTGGATTTGTAGGCCGTGGTGAAGGTATTGCGGCTCATTGTGTGGCGCTTATCTTTAAAGATTAGTTTATCAATACAACCTGTCTATGAAGACACTCATTTACCTTCCTGCCCTCCTACTGGCTGGCTTAGTTGCCTGTGGCCAGTCGAAACCGAGTCAGCCCGATATGCCTCTTGGCTTCGAAGAATATGACCCCGTTTCGACGCTGAAAGTACCGGAACATAAGCTGACGCACTCAAAATACCCATTTATTGACGTGCATAACCACCAGTGGGATATGGATAAGGCGAACCTAAAGCCGCTTCTGGCCCAGATGGACAGCCTTAATATGGGCATTATGATCAACCTCAGCGGCCGGGGTTGGGGAAGCGTGGCGCAGGGTACGCAGTTTTTCGACAATGCATTGGCCAACGCAAATAAGTCCAATGCAAAGCGACTGGTGCTGTTCACGAATCTCAACTTCGACGATATTGGCCGCAAAGGCTGGACGGAAGAATCCGTTGCGCTACTGGAAGCCGATGTAAAAAAAGGCGCTCACGGGCTGAAAATTTTCAAGAACCTGGGCCTTAATAACAAAGACGAATCAGGACACCGTGTTGCGGTCGACGACCCACGACTGGACCCAATCTGGGCAAAATGTGGTGAACTGGGCGTACCCGTTCTGATTCACACCGCCGACCCAAAGCCGTTTTGGGACCCAATGGATCGGTATAACGAACGCTGGCTCGAACTTAAGCTACATGGTGGTCGGAAGCGTGCTGCCAACGACCCCGTCCCCTGGGAAAAACTCATTGCCGAACAGCACAACGTGTTTCGTAAGCATCCAAAAACAACATTTATTGCCGCTCATATGGGCTGGTATCCCAACGACCTGAACAAGCTCGACAGCCTGATGACCGTGTTCCCGAACATGAACGTTGAGATTGGGGCTGTTATCGCTGAGTTGGGCCGTCAGCCACGAGCGAGCCGGAAGTTTTTCGAAAAATACCAGGATCGTATCCTATTCGGAAAAGATAGTTGGGTTCCGTCAGAATACGCGACCTACTTCCGTGTCCTCGAAACCGACGACGAATACTTCCCTTACCACAAAAAATACCATGCCTTCTGGCGGATGTATGGCATGGGGCTACCCGATGAAGTGCTGAAAAAAGTATACTATAAAAACGCCCTCCGGCTTATTCCGGGGTTGGACAAGAGTCAATTCCCTAAATGATTTTTTAAACGCAAAGGCGCAAAGGTTAACGCAAAGGTCGCAACGAAACCACCTTTAACCTTTGCGTTCTTTGCGCTATCCTTTGCGCCCTTTGCGTTTAAACCCCAATGAAAATCACCCAAATCTCCCTTTACCGCTACGACATTCCGCTCAAAGCGCCCATCGCTATATCGCTCGGCACCATCGAGAACGCCCGGAATATACTGGTCGAAATTAAAACCGACGAAAGCATCACGGGTTGGGGCGAAGGCTCTCATTTGTGGATGATTGCCGGCGAAACACAAGCCTCGGGCCTGGCCGCTGCCGACGACATGGCGAGGCTCCTGATCGGCCGCGATCCGCTCGATATTGAGGGCTGTGTCAATACATTGACCCGGTACTTGCCCGCGCACCCAACTACGCGCTCGGCCTTCGACATGGCCCTGTATGATATTGCCGCCAAAGCCGCCGGAATGCCCCTTTATCAGTTTTTGGGCGGTGTAAAAAAGACGCTCGTGACGGATGAGACGATTTATATCAACACGCCCGAGCGCATGGTTGAAGATGCTTTACGTATTCAGGAAAAAGGTGCAGAAGCGATAAAGGTGAAACTTGGCACGAATCTAAACGACGACATTGCCCGAGTAGCTGCCATCCGCAAAGCCATTGGTGATAAGACACCCATCCGCACCGATGCCAACCAGGGCTGGGATGTGGTGACGGCTACGGGCGTATTACGCGCTATTGGCGACTGGAATGTGCAGTATTGCGAACAACCTGTCAAACGACACGACATTGCCGGATTACGGCAGATTCGACAGAAAACAACCGTCCCTATTATGGCGGATGAGAGCCTGTTCGACGCGCACGATGCCATTCGGCTGGTACGCGAAGAAGCGGTCGATTACTTCAACATAAAGCTCTCTAAAAGCGGGGGAATTTTCGAAGCCCTCAAGATCAACGCCATTGGCGAAGCCGCCGGAATTCCCTGTATGATTGGCTGTATGTCGGAGTCGAGATTGGCGTTGACGGCCAACGCGCATTTTGCATCGGCCCGCCAAAATGTTCGTTTCTATGACCTGGACGCTTTTTTCGAACATGCCGAAGACCCGGTTTATGGCGGTATAACGTACAACAGTTATCAGATCGAACTCCCCGACGCACCGGGTATTGGGGCTGAAATAGACTCGGCATTTCTGGCAAAATGTGTTAAAAAAGTAATTAGCTAAACCTGCATTTTCACAATTCACATGTATTTATAGTAAAAAGGCAGGTTTGGCAATCTTGTAAAATTCAGTAATTTTAGTCGTACACACACACGAATAGATCATGATTAGTCCTGAAAACATTAAACACATCGTTGCTAAAATCGTTGCATCTTACCAGCCAGACAAAATTATGCTGTTTGGCTCTTATGCGACTGGCCAGGCAACAGACGATAGTGATCTGGACTTGCTTATTGTAAAAGACACGAGTTTGCTACGTCATCAACGCGGGCGGGAGGTTCGTCGGTTTTTATATGGCTTAAAAACGCCAATGGATATTGTAGTGGCTACACCGGAAGAGGTAGAGCAAAGCAGTCAACAGCCGTATTCTTTCTTAACAAACGCTCTTCAATCGGCCAGAATAGTATATGAGCGATAAAGAAATTGCCATTGCAAGCTGGCTAACAAAAGCCGAACACGATTTAACAACGGCACATCTGGTTTTTAATCACCTCCCCGATTATAAAGATACGGTTGCCTTTCATTGTCAGCAGGCTGTTGAGAAATTACTTAAAGCCTATCTAATTCACCTGTCTATAGACTTTCGACGGTCGCACGATCTGATTTATCTACTTGACCTAATTGATCAACCCAATCTATTCACAATAGATGATTATAACCAATTAGCTCGTCTTCAAGACTACGCAGTTGAAATCCGATATCCAAACGACACCATTTTTTTAGATGAAGGCGATGTATCGGATGCGCTAGCCATTGCTGATGATGTATCAGTCAAAATTAATAATCTCCTACGCTGATTTTCGTTTACAGTTTCTTATTACATGATTATTACCACCGTTCAATCTGAAGCCGACGTGCAGGGGATTTTGGCCTTGCAACAAGATAATCTTCGTAAAAATGTTCCGCTTGATGTACAGCTCGATCAGGGCTTCGTGACGGTTGAACATGACCCGGCTGTGCTGAGTCGTATGAATCTGGCCGCGCCCAGCGTCATTGCCAAAGACGGCGACCGGGTGGTCGGCTATGCCCTCACCATGTTGCCCGAATTTGGGACCGACATACCCGAACTGCTTCCGCTTTTTGCGTTAATTGACTCGCTCAGTTATAGCGGCAAGCCGTTGAGCACCTATGCCTACTATGTGATGGGACAGGTGTGCGTAGCCGAGGGGTATCGGGGGCAAAAGGTGTTCGACCGGATGTACCAACATCATCGTGAAGTATATAGCGACCGCTTCCAACTTTTGATAACGGACATTTCGGCCAACAATACCCGTTCCCTACGCGCTCATGCCCGTGTTGGTTTTGAGCCTATTCACGAATTCCACGATTCAGTTATTGGCGAAACCTGGGTAGTTGTTTTGTGGGACTGGCAGAAGTAAAATGCGTATGACTTATTATTTGTACCCATAAGCTTCAGCCCGTGTTTCAATTCAAAGCATACACGGGCTGAAGCCCATAGGTACAAATAAACTTGACAAACTGTAAAAACCTCATGCGCTTACTCCTACCCTTTCTATTTGTTGCTTCGTCCCTATTTGCTCAACCGCACCCGCAAGCATTCACCGTTGCCAAAACTCCCGCTGAAGGTGGCTTTTCGGCCGAACGGCTGAAACGATTAGACACCTGGCTACAGGGACTAATTGATCAGGATATTGCCCCCAATGCTGTAACTTTCGTTGCACACAAAGGCAAAATCGTGCATTACAAAGCGTTTGGGTATAGCAACCTGGCGAAGAAAACCCCGTTGAAACGCGATGATATTTATCGCATCGCGTCGCAGTCGAAAGCCATCACCACGGCCACGTTGATGACCCTTTATGAAGAAGAAAAGTTTTTGCTAGACGACCCTATATCGAAATACATCCCGGCTTTTAAAAACCCAACCGTGCTGGTTAAGTACGATAAAAAAGACCCCGTTGGTGGTAGTTACGATACTCGTCCGGCCAAAAGCGAAATTACGATTCGGCAGTTATTAAGCCATAATGCGGGCATCCCATACGAACACCCACTCGACCAGCGTCCCGAGTTTAATGTACCGTTTTTTAATTCAACCGCTCCCGACAAACTCGAAAATGTAATTAATAAACTGGCGAAACGCCCGCTCCTGCGCGACCCCGGCAGTGACTCCACCGGCGCGGGTTTCACCTATGGCCTGAACATCGACATTTTGGGACGGCTCATTGAAGTGTTATCGGGCAAATCCTTCGATGTTGCCATGCGCGAACGGGTACTTGAACCCCTCGGCATGACCGATACTTATTTTTATCTGCCCGATAGCAAAGCTAATCGACTGGTTGAGTTATACAGTAAGTCGAGCATGGACAAACCCCTGACGCTACATACAAACGAAGCCTACCGAAACTTTGCCACCTCGGGCGCTAAAACGCTGTTTCTTGGTGGAGCCGGTTTGGTGAGTACAGTCGAAGATTATGCCAAACTCTGCCAGATGTTCCTCAATGGCGGCATATTCAATAACAAACGAATTCTGGCGAGAAAGACCGTCGATATGATGCTTCGCAACCAGATTGGAACAGCCGAAGTCTGGGATCGAAAAGATAAGTTTGGCCTTGGTTTCCAACTTATTACCGAAGGCTCTCACTATGGCGATCAGGCATCACCGGGCTCGTATACCTGGGGAGGCATGTACTGTTCCGAATTTACGATCGACCCGAAAGAAGAGCTTATTCTGCTCATTTTCACAAACGTACAGCCCTACGCCTACTATAGTGATTTCGTCAAAAAATTCAGAATAGGCGTGTATCAGGCTTTGGACTAAATAGTAGTTTAGCGTACCTGCTTATTCTGGGTTGCCCAAGTTTTCAAACCTATAAGGCCTCAAAAGACCTTATAGGTTTTTTCATATATCATAGTGCCATTTTTTATACTTTTGTATTGAATAATTCCAACCTATGATCAAAAAAATTGCTCTTGTGTGTATCGGGATTCTGCTCTGCCTGGTTGTCTGGCAATGGGAATTGGTCAGTTACGGGTGGATGCAGGCGAAAGGGCAGTTACGCATTTTGTGGAATACGAAGCCCGTAACCGAGGTATTAAACAGTGAAGCTTACCCCGATTCGGTAAAGAAAAAAGTAGAACTTATCCAGGAAATCAAGCGTTTTGCTATAGATTCGCTCGGTTTGGATAAGTCGGGAAGTTACGAGTCATTTTATGATCAGGAAGGAAAGCCCATTCTGTGGGTAGTTACAGCAGCCCAACCGTATCAACTCGTTGCAAAGCAATGGCATTTCCCGATAATAGGTACGTTTTCGTATAAAGGTTTTTTCGAAAAAGACCGCGCCGATTCAACAAAAGCGGAGTTGCAACGGGAAGGATTGGATACGCGTATTGGCGAAGTATCGGCCTGGTCGACGTTAGGATTTTTAAATGATCCGATCTTGTCCAGTTTTCTGGATAGACCCGAAGGAAGCCTGGCCGAATTGATTATTCATGAGCTGACTCACGGCACATTATTTGTGAAGAATAATCTTGAATACAATGAAAACCTGGCCGATTTTGTTGGCGAATACGGTGCGTTACGCTTTCTTGCTCAGAAACACGGCAAAGATTCTGTACCGTACCGGGACTATTTAGCGACAAAAGTGTTTTATGAACACTACGATGAACACATTTTACGGGGTACCCGAATGCTCGATAGTTTGTATCGAACATTTAAACCAACCTTGTCAACAACAGTCAAAGATTCGTTGAAGTGGGAAACCATCAGGGAAATCGTCGTTTCGTCGGACACGATCAACGACCAGCGGAGTGCAAAAGGCGTACGTTCAGTAAATAAGCGGCCAATCGGAAAACTAAACCTACCGAATAATGCGTATTTCATTGGTTACCTTACCTATCGAAAACAGCAAAATCATTTTCGGCAGGAATTTGACAGTAAGTTTGGAGGGGATTTTAAACGGTATTTAACCTACCTAAAACAAACCTATCCATCGTTTTAAACGAAGCCCGGCAGGCGGGTAGTTGTTCGTATGAAGAAATTATTAATCAGCCTTGGTGTTCTATCTATTCTCAGCACAGGTTTTGTTGCTCTGAATGCGTACAGACGTGTATCAAACACGAGTTTCGGTCCTGGCGAACACCTCGAATACCGGGTACACTATGGATTCATCAATGCGGCCGAAGCCGTAGTGGATGTGAGCCCATCGCTTTACAAAGTGAACGAGCGGCCCTGCTATCGTGTCAATGTAGACGCCCGCACACTGGGTGCGTTTGACCTTGTCACGCGCATCCGCGACACATGGCGGTCATACATTGATACCTCGGCTATTCTGCCGCAGAAATTTTACACGAACCTTCAGGAAAACAGCTATCGGAAGGAAGAAAACATTACGTTCAACCACGAAGCCAATACGGTAAAAGCCGAAGAACGCACGGAGAAAGATGTTTTCAAAGTACCCGATAACGTGCATGACCTTATCAGCGGTTATTACTTTCTGCGCACGATTGATTTCAGCAAACTGAGCAGCGGTCAGGTGATTGAGGTACCGGCATTTTACGACGATACGATCTACAACATGAAGGTTCGATATCGGGGTAGAGACGTTGTCAAAACAAAGCATGGAAAGATTAACGTCATTAAACTGAATCCGGTTTTGCCACAAAACAAGCTTATTAAAGAAGAAGAATCGATCCGCATTTTCGTCTCCGATGATGCCAACAAAGTCCCGGTTAAAGTAGAAGTCGACTTCTTTGTAGGCTCTATGGAGATGGACCTCAAACGCGATGGCGGCTTGAAACAGCCATTGAAGTATTATTAAAGTGAATTACAGTTGCCTGTAAAAACAAATACATCATAATTAATCAAGAAGCATAGTTTTTTTGTCATCCCGGCGGCCCGGTCCTGGCGTCGGAATGACAAAAAACATTCTCTGATTCAGGTGCCTTTAATGCTTATGATAGTAGCTGTCTAAGCGTTCGCTCCAGAAAATTCAACCGATTCCAGCGAACTTCGTAAAACGGCTCTTCACTTGCCCCGAAACTTTGGTAGAATTCACGAATGGAGGGTTTCTCAGGGCTTTCGAAGTCGAAAAGAAGCGGGCTACCGGCATGCTCCCGAATAACCTGATCAATCAATAATGTTCGGGCATTGCCCCGCCGACCCACTTCGGATGCCGAATTGAAGAGATAAATAATCCGGTTTCCCTCCTGCACAAACAAGGCCCCCGCTTCAATACGCCCATTCCGGCAGGCATAACGTAACGTGATCAAGTTTCGGGCAATCAATTCTCTTATTAAATTCTGGAGACTATTGTAAGCCCAAACGGCAACACCTCCCTCAATACCAGCCTCGTGATTTTCCTGAAACAGCACCGATAATGGCACAGGATCTGTAGAATCAGCAACGGTCCAGTTAGCAGACACGGCTCGTTTCAGATTTTGCTTCCGATCGCGGGTATAGTTTTCATAAATCGTGTTGTATCCTACCGACAAATCCAGGCATTGGGTCGAAGCCATTCGTACTGAGCTGAATGAGCGTGATTCGTCAGGCTGTTGCCGCAAGCAGAACGTTGACCCGTATCGAAATTTTTGTTGGATCAGCCGCAGGAAGGGGGTGAAGTCAATTGTTTCGCCGGGGCTGAAAACACCGAGAAACTGACAAAAAAACGGCTGATGAACAACCCAGCTATAGTTAATTCCTACAATGCGTTTTCGACGGAGAGGAATTGGCATAACGGCCATATACCGGCCTGCTTCATCTGTTAAAACAAGGCCAACCCATTTCCAGGATGGCGCTGGCAAAACAGTATCCAAATACCAGGAGTAACCGTATAAAATGCGCTGCCGGGAGTTGGCAACGCAGGTATCCCAGGCAGCGTTGTTGATGTGATGGCGCGATAAAACGGTTAGATTTTCCACCTGGAATTAAGCATTACCCGGTTTCTCTCCTTTGGGGACTAATCTTGTAGGTTTTGACTATTGTATCTGACCGCATCCCTGCTGTCGAGCCGCAAGGCTAAAAAAGACTCACAAGAGTTAACTGGCTTAATTTAGTCTAACGGCTCGACAGCAGGATGCGGTCGGATACGCCTAGCAACATTAAGTCAAGGGAAACTTGAAAACTCCACAAGATCAGTCCCTTTGGCAACAGGGCTTTACTTAAACATGGCTTTCAGCTTCTCGACAATATCGCGCGTTTCGGCGTGTTTGGCGACCAGATCGCTAACAGTTTGCACAGCGTGAATAACGGTACTATGGTCACGCCCACCAAAATGATAGCCAATAGATTTTAGCGATAAATCCGTTTTTTCTTTGGCCAGATACATAGCCACCTGCCGGGGGTGTACCAGTTCGCGTTTACGGCTTTTGGCTTTCAGGTCGGCGATGGTTACGTTGAAATAGCTGGCGACCGCTTCCTGTACCGTATCAATGGTTACTTCCCGCTCGGAGTCGACTACAATGTTGCGCAGGGTCTGCTTGGCCAGTTCAAGGTCAATTTCCCGGCGATTCAATGACGCCTGCGCCATCAGCGACACAATGACACCTTCCAGTTCCCGAACGTTTGTATTTACGCTATGGGCCAAGTATTCGATGACAGCATCCTCTATATAAATTCCTTCGGCCTGAAGTTTCTTTTGAATGATAGCGATACGCGTTTCGAGGTCGGGCGTCTGCAGATCGGCCGACAGTCCCCATTTGAATCGCGACAACAGGCGATCCTCCAGCCCATCCAATGCCCTTGGTGCCCGGTCGGACGTCATAATGATCTGCTTGCCCGACTGGTGAAGGTGGTTGAAGATGTGGAAGAAAATTTCCTGGGTCTTCTCCTTTTTTTGCAGAAACTGCACATCGTCGATTACCAGTACATCTACCTGCATGTAGAATGATGTAAAGTCCCGGATACCATCAGATCGAACGGCGTTTAGAAACTGGTTCGTAAACTTCTCTGACGTCACATAGAGGACAAACTTACCCTGGTTATTATTCTTGATGAAGTTGCCAATAGCCTGCACCAGGTGGGTTTTTCCCAGTCCGACCCCGCCGTAAATCATAAGGGGGTTGAACGACGTAACACCGGGTCGCTCAGCAACGGCGTACCCCGCCGAACGCGCCAGTCGATTACAATCGCCCTCCACGTAGTTATCAAACGTATAACTTGGATTGAGGTAAGAATCGAGCGTAAGCGAATCGAGGTCTTTCAGTTGAAACGGACTCTTCAGAATGTCGGGGTTGACATTGTCCGGCTTCGACGTGTGCGTCGATTTGGTGGTTGGCACATTGACCGTTAGCGGCCGATTTTGCTCGTTTCCTTTATCAACGATAATCGAATATTCCAGTTGCCCATTGCGACCAATGGCCGTATCGAGGGCTTTACGCAGGGCATGTACAAAGTTTTCTTCCAGCCATTCGTAAAAAAATTCGCTCGGCACCTGAATGGTGAGAACATTTCCATTGAGTTTGAGCGGAACGATGGGTTCGAACCAGGTATTGAAACTTTGCTCGGGTACAATTTCCCGGATAACACTCAGACAGCGATTCCACACCGTCGTTATTTCACGCTGCATGCCTGTCTGAGGAGTTATATTCACGGGTTTAGTCCTGAGTTACGTTGGGTCGTCAAAAAAGGGAGACAAATGTAGCCAAATATCTGACCGAACCGTACAGCGATAGTCACGTTTTTTCCGTGAATTAAGCCAGCTCAGTCAATGTTAAGCTAAAATTACGCGATTCGAAGAGAACGTCAACTCCATTATGTAATCCCTTTGAATAATGCAATTGAGGTGCTGATTAGATAGTTATAAGCGTGGTCTCTCCTTGAATAAAGAAAAAGACTACTTTTACCAGCAACTTGTCCTTAAATGATCTGATGGCGTCTTTTTTTTTACCACTGTTTCCGGAAACCGATAAATCTGCGTGGTTGATGCAGGTCCAGAAGGAGTATAAACCTGCTCAGGCTGGCGAAGATGAGTACGAAAGTCTTCGCTGGCATACCGAAGAAGGTTTCACCCTGGAACCCTACTACACGGCTAATGATCTCACAGAAGGCCCGGTTACCACGCGTTCACTAGAAACGATTCAGGCCGTTCAGAAGCATAGCCCGGGCTGGCTTAACGCACCGGAATGGATTGTATCTGACGAAAAATCAGATAATAGTAGCCTGCGCGATGTCCTCACGCGTGGGGCAGATGCCCTTGTTCTATCGCTGTCGACTCAAACCGGGCGACATGGCGAAAAACTTTCCCGATTGCTCAACAACATAAAACTGAGCGAAAATCCCGTTTTTTTCCGGCTATCAGACGACACCGCCACGGATTTCATTCAGACTCTGAAAACTATAGCACCTTACAAGCTAAAAGGAGGACTGCTGATGGTGGCAGGCAAATCAACCGCCGAAGCCACCCGACTAACGGTCGATTCTCCCCAGTTTCGTACGATTTGCGTGAGCAGTCATGTGTTTCATAACGCGGGGGCAACGGCTACGCAGGAGCTGGCCTTCACACTGGCGTCACTGGCTGATACCTACGACCAGCTTACCGATAGTGGCCTGACCATTGAGCAGCTCGTTCCAAAAACGATACTATCGGTGTCTGTTGGAACGAGTTATTTTATGGAGATTGCCAAACTCCGGGCACTTCGCGTGTTACTGAGTCGGTTGGTAGCTGCCTATCAGTCAAGTTCGTTAGCCTTCTTTATCCACTGCCAAACGTCAACCTTTTACGACGCAAAAGCGACACCGAACACGAACTTGCTCCGGGCCACTACCGAAGCTATGGCGGCTGTTATTGGTGGTTGCGATGCGCTAACGGTTCATCCGTATGATAGTGTTCTGGGTACACCCGCAACAGGAGATAATGATATGTCGGATAAAGGTTTTTCGGCCCGTATTGCCCGAAACGTATCGGTTCTGTTGAAAGAAGAAAGTTATTTAGACAAAGTTGCCGATCCATCGGCAGGCTCGTATTACATTGAAAACCTGACTTATTCGCTGGTCGAAGCGGCCTGGACGTTGTTTTTGACCGTTGAGAATCAGGGTGGTTTTGCCAAAGCAGTAGCCAGTAGATTTGTTCAAACCGAAATTGAGCGAGCTTATCAGGCCAAAGTCGATGCTGTACGTAACGGAAAGGTGCTGGTGGGCGTAACGAAGTTCCGCTTCGACGAGCCATCTACGCAAACCTACAACCCATTAACTGATCAAACTGGTTTGTTGCCTGACCGACGTCTGGCCGCAGTCTTTGAATAAATCCGTTCGACCAACTACACGCATGAGACCCACCTACGTAACTCCCGAAACGAACTCAACTGCGAACGAAGAACAGGCAAGCCTGCTCCAAACTCAAGGTAACACCCTTTTCCCAACCGCCGAAGGCATCAAGCTGAAACCTCGTTTTACGGTTGCTGATGTAGCCAATACGGATCACCTGAATTACGCGGCCGGTGTGCCCCCATTTTTGCGGGGTCCGTATGCCAGTATGTACGTTCGTCAGCCGTGGACTATCCGGCAATATGCGGGTTTCTCGACCGCCGAGGAATCGAACGCATTCTACCGCCGAAATCTGGCCGGTGGGCAGAAAGGTTTATCCGTTGCCTTCGATCTGGCTACACACCGGGGCTATGATTCCGACCATCCGCGCGTTGTGGGTGATGTTGGCAAGGCCGGTGTCGCTATTGATTCGGTCGAGGATATGAAAATTCTGTTCGACCAGATTCCCCTCGACCAGATGTCGGTGTCAATGACCATGAACGGCGCGGTGTTGCCGATTATGGCCTTTTTCATCGTTGCTGCCGAAGAACAGGGTGTGCCACCCGAAAAATTATCAGGCACGATTCAGAACGACATTTTGAAAGAGTTCATGGTGCGGAATACGTACATCTACCCACCTGAACCATCCATGCGTATTGTGGGCGATATTTTTTCGTACACAGCGCAGCTTATGCCCAAGTTCAACTCGATTAGTATCAGCGGCTATCATATGCATGAAGCAGGTGCCCCGGCCCATCTGGAACTGGCCTATACGCTGGCCGATGGGCTCGAATATATCCGAACGGGTTTGCGCTCGGGCATGGGTATCGACGCCTTTGCCCCTCGTCTGTCGTTCTTCTGGGGTATTGGCATGAACCACTTTATGGAAATCGCCAAACTCCGCGCAGGGCGGCTGCTGTGGGCAAAGATTGTGAAACAGTTTGAACCCAAAAATGCCAAATCGCTGGCTTTACGTACCCATTGCCAGACCTCTGGCTATAGCCTGACCGAGCAGGACCCGTTCAACAACGTTGCCCGTACAACCATTGAGGGACTGGCGGCTGTGCTGGGCGGCACCCAAAGTCTGCACACCAATTCGCTGGACGAAGCTATTGCCTTACCAACTGACTTTTCGGCCCGAATTGCCCGGAATACTCAGTTGTACTTACAACAAGAGACCGACATTACCCGCGCCGTTGACCCCTGGGGCGGCTCTTACTATGTCGAATTCCTAACAAAAGAACTGGTCGAAAAAGCCTGGGCCCTGATGGAGGAAGTAGAGCAATTGGGCGGTATGGCCAAAGCCATTGAAACTGGCCTGCCTAAACTGCGGATTGAAGAGGCCGCTGCCCGAAAACAGGCCCGTATTGATTCCGGCAAAGATGTTATTGTGGGCGTAAACCGCTACAAACCCGTCATGGAAACCGTTATCGAACTTCTGGACATTGACAACCAGGCCGTTCGTGAGAGCCAGTTAAACCGGTTGAAAGAGGTAAAAGAAACAAGGAATGAAGCAAAAGTGGAGCAGGCTCTGGCAGCAATAACCGGTGCAGCTACTACCCCCTCCCCAGACAAAAACCTACTGGCGCTAGCCGTTGAAGCGGCTCGCTGCCGCGCCACCCTCGGTGAAATCTCCGACGCTATGGAAAAAGCATTTGGCCGCCATAAGGCCACCATTCGAGCTATATCGGGTATCTACTCTGCCGAAGTATCGGATGATGAGAACTTCCGCATTGCCCGCGAGATGAGCAATCAGTTTGCCGAACTCGACGGGCGACGCCCCCGGATTCTGGTCGCTAAAATGGGACAGGATGGGCACGACCGGGGCGCCAAGGTCATTGCCACCAGTTTTGCCGATCTGGGTTTCGATGTGGATATGGGACCACTGTTCCAAACCCCGGAAGAAGTGGCTCGACAGGCTGCCGAAAACGACGTACATATCGTGGGTGTATCGAGTCTGGCAGCGGGTCACAAAACGCTGGTTCCGCAACTCATTAGCGAACTCAAAAAGATTGGCCGCGACGATATTATGGTTATTGCCGGGGGCGTTATTCCGGCAGGCGACTACCAGTTTTTATACGATGCGGGCGTCAAAGGCATCTTCGGCCCCGGCACGGTGATTTCTATTGCGGCTCAGAAAATATTGACCGAGTTGATGCAGGATTGAACACAGCCAATAGCCTGATTCAGTACGAATAAATATATCAATTCTGTATATTTGATTAATCACAAAACCACAGCAAGCTATGCTGACTTCATTGCAACTTGAGTTACTCAAGACTTTTTCCCGACCAATCCCTGATGAACAAGTTTTAGAGATCAAGCAATTACTGGCTGATTACTTTGCCCGAAAAGTAGATCAAGGTATCGACGCTTTGTTTGAGGAAAAAGGCTGGGACAGCAACACGGTAGAAGGTTGGTTAGAGGGTCATGGTCGCACTCCTTATCGCCATGACTAATGCGCGTTGTTATTGATACAAATTGTTTTCTGGCCATAATTCCAAAAATTTCACCTTATCGGCGGGTATTCGATTCTTACCGTTCTCAACAATTTGAGCTAGCTGTCAGCAACGAGATTACGGAAGAATATGCCGAAATTTTTGAAAAACGCATGACTCGGTTCATTGCAGATAACCTGCTGGAGCTAGTTGATAAGCAGCCAAATACGGCTAAAACAGAGATATGTTATCGTTGGGGACTTATCACCGCAGATTATGATGACAACAAATTTGTGGATTGCGCAGTATCGGCGGGCGCTGATTACATAGTTACTAATGATCGACATTTTGACGTTCTTCAAACGAAGAAATTTCCATCGGTACAGTGCCTTACTCTTACGGAATTTATAGCTTGTCCTGATGCATGAATTTAGTCCATTCCGGCACGGTGATTTCCATTGCGGCTCAGAAAATATTGAACGTTAAAACAGTATTAATATGGATTTGCTGACGCCAGACATTGGCCTGCTTGTTTGGCAGTGCGTTATTCTTACTATAACCCTATTTTTTCTGGGTGCGGTTGTTCGCTGGTGTATTAGACAGTTCAGACGGTAGAATTCAAAATCCACTTGTATAAGGAAAACCCGTCCCCGAATCAGAAACGGACTTTCGTGGCATAAGTAGATAAGCGACTGGAAACCAGACAAGTAAAGAATTTTGCGTTAATATTTCCTAATTCTCCAAACCAGATAAGTAGAGTTTGTTGGAGACGTATTTACCCTTAGTTTCACCTTGTCTGTCTATACCTGTGATCAACCGGCTATTTTTCTTCTATTTATTCCTGACAGTTTCCCAACTGTTCGGTATGCCTGCTGGTACGTCTGCCGTTCATGAACCTAACGTAATACGCGTACCCCTCGGGGGCAATAGCTGGGCAAAAAACCTGGCCGACTCCCCCGACCTTATTTCGGAAGACGGGTTGACAAACTGGGCCAGCCCGACCAGTACCGTTGAGACTTACGTGCGGTTTGCCCGAACAGGTACCCTGCTTCTGTCCGTCAACCTGCGTGTACCAACAGGCAGGAGCCGTATACGCATTACAGTGTTGGGAAAATCCAAAGAAATAGATGTTCAGGGCAGCAGGTTTACGGACTGCTCATTAGGCCAGTGGTCTATTCCTAAAGCGGGCTATGTAAAACTGGTTTTACAGGGTGTCAGCAAAACAGGTACTACCTATGCCGATATAACTGATTTTGGCATCAGTGGTACGACCGTAGACGAGCACACAGCCTTTGTTCGGAACAACGATGGCGACTTTTTCCATTGGGGCAGGCGTGGGCCGTCTGTTCACTTGAATTACCCAATCCCCGACGGTTTTGATGCCGAATGGTTTTATAACGAAGTGACAGTACCGAAAGGTAATGATGTTGCTGGGTCGTATTATATGGCGACCGGCTTTGGGGAAGGTTATTTCGGGATGCAGGTCAATTCGCCTACCGAACGTCGAATCCTGTTTTCGGTCTGGAGTCCGTTTCAGACCGATACTCCCAGTCAGATTCCATCTGACCAGAAAATTCGCCTGAACCGCAAGGGCGCCAACGTGGTCACAAATGAGTTCGGTAACGAAGGCTCCGGTGGCCAAAGCTACCTGCGCTACAACTGGGTGGCTGGCCGGACTTATAAATTTCTGATACATGGCCACCCCGATGTGGGCGACTATACGACCTATACGGCTTATTTTATGCCTCCCGACGGTGCTGGCTGGCAGTTGATCGCCAGCTTTAAGCGACCCAAAACGACAACCTATTTAACCTCACTCTATTCCTTTCTGGAAAACTTCACCCCCGAAACGGGAAATGTATCACGTGAGGTAGAATTCTCGAATCAGTGGGTCAGAAGCAAAGAGGGAAATTGGCAGGAGATTACTAAAGCGCAGTTCACGGGTGACAATACGGCCCGAAAGTCGTACCGAATGGATTTTGCCGGTGGGCTTAGTAAGAATAAATGCTTTTTCCTGCGCAACTGCGGCTTCTTCGACGCCTATACGCCCCTCAAAACGGATTTTACAAGACCAGCTCAACATCAGCCGCCAACGATAAATATTGACCAGCTTCCCTAGGTTTTCTGATGTATCAGCCAGTACTAATAAAGCCCGTTTCTGAATCAGAAACAGGCTTTTTATATAAACCTATAAGGTCTCAAAGACCTTATAGGTTTGGATGGGATCAATACTTATTAATGATTGAGTCAGGCAGAAATTTCGTATCTATACCCGTTGCTTTCATCAGGTTAGCGCGGTTGTTCTGACCGTCTACGTAGGCAGGATTTACAACCATCGAACGGTTATAGTAATACGAAGCCAGTTCCAGTTTCTGGCGGTTGTTTTGCGCTAGTCCTTCACCCTGATAAATTACGCCAAGGTTATTATAAGCTGGTGCATAGGCATTAGCAGCCCTGATCGTCTGCTTGTAATAATACTTGGCAGAGTCGACGTTCGGCGTGATTTTCTGGAACACATAGGCCATCGAGAAGTAGGCTTCGCCAAAGTTAGGATAGATTCGGGTTGACTCCTGTAGGTGGTCGATTGCCCAACGGCCGTGTTTATTGGCTTGTGCGATACTGGTATCAATCAGCGCCTGCGCTTTTTTGATTTGCTCAGGCGATGGTTTTGGCTTGATGGCGTTCGTGGCAGTAGCAATTGAATCGGCTTTAGCGCGGTCTTTTACACCCTTCTCAATCCACTCGTTGGCTACATGCCGCTGTACCTGGCAGCTATTGGGTGCATAGGGCAAAGCCGAATTAAAGAGCACAAAATTGTTTTCCCAGTCGCGGTTGCGCTCCACCGTTTTGAACGAATACAAGCCAATTACCACAGCCATTAACCCAAGCAAGGGGGCATACCGAACCAAAGCGGATTTGGTAGTTGTCTCACCCGACTCAACAGGTTTGCGTACCAGAAACTTCTGGAGTGCCCAGATCAGCACAAAGCCAAAGCCCATAACGGCGGCATACGAAAAACGTTCGGCGAAAATACCGCCCCGAATCCAGATAAAGCCCAGGCCGGGTGCCATCGTGACGAAGAACCAGAATATACCAAAGCCCCAAAGAGTGCGCTTCACAAAGCCTTTCCAGCCCAGCCAGAGTAAGCCCAGCAAGGTGAAGAAGCCAGCCCAGGTCAGCCAATCGCCTTTGCCTCCCGACGGTATTACGTTGTACGAGTAATCGTAAACCAATGGGTGAGGCAAAATCAGCAACCGGATATAATATTCCAGAAACTTGAACATGGTCGACTTTTGCGTCTTCTCAATCGCATACGGATAGTTAGCCCAGTCGATGGGTGGCGTGCCACTCAGGGTTCCAATCATCTTTTGCTTCTGATAGAAAAACAGGGCTGCCACGATTAAAAATGGCCATAGACTAATCATGGACTGCCACACATTCCGGCGGGCAAACCAATACTGCATGGCCGGAATCAAACCAAGGCTAACAATGGATGATTCTTTGGACAGAAACGCCAGGTAAAGCCATACGCAGGCCCCTATAGTCCAGCCCCAGTGTTTGGTTTCCAGATACCGCCAATACGACAACAGCATCAGCGCAATAAACAGGAAGCTCAGGATTTCGTCACGGCCTTTAATGTTAGCAACGATTTCAGTATGAAGGGGGTGCGCCATGAAAACCAGGCCAATTAAAAACGCGGTAATGGTCTGGTTGGTCAGCCATTTTTGAAGCAGTATGCCTATCACCAGCCCTGTTAACGCATAGAGACCGGCGTTGATCATGTGGCTGATGTTCGGGTTATCTTTAAAATACTCCTGCTCCAGCGCAAACGTAATAAGTGACAAAGGCCGATAATAGCCCAGCGAGATATTACTAAAATGCCAGAATTCGGTGCGGAGCAGGTCGGGAATACCAGCGATGCCTTTTTTCACAAACAGATTTTGGCCAACAGCCGCAATGTCATCCAGAGCATATTGGTGACCAAACGTATTGACATACAAAACAAAACCGAGTAGTGCCAAAACAACAGGTGGCCACCATTCGACGGGCCGTTTGCTAATCGGCAAGTCCGCTTCAGTCGATACACTCGTGGGCTTGGGTGCCACGGGACGTACCGGAGGTCGTTGTGATTCGGCCGGACGGTTCGTAGCCGGGCGACTATTTCCAGTTGCGGTAGGTAAAGCAGGTTTAGAACCGGCAGGCCTTTCCGGGACCGGACGGGGATTCTCAATACCTGAAGATTGTTTTTTCTTGGCCATAACAGCAGATAACTCGTCTATTTTAGGTTAACGTGGTTCTATACTCAGTTTCAATGACAAGCTGACTACAGAATCCTTACATTTATGGTTTGCCAAAGTTCCGCAACAATGTCAGTAAAATCAATGCAAGGTCGCAATCAACTCAAAAGTATTGTTTTCGCAATTGGTCTGGGCATGTTGCTCAATGGCTGTCTTTCGGTGCGGCCGTCATCACCAACCAGCGGTAGCCAGACCTCTTTACTTAGTCGGACAGACAACCTCGCCCTTGGCAATCCGAGCCAGGCGTCGACCAGCAACCCAGAAAATTACCTCATCACCCGCCCTCAATATACAGTTTCCTATAGTCGCAGCCGGGGTATTGCCAACTGGGTAAGCTGGCATCTGAGTGCTGACTGGAAAGGGGACAGCAAACGCACCAACGATTTCCGTCCCGACGCTTCCCTTCCTTCGGGTTGGTATGCCGCCCGCCCCTCCGATTATACCAATACGGGCTTCGACCGGGGGCACCTTTGCCCTTCCGACGACCGGGACGCAACACCGGCCGATAATGCCGCTACGTTTCTCCTAACCAACATCGTGCCACAAGCGCCACGTCACAACCGCGAGGTCTGGAAATATTTGGAAGAGTACGCACGACAGTTAATGAGTAACGGCAATGATGTTTACATTTTGGCGGGAGCGAGTGGAACGGGAGGTACTGGACAGAATGGCTACGCAACGTCACTGGCCAATGGGAAATTGACCGTTCCGGCTACACTTTGGAAAATTCTGGTGGTGATTCCAACGGGTAGCGATAATACCTTTCAAGTTACAGAAAACACCCGAATCATAGCCGTAAACATCCCGAACAACCAATCCGCTTCAGATAAACCCTGGCGCGCTTACTTAACAAGCGTTGATGATCTGGAAAATCTTACCGGTTTTGATTTCTTATCAAACGTTCCAGTTGACATCCAGCGTATTATTGAAAAGCGCATTGATGGCGATAATAGTTAATTCTGACCATTTGTACACACTAAAGCCGCCCCGGAAATAGAAACGTTTCTATTTCCGGGGCGGCTTTAGTGTGTACGTAATCTTAGGCTACTGCAACAGACACCTTCGATATCACAGGCTTTTCTGGCTTTACCGGAATACGCTGAGTACGACGACGCAGGAGCGCAATAGCCTCGCTATCATTGGCAAAAGTGCCGTTTATATTGATCATGTGCTGAGCCAGCACATCATACTTCTTACGCATTAACAGGAAGAAAACCTGCCCGAAGTCCAGACCGTCAAACACGATAGCCTGGTTTTGAGCATATTTATCAATCGTTTTCAGAAAAAATGTTGGATGTTCTGTCCAGTGCATAGCAGGTCGAACGTGGTGACTAATGTGGTAACCATCGTTCCAGCACTTTTTATTATACTTCACATTAACACAGGTAATACTGTTTTTATAAGCATTACCAGGATCTTCACTGTCGACAAACGAATGCTGTGTCCAGTTGCCAAGCATGGCAATAAAGCGATAGATGAAAAGGGGGAACAAGAAAACCAACACGGTTGCAGGCCAGCTTACAAAACAGAGAGCGATACAAACTGCTCCAAAGACCAGCTCGCCTGTCATAGCACGAGTAGCTAGTTTGGAGCGATTTTTCCGACGCAGGTAGGTCAGCAAATTCCGAACACCCACAACAAAGAACCGACCAAAATAGGCCAGAAAACTGCGATAACTATCTCGCTGAAACGTCATCGTACTACTATCATCATCATCCAGATTATTTTCGGGATGGTGCATCCCGATATGGTGACTAAAGTACGTTTCGGGTGTATGACCAAAAAAAGGCGCCAGCACCCAGGGTAAATAATAATTCATCCAGTTGTACTCAGGCTTGAAAAACGGCCGATGGCTTGTACAGTGAAGCATAAGCCCGAATGGCCCCTTG
Organism: Spirosoma pollinicola; assembly: GCF_002831565.1. Classification (NCBI taxonomy): domain Bacteria; kingdom Pseudomonadati; phylum Bacteroidota; class Cytophagia; order Cytophagales; family Cytophagaceae; genus Spirosoma; species Spirosoma pollinicola. Next base: position 5,861,100 of record NZ_CP025096.1, on the reverse strand, counting down.
ACACCAAAATTACTGAAGCAGAAATGTAGAACGGCTACCGCCCCCCAGGCCCAGCCCGTTAGAAACGGCATGAACAGCAAAATGCTGAGCGGAATAAGGGTAAAGCTGATTCTTAATGTGAGATAAATGAAGGGTAAATCACGCTCATCTTTAATGTAGTGAAGGAAAAAACGGTCAAGCCCGTTATAATCACGCCCCGTAAAGGTGGGGTCCTGGAGGGTGCTCAGTACCTTCATGTATGCGTACGGTGGTTATAGAATTTTAGATGAAAAGAAATTCAGGCAGTTTAAATCTCGCTCTGGACGACAATCGAAACTGCCTGAACCTGTCTATGGAAGTAACGAAAATAAAGGATTTGAATTGAATTATTTTTCGTTAGAATAAAATTATTTTTTTTCAACGGCATGGCCGCCAAACTCATTCCGCAGCGCGGCTACTACTTTGCCCGTGAATGTATCGTCTTGCAGGGAGCGATAACGGGTTAGCAGCGACAGCGCAATAACGGGAGTTGGCACGCCCAGATCGAGGGCCGTTTCGAGTGTCCACCGGCCTTCACCAGAAGAGAACATACGCCCTTTAATCGCATCTAGTTTCGGGTCTTTACTGAACGCATTTTCGGTTAGTTCCATTAGCCAGCCACGAATAACGGAGCCATGACCCCACATTTTCGCAACCGCTTCGAAGTCGAATGGAAACTGACTTTTCTCCAGTACTTCAAACCCTTCGGCAATGGACTGCATCATGCCATATTCAATGCCGTTATGCACCATTTTGGTAAAGTGACCACTACCTGCTGGCCCGGTATAGAGATATCCGTCTTCAACTGATATATTGCGGAACACACCATGAAGCGGTTCAATTACATCGGCATCGCCCCCAACCATCGTACAGGCCCCATTCAGGGCACCGCTGATTCCTCCGCTGGTACCACAATCCAAAAAACCAATACCTTTCTCTTTGAGGTATTCATGACGCCTGAGAGAGTCTTTATAATGAGAATTACCCCCGTCGATAACGACGTCGCCAGCTTGCATAACCGCTAATAGTTGCTCGATAACGTTATCAACCAGTGGCCCAGCCGGAATCATCAGCCATAGAACCCGTTTTTCAGGTAAGGCATTATACAGGTCTTGTAGGGTAGTTGCACCCTGTGCTCCCTCGCCTTTAATGGCCTCAACTAGTGCTTCGTTAATATCGTAGCCAACAACAGTATGGCCATGTTTTACCAGGTTACCGACGAGGTTGAACCCCATCTTTCCTAAACCAATAAATCCAATATGCATAACAATCAATGATTTGAGCGGTCAAATTGGCGATTTTTTTGCGAACCCCCTGCCACTTGGCTGTTAGAATTTAATTAAGCCTATGCTACGAATGGGCCTACCATTCTTTTAAAGAACACTCCCAAGTAACTATTAACTAAAGTAGCTAAGGAATTTGTTTTACTAATAAACATTACAGTAACTTTCATTTCTTTATATGCAACAAAAAATTAAATAATTACTCGTTAAATCGCCATTTGCGCGACTAAGCCCATACACTTACAGAATAATAAATATACTTTTACCGTAGTTGTCTCACCTCATAACTAGCCTAAAATAAGTAGCATGAAAAAATTGCTTTTACCTCTTTTCCTTAGTACGTTTTGTTTGTTAACCCATTTGTCAATAGCTCAGCAAACAGCCGCTGATTACTTCAATGAAGGCATCCAAAAAAGTTCAACCAAAGATTTTCCAGGAGCCTTACAGGCTTTTACAACGGCTATTATTTTAAATCCCGAAAACGCCCCAAGCTATTATAACCGGGCCTTAGCGAAAATTAGCCTTAACGATATTCAGGGTGCGAATCTGGACCTTGACCTGGCCATTGAACTTAACCCCGCAGATGCTAATGCTTATTTATACCGTGGATTGAATCGAACCCGTCAGGAAGACTTCCGGGGTGCCATGCAGGATTTTAACCGGGCAATCGAGCTAAATCCCAACGATGCTCTATTATATTACCAACGCGGACTTTGTCGTCTACAAATGAACTATGCGACCACCGCACTCTCCGATTTTAATAAAGCGGCCGCCATTGCGCCAACAGACCCGAATATTTTGACAGCTAAAGGTAACTGCAAAATGCAACTGAGTGATTACAAAGGAGCTTTGGCTGATTATGGTCTATGTCTCGAAAAAGCACCAAACAAAACACAGGCGATTGCAGGTCGTGGTTACGCCAGGTTTAAACTGGAAGACTATAAAGCAGCAATTGTCGATTTCAACCGGGCCATTGAATTGACCAAAGATGATGCCGAGCTTTACTACCGCCGTGGGCTAGTAAAGTCCCGCCTGGGCGAGTTTGAAAATGCGCTGGTTGACTTCGACAAAACCGTAGCCCTTAACCCGACACATACAAAAGCATTGTTTAGCCGGGGCTTTTGTAAGAGCCGGTTGGGTAATTCCAAACAGGCGGTTGCCGATCTCGACAAAGCCATTGAGATTGGCGGTACACCCACAACAACCAAAGCCTATTACAGTGATTTCATTACATCCAGCACATTGCAATTACTAGGCTCAATTGTTCAGGACCGGTACAAATCAACCGAATTGTCGGACGATCGTGCTGACGCTTATCTGGTACGGGGTGTACTCAAGAACTCAACCGGCGACAATCGGGTAGCTTTGCAGGATCTTAACCGGGCTGTTGAGTTAAACCCAACCAACCCGGAAGCCTATTTCATTCGGGGCATGGTTCGTTCATCACTGGGCGATCAGAAAGGCTCGTTGATTGATTGTAACAGCACAATCAAATTGAATCCACGGCATGCCGAAGCTTACTACCTGCGTGGCATTATTCGATACGATTCAGGCGATGAGTCGGCAGCCTGTATTGATTTGAGCCGGGCTGGTGAACTGGGCTACTCCCCGGCCTATAAGATCATTACTACGCGCTGTAACAACATTCAGCGACCAACAGCTTCGCGGTAAGTTGTTCATTAGTTATTAGTGAAGTGGTTAAATGGTGGAGTGGTTGGTCGACTATCAGCAACTCCACTATTTAACCACTTCACTATTTAACCAATTCACTAATAACTAATCAACTACTCTACGGATTCCAGGGACCAAAGCTAATAATACACCTATCGCTACACCAATAGCGTCGGCAGCGAGGTCGAGCCAGTCGGCGCTGCGGTTGATGGGTAAAATATATTGAAGGACTTCGATAAGTGCGCCAAAAAGCACCCCCATAATGATCACTGTGCCCGACTTATAACCGGCTAGCCGCCAAAGCAAAGCAAAAAGAGCAAATATGGAAACGTGCTGCCCTTTATCGTTTAACGTCAACAAATCATCCGGTAAATCAGAATGGGGCGTCAGACAGCCAATCAGCATAATGACCGTCCAGGCAATAGCCAGCCAGCGTACTAAAGTTGGAGTAATTTTCATTTGGTTGCTTTCAGCCTATTGGCTGTGAGGAAAAGAAAAAGAACGATAAGACTGAGTAAATAAATTACATTTCGAGAGTCGATTATACCCCGGCCAAGTGCCCGGTACTGCTCATCCAAGGCAAATAACGATAGGTAATAAGACAGACCCCCTGGTATTGACAATCCTGCCAATGCACTAAGACCAACATAAAGCAGAAAACATATAAACACGCCTAACACAAAGGCAACCACCTGATTATCATTGAGTGACGAGGCCCACAAACCAATAGCGACAAAGACACCCGCTACTAACAGCAAGCCAATATACGAACCAAATACGCCAGCCGAGTCTATGTTGCCAACGGGCGAACCAAGCTGATAAAGACTAACGTAATAAAGCAGGGTTGGCAGGAGTGTTAATATGACCAATAACCAACTCGCCAAAAATTTCCCCCCAACCACTCCCCAACTGCTTACGGGTTTTGTCAACAACCATTCCAGCGTGCCCAACCGTATTTCGTCGGCAATGGAGCGCATCGTGATGGCAGGCACCAAAAACAACATTACATAGGGCGTTAGGTTGAAAAAAGTCCCCATATCGGCATATCCATTTTCCAGTAGACTTGTGTCAGGAAAGACCCAGAGCAACAGCCCTATCGTCGTTAGAAACACGCCCATAATGATATAGGCAATGAGCGACGAAAAAAATTGGTTGATTTCTTTACGAAAAATAGCCAGCACTGGGTGGAATGGTTTACGGTTACCGAAACACTATTTACTCAAACGGATTGGCTTTGTTCCGGCGTATGAAAGCGGCTACAATTAATGATAATAGAAAGCCAATGAACAGGGTACCAAATATCCCGGCGATAAATGTGAAGCCCGGCGACTGAAATTTCGCCGACATTTCCATCGCCTGATCAATTTGCTCATCGGACATAACTCCTTGTTCCTCTAACTTTTCGCGCGCTTTATCCATTGCACGCTGCTGAACGGTGGGGTCAATGACCACATTATAAAATGTAATAAACGCCGACGACAGAAGTCCGGCAATGGTGGAGAGCAGGGCACCCAGACCCAGGCCTTCACCATAGCTCATGTAGCCGCCGTTTAGCGACCGATAATCACGCATCGATAGGATTAGAAAAGCCACCATTGCGCCGAGTGTCAGGCCGGTAAACAATGGATTCGATGTCTGGTCGGTCAAATACATGACCAGCGTAATGAGCATTAGCACCAGGCCGAGAATAGCACCCCACTTCAAGGAAGTGCGAGCGGTAGAGGGTTGTTCATTCATAGTTTGTTTGGATCTTGCATGATACTATAGTCCTGCTTGCGGAAGATAAGCGAAATGATGAGAACCGGAAGCACAGCCAGAGCCGTTTTCTTTGTCAGCTCGTCGGGGAGTAGCACACCAGGTTCCATGTTTACTACTTTAGACCATTGCTGGGCAAAAGTTTCGGGACCAAACTGATCGGTAATTTGTGCCTTTCCCTCCAACAGGAGTTTTTTAGAGTTTGTGACGTATTCGGCAAAAACACCGGGGTCAACATATGAAACAAATAGATAAACAAGCCATCCTGTCAGTAAAGCCGCCATCGTATTGAGCACATACCCAATAGTTAACCCTTCCCATAAATGCAGATGCCCGTGGCCAATATATTTTCTGTAATACCAGACCGTTCCGACCATAACGATAATGTGAATACCGAAATCGAGTACCCTGATATTCCCAAGTGCCGGTACGCCGATGGCGTATAGACCAAGAAAATACAGAAAGCAAAGAACACCCGTCGTTAGTCCGGCCAGAAGCGGGATTTTTAACAGGGGATGGCTAAAATAGTTGATGATACTTTTCATGATTTAGCATTGAATTGGCCGTGGTGTACCGTGCCAACAACTTGACCCGTAAGGGTTTTACCCAGAAAAGGCGAATTTTTGGATTTAGAGAGTGTCCGATTATACGTCCAAACAGCAGTTGGGTCGAACAACGTCAGGCTGGCGGGTTGCCCCTCGGCAATAGTTACTACTGGCAAGCGCAGAATATGGCGGGGGCGAACAGTGAGTTTATCAATAAGTTGCGCCAGCGTCAGGTTCTGGTTATGCGTTATTGTACTACCAAAGACCGTTTCGAGGCCAATGATACCAAATTCGGCCTGATCGAATTCCAGGTTTTTGCTTTCGGCGTCCTGTGGTGTATGATCGGATACGATAGCGTCGATAGTGCCATCGGCCAGACCCGCCCACAAAGCAGCTACATCGTCTGTTGACCGAAAAGGCGGATTTACTTTTAGGTTGGTGTCGAAATCAGCCAGTGCCGAATCGTCGAAAACAAGCTGGTGAGCCGCTACGTCGCAGCTTATTGGCATTCCCTGTGCTTTTGCCTGCCGGATTAGCTCAACCGAACGAGCCGTGGAGATTGTGGAGAAGTGAAGAGCAGGTGGCACCTCGGTAATTGCTGAATTTTCTATTGAATCGCGGGTTTCCACCCGCGTTACGTACTCCAGTAGCCGCAAGTCGCGCTCAACCATCAATTCCTCAGCCAAAGCGGGAATTCCTTTCAGACCCAGCAGGGTGCTTTGAACACCCTCGTGCATTTGCCCGAATTGGGTCAGCAACATTTCTTCGGGGCGGTTCATCAGCAACCCATTGATGGGTTGCAGGTACTGTAATGTTTTGAGCAGTAAATCGGGATTTTGGAGCGGGTGGCTTCCATCCGAGAAGGCAACAGCGCCACCGTGATGCAGGTCGAGCATTTCCGTAAAATCCTCACCAATCGCTTTTTTGGTTACGGCCGCAATAACGTGGACACTCACAGGCTGCCCTTCGGCCATGCGCCGAACATAACCCAATGTCCCTTTGGCATCAACAACCGGCTGTGTGTTCGGCAACACGGCAATGTCTGTAAAACCACCAGCTGTTGCAGCCTGGCAAACAGTCGTCAAATCTTCCTTATGCTCATAGCCGGGGTCTTGTGTCGACACGCGCATGTCGACCCAACCAGAGGAAACATGCAGATTATCGGCTTCTATTACCCGAACAGCAGCGTCGACGGAGAGATGTTCACCAATTTGACGGATCAGGCCATTTTCGACCAGAATATCACGCACCTGCCCATCGAACGATGAAGCGGCATCAACAATGTGGGCAGAACGAATTAGGAGTTGCATGAGTAAGTCCCCTACTCTTTTCTCAAGTGAAGGGGCCAAAGTAAAATGATTGTTTAAAAAAAAGGCCCCTTACGGAGCCTTCAGATGTAAAGTACGTGTAATCAGGCACCTACTAACTCCTGGTATGTATCAGCGGTTAATAAGCCATCCTGCTGCGATGCATCGGCGGGTTTCAGACGGATAATCCAGCCTTCACCATAGGGGTCGCTGTTGAGCAACTCAGGTGATTTTTCGATGGCAGGATTTAGTTCCAGAATTTCACCTTCTATCGGCAAAAACAAGTCTGATACGGTTTTGACAGCCTCAACGGCACCAAAAACGTCACCTTTGGCAAGCGATTGACCAACGGTTGCCACATCGATGAAGATAATATCGCCCAATTCGTGTTGTGCGAATTCAGTAATACCAATCACGGCGGTACCGTCAGCTTCGATCCGAATCCATTCGTGATCCTCCGTATAGCTTAGTTCTGCTGGAAAATTCATTGTAGGGGAATTAATTTATGGCCACAAAATACGGTAGCTGGGGCCGGATTTGCAAGTAATGTGGCGTAGACGTTCATATCCGGGCCACATTACCTGCTACCAGATTACTTTGCTGCTACCGCTGACTGGTTAGGTGAAAAATTATAGGCGCCCATCCGGTCGCCACTCTGCCGCTGGATCATCCATTGCGGGTAGGGTTTCGGTGTGGCGCTAACCTCGTCAAGTTGTTGAAGTTGCTCGGTTGTCAGGCTTACGTCAACGGCCTTGATATTGTCCAGAAGCTGGTCAGTATTTTTTGCGCCAATAATTACACTCGTCACGCCGGGCTTTGCCAGCACCCACGCTAAGGCAATACGGGCGACAGAAACATGGTGAGCCTCGGCAATGGTTTGCATTGTGTCGATAATATCGTAGGCATGTTCCTGATTTACCGGAGGAAAGTCGAAGGCCAGTCGGCGCGAGTCGCCTTCGGGTTTATTATCACGGGTGTACTTACCCGACAGGAAACCACCCGCCAGCGGGCTCCAGGGCAAGATGCCCATCTGCTGATCCTGTACCATAGGAACCAGCTCATTTTCGAGGTCGCGCCCGGCAATGGAATAATAGTTCTGGGTCGAAATAAACTTCGTCCAACCGTATTTGTCGGCAATGCCATTGGCCTTCATGACCTGCCAGGCCGCCAGATTTGAGCAACCAATGTAGCGCACCTTACCACTTCGAACTACATCTTCCAGCCCGCGCATGGTTTCTTCGAGGGGTGTTATTGGGTCAAATCCGTGAATTTGATACAGATCCACATGGTCGACCTGAAGGCGTTTGAGGCTTCCTTCCAGTTGCTGCATGATTTGCAGACGGCCCAAGCCAACCTGGTTTTTACCTTCGCTCATACGTCCGCGTACTTTGGTTGCAATGACAAGTTCATCGCGCGACAGGCCCAGCGATTTTAGTGCCTGACCAAGCAAGCGTTCAGATTCGCCAAATGAATAGACATTGGCGGTATCAATAAAATTTATGCCATTGTCGATAGCTGTTTTAACGATATCATTAACGGCATTTTGCTGGAGTTCGCCCATTGCTTTCCAATAGCCGTTACCGCCGAAAGTCATGGTACCAAGGCAAATTTCGGATACCAATACACCTGTATTGCCGAGTGATTTGTAGTTCATTGTAGTTTGGTTAGTTGTAGTAAAGCAACTGGCAAACGAAGGGTATTGTTGGCAATTCTCTACTCAGCCAGATTGAACTTTACGCGCACACCGCCCGAGGTCGTGGCCTGGGGGAAAACCGTGGAAACAAATGGATCGTTGAACGAGCGCGTAAAGTACACGTTAAAGTTAAGCCGACGGTTAACAATGTAGCTAAGCTGCGGATTCAACTGAAAATTCAACACAGACCGACTGAGAATAGTAAACTCGGCATCCAGCTTCCGCTGCACATCGCGGGCATCGCGAAGGGTTAAGTTGCAGGTGAAGTTCAGGTCGTTTTTCAGACGTTTGTAGGCCCCATTGATCCGGAATGGAATCCGTACGTTTTGCTTGGTAAAGCCCAGCGAAACCATCAGATCTTTTGTGCTGAATTCCGCTACCTGCGAGTTGGATAAACTCAGGGCAACATCCCGGCTTTGGCTATACTCTACCCGACCGTTTATGCGGCTCTTGGTTTGTAGTTGTACACCAATCAACGGCTGGAACTTTTCCGACATCGTGATGGTACTCATCGCCACAATCGGAACATATTGATTTAGCTGGTTTGCAAATAATGGCAGCAACTGGCCGGTCTGATCACGAATCGTACCCGGTGCAAAGTTCTGTACCGCCAGATTCACATAAGCAGCCCCATAGTCCAGGTTCGATGTAAAGTTACCCACGCTATAGGTTGACGAATAGCTGTGATTAATTGTGAAGGCACTAAACTTCTTCTTTATGAACTCCAGGCCCGACAAGCCATTGTAAGCAACGGTCCAGTTTGGCAACGGGAAACTATAAAAAGGAGATAGCTGCGCTTTCTCGACAGGCTGCCCGCTATAGGCAGCGAAAAAAGCCGGAATCAGGACATCCTGCGATGTTTTGTTGTATTGTCCTTTCCCTTCCGGACTGGCGGCTGTCAATCGTTTAATAAACGTGTCCCGATAGGCTTCAAACCGATCGAAAATAGGCGATGAGTTATCTTTTCTAAGCCCCTCAAATGCCGTCCTGAATGACCAGAAAGACATACTGAATTGACCACTACGCACGGGGGTCTGCGTCTCGAAGGGTCCTCCCTGGGTAGCGGGCCGGTAGTATTCCTGATAAGCATCGGTACGATCGAGACGCCAGTTGATCTGCATTCGGAAGTCTTTGAACGGCTCCAGCGTTGTACTTGCCGTAAACTTTTTGGTAATGTTTTGCTGGAAAGCCGTATTCAATACCGTGCTTGGCGAAAGCCAGCCTTTATCGGCAGCTTTGTAGATAATGTTATGATCCTGATTACCCAATACAAATCCAAGTCCCGGCGCATTATCAGCGCTTAACCCGAACAGTTTGGGCGTTGGCAGAAAACCGGGCAGAATGGTAGACTCTTGCCGGGTATACGAGAAATTAATGCCGCGTACGGTTAGCAAAGCCCGCGTAAAGTTCTTGAGTATTTTACTTTCACTCCGCTCGATATCTTCAAAATCGCCGGGGTTGCGGGCAAAGTTTTTCCGAACGGGCGACGGCGTATTGGCAAAGCGCAGATACCGGATCTTGTTATATAACCGAATTAAATCCACCCGCCCCGTAATACCCTGCTCACGATTGTTGCGCAGAACGTTGCCAAACGGCACACCCAGCGAATCGACAACGCCATAGGAGTTGGCCTGAAACTGGTAACCTACGCCATAGATGGCATCGGCGGCAATCCAGTCGAGCAACGGAATCTTGTCCAACGGCAGACGGTATGTAGCCCGGATGTCCTGCACAAAGTTTTTCATCCGACCTAAATGCTTAATGCTGTTGATGATCGAGTCGCGCTTGGCCTGGGTGTTGATATCACCGGCGGGTTCATCAATTATGGCATTCGCCTGCGCATGGTAGGTCAGAACCAAACTACGTGTCAGGTTCCAAGTGAGGTCGTAGTACCGATTAAACAAAAAGTACTTCTCGAATTGAGGCACAATCCCGTTGGTCGTCAAATCGGATGAGCGAAGTTGTGTTTTTATAAAACTCCGGTCCATGTCCGACCGAATAGACACCAGCGTAGGAAGCAAGGTTATGTTAAAATCCTTGAGCCAGCGCAAGTAGGGAGCCTCAAAGGAAGCCACATTGCGGAAAGGCTCAAAGGGCTTCGCCTGACTGCTGAACGTATACGCAATACCGCCCTTATGCTGTTGCTGGAGGTATTCCTGCGTGAGAATGTTGGTTCGCTTAGCGTCGTTGAACGCATAGGTAAAGGCAAAATTTTCAATATCCCAGAAGTGTGCTTTCGCATTTGGATCGGTTTTCACCTTTCTCACATTCGAGAAATTGTACCCTCGTCGGGTTGTATTGTCCTGTACTAATTGGCGGTAACTGGCCCGGTCGGCCTCGGATTTTGTCGAGAGGGACGTTTCCAGCGGTGTATCAGGGTCGAGCGGATCGAAGTGCGGGTCAACATTCCGATGGTCATAGTTAACGTAAAGCGGTATGCGAAGACCCCAACTGGCAGGCAGAAATTTATCAATCGACAGAGCCGACGAAAAGCCCATTTCGGTAGTGGTTTCGAGTGCCCGTTCGCCAATGCGCGTCTGCACGCCACCAAAGCCAAAGGTCGTGATTCGGCCCGACGCGGTGAGGGTACCGATATCGGCCAGCTTCATATTTACCGAACCAATGGCCGCCATACCCGCGTGCTGATCGTAGCCATAGGCCCGGAACTCATCGACCCACACCGTGAACGTTCTGGGCCGTTCGCCGTCGCCGGAAATTTTTGGATTACGAACCCCGATCATGACCGACTGCACCGAACTCAAATCCGGGTTTCCCACCACCGTGAGTAAATAACGGCCTGTTGTCGACTGCTCCGTGTAGGGCAACGACGTTCGACGGGTGAACTGACGGTTTCGATTCGCTTTCAGGTTAATAAGTTCTTCCAGAGCCAGATCCAGTTCATTGGAAGAAGGCCAGACGGTCTCGGATGTCTGGTTACCAGGCTGGGTACTAATGAGGTTAGGAATCTCGATCTCGTAATAGTTTTCGGTATAATCGGTGCCGAGCCGCACAAAGGTCGATACACCCGGCAGGCTCTCCCGATCTGGATTGTGCATGTGTACGAACATTTTGATCCGCTCCCGAAACAGCAAATTGAAATTTGTGTTGCGAAAGGCACCGCGCGAGTCGCCATCGCGCAGGTTCGTGACGCTCAGGCGCATCGACTGCTCATTAAGCTCAACTACATTCGGCTGGGTATAATCGCGGTCGCGAACATAATTCGGCGGCACCGTGTATGTATATTTATCTCCACCAACCGCACTTGTTTGTGTGCTGCTGTTTTCTTCGACGTTAACAGTCGAGACCGTAAAGTTGGCATCGTATGGTTCAGGGACTTCCTGCAAACCGCGCTGGGTCAGGTCGCCGGTGTATTTGCGGTACTGGTTGGCTTCCATTTGCAATTCGGCAAAACGAAGCACAACAGGCTCGGCAAAATCGGTCATGTACATACGCATAAAGCGCATGGATTTAAAGCCGTTAATGCTGCCCACTTTCCCCGACGGCTCCCGAATTGGAATCCGGAACTGATACCAGGTAACAACGCCACCGGGTGCATTTTTGGAGGGGACGGTTACTTTATCGACAATGTATTTTTGTCCCACGGCCAACTTACCGGGCCGCAGGTCTACTTCATACTCGTAATAGGCCTCGTTGTCGTTGATGGTGTTGTCGATATTGAGGTCTTCAATATCAGGCAGTGTGGAGGATGCTGGTGTTAGATACTGGTTGGTGCTGGTGTTTTCGGGCGAGTTGTTTTCCATACCCATAAACCGTTTGTACCGCGCTACAATGTATTTTTGCTGGTCGGCTTCGTCGCCCAAATAGAATTTAAAATCGTCGCCGGAAGGATCTTGTTGAATTTCGGCCAGCGCGGTGGGATCAGTTACCCGCGTCCTGATGGTGTTCAGGTAATTTCTAAAAAAGTCCTGTTCTGAGGTAACGCCATCCGGAATAGTCGGCTGACTACTCAGCCCATCCAGCCCGATATCCTGCCGATCACGAACACCACTCTGGAAGGCGTTTGTAACAAACTGCTGTGTTGGCGCTTTCCCCCAGCTTGTTGTCTGAACGCCCCCAATCCGGTTACTGGCCGTATCGGCGCTGGCCGGAAAACCATTCTCGAACTCATACCGACCATCTTTAATGACATCTTCCGAAATATCGCCGAGGTTGAAGAAAAGCTTACCGCCGGTGGTGTTGTTCTTATTTTTAGTATCGACGTTGCTGCCACGCACTACCCCGGCGGCTCCCGTTACAAAGGGGTCCATGAGCCAGAAGGTCACGTTTTCGATGTTGGCATTATCGAAATCAATATCCGAAGAAATAGCCCGTGTTACAGCCCCGAAGTTTTGTCTTGGATTAGGCAGGTTACCGTTGGCATCCAGGTTGGTATTGTAGTTATACATTCCCCGCTCGGACGGAAAATACGATACGTCCAGAATACTTTCGGGTAGCTGTACGACCCTGGCCGAGCGTCCCGGAAACAAATCCTGCGGCAAAAACGGACGTTCATACACGTGGGCATTTACGTCGTCCAGATCAATATTTGAGGCTACACCCAGCGACCCTGCGGAGCTAAAAATACTAGGGTCAACGGTATAGACCGACATTCGGGCGCGGTTGTAGGCAAACGGCAGTGGATCGGCAAATGAACCCTGCTGGAATATAGGTGCCTGCTGGCGCTGAGGGGTGGCTCCCAGCCGCCAGCGCGTTGGTTGGCGGGTAAGATCGAATATGGTGCGGGCGGCCTCAAAATCGTCCAGATAGCTTTCATTACGGGCTTTTTGGTTAGTTCCCGGAAAAAGCTGGGCGACCTCGGCATTGATCTGCACCGTCGACAGGGCTTTGGTCTGCACACCCGGCAGCGCATCGAGCAGGCGGGTTAAACCGGGCGCATCTTTGCGAATATTGGCGTTAAGGCCCAGAATCGTATTGTTGACCGGCTCGTTGCCAAGGGCCACACGTGTTAGGAAACCTGCCGGGGTCTCTTTCATGTGCATGGCCGTCAGACCAATGCTTGCATCCCGGTTTACGGTATAATCCAGACGGGTACCCACAAGGGTTCGAATCTGATTCTGAAATAAATCTGGCTGTTCGTAACTGATTCGGATCTCGCGGCCAGAATTGGTCACGCTTTCATTAATAATGCGCAACCGACCCGTTTGGGATTCAAAAACATAATCCTGTCCGGTAACCAGCGGCACACCACCGGCCGTTACGGTAATGGATTGATCACTGACCCCCAATGGCAATTGCACTTCGGCACCGTTTCCCGATTGATAGGCACCTTTCAGGAAGAACTTATTTTTGTCGGCAATTTGCTGGGCATCGGTTAGGGTTGTCCGGTACAATTGATCGAAAACATACTTGGACCTCAAGGCGGCATCGTTGCCCAGCTTCGAGGCCAGATACGAACCGAACGGCTCCAGCGTCGGAAAGATAATTTTTCCATACCGACTGTCGATGGTCAGCCCCTCCACGAAATCAAAATTACCATCGGGCTGGGCATCTAACTGCTGGTTGAGCCTATCCATACCAAACACCTGCACCAGCGGAATATTTTGTATGGCTCCCTCCTGTAAGTTCGGGTTGTCGATGCCAGTTAGATCGTCTTTGTAGATAACCCGTAACTGAAATCCCTGCCGGGTAATCTGCGCCGTTGGAAGGGAATAGATGTTTTTCATCATCAGGTTCCACATAGGCAACTGAAGATTATTGCGCAGTGTGGCCGATTTAAGCAGTTTCAGGACCAGCACCTCGTTATTCTGGCGCGACTGATAATCTTCTGTCAACTCCCCGACTTTGTAGCGCCGACCCTGGTAGGTATATTCGTAGGCAACCGCCAGAATTTCGTCATTCCGAAGGGCCGTTACCAGCGAGATATAGCCCAGTTCGGGCTGAAGTTTATACTCACGGTCGGTCAGGCGTTTAGCTCCGCGCAACAGGTCGTAATCTGTCCCTTTGGCCAGTTGATAGCTGCTGCCCGTCAACACATCATTCGTTTGATCTACCTGCCGGAATCCATTATTGGCAGCACTTCCGGTTAGTCTGCCGAACAGACCATTGGCCGCATTATCTGTTGGGGTACGGTTGTTTCGCGAAAAGGGCGATAGAATCGGATTAGTCTGACTGTAGGGGTTGCCTTCTCCTAAATCCTGAAAACCGGCAATGTTCCGCAGCGACTCGGTGGTGTTAGTGCGGTTCGTTACATACACCTCTACACGGGTAATATTTACCCCCGAGGTTACCTGCGGCAATGTTTTCAGCGATGCTTCGTAATTGGCCCGAAAAAACTGCGACAGGAAAAAGTGTCGATTTTCGTCATACTGATCGGCACGGATTTCAAACGGCCGGTTAGACGTACCGCCCCTCAAGACAATCTCGTTTTTACGCGATCGCTGCTGCGATGCCACCACAGTTGCATTCAGTCGGCCAAACCGTAGCTGGGTTTTAATACCGAACAGGTTTTGTACGCCCGGAATCAACTGGCTGTTTACGGCCCAGCTAATATTCCCGACTTCAAGCCCCTGCAATATATTTTCGTTCTGAGGGGTAAATTTAGGAATTGAGCCGTTGACATCTGGCATACCCGGCATGCCGGGTAAATTGGGCACTCCGGGTAAATTAGGGACGCTCGGCAAATTAGGCATACCCGGCAAACCCTGTCCTGATCCTAAGGCAGGCAAGCCCCCTCCCGGCTTATAATTCAGCTTAAGGGCATTCTCAAAGTTAAAGCTGGCTTTGGTGTCAAAATTGGCCAGTATACCCAGTTTTTCACCAATCTTCCCGTTGAAGTTAATGTTGATTTGCTGATCGAATATGATACCTCCGTTCCGGCGTTGCAACAGCGGAAGGGCAGGGTTATCTACCAACTGATAGCGATACCCAATATCGAGCATAACGAATCCATTGGGCTTGAAATCTACCTGACTACCGCCAAAAAGCCGGTCGATCACCGGTGGCAATTCGAGTTTAGGCGTTAATCCGCGACCGCTCAATGCACTTTGTCCATCGCGTTTCGCACTGTATTCCCGCCAGATATTTTGCTCTACCCGCTGATTCTGAAGTTGATTATAGGTCGAAAATGGAATCGTTTCGGCAGGCCGATACGGCAAACCAAATTGAGAAGGCGGCAAAATGGCTCCGGGCTGGATGGCTCCCCCCGGCTGGGTAGATGGCGCTGCACCCGCCACCCCGGTGCCCGACACAGGCGATGTACCGGTAGCGGTATTGCTCATGGGCGCACCCGACAACGACACGCCCGAGCGTACCCGCTCCGTAACGGCAATATCCCCATCGGGACCAAGCCGAAAATCGGTAGCGACGCCTTTAGGGTCACGAAGAATAAACGGTGATTTTGATGATCGTTCCGAAAACCGCGTAGCCCGGCGGTCGGGCCAGTTAACGGTTGGTCGCCGGCCGGCACTGCGCAAGGCCCGAATACTATCATTTCGATCCTGAATAGCCTGTTTTGCCGAGTCGGCACGCATGATAGCACGTCGACGCGCATCGGCACGCGCCGAATCCGTAACAGCTTGTTGTCGTCGGCTGGTAGTGCCCCGCCGGGCAGGTGCCTTAGGGGGTTGTTGGTCTTGTCCCAGACTGACACCCAGACCCAATAGTAGCCAGCAACCCAATACTAGCCACCCATTTGGAATAAACAGAAGTCGGCTGACGGTGGGAATAAAATGGCTAACAACAGGACTGTGAACAAAGTAGGGGTTCACCATTGAGGGTACTTTCGTGTTCAGAATTAGTATCGTATGGTACGTTCTCCTATCAAACGGCCAAAAATGGGCCAATCGTCTAAGTGACTGATAGATTTTTTAAAACAGTAGTTTGTTTCGTTTTTGCACGAGTCGATAACAAAAGTAAGCATTAAGCAAATGGCATACGAACAACAGCATCGACCTTTCTACTTTTTTCTATTCTGGTAACGTGCATACTACGTTTTAACCCGTACAATTACCAAGCCAGATTCTGGCTAGTCTGGCCCAAACATGAATTTTAGAGATGGCTGATAAGGAATGCCAACGATTCAGGCACGCACTGGTGCTGAACGATTTACTGCCTGAACGAGCGAGTAGATGGTGACCATACCGAAGCCAACCATGAGCATAATGTGAAGGAAGAACATACGGAAGTCCTGAATATAAACGGCCAGAACAAGACCTCCCAAAAAATACAAAGCCAGAAACCCTTCGGCAACAGTGAGCCAGCTTATTCGGCGGCTGATGTATTTATTAGCCGCCCAACTATCGGCGGCTGTCATAACATTAAACTTTGGGGTACGCACGAAGGGCGTTTTCCGCCCCATATAGCCTTCAATAACGGCAATGGTATTATGCAGCGATAAGCCCATCATAAGGGATGAGTACATCGGAAAATACCAGGCCAGCCGGGCTTTGTTGGCTCCTTTCAAAAACCAGACGGGAATACCATAGAAGGTAATTAGAATCAACAGGTTAAACTGAAACAGGTTAATGACCACAAAGACCCACTCCCACTCAGGATGCTGGTTTCGAATGTAGATCAGGGGCACACTCATAACGCCCAGAATGAGCACCAGAATGAAAGTGGCACTACTGAAGAGATGAAAGAAGGCGTGCAGTTTCATCGTTAACGACACCCTCGGCGATTTGAGCACGTTCACGAACAGTTTCCGGGCGCATTCAGCAGCGCCCTTCATCCAGCGATATTGCTGCGACTTGAGCGCATTCATTGCCACAGGCAGTTCAGCGGGGGAGCCAACATCTTCGCGGTAAACGAACTTCCAGCCCCGCAGTTGCGCCCGGTAACTCAAGTCCAGATCTTCTGTGAGGGTATCGCTTTGCCAGCCACCCGCATCAACAATAGCAGCCTTACGCCAGACGCCCCCCGTCCCATTAAAATTTGCCAGCAAACCAGCCGCATACCGACCGCTTTGCTCCACTGTAAAGTGGGCATTGAGGCCAAAAGCCTGCAATTGCGTGATCAGCGAAAAATCTTCATTCAGGTGTTCCCAGCGGGTTTGTACGATAGCGACTTTCGGGTCGGAAAAGTGCGGAATGGTCTTGAGCAGAAACTCAGGATCAGGCACAAAGTCGGCATCGAAAATAGCCATCAACTCGCCTTTCGCTATCGTAAGGCCATAGGCTAGTGCCCCCGCTTTAAAGCCCTTTCGCTCAGGACGGCGAATGTGTTCAATATCGAATCCCAGGCGTTTGTAATCGGCTATTTTTCGGGCAATAATAGCGACCGTTTCATCTGTCGAATCATCCAGAACCTGAATATCGAGCTTGTCGATTGGGTATTGCAATTTCACCACGGCATCAATGAGCCGTTCAACTACGTACAGCTCATTGTAAACGGGTAGTTGAATCGTCACGCTGGGAAGCTCATCCGGCGGGATTGTATTCGTAGACTGAGCCAAAGCCCGTCGTTTTTTTTCTGAACGCAAATAAATGATTATCAGACTTAATTGACCGCAGTTATATACGAACAGCAACAGTAAGGCTACAGCGTATAACAGTAGGACCAAAATTTCCATATTGACGAAGGCGAGACTTTATTTGTGCCCATTACGCTACTTGACTAGTAGAGTGAGCCAATGAGTAACTGGTTAAACAGTCAAATAGTTAGCAATTGGCCTACCTAGTTAGGCAATGCAACACGCTATTGAGGTGGTTAACCGGCCATTCGCAGGCGAACAATGCAGCGGTTTGGATTCAGATTCGGGTAAAATAGCCTATACTTGAGCATGGAAATTTCGTTTATCGGTGCTGGCAACCTCGCTTGGCACCTCGCTCCGGCTCTCGAAAACGCTGGTCATCACATCAACGAAGTGTATAGCCACCAGCTTAAACACGCCCGTCAGTTGGTGAGTAATTTGTACGACGCTCATACACACTCGGAGCTGAACTTTGCCGATAGCCCGTCGCACTTATTTGTTCTGGCTATTCCCGACGATGCGCTCGAAAGCGTTTGCTCGCAACTGGTATTACCCGAAAACGCCATTGTCGTACATACATCCGGCGCACGCCCACTTCAATCGCTGGCGCATTGGCTGGCTATTTATAGCGATGTACCCGTTCGAACCGGCGTTTTTTACCCACTCCAGACGTTTACAAAAGGGCAATCGTTTATGCAATTCGACGAGATTCCGCTTTGCATCGAAGCTACCGACAGTACCACAGAAGATACGTTGGTTCAACTGGGGCAGGAGATCAGCGACATCGTTTATATCATTACCAGCGAGGAACGCCGAACACTACACGTTGCCGCTGTTTTTGCCAGTAACTTCACCAATCACCTGCTCACATTGGCAAGCGAGCTCACTATGCAGGATGGGCTTGATTTCGATTTACTTCGGCCGCTCATTACCGAAACCTTTCGAAAAGGGCTTGCCGCTTCCAACCCGGCAGATGTTCAGACAGGGCCCGCACGCCGGGGCGACCTGACAACCATTGAAACCCACCTGGCCTATTTAAGCAACCAGCCCAAACTGGCCGAAATATATCAGTTACTGACCAATAGTATTCGGAACCAATACCGCTAGCCAACTAACTAGTCACCCTTTTGGCCAACACAGCCATTCATCACAGAAATTCAGCGCATTGGTTAAGTTATGTTTACGTTTCTTTTGTTTTTTACACAAAATTGATCATGTTTATATAAATTTTCAATCATATATTACTAATCTTATAAAAACACTACCTGTGGTAAGGAGCCATTGCCTCTTACTGAATGTGGGTGAGGGGCGTAATGAAACAGGTCGAGAAAAAGTCTACTTCTCAGGAAGTTATAAGACACGCAGATCATTTAACGTTATATGACCGCTATGGGTCGATGGCATATGGGGTAATTCTACGGATTATTCCACAAACCCAAATCGCTCAGGCCGTATTGATCAATTTGTTTTCGTCGCCTGAGTTAAAGGCATGCGTTGACGATCCTTCGCATGCCGCTGGTGAAATCATTCGACTAGCCAGAACGAAAGCCCTTGCCGCCCGACCAGTACCTAACAATGACGACACCAAAAGGCTAAGACCTGTTGTAGACATGAACGATACAGTGGAAAAAGTCGTTTTCGATTTATCGTTTTGCCAGGGCTATACACCCGACGCAATTGCAGAAAAGCTACATTTGTCCCGGACGAATGTGATGAAATCTATTTACGTTTATTTTAAGGATCTCCGTTCGTCTTAACTGTACCCGCCCTTGAAGACTCATACGTATTTAAAAAGTGGCATCCTCGAAGCGTATCTGTTAGGCCTGACAACAGAAGAAGAGAAGGAAGAAGTAGAACGACTTTTGACGACGGATGCCGACGTACAAGCTGAGTTGACCGAACTCGAAACGGATATGGAAGGCTACTTCCTCCGAAATGCCGTGCCTCCCCCACCCGGTATTCGGGAAAAACTGTCGCTGCGTATCAGCGAAACGCAAATCGAGAAATGGGAAGAGACCAGCTATACGCGCCCTGACCCAAAATCGACGAATACCCACTCAACAGAGCAATCCTACATTAATGTAGAAGTAGATAACACACATATCCGTGTTCACAAAAACTGGCGTACCGCGTTCATCGCCATTTTCATCTTGTCGAAAGTGTTTCTGATTCTTGGTCTCTACTATTATTTCAAAGCCAGTAGCCAAGAGCAGGAGCTTATTCGCCTTAAAGCGACAACCCAGCAGACGACTCCAGCGGCCCCAAACGCCAGGCCGTAAACCCATATTCAGATTAGTTGGCTGGCTTTCACCAGAAAAATCTCCATTTTGCAGCCAATTGATTTGCAATGAAACACCTCATTCTCTATTTAGCCTGTAGCTTAACGCTCAGCTTACCTGCCCTTTCGCAGTGGCAACCCCAAACCGTTGATACCGATGCCAGTTTCCGAGCGGTTAGCGTAGCCGGACCTGATATCGCCTGGATTGGCGGTACAAAAGGCACGTTTCTACGCACTGTAGATGGAGGAAAATCCTGGAAAACAGGCACTGTTCCCGATGCCCAAACCTGCGATTTTCGCGATGTACAGGCTATTGACGCCCAAACAGCCTACCTCATGAGCGCCGGACCTGCCGAAAAGGGACAGGCACGACTCTATAAAACAACAGACGGCGGTCAAAACTGGACGCTACTGTACCAGACGCAGCAAACGGGCGTCTTTTTCGATGGTATCGACTTCTGGGATGACCAGCACGGCATTGTCTTCAGCGACCCCATAGACAAAAAGTGGTTTATCCTGACTACCGACGATGGCGGCAAAACATGGCAACCTGTGCCTCCTGCCAGCCTACCCCTCATGGAACCGAATGAAGCGGCTTTTGCGGCCAGCGGCACCTGCCTTGTTGTGCAGGGGAAACGTAACGTCTGGATTGCCTCTGGCGGTGGTGTATCCGGACGCGTGTATCGGTCCAAAGACCGTGGACGAAGCTGGACAGTAAGCAACACACCCCTGCCGGCAGGTGAAGCAACGGGCCTTTTCGGGATGCGTTTTTTCAGCGATAAAATTGGTGTGGTTGTCGGTGGAAATTACAAGCAGGAACAGCAGCCCGGCCAAAATGCAGCCATTACCCGCGACGGTGGACAAACCTGGGAACTCATGGCGCAAACCGATCCTCCCGGCCTGAAAGAAGCTATTGCCCTGCTCCCCGGCGACCGATTACTTACCGTTGGTCCCTCAGGTACGAGCTTGTCCGCCGATCAGGGCCAGACCTGGCAACGACTTGATACCGACGGATTTCACTCGCTGGCCTGCGCCAAAGGCACTTGTTATACCGTAGGAGCCAAAGGCAAAGTGGCTGTTCAGCGCTTTAAGTAATGGCTGAAATATAAGTAGTCAAGCAAATAAGCCTATAAGGCCTTTGAGACCTTATAGGCTTATAATCAGCAATATAGCTACCACTCGCTTAATTTCTGTCCACAAACTTATAGTTTGATTCATTGTAACGGTCGCCGGTATTTGGAAAGGTTGCCAGCACGGTTTCGATGGTTGCCAGGTCCTGCGTATTCAGTTGAATATCAACCGCTCCGGCATTATCGAGCAAGTATTTCCGTTGCTTGGTACCGGGAATCGGAATAACGTTTTCGCCCTGTGCCAGCACCCACGCTAAAGCTAGCTGAGCAGGTGTACACCCTTTCGCTTCGGCCATATCGGCAAATCCCTGCGCCAGACTTTTATTGTTCTCTTCGTGCTCCTTTTGGTAACGGGGCAGTGTTTTCCGGAAATCAGAATCAGGCAACTCACTTACATTCAGGGCGTTCGTTACCAGTCCACGCGCAAGTGGACTAAAGGGAACAAAGGAAATACCCAGCTCTTTACAAAGTGGTAAAATTTCGGTTTCAACATCGCGCGTCAGCAGGGAATATTCGCTCTGCAACGCGCTGATAGGATGCACGGCGTTTGCCCTGCGGATCGAATTTGGCGACGCTTCCGACAAGCCCAGAAAACGAACTTTGCCTTCTTTCACTAAATCGGCCATAGCGCCTACCATATCTTCAACGGGCACATTCGGATCAATCCGGTGGGCATAATAAAGATCGATCACATCTGTTTTCAACCGCTTAAGGCTTCGTTCAACGGCTGTTTTCAGATATGCCGGCGAACCGTCGAACTCCGAAAGTTTTCCATCGGCACCAGCCCGAAAACCGAACTTGGTAGCTATAAATAGCTTATTCCGGTTAGGCACCAGTACCGTTGAGACCAGTTCTTCGTTTTTACCATTTGCATAGGCATCAGCCGTATCCCAGAAGTTGATACCGATTTCAAGGGCTTTTTCCAGTGTGGCAATGGATTCTTTATCGTTGGGTTCACCATAAGCATGGTTCATACCCATGCAGCCAAGACCAATGGCTGACAGTTTCACGTTTGTGGTACCAAGCGTTCTATACTTCATAATTTCTTCGATTTACTGGCAAGTTCGGCAAATAGACATAACCCTCGTTTTTGGCCATGAGTTTTCACATTAACTTAATTAGCGGCCAACAGGGTCAACATTGCCGGAGAGAAAACTTTCCAATCAACGACCTAAAATAGTAGCCCCATCTTCTTCGTTATTCTGCCATGTTGAACGATTAACCCCACCCGGTTATGCCTGTGAGAGCGGCTTTATCCCTGCCTGTTTTTTTGTTAAGTACGGCCCTTATCGGTCCTCTGTCTGCCCAGACGACTACACTTCCGTTTGCCTCTGGTGCGTTTATTTGTAGTTATACGGGCGGCAAGGTTGGTCCGCAGGTTATCTGCTCTCCCACCACGACATCCAATGGCCATGCCGAGAAAGTTGTCGATCGTATTCTAAAGCCCATTGGCCTGATGCGCAACTTCAACGTCATTGAATGTTCCAATACAGACAACTGTTTCGCTACGGTGCTGAAAGGCCAGCGATTCATTGTGTACGATGGCGCATTCATGGCACAAATTGAAGAAGAAACCGAAACCGACTGGTCGGCGATAAGTATCATGGCACACGAGATTGGGCACCATTTGCAGGGCCACACGATCGACGGTCGGGGTGGGCAACCAATCAAAGAAATTGAGGCCGACAAGTTTTCGGGCTTTGTGCTGCACCAGTTGGGCGCATCGCTGGACGATGCAACGGTTGCGGTGAGAGCCTTAGGCGATGAACATGCAACGTCAACGCACCCCGCCAAACCGGCTCGTATCGACGCCATTCGGAAAGGGTGGCTGGAAGCGGAAGCTATGTATCCGAAAAGCCGGACCACCATTAAAACGCCAACGGCAATGGCGCCCAAACCTCTCAACACAGCACCGAATGCAGTAGCCTCAACGCGCCCTGTCGTAACGCCTGCCAAAGCCCCCGCTTTGCGAACGGGCAATTCGGCAATGGGCAGTTCTACACGAGTTGGCTGTGTATCGGGCGATTGTGAAGACGGAACGGGTGTTTTTGTGTACCCAACCCATGAGCGCTATGCCGGTGAATTTGAAGAGGGCGACAAACACGGCGAAGGAGTAGAATATTACGCCGATGGCAAACTGAAATTCAAGGGTAATTTCCGCGACAATCTCCGCTCCGATTACGGCGTGTACTATTACCGAAACGGCGACAAGTATGCGGGCTGGTTCCAGAACAACGTTCCGAACGGGAAAGGGACGTATTATTTCGCTGATGGCGACAAGATCGTAGCCACGTTCAGGAACGGGCAACCGGTACAGTAGTGGAGTAGTTAAATTAGTGGAGTAAGTGGAGTGGACGGAACAGGTCATTGAACAACCGAACGTCTACTCCACTTACTTCACCACTCCACGATTTATTTCGATAGTTCAACCAGATTATGCGATGGCAACGGCCCACCAAACTGTTGTAGCTTTCCACCTGTAACAAGACTGCCGAGATCAATACCAGCAAAGCCAATGGCTTTGATTAATTGACCGACCATTTCTTTCGCTGCTTTATCGTCTCCCGAAAAAAAGAGTACTCGTTTCCCACCAGCCATCTGTGGGTCAGAGGCTAATATGGCCGCATCGAGTGTATTGAACGCCTTCACGATGCGCGCGCCAGGTACAAGTTCAGAAACAACTTCGCTTGATGTTTTGTCGCCAAGGTCTGCCGGAGTAAATTCAGGGAAGACGATAAAGTTTGTGGCGTCAATAACGATACGGCTGTCCCAGGCGGGCAAATTAGCGAGCCCTTCCGATAAATGCGTCCAGGGCAGCGCTAGTAGAACAATAGAGGCTTGTGCCGCCTGCTCCACCGTACCTGCCTGCACGCCTTCTCCAAGTGATGAGACCAGATCGGTCAGGGATGTGGGGCCGCGGCTGTTACTGATAATAACCGGATAGCCAGCTTTAGCCACGTGCCGGGCAAATCCCTGAGCTATATTACCCGCTCCTATAATCCCGATTGTGTCAGTACCTATGGTGCCCATTATGTCTGGAAATTTGTTACTTGTTCGCCCGTGTAAATCAGTTTAACGGTTGTCTGACAGTGCTCAACAGGTTTGTTTTAAAACGCCAGTATCGTCTTCTCAATAATATCGCAGGCTTCGTGCATTTGCTCTTCGTTGATGACAAGCGGGGGCGCAAAGCGAATCTTGTCGCCGTGAGTAGGTTTGGTCAACAGGCCATTGTCTTTTAGTTTAAGGCATATTTCCCAAGCCGTTTCTTCGCCGAGGTCAGGACGCTCCGTAATGACGATGGCGTTGAGCAATCCCTTACCCCGCACTGATTTCACAAGTTCGGTTTTCTGGCTCAGGGCTGTCATGCGGGCACGAAAAATTTCGCCCATAGCATGAGCATTCTCCGTTAGCTTCTCATCCTCAATTACCTGTAGGGCTTCCATAGTAACCACGCAGGCCAATGGGTTTCCGCCATAAGTTGACCCGTGTTCGCCGGGTTTGATCGTTAGCATGACTTCATCTGATGTCATAACCGCCGACACCGGCATTGTGCCACCCGACAGCGCCTTACCCAAAACGAGCAAATCGGGTTTTACACCCTCATGATCGCAGGCAACACGTTTGCCCGTACGTCCAATACCCGTCTGGACTTCATCGGCAATGAACAGCACATTGTATTTTGTACACAGATCACGAACACCGCGCAGATAGCCTTCGTGCGGCACCACCACACCTGCTTCACCCTGGATGGGTTCTACCATAAAACCCGCAATATTAGGGTCGCTTTTGAAGGTATTTTCAAGGGCCGTGAGGTCGTCGTAAGGAATGATAATATAACCCGGCAACAGCGGACCGAAATCGTTTGTGCTGCTTGCGTCGGTAGACGACGAAATGGCGGCCAGTGTCCGGCCCCAGAAATTACCGGCAGCAAACACCACTTTAGCCTGATCCTGTGGAATACCTTTGACTTTATACGCCCATTTCCGAGTCAGTTTCAACGCAGTTTCGCCCCCTTCGGCACCAGAGTTCATGATCAAGGCTTTATCGAAACCGAAATACTCGCAGAGGTATTTTTCGCATACCCCTGTTTTGTCGTTGTAAAAAGCCCGCGATGTCAGCGTTAAGCGCTGGGCTTGCTGAATCATGGCATTTATAATGCGCGGATGGCAGTGACCCTGACTAACAGCACTATAAGCCGACAGAAAGTCAAAATAACGTTTATCATCTACGTCCCAAACGAAGATACCTTCACCCCGCGTCAGCACCGCCGGTATAGGGTGATAGTTGTGCGCACCATACTTCCATTCCAGTTGCATGGCCTGATCGGCAGATGAGACGGGCGTTGTTTGTTCGAGTGTCATAGTGAGAAGCGTTTATACTGTGTTTGTTGGCAAGCCAATCGAAATTTTTGCAACTATCTGATTGAACAGAGGGTTGGTTTTCAAAAATACGGCTTCTTCAACAGACGCCCAAAAAACAGTTACGTGAAGCCAGATAAGAAAAAAATCCCCGGTTTGGCCGATAATGATTTCTACTACACACCCGAGGGTTTTGTGGTTTTTACGGCTGTTTACCACCTCAAACGAGGTTATTGCTGCAAGAGCGGATGTCGTCATTGCCCCTACGGATTCAAAAAAAAGGAGCAATGACTTGCAGATTATGAATAATTTAGCCAATTTTGCGCCCTCAAACGGAAAACGAGTACGGTAATGGCCAGAGTTTGTCAAATCACAGGAAAGCGCACACGCACGGGAAACAACGTTTCTCACGCTAACAATAAAACCAAGCGTAAATTTTTCCCGAACCTGCAGAAAAAGCGGTTCTTCGTCGAATCAACCGGCGAATGGATAACATTAAGAGTGGCTACATCAGCCATTAAGACCATCAACAAAAATGGTCTGGAAGCAACCCTTCAAAAGGCTTACGAGCGCGGTACGCTGACGGTATAGTCTTTAGCAAGATAATCCACCTCTGAGCCTCTTCCGATCGGGAGGAGGCTTTTTGTGTTTGATTGTAGTTGGTAAGTTAGTTGATAAGTGAGGTAAGTTAAATAAGTCAGTATATGACCAGCCACTTACTGACTTATTTAACTTACCTCACTTATTAACTGACTAACTGTGAAACTAGATTTCAAAGACCTCATCGTTTTCGAGAATGAGGACTATATACTGATCAATAAACCGCCCCGCGTAGCCTCGCTCGACGAACGCACGATGGATCGGGGTGGGCAAAGCATTCTGCGCCTTGCCAAAGCGTATCATGCCGACGCGCAACTTGGCCATCGGCTGGATAAGGAAACGTCGGGAATTCTGGCTATTGCCAAAAACCCGGAGGCTTACCGGCACCTGGCTATGCAGTTTGAACACCGTGAGGTAACGAAACGCTATCATGCCGTAACGAACGGAGTGCACAACTTTGAAGACATCTCGGTGTATTTGCCTATATCGCCCCTCAAAGACGGCACCGCCGTTCGGATTGACCGCGAACACGGGAAAGTAGCCGAAACGATTTTCAATACGCTACAGGCTTATCGGACAACAACGCTGGTGGAATGCATGCCCGTTACGGGCCGGATGCACCAGATTCGTGTGCATTTAATGTGCCTGAAAGCCCCCATTGTTAACGACGCGACCTATGGCGGAAAGGCGGTCTTTTTGTCGGATGTGAAGCGTAAATTCAATTTAAAGGAAGGCACAGAAGAACTTCCCCTGATCAACCGCGTTGCGCTCCACGCGTACTCGCTCACGTTTACATTGCTGAATGGCGACGAGCAAACGTTTGTAGCTCCCTACCCAAAAGATTTCAACGTGCTGGTGAAGCAGTTGGAAAAGTTTGTCTGATGCTAAAGTGAAGAGTTTAGAATGAAGAGTGAAGAATAGAGTGTGCAGTGGCAACTTATTCTTCACTCTTCATTCTAAACTCTTCACTCACTTCCAAGCATCCAACAACCGCCGGATGATAATAATTTCGCCAACATGGTAGGCTGCATGATCGGCAATCAGCAGGGCTTCACGAAGTAGATTCTGTCCATCACCGTGATCGAAAGGCGCGTATAAATCGCGTTCAGGATCGTGCAGCAGGGCGACAAAAGCATCCCGATCCTGCCGAATCTGTTCCAGTGCCTGTTGCCAGTCGGTATCATTTGTCGGCGCTACTTCCTCTGCCCAGTATCCCGACGGCCAGGGTGGCGATTTATGGGTTGAGTCCCGCGAAAATTCAAGAATATCCCATTGGGCAATTCGGATGTGGTCAACCAGTTGCCATATGCTGTATGGCAGTTTGTCGGGTTTTACTCCACGCAATTCGGAAGGCAACTCCTTAACCGCATCGTCAAATGACTGGTGCGCGTTGCTGCCCGTAAGTAAAGCAATCAGCTGCTCACGCACGGCAGCCGTAACATCGGTAGTAGTTTGGTTAGATTGAGTCATGCTGGTTCTGTTTATGCTCATGTACACTACCACTTTTCGGCAACGGTAGTTTGACTTTTTTCTGACAAAAGCGACTATTCAAGGTTATAGCTTCATGAAAGCAATGATTATAACCCGGCCCGGCGATAGTGCTGTTCTTACGCTACAGGAACAACCCACACCAAAACCAGCTTCCGGACAGGTCCTGATTCGCATACGAGCTGCGGGTGTCAATCGAAGTGATATTCACCAGCGAACGGGCGGCTACGGAATGGACCCAACAGGTCAGATTCCCGGTCTTGAGGTGGCGGGAAGTATTGAGGAATGTGGCCCTGATACCAGTCGATGGACCGTTGGCGATAACGTTTGTGCGTTGATCAGTGGGGGCGGCTATGCCGAATACGTAGCAGTCGATGAACGCCATTGCCTGCTCGTACCTCCCAATCTTACCTTCCTCGAAGCGGCTTCCCTGCCCGAAACAATCCTGACCGTATGGTCAACGGTTTTTCAGTGGGGACATCTGTCAAAAGGAGAGAACTTTCTGATACATGGCGGTAGCAGCGGGATCGGTGTAACGGCTATTCAGTTGGCAAAAGCCTTCGGTGCCAATGCGTACGCCACAGCGGGAAGCGACGACAAATGCGCCTTCTGCGAACAACTGGGTGCCATCAACTGTATCAATTACAAAAAAGAGGACTTCGAGCAGGTATTGAGTAGTGTAGGGATCAACGTCATTCTGGATATGGTTGGTGGTGAGTACACGCCTAAAAACCTGCGCCTACTCGCTACTGATGGTCGATTGATGTTTATCAACGCCATGCAGGGTGCCGATAGCCAGATTCATATCCCTACACTAATGCAAAAGCGCATTACCATCAGCGGCAGTATGCTAAAACCCCGCGATGCCAATTTCAAAGCAGCCCTGACTGCCGAAGTTGAGCAACAGGTCTGGCCTCTGCTAGCTACCGGTCAGCTAAAGCCTGTTGTTTACCGCAGTTTCCCCTTATCGGAAGCAGCCAGGGCGCAAGACCTGATGGAAAGCAGCGAACACATTGGTAAAATTATGCTGGAGGTTGATTGATGTTGTACCAAACAGCTTCTAGCTGTTTGAGAGAGTACGACAAACAGCTACTCTCAAACAGCTAGAAGCTGTTTGGTACAGGACATTTCTATATCTCTGTGCCCTCTTCTATCGGTTCTGCGATGTGATGTCCGGTGGAATCTACCGGCGTTGGTCGGGGACGCTTGCGGTTAACGAGGTAAAATAACGGCGGAATGATGAGGGGGGCGAAGAATAACGTTGTTGTCAGGCCGCCGATGATTACTGTGGCGAGTGGTCGCTGAACATCGGAGCCGATACCGCTCGAAATTGCAGCGGGTACGAGACCAATAATAGCCACCACCATAATTGCCATAATAGCCCGAAATTGTTCCTGCGCCGTTTCAATGGTGATTTCCTTTAGCGACTTCGGATTATTAGCGAGATTGCGATTGAGCGCCGAGACAAGTAATACACCCGCCATAACCGATATACCAAAGATCGACACGAAGCCCACCCCGGCTGATACGTTAAAATTATAGCCCCGCAACAACAACGCGCCAATCCCCCCCGCCAACGCAAACAGCAGACAGGTGAGCGTCAACAAGGTATCGCGAACGTTGCCGTATAGCATGAACAAAAACAGGAACACAACGACAATCGTGAGCGGAATCGAGATCATCAACTGACCACCCGCGCGTTCGAGATTCTCGTACTGACCGCCGTAGATGACACTGTACCCTTCAGGAATTTTGACATGCTGATGAACCTTCTGGCTTATTTCTTTCACAAATCCGCCCTGATCGCGCCCACGAATGTTAGTTCTGACCGTAACCATCCGTTTGCCGTTGATCCGATAGATGTTCGTCTGTCCCTGCACATAGCGAATATCGGCCAGTTCGCTCATCGGAATCAGCGCACCCGTTGCCGACGGCACCTGCAACAACCGAATGGCATCGATACTTCCCCGGCTTTCAGGCGTGAAACGCACCACGATGTCATAGCGTTTGGCTTCGTCATAAATCGATCCGATTGCTTTACCACCAATAGCCGCTTCAATCATGCTTTCAATCTCGGCAACGTTGATACCATACCGCGCTGCTGCCGGCCGGTTTATCTTAATAGCTAACTGATCCTGTGGACCTTCCTGCTCGATATTCACCGACACGGCCCCATTCATACCCTTCACCAATGCGGCAACGCTGTCAGCTTTGGCACGCATCAGCGTCAGGTCGTTGCCAACGATAGAAATAGCCAGATCGGCGGCACTACCGGTCACAATTTCCATTACCTGATCAATAATGGGTTGGCCTGACGAGAAGAATGCACCCGGAAAAGCTTCCTGCAACTTGCTTTGCATGGAGCGCACAATTTCTTTCTTCGAAATCGTATCTGACCAGGTACTATAATCTTTCAACCCAACCAGAATTTCGGTACGGTCGGTTGGGAATGGGTCGGTTCCGTCATCATTACGACCCGTCTGTGTGATAACAAAACTAACCGGTTTATAACTACTGATAATTTCGCGAATCCTTGGCGCAATTTTCGCATTTTCCTGAATGGTAATACCCGATGGCATAAACGCCCGCATGAAAATAGATCCCTCATCGAGTTCGGGCAGAAATTCAGTACCGAGCTTAGCGCCAAAACCGATCATGATCAGCACAATGGTCATTCCTACACCAACAACCAGGCCCGGTGCCCGGAACAAAGTCGATGTTAATAGCCACTGATAACCCCGCTCCAGGGGCGACAAAAGGAAGTTCTTATGCTCTTTCAAGGGTTTACCATCGGGGGCCAACACCTTGCGAAAAGCAAATGAAATAAGAACCGGAATAACCGTTAGGGCGCAGATCAACGAACCAATCACGGCAAATGACAACGTCAGCGCCATTGGGCTAAACAACTTCCCTTCAACGCGCTGCATCAGCAAAATGGGCATATAGGCCAGAATGATGATGGTTACGGAGAAGAATATCTCCCGCGCCACCTCACCCGCCGAGTGGGCCGTTACGTTTACGATACCCTGATTTCGGTCGGCGGGGCCGGAGGATCGGTATCGCCTTATCAGGTGCTCGGCCATTACGCTGGCTCCATCAACAATAATTCCGAAGTCGATGGCGCCCAACGAGAGCAGGTTAGCCGGAATACCAACCAGTTTCATCAGGATAAAGGCAAACAGCAGCGAAAACGGAATCGTGACGGTAACCACCAGAGCCGCCCGCAGGCTACCCAGAAATAACACAAGCAAAATGGCGACAATCGAAATACCTTCGATGAGCGTATGGGCCACTGTTTCAAGCGAGTGGTCGATTAGAAACCCCCGGTCATACAGCACGCGCAGGTGAACGCCTTTAGGCAGTTCGCGGGCTTCAAGATCGGCAATTTTCTCTTTGAGTAACTCCAGCACCTCGCTCGGATTTTCGCCCCGGCGCAGTAGAACAATCCCTTCGGTAGCCCCAATGACGTCTAATTTTTCGTCCGGAATCCGATACCCCAGAATACCCGACGGGGAGGGCGGGTTAATTTCGACGCTGGCCACATCGCGTACCAGAACGGGCACGCCTTCAGTGGCCTTTAGCACGATGTTCTGCACATCGTCGGGCGATTTAAGTGCCCCCAACCCCCGCACAGCAAAGCCTTGTCCACCTCTGGAAATGACATTACCGCCCGTGTTCTGGTTATTCTTCTGAACAGCGTCAATAACATCCTGCAACGTCAGGCTGAACTTCCGCAGCTTGGCGGGATCGGGTATAACCTGAAACTGTTTGATAGGTCCGCCAAAGGTTGTTACATCGGCCAGACCGGGTACCTGAAGCAGTTGCGGAATAATAACCCAATCCTGCAAATCGCGCAGTTGCATGGGCGACATGCTCGCCGGAGCCTCGATCACATATCGGTAAATTTCGCCCACAGCCGTCGTAAGCGGTGCCAGTTCGGGAGAAACACCATCGGGCAACTGGGCACTACTCAGTCGTTCAATTATCTGCTGACGGGCAAAATAATCCGTAACTGTTTCGTCAAAATTCAACTGCACCACCGATAGTCCAAAAATGGTTCTTGACCGGCGGTCTGTTACGTGTGGCACGTTATTGAGCACACGTTCAATTGGGATCGTAACCTGTTGTTCAACCTCTTCGGCAGCGCGGCCATCGTATTTGGCAATTACAATTACGTTGGTATCGGCAATATCGGGGTAGGCTTCAATCTTCAACAGTTTGAAACACCATAGGCCCAACCCCATAATCGCTACAGCAAGGCCAACAACGACCCAGCGATTTTTTAGGGAGAATAAAATTAGTTTCTGAATCATTTGTTTCGTCTGGGCCAAGCTCCCGCTCGGCCCTTGTCGGCTCATTGTTAAGGGCCAAGCGGGAGCTTGGCCCAGACATCAATACCCAAAACTCAACCCTTTCAATTGAAGGACATTGGCGGTAACAACCCGGTCGTTTTGTGCCAATCCGTTTTGTACAACCACTCTGTCGGCGCGTTGCTGGCCAAGCTGCACTGCCCGACGTTCAATAACCTGCGGTGCCGTTTGAATAAAGACATAATCGCGGCCCTGCACCGTCACGATAGCATCGCGGGAAACAGTTATAAACTTACCTTCTTCCTTTATACCAAATTCGGCGGTGGCGAACATCCCTGCCTTTAGACGACCATCGGGGTTAGCTACCGAAATACGCAGCTTGATCTGTCGGGTGGTGTTATCCACGTAATCATTCACATTGTCAATCCGGCCAGCAAACCGTTCGTTTGGGAACGCAGTAAAATTGAGTGTACAGGCAATGCCTTTGCGAATACTGCCAAACTGATTTTCGGGTATTTCGCACACGACTAAAATTGTGTTGGGCCGCGCTGTGCGTAAGGCTTCGGGGTCGAAACCCGCCAGTTTGAGCGTGGCTTCATCCGAAATAATAGCGGCTTCTTCATTGGCTAACTGCGTTTGGGCTTCAATCACTTCTTTGCCCGATGCCGCGCCATGTGCCTGTAAATCCTTAACTCGCTCCAGATTACCCCGCTCGGTTTGAATGTTAATCCGGTGTTGCAGAATGGCCGTGTAATTGTCGGAGAGACCCGAATCATCAAACAATACCAGCCTCTCGGCCGGGTTTTCGACAGAGCGCAATACCATAGCGGCAACGTGACCAGGAGCAGCAAAATCGGTATGAATGTCGCCCGAGTGCGCTTGTTGCGTGGTAAAGGCCCGCATCATTACCGAATCCGGAAACGTAATACGCCCCCCATCGGCACTGATCGTTGGGCGGGGTATTGATGTAACAACTGGCTTTGGCTTCTCTTTACAGGCAGCCATCAACAAGGTCAGTACTATAAGCAGGGAAAATCTCATTTTTAATACGCATTAATCTGCCCGGTCACATACAACAGACGGACATAGTTTTGACGATGGGTATAGAGTGCCTGGTAATAGGCGGTTTGCGTGTCGAACCACGACGTTTGCGCTTGAAGCAGGTCGATCAGCGTAGTGGCTCCCCGCAGGTAGGCATATCGGACAGATGCGAGCACCTTGTCGGCGTCGCGACGAATGCCAATATATCGCTCAATATTCTCTCGACTGGTCGCAAACGATTGATACGCATTTGTGACTTCTGCCCGTATCTGAGCCTGTACCAACGCAGCTGCCTGTCCAGCCTGCTCCTGCAACACTCGGGATTTTTGTATTTCGCCCTGATTACGGGTGTATACGGGCAATTCAATTGTTAAAAATACACCCGCATAAGGAACAGAATTCTGGGGATTCCAAATCAGGCCGGCTTCATTACGGGGCTTAGCCAACACTTGCTGCAAGTCTACGTTGCGCCGGGCAGATTCTATATTGGCTTCTGCAACACGTACGTCTGTCCGGGTCGTTGCTGCCAATCCTAACAAACTATCCGCACTGGCATTCATAACGGGATATAAACTCAGCGGGTTTGCAAAGGCCGGATTGATAATAGAATCGTTCAACGCCACATTGATGGTGTCGGCCGCCCCAATCACCAACCGCAAATCATTGAGTCGATTTCGGAGATCCTGTTGCGCTGTTCGGGTTTGAATGTCGTATTGATCGGAAATTAATTGCGTCCGGGTAAGATCGGTACTGGTGATTACCAAATCCTTAAGCCGCACCCTATTTAGTTGAACCAGCGTGTCGACATTGGCTTTAGCCCGTTGCAGCAAGGCAAGCTGAACGCGGGCATACCAGGCATCGAGGTATCGATTGGCCGCATCGAAGAGCAACCCCCGTTCCGTTTCGGCAACACTCCGAACAGCCAGATTTGTATTGGCCTCGGCAAAGCGATTCCGATAGGTACGCTTACCATGAATATCAAATTCTTTAGTGGCCTGTAGCCAGAACTGGCGTCGCTGACGATTTAATACTCCCACCCCTTCAGCACCCGGTGCTGGCGACAACGCGCCCGGCGCTTGCTTTAACTGAAACAGCGTCTGATTATTCAGAACGGGGTTCGCCCGTAGGTTCGCTGTCGTCTGGTCGGCCTGGGCCGCGTTGATATTCAACCGCTCAACGCGAAGGGCGGGGCTATTCTCACGAACCTGCCGGAGTGTTTGCCGCAAGGTTAGTGTGGTCTGTGCAGAGGCTGTTACAACCATACACAATAGCGCCAGAGGTATTATTATCTTTTGCAGGGTCATTCGAAACCAAGGCATCGATACACAAATAACTATGTATCATAAACCGCAAAGTTGCGTTTAAAGACGCTTAACAAGCGTTAAAAGGTAGTTAAATATACTCACTGACACATAAGTAAAGACATAGTTAGAGAAACAAACCTACTGACTGGCATTCCTGTTATCCATACGAATTTTACACAATCATGAAAAAAGTACCTCTGATAATTGACTGTGATCCAGGCCACGACGATGCCGTTATGCTGTTGCTCGCTTTTGGCAGTAACTTGTTTGACATCAAGGCCATTACGACTTCGGCGGGAAATCAAACGCAGGAGAAAACGCTGAAAAATGCGAGAAAAATCCTTGAGCTGATCGGCACCGATGTTCCCGTTTATAAAGGTTGCGACAAACCGCTCTTCCGCGAATTGATCATTGCCGATTACGTACACGGTGAGATGGGGATGGACGGCCCGATACTGCCAGAGCCAAACGTATATCATGAGTCTCTATCGGCCATAGAAGCGATGGCTCGGATTTTAACCGAAAGTCCGGAAAAGATAACCATTGTGCCAACGGGACCATTGACCAACATTGCTACATTTCTGCTGGCTTATCCGCATTTAAAATCTAAAATTGAGCGTATCTCACTCATGGGCGGGGGTGCTTTTCGGGGAAACATGACCCCTACCGCCGAATTCAACATATACGTTGATCCCGAAGCAGCCGCTGTCGTTTTCAAATCGGGCGTTCCCATCACCATGTGTGGACTTGATGTTACCCACAAGGCGTTGGTCTTTCAGGAAGACATTGAGCGATTCAGGGCAATTGGTAATAGGTCGGGGAAAGTAGTGGCCGAATTGATGGATTTCTTCTCCATTTATTACCGGCGCGAACGCCCTGAACTGAACGGTGGAGCAGCCCTTCATGACCCCTGTTCAATTGCCTGGTTAATTGATCCATCTATGTTTACGTCAAAGCCCTGCTTTGTCGATGTTGAAGTGAACGGCACATTAACCACAGGAACAACTGTCGTTGATTTTTTCGACGTGCTCAAGAAAACGCCCAATGTGGATTTCGTTTATGACATTGACCGGGAGCGATATATCCAGTTGATTTATGACGCCGTTCGCGTATTGCCGTAATCAGCTCAGTACTGTTAGTATCTAAGCAAATTTATTAACCACAGAGACGGTCCGCCGTTGCAGCACGGAGAGCACAGAAGTTCAATAGTCTGATAATGAGGTTACTTAGGATTTTATTTGCGAACGGGCTTTTGTCATCCCGACGAAGGAGGGATCCTCGGGAAATGAAAAACTCTGCCTTCTCCGAAGATCCCTCCTTCGTCGGGATGACAAAAGCCCGTTCGCAAATAAAATCCTAAGTAACCTCAATGGATAAGTAAAATCTCTGTGGTTAAAATATTTTGCTTGGTTACTTAAAAATCAAAACCAGGGCCGTCGCACTTTAAACGATCGTTTCAGGCCGGTGATTAGCAGGAAAGCGCCCAGGATACCAAAGATAATGGCCAGTATGGTGATGTGTAAAATGGCAAACAGCACAGCCACCAGAATGACCAGCACCGACGCTTTCAGCTTCCAGCTAATACGCTGCCACCAGTTCAATTCTGGCCGTAAAGGCATGCCCAGCCCCTGCCGGATCTGGTTACCCAATTTAAGTTTTTTCTTTGGTTTTGGCCCCGGTTGCTGATCGTTTGTTTGCGTGGACGGTCCTGAGAGTAACGACTGCATTCGATGCATTCGGCGTTCGATCTTACTGTTTGTCGTTTGCGCTGGCTGGCTACTTAGGCTGGCAACAGCAGGGATCGCTGTTTTCTCTACAGTAGACAATAGAGTGTCGGCTGGCGCTGAGTCTGAAAGAGATGCTTTTACCTGCGCTACAGGCTGCTCAATCGGTTGTCGGGTTGCTGCCGGGTGGGGTGTCGGTTGAAAATAGGCAACGGGGCGATGACAGGACGAAAGGCAAAGACATAAAGCAGCAACGCAACCGGTAATAATATTCTTCATCAGGATTTTGGTTGTCCGAACAGAATTCACAAAAGGCAAAAGTTCTTTCTACAACGAATCTGACAGGGTGGTTAATATGAATTGCCTGAAAAAGGGTAAAATACTGCCTACCTTTGCGGCATGATTCATGACAATGACCCACGACCCTGGCAGGTCGAGCGATCTGAATACATCCACAATTTACCGTGGTTTACAGTTCGAAAGGATGCAATCCATATGGAGAACGGGGGATCAATCCCAGATTACTTCGTTCTTGAGTATCCCGACTGGATCAACGTCGTTGCTGTAACGACAGATGGCCAGTTAGTGCTCATCCGGCAATACCGCCATGCGATAGCGGGTGTTCATTATGAGCTTTGTGCAGGTGTCATTGACCCAAATGAAAAACCGCTTTTAGCTGCCCAGCGCGAACTACTGGAGGAAACTGGCTTTGGTGGAGGCCAGTGGGAATTGCTGATGACACTCTCGGCTAACCCGGGTACACACGCCAATCTGACGTATTCCTACTTAGCGACGGGTGTTGAGTTGAAGCAGAGACAGCATCTTGAATCAACAGAAGAAATTACGGTTCATATCGTATCGCCCGAACGGGCCTTGGAAATTATCAATACCGGCGACATGATGCAATCACTTCATCTGGCCCCGTTGCTGAAATACTTTCTGAACCGGGATTCAAAAGATTTAAAGGATTAGACAAGATTACCGACGAAAGGAAAGCGGGTAATTACATATCCTGTATTTCTCCAACACTGTTTTAATACGCCCGAATTACGGGCTCATTTCATTTTTAAAGAATTAACAAGATTAATAACAACCCTATCTTTGTTGTCCCAAAGCGCATCAACTGCTATTGTCATTAATCTTAAAAATCGTTTACATCTCGATAAAATCCCGGTTGTGATTATCCCCCTCGCCCACCGCGCCGATCAAACGCAGGAATATTATTTCTCAGTAAAACTGGCCGAAGTCCGTCGTTTGCAGGCGGCTGGTCATGATATTATCAATCTCGGCATTGGCAACCCCGACCTGATGCCATCGGCCAACACGGTCGACGCCCTCATCAAGTCGGTACAGCAACCAACGTCGCATGGCTATCAGCCCTATAAAGGCACGCCGGGATTACGGCAGGCCATTGCCAGATTCTACAGCCATACCTACGGTGTCACCCTCAACGCCGATACCGAAATTCTGCCGCTTATTGGCTCAAAAGAGGGCATCACGCACATCTCTCTAACGTTTTTGAACGATGGCGATGGCGTACTGGTACCTGAACTTGGCTACCCGGCCTACCGGGCGGTAAGCGCAATGGTTGGAGCCAGTGTTCGTGAGTATCCTTTGCTGGAACATGGCGGCTGGCAACCCGACTGGGCTATTCTGGACGATTTAGTAGCCAAAGCCAACCCATCGAATCCAGTCAAAATTCTTTGGATGAACTACCCGCACATGCCAACGGGTGCTCCCGCTACCCATGCCTTGTTAGAGCGGGCGGTGCGTTTTGCCCACGACCACAAAGTTCTGCTGTGCCATGACAATCCCTACAGCCTGATTCTGAACAAAAAACCACCTATCAGTCTGTTGTCAGTGGATGGTGCGAAGGAGGTGGCTATCGAGTTGAATTCCCTGAGCAAATCGCACAATATGGCGGGATGGCGCATTGGCTGGATGGCGGGTGCGAAAGCCTACGTAGATGCCGTATTGACCATCAAAAGCAATGTCGATTCGGGGCAGTTTAAACCCTTGATGGATGCCGCTACAGAAGCCCTTACCAATTCGGATGAGTGGCATCGGGAACGTAATGCCGTTTATCAGGGTCGTCTGGATGCTATTCATGCCTTTCTGGATACCTTGGGTTGTACCTATTCCACTGATCAGGAAGGGCTGTTCATTTGGGCAAAACTGCCTGATTCGGTAGCTTCAGCCGAAGACCTGGTGAATGACTTACTTCTGACGAAACACGTTTTCATCGCCCCCGGCTTTATTTTCGGGCCCAAAGGCAACCGGTATGTGCGTGTGTCGTTGTGTATGCCAAAGGAGCGGATCGAGGAGGCAGTGGGGCGTCTGAACCGGGATTTTATCAAGATTTAAAAGATTTTCAGGATTATCTACCGTTCTCGTAATAAAGTAATGGTTTTCAAGATTAAGTGATCAAACATAGGAATCATCTTTTGCCTAGGTATTCCTTTATAGGTGTCACTAAGTTACTTGCATCGTAAAAATTAGTCTGATTATTGAAAAAAATAATTGTCACTGTTTTACCAACGAAAGTAATGAGTACTTCAATAGTAGGGATTGATGATCTTACTCGTCGAGTTATAGGTTGTGCGATGGAAGTGCATAGATCGCTTGGCAACGGCTTTCAGTAAGTTATTTACCAACGAGCGTTGGCTGTGGAGTTGGAGCTGAATAACATTATTTTTGCGCGGGAATATGAGATGTCTGTATTCTTTAAGAGCGTCCAGGTGGGTACGAGACGAGTTGATTTTTTGATAGAGGAATGTTTATCTGTCGAGTTGAAAGCTGTTGCTGGTTTAGACAACGCTAATTTAGCACAGGGTAAAAATTATCTGGAAGCGTATAATCTACCCACTGGATTACTCATAAATTTTGGAACGTCCAGCCTTGAGTTCAAACGATTATTCAACAACAAGTACAAGTCTTCAGCTATATAGAATCCAATATGTCCAGGTCTTATAGCTCTTCTTTTACTATTCAATTGTGTAGTGAAATTAAGGTATGTAATGAGGTTCAGGATTCCAATCTGCTTCAATTATGTAAATCTTTAAAATCTTGTTAAAATCCCGGTCCATGACTGTCTCCATTGTAGGAATAGGCTTATTAGGTGGTTCGTTTGCCCTTGCGGTCCGCGAGAAATACCCCAAAATGCGCTTTATTGGCGTCGATAGTTCAGCGGTAAACGGGCAACTGGCGCTGGCCAAAGGCATTGTTGATGACGTATTACCCTTGGCGGACGCAATAGCCCAAAGTACGCTTGTCGTTATGGCGACACCCGTCAATATCATCATCGACTTACTGCCCACCGTGCTCGATCACCTGCCAGCGGGCGCAACGGTTATTGATCTGGGCTCTACAAAAGGCCTTATTTGTGCTATGGCCGATGCCCATCCGAAACGAGCGCAATTTGTGGCCGTTCACCCAATGGCAGGCACTGAGAACTCGGGGCCGGGGGCCGCATTCAAAGAGTTGCTGGTCGGTAAGAACCTCATCATCTGCGACCGCGAAAAGAGCAATCCAGACAGCCTGACACTCACTGAGAGCCTTTTTCGGGATGTGGGCATGAAGTTGTTTTACATGACCCCGCAGGAGCACGACCTGCACCTGGCCTATGTATCACACCTGAGCCACGTGAGCGCATTTGCCCTTGGATTAACGGTACTGGAAAAGGAGAAAGACGAACAGGCCATCTTCGACATGGCCAGTACCGGCTTTAGCTCAACCGTGCGACTGGCCAAAAGCTCGCCAGCCATGTGGGCTCCCATCTTCGACCAGAACCGGCAAAATGTGTCGCAGGCATTGGCCGACTATATTGAGTTTCTTCTGCACTTCAAGCAAATCATCGATGATCAGGATGTGACCAACTCACTCGATTTTATGCAGCGGGCTAATGTCATCCGGCGCGTGCTGGACGGGATTGAGAAACGGTAGATTACGGTATATTCGTATATTTGGTAAAACAACTTGATCATGACAAAGGCAGCCATACAGGAGTCATTAGAGAAAATGCCGGAGGAGTTTCCTGTCGAAGCATTCATTGAACGCCTGTTATTCATTCAAAATGTACAGGAAGGTTTATTACAATCGGAACGGGGCGAAACTGTGCCATTGGAAGAGGTAAAACAACGGTTGCGTAAATGATTCAAATCACCTTTACAAATCGGGCTGTTGAAGACTTGGATGCAATTAATGATTACCGCTCTACCTATTCACCTGCCTACGCCGATCATCTGATTGATACGCTTATTGCGAAAATCGAACAGTTGAAATCTTTTCCAGAAATGGGTCGTAAAGTACCAGAATTTTCACTCGCCTATCTCAGAGAATTGGTTCATAACGATTATCGTATCGTTTACAAAATTGTCAGTAATGAGCAAATAGATGTCATTACTATTCAGCACAGCTCACGAAATATGGCAGACCGTTTTTTTGATCGCTGACCCTATTCTTGTTTGTTATCCGGCGCGTGCTGGACGGGATTGAGAAACGATAAATCATAAAAACTTGATCGTGCAACTTATACAAAACGTATTTCTGTTTGTTTATGACCTGTACACCCGGCATGAAGCCTTGTACGCCTAGTCAACAATCAGAAATACTTATGCAAGCAACAGACCAACAACCTGCAGTACAAGCTGGCACGATCACCATCGGTGGTGATCTGACCGTTAACCGATTAGCCTACGGTGCCATGCGAATTACCGGCGACGGCATCTGGGGACCGCCTAAAGATCATGACGAGTGTATTCGCGTACTGAAACGCACCGTTGAACTCGGCATCAACTTTATCGACACCGCCGACAGTTATGGCCCCTACGTTTCGGAAGAACTTATTGCCGAAGCCCTGTATCCTTACCCGGATGGGCTCATTATTGGCACAAAAGGTGGCCTGTTACGCACAGGCCCGAACCAATGGCCGGTCGATGGCAGCCGTAAACACCTCGAAGAAGCCCTGAATGGCAGCCTTAAACGCCTTAAACTCGACCAGATCGACTTGTATCAATTGCACCGGTTCGATCCAAAAGTACCCTCCGAAGAGTTTCTTGGTTTCCTGAAAGAAGCGCAACAACAGGGTAAGATTAAGCATATTGGCTTGTCGGAAGTGAGCATTGACCAGATCGAAGAAGCAAAAAAATACTTTGACGTCGTGTCGGTACAGAACATGTACAACTTTGGCGAACAACGCTGGAATGACGTCTTGACATACTGCGAACAAAATAACATCGCTTTTATCCCCTGGTTTCCGCTCAATGCCGGAAATGTTGCGGCAGATAATGCGATTAAAAAAGTAGCAAAACGTCACAACGCAACGGATTATCAAATCGCACTGGCATGGTTGCTGGCGGCATCGCCCGTTATGTTACCCATTGCCGGAACATCGTCGGTAAAGCACCTGGAAGAAAATGTTCAGGCCGCGACCATCAAATTGACAGACGAAGATTTGATGGATATGCCACTTCCTAAATAAAGTTTACGGTATACACTCAACTGGCGCGTACATAGCGCATTAAATTATTGTTTAGACGCTATCTAAATTACAGGCTGCATTGTATCTTTGTTCATTCATTTAAATAAATGGTGAGCAGCAACGTACCAGCAACCTATAAGGAAGTATTTCGGACCGATAGAGGAGTTGTCTATCAATGTGATGCAAGCAATCGGCTAATTCTGGAATTCTGGAACACACATACACCTTTGTCAGCCCGTGATTTTGCCCAGTTTCGGCGTATGGTCGAAACGGTCGATGTGAAGCACATGGCGTTAAGTACAGCCGCTGCCGATGATCTCGAAATCCTGACACCGCCCCGCTCTGAACGTTGTTATGTACTAACGCTTTGTGAGATTGTACACCTGCGTGAGCTGCTCAATGGCGCGAAACTCATGCTCGAACTGAACAGTATGCTTCGCGAATGTGGCTGTTCAATGGCAGAATAAATAGAAATAGATTATCTCTAAACCGACTGCTTAACAACAGTCGGTTTTTTTATGTTGTTTTACTACAGAAAACTCTCACCGCGAACAACACGGTTACTTCATATGAAAGACTTAGTAAGATTGCGCAGTTCTGTAAAGGAAAGCGTTGAACTGGCCCTGAACCAGCAAATACAAATGGAAATGATCTCGTCGTCAAAATACCTGGCGATGGCAGGCTGGTGCGACCGCAATGGTCTGGACCACTGTGCAGGTTTCTTCTACAATCAGTCGGAAGAAGAGCGCAAACATGCCATGAAGTTTTTTCACTACCTATGCGATCAGGGTGGCACAGCTTATTCGCCCGAGATTCCGGCGGTGAGTCAGGAGTTCGATTCGTTACGGTCAGTATTTGAAGGCGCTCTGGATCAGGAAATTACCGTAACGGACTCGATCAACCGAATCATTGGCATTTGCCGCCGTGAAGGCGATTATGCCACCGAGGAGCTGCTGAAATGGTACGTGAAAGAGCAAATGGAAGAAGAATACATTGCCCGTCGCTGTTTGGAATTGATCGATCAAATTCCAGCTGACCAAATTTATTACCTGGACAAAAAACTCGCCAGCGTTACCTACGACGGCAACCCATTCGAATAGATAATTCCTTTGCCCTGAAATGCAAAAAGACACCCTTAAAGGGTGTCTTCTTGTGTTAAAACTATCATCTGGTTTTTCATTTCAGCGACTGGCTACCGTCGGGCTGGTAGACATAGCGAAAGGTATAATAACGAGCTACACTCGTAGCCGCGGGAGTGGCCGGTGCTCCTTGATAATAGCTAAGAATATCCATTTTGGCATACTTACCATCGCCTGTGCGAATAATAAATACTTTTCCAGGTATGGACGAGATGAGATTGGTCGTTTGGTCATAATTGTACCAGCCTTTGCCGGAGCCCGTTGTAATAGCTAACTGAGTAGCACTTTGGTCCTGCGCGAACGTTGCGGATGAAGGCACAGATGTCGTTTCCTCAAACGTGCCGGTTTGCACATAAGCCCCCCCTTGTCCGGTTCGAATCGGTCCGCCATTGACAATAATGGTAGTACCCCGAAACCCAATATCCCACTTGTTTGTAGCCGAATCAGCGTTGGCAATCTGCTTATTATCCTTGAAGCTGAAGAGCGTGAATTTACCCGTTGCCGCAACCGGTTGCTGACCGGTAGTGGATGTCATACTGGTTGGATCGGCGGGTACATCTTTAACAGTGGTTGCCGTTAGCGGTTGAACAACGATAGGATTGTCTTCTTTTTTACAGGAGAATAAGGCGCTGCTCAGGCAAACCGCCACGATTAATTGGTTGATATGCATCTTCATTTTACTTTATTATAGGATTGGTAGTTAATTCAACACATCGCATTGTAATCCGGCTCTTGTCAACAGCCGAATCACATCCGCTTCGGTTAGTGCCTCCGCTTCGATTCGTAATACACAGTCAACATCCTCAAGATCAATGCTCCAACGGCATATGGCCCGCAGTTTGCATAACCGGCAGGCGGCCCGATGAAGCCGTTCGTCGGTGTTGATATTGGTTCGAAAAACGAGGACATCCATAGGGTATCAGCGCTAATTCTGGGTGTTCCGTAAGACTTCGAACCAGTGCAGCCGTGCCACCGCCCGACTTAGCATTTTCCGCAATTCCAGCAACTCGTGCAGTCGAAAGCTGAATCGTAGAAAACGCGACGGAGTGCTCAAATGAATGCGCTCCTCATAGGGGTGCGCATCGAAGTAGGCCGAGGTATCAATACTTCGCACATTCCACTCCAGTGCCAGAAAATCTTCATAGCACAGCCATTGGGTGATATTATTAAACTCCAGCGATATAGTGTATTCACCGTGTGCCGATGCGACTTCGGCTTTCATATCGGTGGGCACTATGCCATCGTAAAGGGTTATCCGCCCATGAGCGGAATCGGATAACAGGTGACACTGACAGTTCATAAACATTGAGCGTTTCAGGTTTATGTTGGTTATAGAGATCAGGATTTCCAGGCCCAGCGCAGAGTGGTATACCACAAGCGTCCGGCCAGATTGGGGATATAAGCCGGGTCAGTATAGCCCGTCAGGTTATCAACACCCGCTTGCAGCGTAATTGATTTC
Source organism: Spirosoma pollinicola (assembly GCF_002831565.1). Classification (NCBI taxonomy): domain Bacteria; kingdom Pseudomonadati; phylum Bacteroidota; class Cytophagia; order Cytophagales; family Cytophagaceae; genus Spirosoma; species Spirosoma pollinicola. The sequence goes on along the minus strand of NZ_CP025096.1, from coordinate 5,817,088 downwards.
CAGGTCTTTGCCGCCGACAGATTATAGAGCATATAGCCCCGAACATACTCAGCCTCGGAATCAAGAATCAGGTTGCCGTCACGATCGGCGAAGCCATAGCGACCCCGATAAACAGCCCGTAATGAAGCTGAAAGGCCATGTTTAGGCTGTTCGTAAAAAAGCTTCAGGTTGGCCATGTGCCGGGAGCGATTGAACAACCCGCCGTATTCGCCCGACGTTACGCGCTCGCTCGCCAGGGTTTCAGGATTACGCCGGTAAACTGTCCCTTCTTTAATTCCCTGTTTGACGGCTTTATCCTTTGCGATCAGGTATTGATACCCCCCGCTTACCGTCAGATAGCCCGTTCCGACAGTCCACCGCCAGCTACTCTCCAGCTCAGCTCCCTGGGTATACACCTGACTTAAATTGTTGTAGCTGAACACATTCTGCCCATTCGTTTTACGAGCAATCACCTGTGTTTCGATCAGATCGTGAATGTCGTTTCGAAACAGGTTCAGGCTAGCCATTAGCGGAAGCGTTGGCGATTTAAGCTGTGCCCCAATATTATACGCTACAGATCGCTCGGCCCGAATCGTAGCCAGACGAGATGGGTCTAGGACAATTTCTGCCAGTTGTCCCTGCTGTGCTAGCCGGGCAATTCCCACTGCGGCCTCCTGCGTTCCAAAAACACTGTATCCTGCAACGGCATTATCGAAATTCAGGTATAACTGTCGAAAATCAGGTGCCTTGAAGCCAACGCCCAGGCTGCCTCTCAGGGCTATGCCTGGGCTAAGGGCATAACGGGCGGATACTTTGGGACTAAACTGACTGGCATACTGGCTATGGGCATCGTAACGTCCACCGGCAATTACTGTCCATCGAAGCGTGGGCATCCACTCATATTGAGCAAATCCATAGGTTGTATTGAACTGTTTCCGTTCGGTATAGCGGGTTGCCTCAACTGTTTCGGCAATGAAACCCACCCCGGTAGTCAGGATATTTTTCGGATTAATGATCCGTTCGACAACTACTTCAGGACGGTTAAACGTTTGCCGGAAGAAACTGGCATCGTATGCTTCTCTGGTTGTTGCGTAACGAAGGTCGGTTTCAGTAAAATACCCCGTTCGATAGTAGCGATACGTTAGTTTCCAGCCCGGAGATAACTGATGCGTTAACACAGGATTCAGGGTATAATCTCGTACGGTTCCAGGACCAGACACCTGAATATCGGGGCTAACGACAAAACTATTGACCTGATTTTCAGCAAAATATCGACCGGAGACAGCTAGTTTCAATTTCGGCGAAAAGGTGTATGTCAGCCGTCCGCTGCTAGTGTAATTGGTAAAAGGTGCGACAGCCTGACTACCTTCGGTGAGCGAATAACCCGCCGACTGATACCGGTCACCAAACAGATAAATACCTACTTTCCCGCTTCGGCCAACAGTCCACTGCTTGCTTACATCGGCTGATAGATCACTGGTTTTGTTTGCCCCATAGCGGGCAGATAAGCTGCCTTTTGCCTGGCTAGCTATTTCTCCGGGTGTCTGGGTAATGATATTGACAACGCCTGCTAAGGCTTCAGACCCATATAAACTTGACGAAGGCCCTTTTACAACTTCTATTTGTTTGATATTGCCAACTGCCAGCCGCGTTAAGTCGAGCGTTCCGGCTGTTCGGCCTACAATAGGTTCACCATCAACCAGAATCAGCGTGTAGTCAGGGCCAAAACCCTGTATCTGAATACCCTGGCCATGATCCGAAACCACGGCCAGGCCCGTCTGTTCGCGCAGTACATCGTTAAGTCGCAGGCTGCCCATTTGCTGAATCTGCTTCCCGCTAATTACCGTTACGGGTAGCGGCAACGCACCCATTGACCGTTCATTACGCGTAGCGGTCACAACAACCTCATCAATTGGACGTACTTTCAGCGTGTCCTGAGGTGTCGGTTGTGCAAGTGCTAAGGTGAGCAGTAAAAAGAGGGGCATAACAACGTTCGATACAATCCCGTTAAGCCAAAGGAATAACCCTTTTGCTAGCGAATCATGGCACAAACGTAGTCACTATTTAGAATTTGTCCAAACAATTCAGGTATTTATTTGTAAAGATTCTAAATAAACATAAATTTGCCCATCAATTCATCAGTCTTCACCACGTATCCCTATGCGGCTATCCCTATTTGTATCAGCTTTATTCATATTGACCTGTCCCATATACGCGCAAACGGCACCAAAGCCTGAAGACATTGCCGCCATAAAAGGACAGTGCGGATGCCACGACGTTAACTTCGTATATGCCGAGACATTCGCACCCGAAAAGTCGTATATATTTAAGGATAGGTACACGGCCAAAGGCACCGAACTGGTATTCGTTGATGAAGAATCCGGCCCGGCAAATCGACCGACCAAGCTTGTCATTCAACATCTGCTGGTCGTGGGCGATTCAATGGTGGTAAAGCACTGGCGCGAAGATTGGGAATTTCAGAATACGAGTTTGCTCAAGTTCGACCAAAGTGCGTCGTGGAAACGCATAAAGCTTACACCAGACCAGGCAAAAGGGCAGTGGGCACAGAAAGTCTTTGAAGTTGACGATAGCCCACGTTATCAGGGATCGGCGACCTGGGTGCATGTCGATGGCCGCACCTACTGGGAAAGTACCGTCGATGCGCCCCTACCCCGACGTGAATACACCAAACGCACCGACTATAACGTCATGCGCCGAACGAATCACCACGAAATTCGGCCAGACGGGTATGTTCATGATCAGGACAATGATAAACTCATTCGCTCCGAAGCAGGGGATCAGTTGTTAGCGTCTGAAAAAGGATTGAATACGTACCAACGCACAGACGATGCCAAGTGTAAAGCCGCTAAGGACTGGTGGGCAAAAAACCGGACGTACTGGGCCGACGTGCGAGCCGTTTGGGGAGACGTGTTAGCCAGCCGTGACGCCATAGCTATTAAAGGTCAGGTAAAAGGCCAGGTGTTGGGACGAGAGCTGGACGAACTGGCGGCAACAACACAGAAGACGACGTATAATTCGGCGTCGAGTCGTCAGCTAATTCGCCAGACGATTGAGAAGTATTTGAAGTAAGCTAGCTGAGGAATAAATGACTACTGATCAATAAGTTATCTGCTTTTAATTTTGTCATGGATCCGGCCACCGGCCCGCCGAAATCGCACCAATACACTCATTAACTCTCAATACTCAGTACACTATAATTTAAGTTTTGTGGCATTTACCCCCAACCCCCTAAAGGGGGCTTAGGTCGCGAATAGGCAGGCAAAGCCCCCTTTAGGGGGTTGGGGGTAAATACCACAAAACTTAAATTACAGTAGCTTCAGGGCTTGACAACTTTAATTGTAACGGCTTCGTCGGGTGTACTAACCCTTACAAAATACACGCCGGTCGCTTTCCCCAGTTGAAGTGAATGCGTCTCTACCTCAGCCGCCTGCCCAACTTCTTTGGTAAGCAGCTGCGTCCCTTTTGCATCGCTCACAATGAATTTCAGGGATTCGCCTACGGCACCACGTACTTCTACATCGGCTTTATCACCTGCCACAGGATTCCCTAAAATCGTTACCTGTAACGACGTTTTTTCGGCAACGCCAGAGCGTCCTCCAGAGATAGCGGCTGGTTCTGTTCCATATACTAGCTGCGTTACGCCGTTTGGGTCTTTGTAATAGACCGTGACGTGACTATTGGTGTCCATAGCGGCCGTGGGCTTATACGAATAGTCATTGCTTTCGTTAAATGTAGACCAGTCTGCCTTGGCAATCCGATATTGAATAGGTCCGGTGGTACTTGACGGGTACAGGCTGCCCAGAGCGGGTTTTATGTTTAATTCCAGGTAACTATCCGCCTTGCTCCTGCCAACATTCCGCACAAACTGACCTGTCACATTGCCATTGCCAACCTTAGCGTAATCGAGTATGAAAGTCAAGGGTTGTGCCCCTTCCGACGTAAACCAGTACCGTACCGATAGATCGCTGTAGGCAACGGGCACGTTACCCTCGTTGACTATGGTCAGGTATGTATTAATGGTGCTGTTGCTGGTGGCACTGTTCCTGTTCTGGGTATACGCTTTTAGCTTCACAACAGACGGAATAACATCGGGTTCAACGCCCCAGATGAGCTGTGGTACGCCACCCGGAGCTGTACGGTATAGCGTAATGTGGTCATTGAGCACGTAGCCGTTTGTGGTCCGATACGAATAGTCGTCCTTTTCGTTCAGGTTCGAATAATCACTGGTAACAAACCGCGACTGAATAGCCCCGGAATTTCCCGTTGCCAGATTGCCCGCCGATGGGTCGAAGCTGTATTCGAGATAACCGGTAGCGCCGTTGCGTGGCTGCGGTAGTGCTACATATTTAGTTTTCAACTTGTTGCTACCCAGTTGCGAATAATCGACCCAGGCACTTATTCCCGCAAAATTTTCGGCGGTGAACCAGTACCGAACGCTGAGTTCACTGTACGGAATCGGGGCCGACCCTTCATTGATCAGTAGTAGATTTGGCCGGATGGTGGTATTCGTGGCGTTGCCTTTATCATCATCCTGATACTGCACTTTCAGGGTTACGGGTGGCCGCCAGTTGGGGAGTTCGTCCCGCGTGATAACGTCTTTGTCCGTAAAGACAGCTTTCAGCAAATCAATTGGCTGTTTTTTGATGTAGTCGGTTCCGGTCCAGACCGAAAACCACGACCACCATGTGCCAAAACCACGAATTTTATCCGGGTTCGGCAGATTGCCGGTTTCCGATAAGGTCACCAGCTTTTTACCATTTAGCTGCGCTTGTGCGCTGGCCCAGTTCCCGCTCATATTCGCCGTAGGGTCAGCATAAATATCCATGCCTACAACATCGACGTACTGATCGCCCGGATACCAGTCGGCATTGAACGTATCCGTAGCGGTGTATACCCAAATCAGGTTGTGCAGCTGGTGATAGTTGGTGAGCCGGTCGTATAAAATATGCCAGAGTTCTTTGAGTGGACCTGACCCTTTGGCACCCCACCAGAACCAGCCGCCAGCCGCTTCATGCAGTGGGCGCCAGAGCACAGGCACATCGGCGGCCTGGAATTTCTTCAATTGCAGGGCAATGGCATCAATGTCGCGCAGGATGAGCTGGTAGCGCTCCCCTTTTTTATCAGCCAGCACGGCGGCAATGTCGAACGTTGTGGCATCGGTATAAAAACCGCGCCACCAGAGTTTATCAGGGGCTTGGTTAATTAGGTCGGTTGGGGCATTCCAGTGCCACATCAGGCTCACGATACCCCGGCCTTCGCCTTTTTTTGCCCATTTGATGATATCCTCGCTACTCCGCTGGGGTGTTGTTCCGAACTGGACACGGCTGGGCGAATAGTCGATTAGATCGAACGAACCAATGGCGGGCTCTTTACCCGTTTTTTCCAGTATATACTCCACGTCATCCTGCTGACCCGAGATCACTTTGCTCCCGTATTGATCAACGATATAGGAAAACAAGCCTTTAGTCGATAAGGTAGCCTGCGCATCGGCAAGTATTTTGGGTGGTTTGGCCGGTAAGGGGGCCGTGGTTGGTGTTAGCTGAATGTAGTCAACATCATAATACCCCCATCCCCGGTAAATTGTGATGGTGTTTAGTCCTTCGTTCAGCAGAAACTTCCCGAGGCCGATGGTACTGAATCCAGAAGCCGTTTTCTTCAGTGTGCCACTCCCCCGCTCGTCATTAACCTGAAAATCGACGCCCTTATCGTCATAAGGAGATGCATAGCCAATGGTCAGTTCATACAGACCAACGGGTGCATTGACCGTAATACTTACTTTATCGGTCGCGTTATCGAAGCCTGTTACATAACCTGCCCCCGAATAGCCCGGATTGGTTGTTGCAATATCTACTCCGGTCAAATCACCCAACTCAACTTCAGCCCGACCATTTACCAGCGGGACAATCGTAGGCGGTTTAACAGATGCGGGGGTGAGTACAATGTAGTCGATGCCGTAATACCCCCAGTCTTTCGCAATAGTGATCGTGTTCTGCCCCTCGACCAGTTGAAACATACCGACTGTAAGGGTACTGAAATTTTCGCCCGTACCTTTCAGGTCCTGCTCGCTGGTAACGCCATTGACGGTGAGCCGGGTCTTTTTGTCGCCATAAGGCGAATAAAATCCGATCGTCAGTTCATAAGCTCCGGCGGTTGCGGGAACGGTAAAGACAATGTTATCGCCCCCGTTGCTGTCGTCATCAAAACCCCAGGCATAACCGGTTCCGGAAAACCCCGTTCGCTCATTCGTTATCTGCACCCCATTAAGCGTAACGCCCTGACTGGCTTCCGCTTCTACCCGAATTGGGTCGGCCTGCACGATTGCAGGCAGCATAAAACTCAGCCATCCGGCCAAAAAAAAAGGGATTGCTCCCTTTAGGCGATCAGTCGCCTGATTGATTGTTGTGAGTAAATCAGAAAGCATAGTTGAAAAGGATAAGGTTTAGGAATAGGAATAATAGGTGGAACGCCGTAGCGCGGCAGGAAAGCCGCGAAGCCGTAGGCTAAGTTGTAGAGCAAGCCAATGTTAGCCTACGGCTTCGCGGCTTTCCTGCCGCGCTACAGTGTTCCTGACATTCTACTTTTTACTTAACCAGCAGAACATCATCAAAGTAGAACGTCTCGTCCTGTTTGTCGGGCCCCTGAATTCGGAAGCCTACCTGAGTCAGGGTTTTGCCGGGTGCCCAGAAGTCAATGTCCGACAATTTGAGCTTGAAGTAATTCCAGACGCCCGCTCTCACGTTGATTTTGTTCTTTTCGTCAAAGCCTCCGAAACCAGCTTTACTGGCATCAGTTGTCAGGTAGAGCGAATAATCAGCGGATGCCCCTTTGATCCAGCCCGTCACGTAGGTGTAATCAGCCGAATAAGGTATAGCCGAAGCTGACCAGTTAGCGAAACCAATCAAATGCCAGTTTCCTTTCTGGAAGCTCTTGCCAATAGACGTTGTGCCTGTCATAAACTCTTTCGTTGAAACGGCGGCAGGATCACCCCAGGAAGCATCCTGAAAACCGGTCCCATATGCGTCCGAGAAGACTTTATACGCCATATCGAGGTTCACGAACTCCTGTTTGGTACGAACGCGCCCCGTTCCATTCGTAATGGCCAATGTGCCCCGGCTGAGTGTGGAGGCAGGCATTTTAACAACCAGCTGCTTCTGCGATTTCGATACAATCGTGGCAGCATCCGAAATACCTTTCACCGAATCGGCAAACGCAACGGCAGACACATCATCCAGATTATTGCCCGTAAGCGTAATTTCAGCCCCTTTCGAAAAATCATAATTCGACACATCAGAGACTGTTGCAAAGGCCAGCACTTTGAAGTCTACCGAAACCGACCGACCAGCGCTATTAGTGAAGGTGACTTTCTGGTTACCACCCAAAGCCTCGGTAGGAACTCGAAAAATCAGGGCATTATCGGTATTTAATGTTGGCTGGAAGCCCGCAGGTACGCTTTGCTTTTCGAAGACAATGGTACGAATGTCGCCAAGGCCGGAACCGGTCAGGGTAACAATGGAGCCACCGGCCGCCGAGTCGGGAGCCATTGCTGTGGCGACAGGATTTCCGGGCGCCACCTGCGGACTGCCATCCGTATCTTTTTCGCAGGAAGTCAGGACAAGACTGGTTAAGCCACTCAGCAACAAAAAGCCCGTTATTCGATTTAATCTAGTAAAGTTCATTTGCGTATGTTTTGTGGATTATGGTATTTGGTGAATACCATAATCCAGTCAGTTTTAGTTGTAGTAAGGGACCGGATCTTTGCCAAGCTCAGGGTCCTGAACGATCTCGCCGGAGGGAATTGGCAGGTACATTTTGTCTTCCGAGAAGTTGGTGATGTACGTTGCTCCCGTTACCGTTCCCCGGTTCTGCTTCTCGATCATCGCTTTCGCCTTGGCATATCCCTGGCGTTGAATGTCGTACCAGTAATCGCCTTCAAAGGCAAACTCCACCCGACGCTCATGCAGAATATCATCCTGTGTGAATGCCGTTTTCGGCGACAGCCCCGCCCGGCTCCGTACTTTGTTCAGGGCGTCGAGTGCTTTGGCATCACTGGTCGAAGCACCCCCGGCCAATGTAGCCTCGGCGTAGATCAGCAGAATATCAGCATAGCGCAGCAACACGACATTGTTTCCCGAGTTCTGGCCCAAAACGGCATCACCCCCGAAGCTTTTGCCCGGTCCGGCAAAGTATTTAACGATATTCGCCCGGGTTGGGCCCTGGCTTCCGCCATCTTCGGCTGGCTGCAGGGTGTCGTACTTGAATCCGTTAGCCATGAACGCATTGTACTTCGGCGCATTGGCACGCTGGGGTTTCCAGTTCGGGTTGGTCCAGCCTTGCTCCATTACCGACCATTTCCGGCGCAGATCACCAAATTCATATTCTTTCAGCAAATCCAGCGACGGAACGTACATTTCCCAGGCATCGGCTTCGGCAGTACGCAGGGCACCGGCTCCACGGTCGGGGTTTTTAATATTTCCCGTTCCCCAGGGGTCCTGTGCCAGTTGATGCTGGATAGAAAACAAGCTTTCGGCGTTGTTATTCATGCTCATTTTGGTGAACATCCCACTGTAATCGGCCACCAGACTATACTTTCCGGAATTAATCACTTCGTCGGCCTTGGCTTTCGCGTTTGCATAGTCTTTGGAGTAGAGATACAATTTCGCCATCAGCCCTTTAGCCGCGTATTTCGTTACCCGGCCCGGCACATCCGATTCGGGCAGACCCGCTTCGGCCAGTTTTATCTCTTCCAGAGCAAAGCGCAACACATCCTTCTGAATGTAGCGGGGAATGTTGAAGTTACCCGACAGAGCCGTTGCACCCGGATCGGTAATGATCGGAGCCGCTCCCCAGGTACGCCCAATATAGAAATACAGCATACCCCGAATGAAATGACATTCGGCAATGGCGGGGTCCAGATAAGCGGCACCACCACCGGCAGCTTTCTTCTCTTCGAAAGTCTTGATCATTACGTTGGCATAGCCAATGATCTTATAAAAGGCACCCCATGAAGCCCCAATCCGCTCCGAGGCCGATGATACCGTGAAATTCAGGTACTCGACATCGGTATAGGTGAACATGTTGCCCGACATCACATCGCCGATAGCATCCTGTGCCCGGCTTTCGTAATTGCGCCAGGGCAAACCGCTGTAGAGCGTACTTGTCGCGGCCCGTACTTCGTCCGCATTGTTGTAATAGTTACCGGTTGTGGTGCCTGATAGGGAGGGCCGGTCAATGTAGTCTTTCGAGCACGAAGACAACATCGCCGACAGAACCAGGGCATATAGTGGCTTGATTTTCATTTTTAAAGAGAGAAATCGGACCGCCGAAGCGGAGTGAATGAGCGAAAGAGTGAAACTGTCTATCGTGAAAGAGGCTTTGAGTGGTAAAGCATTGTGCGTCAGCCCGCTCTTTCACTCTTTCGCTCTTTACATTTAGAATTGCAGATTAGCGCCTACTGTAAACGTACGTGGGTTCGGGTAGTGACCGGTATCGACGTTCATGAGCTTGATGCTGTTGTTGAACGCACCGATCTCAGGGTCGTAGCCCGAATAATTCGTAAAGGTTTTCAGGTTTTGAATCGACCCGTACACCCGCAGGTTGCTTATTTTTACCCGGTTCAACAGCGTCTTGGGAAGCCGGTAACCCAGCGTGATATTTTGAATGCGCATGTATGATGCATCTTCAATGTACCGATCCGACATAGCCGTGTTGTTCTTGTTGGTGTTCGTGAACCGGGGTAACGCACCATTTTGATTAGCTTCGGTGTAGCGGTCCGTTACCGTATTCAGCTGGTTGGTGTAGGCATTGTTCAGGCCCTCTAACTGCCAGCGGAGGAAGTTATAGGCTTTGGCACCCTGACTACCCTGCAAAAACAGCGAGAAATCGAAGTCGCCATAGTTGAGTGAATTCGTGAAGCCCCAGGTGAATTTCGGCAGTGGACTTCCGATGAAGGTCAGATCCTGCGCGTCAATTTTACCATCGCCGTTAATGTCTTTGTAGCGAATATCCCCAAGCCAGGTTTCGGTCTGGTTCACTTTGTAGCCAAACTGCGGCAGACTGGCGTCCAGATCAGCCTGCGTACGGAACAATCCATCCGTTACCAGACCCCAGAACGAGCCAACCGGGCGTCCGGGAGTAGTGTGCGTGATGAGGTAGTTGTTGTAATACACCTTACCATCCAGTGCCGAAGCTGCACTGGCGGCCCGGTCATAGCTGTTGGTAAATTGTGTGAACACAACATTGGTCTTCCATCTGAAATTACCCTTTTTGATGTTGGTCGATGTAATGCCAATATCAATGCCGGTATTCGTCATCTGTCCCGCATTACCCAGTGGCGCTTTCAGATCATCCCACTGGTCGCCTACCCCAATCAGGTTTGGACCGGTCAGGAAGATGATCATGTCCGATGTTACTTTCTTGTACACATCAATCGTAGCGTCGATGCGGCCGTTAAAGAAGCCAAGGTCGACACCCGCATTGGCCGTTCTAACCGACTCCCATTTCAGATTCGGGTTCGGAATACCATTGATCATATTCGACGAACCGAAACCCACCGGGCCGGAGAAGAACTGAACAGCGCCCACATAGGCAGGGTTTGGTGCCCCGCCGGGGAAGTTCTGGTTACCAACAATACCGTAGCCCAGACGAAGTTTAGCATAGCTCAGCACTTTCGAGATATCCCCTTTCATGAATTTCTCGTTTGACAATGTCCAGCCAGCCGATACACCGGGGAAGTAACCCCAGCGATTGTTAGGCCCGAAGTTCGAGGAACCATCGGCCCGGAAACTGGCCGAAAGCGAGAAACGATCATCGTATGTATAATTGGCGCGGGCGAAGTACGACTCCATAGCCCACTGGCCTTTACCCCCACTCAGGCCCCAGGTTGTCTGGTCGGCGCTACCGGTGTTGAGGTCAAAGATGTTTGCCTGCAAATCAACTTTAGTACCCGAAATCGACTGGTAGTAGGATTTCTGCGCCTGATGGCCCAACGTAGCCTGAATGCCGTGTTTCTTGAAGTACAGATTGTAATTCAGGTAGTTGGTAATCGAGTAGTAATAACTGTCCGACCGCGAGTCGATCAGTTTACTGCGGAACGACGTACCGCCCACGTTACCGGCTTTTTGAAAGGCGATGTTGTTGTCCTGACCTAACGAATACGATAATTCGTTGCGAAGCGACAAGCCTTTCAGCAACTGAAACTCGGCATACAGGCTACCAAAGATGTTATTTGACGTTTTGGTATTGCCCCGGTACTGGCTATTACCGACCAGGTTGGCGTTGTTGTATTGTACCCCACCTACCGTTTGGCCACCGCCCCACGAACCATCAATATTTTTTACGGGAACCAATGGGCTGGTCGATGCGCCATTCCAGATCGTTCCTTCGGCGGCATCGGCCAGGGACACATTCTGGATACTGCGCGATACGTTGGCACTAATACCTACTTTGACCCAGCTTTTTAGCTGTGTATCGAGGCTGAAGCGCGACGAATACCGCTTGAAATCAGAACCCAGCAGAATCCCCTTATTGTCGAAGTAGTTCAGCGACAGGTAATAGGTCGTTTTATCGCGGCCACCCGAAAAACTCAACTGGTGGTTGTTGATCGCACCGCGCTGGAACATAGCCTCCTGCCAATCGGTACCTGGCCCGAGCAGATCAGGGTTTTTAAACTCATCGGCAACCGGGTTACCAATGATGGGTAGTACCTCATTCTGGTAGCGGGCAAAATCAGGCAGCTTCATCAGATTCAGCCGGCGAGCCACTTCCGAAACGCCCGTATACATTTCGTAATTGATTTTCCCTTCGCCCTGTTTGCCTTTTTTGGTGGTTACCATGATTACCCCGTTGGCCGCCTGCGAACCGTAGATAGCCTGCGCTGAAGCATCTTTCAGGACGTCGATCGACTCAATATCGTTGGGGTTCAGCATGGCCATTACGCTGTTTCCGGTTTGGCCATCGCCACCGCCCAGACCGGCATAACCCGTGCTGTTCGATGTATTACCGCCAATAAACGGTACGCCGTCGATCACAAACAAAGGGTCGTTGCTATTGATGGACGTTACCCCACGAACCTTCACCGAAACACCACCACCCGGCTGACCACCATTGCTGGTTACGGTTACACCGGCAGCTTTCCCCTGCAACAGCTGATCGATACCAGCCGCAGGAATGTCTTTCAAATCGGCGGCTTTCACGGTGGTAATCGACGATGTTACGTCCGACCGTTTGGCCGTACCGTAGCCAATAACGACGACTTCGTCCAGCGACTGATCGCCCGACTGCATGGTGATGTTGAGCGTTGTGCGCGTGCCCACCTCAACTTCCTGCGTTTTCATCCCGATAAACGAGATAACCAGCACTTTCGACCCGGCAGGCATATTGATCGAGAAAGCCCCGTTGACATCCGTTGTCGTTCCGAGTTGCGTACCTTTTACGGATACTGTTGCACCCGGAAGCGTACCGCCTTTTTCGTCGGATACGACTCCTTTAATCAGAGCCTTAACATCCGATTGTTTATCGACGCCTGTTCCGGCACCTTTTGTTGTAGCCAGAACAGCAGGTTGTTGAGCCTGGGCAAGTCTGGAAATTGTTCGATCCTGAGCGTGGACAGCCAGCCAGCTACTCAGGACGAACATGCCTGAAAGCATATGTTTATTCATAAGGTAGATAATTGTGAACTAAGGATATAGAGCAAGTAGGGAATTAAAATTGTACCACACCTAACCGGTTAATCAACTGCCGGAAATTCTATGCGATAGCCGGTATGGTTGGTGTTTGTTTTTTTATGGGCAGTGAAATCATAACGGACGTTCCTTTCCCGATTTCGCTTTGCCACATAACCTGCCCGCCGAGGTAGGCAATGCGTGACTTGATATTGGCGATACCATTTCCCCTAGACATCATGTTGTCGAAATCAGCTCCGCGCCCATCGTCATCGACACTAATAAGGGTTGTTTCGTCACTAGCCATAAGCTGCACAGTAACCGTCTGAGCATTAGCATGTTTAAGGGCATTGTTGAGTAACTCCTGAACAACCCGGTAAAGCATAACCGACGATTCGTCGTCCAGTGCAGGCACTTCTCCGTAGTGTTCCAGAATCAGCTTCGTCTGGTTAACCAGATTTAGCTTTTGCACCAGATCTTCAAGGGCGGGCATCAGTCCAAAAGTCGAGAGCGCATACGGGCGCAAATTGTTGGAAATCAGCCGGGTTTCGGTACAGGCTTCATCTAAAAACTGGTTCAATGGTTCTTTTACGGATAAGGGTAACTGTTCCTGATGTGCTTCGACAAACAACTTTATTCGCGACAGTTGAATACCCAGTCCATCGTGCAGATCGCGGGCAATACGACTACGTTCTCCTTCCTGTCCTTCAATCATGGCCCGCAACGATTTAAGCTCCAACTGCCGAATTTGCTGCCGGGCAATAACCGTTTCCTGATGCGCAATCAACTTTTGCTGACGACGTAAAAAGATCAACGCGCCCACACCCAATACGCTGATAAGCAACCCAATGGCCAACATTGAATTTAATACGTGTTGGTTATGGCTTTGCTCTTCAACCAGTTGCTTCTCAACGGCCAGTGTCTTGATCTGGCTATCCAGCTCCTGCAATCGAATGCTTTTTGTCTGTTCGGACGTGTAGAACTGCGTTATAAAATCCTGCGCTTTCAACGAAGCCGAGTAAGCGTTTTTGTAGTCCCCCACCCGCGAATAACTATCTGCTTTGTGCTTCGATAATTCCCGCAGCATCGACAGGTTATTTTCCAGTTCAGCTAACTGATAACTTTTATCATAAGCGGCCAGTGCTTCTTTCGAATGGTTCCTGAACTGTTCGACGATGCCCAGATAAAAGTGATTCAGCGAAATTAACCACTTAACGTTCAGACGCTCAGCAATTGCCAGACTTCGGATGGCGAAGTATTGAGCCGAATCAGGCTGTTTGATACGAGAGTACGTATTAGCCAGCAAATTCAGGGCAAAAGCCTGCGAATAAGCCTGTTTATACCGTACACTCATCTGCTCCGTTTCACGTAACTCAGTCAATAGTCCCTTAGGGATAGGGTTTTTCTGTTGAGCTATGTCTGCCAGACCCAGGCGGCACTCAATCACTTTTGGTATATTTTTAGTCCGCTCAAAATACTGACGCGCTTTAGTAAGGTACTTTTCGGCGTATGGCTGCATGAAGTAATCATGCGTGTAATAATCGCCAATGACAATATGCTCGTTATAATAGCCCGCCGAATCGCCCGTCAAACTATAATATTTCAGCCCGTTGAAATAGGCATCCATCGTGTATTTATTGTAGCCATAGTGCTGATGGTAAAGCCAGCCTAACGATTCGTATGATTTAGCCGCCTGTCCGTATTTTTTGTCCAGCACCAACTGACCGATTTGTTTTTTCAGGCTATCTATAGACGCCGGTTCCGACAATGCCCACCCTTCCCCATACCAGCCACTCGCCCCAAGGAAGAGACTAACCAATACCCATTTTTTGGGAAGCCGGAAGAATTTAAAATACGACGACATTGTGCCAGAATAACAATCAACCATCAATCAATGTATTGCATCTCCATTGCGGTCTTAATCAGCAAGGCCGTGTTGGGCACACCAAACTTCATGAGCAAGCTGCTCCGATGAAACTCAACCGCTTTAGCACTCACAAACAGTTGGGTGGCCATTTGCTGGGTTGTCAAGCCCTGCGCCATGAGCATAAGCACCTCCGATTCACGGGGGGTAAGGTTCGGTTTCACCCCTACGCCAGCGGCCGATTTACGGGTCTTTGGGCCTTCGTTTAGCAGGATGTGCGTAATCGTTTCATTGAAATATTGTTTCTCGTTATGTACCGTCTTAATAGCCTGTAATAGCTCGGTTTTGGTTGTATTTTTCAGTAAGTACCCTTTTGCGCCTTTTTTCACCACCCGTTTTATCAGGCTGGCATCGTCGTGCATGGTTAGGGCAACAACTTTTGTTTTCGGATAGGTACGGGTAATATGTTCACACAGGTTCAATCCATCTTCGATTTGCGGAAATGAAATATCCAGCAAAACCACATCAACTGATATCTGACTTAACCGATCAACGACCGAACCAACGGTATAACAGCGCTCGGTTACTTTGATATCCAGTGCCCCCGAAATAAGCGAATCGATACCCTCAACAAATACATTATGATCATCCGCAATCAGCACCCGTATCATATAAGTTCATCATTTCGTACAGTACGCACAAGCACTCTTTATTACTAAATTTTCTTGCTGACATACTAAAATCGTACTCATAAAATTTAATCGATTACCTATTTAATTGTACGATAGAAATAAATAGAATTTTGTTTAGCAAAAGTAGGACTAAGTTCACTACACATAGAATAGTGAAAACCCGATTTCAACTAAATTTAGGGAAAACCCTAGATAGGTAGCCTATCGCATTATTGAAGAGGTAACCGAGGGCGAACGGCTTTCTTTGCAACGCTCGTTGATTCTATTGTCGCCGACGTACACCAACCTGAATCGGCGGGGGGTGCTGCCTGCATTGTATCACAGTTTTCAAGTCGTTGCTGAAGATCCCGTATTTTCCTTTCCTGCTGACTGAGGTTCCGCTGGAGATCAATTGTTGTATCTTTCAACTGCTGGTGTCGGTGATTGGCAACACTAAGCAAAGCCATAATGCCAATTAGTAGTACAAATACTATTGCTATGAGAGAAAACACTACTCCTCGACTTACAGCACGCATAGTAAGGTGTAAAAGGCGCAAATTAAAAAAACCAATGCCCATAAAAAAACCTGCTAACCGTTGATTAGCAGGTTTGGCACTATATGCTTTAACTACTTAGCGAGCGGCACCGTAATCCTGCCCGGCACTTTCCGGGAAGTTTTTCATGATGCTGGTAACCGTTTCGCGGAAGGCCTGATCCCGGTCACGCTCTTTATTTCGGGTGTTCAATTGGCCCGTAGCCCAACCCTGCCAGATAATATCGTTTGTGCGAGCATCGAGTACGTTAATAACAACCCGGTTCTCTTCATACTGCCGGGAGTAAACGCCGTTGTTCATACCACCATATCCCCACATTGAATAAGGTGAGTACATGCCGTTGGATTGAATTTGCTGTTTGTCTTTAGAGTCCATAAAGAACCGGATCACCAAATCAGCTTCGCCCTGGGTTACGGGTTTGTAGCCGCGTGCTTTCAGCGATTGATCGAGCGCATCGGAAATACGACGCTGGTTCAGGTTACTACCCACAATGGGGTCAGCATTACGTTGGCGGTCGGCCTCGATACGATAAGTGGCAAACTGCCGAACGTTCACTTTAGGATCGTAGTCGTATTTGACCGTAATGGCCGGAGCGCAGGACGCCAGCGTGCCGGCGACTAACAAACTGGTGATTATGCGGTTGATTTTCATTTTTTTGAATCGTTAGTTGGTATCGAACCGATTAGTAAACGTTAAAAAAAAGCCGTTCGTATATCCCAACTTAATAACTAAAAACGAGCTTCATTCGTTCGGATTTCCATCGTAGAACAGGCGTAAATATAGGGGCGCAATGCCTTACTAATCAGCACCATTTTGGCCGTTAAGGATTTTTAACAGACTCTTAATCCGTTATAAAAAAAGCCACTACCCGGCTGGGCAGTGGCTTTTTTTATAACGGATTAAGAGTCTGTCGATTTAGGCGCTGGCCAGTGCTTCGGCACCACCCACGATTTCGAGAATCTCGGTCGTAATGGCCGCCTGACGCGTCCGGTTGTACACCAAACGAAGTTCTTTCAGAAGTTCGCCCGCGTTTTCAGTCGCTTTATCCATCGCCGTCATCCGTGCACCGTGCTCCGATGCGTTCGAGTCCAGAACGGCTTTGTATAACTGAATCTTAATCGTTTTAGGAATTAATTCCGTAATAATCTCAATCTCCGATGGTTCGAATATGTAATTAACAGAGGCTGTTGTAACACCTGCCTTCGACGAACCGGCGGTATCTGCCGAAACGATTGGCAGCATTTGCTCCGTCCGTACAATCTGCATGGCGGCATTCTTAAACTCGTTGTAGATTACTTCGACTATATCGTAGCGACCGTTGGCAAAGCCATCCATCGCTTCTTCTGCAGCCGTTCGAACTGAAGCAAAACTCAACTTGGTAAACGCATCCACGTGTGAGGTGTTGACCTTAAAGCCCCGGCGCTGGAACGCTTCAGCGCCCTTTTTGCCAATGGCCATAATCTCAACGTTACCCGAGCGAGCCTGCGCCGAATATTTCTCATCCATTACGCTCAGGGCGCCTTTCACCACGTTTGTGTTAAAAGCACCACACAAGCCGCGGTCTGAGGTAACCACAATCAACAGGACACGCTCAACCGGGCGAGCCTGTCTGTAGGGATTCTCCGACGCACTTTCTGCACCGGCCGAAACAGTACCGAGCATCTGGCTCAATTTCTGAGCGTAAGGCCGCAGTTGTGTAATATTATCCTGCGCCCGGCGCAACTTGGCAGCCGCCACCATTTTCATGGCTTTAGTGATCTGCTGAGTCGAATTAATCGACGTAATCCGAGCGCGTACTTCTTTTAGAGATGCCATGTGTAGTTTTCGGTTTGTGGTTTTCGGTTTACAGTGGGTCGACGCACCAGCAAATCCTGCGTCAGCTTACCATAAGCCGAAAACCGAAAACCATTTTAATAATTTGCAGACAGGTCAGCCGCTACTTTCTTCAATGCTGCCGTGCTTTCGTCGGTCAGTTTACCGGCACGAAGATCGTTCAACACGGTTGGATACTGGGCGCTCAGAATCATAGCGAATTCGCTTTCAAACGTTTTCACTTTGTTAACAGGCACTTTGTCGAGCAACCCATTTACCGACGCATAGATAATAGCCACTTGCTGTTCAACCGGCACCGGCGAATACTGAGGTTGTTTCAGCATCTCCTGATTCCGACGACCGCGTTCGATAGTCAGTTTAGTCGATGCATCGAGGTCAGAACCGAACTTGGCAAAGGCTTCCAGCTCGCGGAACTGAGCCTGATCCAGTTTCAATGTACCAGCCACTTTCTTCATCGACTTGATCTGAGCGTTACCACCCACCCGCGATACCGAAATACCTACGTTGATGGCCGGACGGATACCCGAGTTAAACAAGTTCGATTCCAGGAAGATCTGACCATCCGTAATCGAAATTACGTTTGTTGGGATGTAAGCCGATACGTCACCCGCCTGGGTTTCGATAATTGGCAGAGCCGTTAGCGAACCACCACCTTTAACCCGGTCTTTCAGGCTTGGGGGAAGGTCGTTCATCGTCTTGGCGATATCGTCATTCTGGTTGATTTTGGCTGCCCGCTCTAATAAACGGCTGTGCAGGTAGAACACGTCTCCCGGATACGCTTCACGTCCTGGTGGACGACGCAACAGCAGAGACACTTCACGGTAAGCAACAGCCTGTTTCGACAAATCGTCATAAACAACCAGTGCCGGACGACCTGTATCGCGGAAGAACTCACCAATGGCGGCACCCGTAAACGGTGCAAAGAACTGCATAGGTGATGGGTCCGATGCGTTGGCGGCAACGACTACCGTGTAGTCCATAGCACCGGCCCTACGCAGTGTTTGCTCTACTTGCTTCACGGTCGATGCTTTCTGACCGCAGGCTACGTAAATACAGAACACCGGTTCTCCTTTGTCGTAAAATTCTTTCTGGTTAATGATGGTGTCGATAGCCACCGCAGTTTTACCTGTCTGACGGTCACCGATAATCAATTCACGCTGGCCCCGGCCAATGGGGATCATGGCGTCGATAGCCTTGATACCTGTCTGTAGTGGTTCGGTAACGGGTTGGCGGAAAATTACGCCCGGTGCTTTACGCTCCAGCGGCATTTGGTACAATTCACCCTGAATAGGACCCAGACCATCAATCGGTAAGCCGAGGGTGTTTACCACACGTCCCAGAATGCCATCGCCAACGTTTACGTAGGCAATTTGATCGGTACGTTTTACGGTATCACCTTCTTTGATTTCTGAGTAATCGCCGAGCAAAACAGCTCCAACGTTATCTTCTTCGAGGTTCAGGGCCATTGCCTGAAGACCATTGTCAAAAGACAGCAACTCGCCGGCCTGCACTTTCGAGAGGCCGTAGATACGCGCTACGCCGTCGCCGATTTGCAGCACCGTACCGACTTCTTCGAGTTCAGCCTCGGTTTGTGTTCCGGCCAGTTGTTGGCGAAGGATGGCTGATATCTCGTCGGGTCTTACGGATTCCATATGTGTATAATGAAAATTTAATGTTGGTTTTTCGGCCGCAAAGGTATGATTAAAATTCGATAAAACTGCGATGAAACGGAGAAATAACGGCTGAATGTTAGACTTTTCCGATAATCCGGTCTCTCTCTTTCGACCACTAACCGAAGTCCATAAACCGTTCATCCAAATTAACCGTAGTTTAAGCCGTTAAAATTGATATACGCCAACTTTTAAACTACTTTTATTCATCTAACCGTACAAAGAATCAGTCCCCGAAAAACGGTCTGTTTTTTGCTGTTTTTTATCAAACTCACCTCTTATTAAACTTTTATCCTACTCATTCACGTTTTAGTAGTGTATTTCATTTCCTTCATATTACACCCCCGTTTCGTTTTTTCGCATGAAGTTCAACCAATGGATGCTGACCGGTATTGCGTCAGCCGTTTTTGTCGCCGGTAGCGCGACTGCCCAAGTAAAAAAAGCACCGGTAAAAAAGGCTGTTCCAGCCAAGTCAGCCTCAGCCGCTAAACCAGCTTCGGCAGGAATGGCGATAACCTCCACACAAGACTCTGTTAGTTATAGCATTGGGTTATTTATGGCCCAGAATCTGAAACAGCAAGGCATATCTGATCTGAACAACGCCTTGTTGATGCGCGGCCTTAACGATGCGTTAAGTGGTCAGGCAACGCAGTTAACACAAACCCAGGCCGGGCAGGTAATGAATAGCTATATGCAAAAGCAGATGGCTGTTCGCAATGCGGAGGGCATTAAGGCCTCGGCCGAAAACAAAAAGATTGGTGATGCATTTTTAACTGAGAACAAAGCCAAGTCAGGTGTGGTTACTACCAAGAGCGGTCTGCAATATTCCATTGAGAAAGAGGGTACTGGCGCTAAACCGGCAGCTACCGACCGGGTTAAGGTACATTACACCGGCAAAACGCTGGATGGTAAGGTATTTGACAGTTCAGTAGAGCGTGGTCAACCCGCCGAATTCGGTGTGAATGAAGTGATTAAAGGCTGGACTGAAGCCCTCCAATTGATGCCTATAGGATCGAAATGGAAGCTTTATATCCCGGCTGATTTAGCTTACGGAGACCGTGGAGCTGGCGCCGATATCAAACCCGGCTCAACATTAGTCTTCGACGTGGAGTTGCTTGATATTGTAAAACAATAAGTGAATTGTGAATGAGAGAATGAGCGAATAAAATAGGGCAACCACAATTATTCATTCATTGTCTCATTCACTCATTCTCAATTAACCCTGGGTAATGTAGATGAAAAAGTATCTGGTAACCCTAGTGCCCGTGCTGATGCTCAGTTTTCAGCCGGATTCGCCATCGAATGGCGCACCTAATGTCGATTCGAACGGCATGTCAATTAGTAAAAGTCAGGGGAGCACGTTGTCTTCCCCAACTTCCGTGTCGGTAGGCGTTGACCTGAAGCCGTCTATTTCTCAGGAGAAAGTCGAAGCACTCGTCGCTAAGCTTTTAACGCAGTACCACTACCGTAAGGTGCCGTTAAATGACTCACTGTCATCGGTAGTATGGGACAATTACCTGAAGGAAGTAGATGGTAACAAAGCTTATTTGCTGGCGTCGGATGTGGCTTCGTTTGAGAAATATCGGTACCAGATTGATGATGCCCTTATTAACGGCGATCTAACAGCCGCTTATGATCTCTACAATGTGTTCCGCAAGCGGTATCAGGAACGCAGTGAGTTCATAAAAGAGCAAATCAAGAAGCCGTTCACGTTCACTGCCGATGAAAGTTTCAACACAGATCGGGAGAAAGCGGCCTGGCCGAAAACGGTAGAAGAGCAGAACGATTTATGGGCAAAAATCCTGAAAAATCAGGAGCTGGAGTTACGGCTGGGCAATCGGAAAGACAGCGCTGTGGTGGCCCTGATGACTCAACGGTATACCAATCTTGACAAAGCAATCAATCGCTATAAAAGTGCCGACGTGTTTCAAATGTATATGAACTCGTTTGCCGAAGCGCTTGACCCGCACACTAACTATTTATCGCCTACGAATGCCGACCGTTTCAATCAGGAAATGAGTCAGTCACTGGAAGGCATTGGTGCCATGCTGCGCGAAGACGGTGATTATATCCGTATTACCGATGTGCTGCCCGGTGGACCAGCCTTCAAAAGCAAATTACTCAATAAGGAAGACAAAATTGCGGGGGTAGCTCAGGGCGATAACGGCCCGATGGTTAATACCATGAACTGGCAAGTCGATGAGGTTGTCAAGCTGATCAAAGGGCCTAAAGGTACCGTTGTTCGTCTGCAGATCATATCGCCGAATGCACTGGCAGGGGCTCCACCAAAAGAAATCCGGTTGGTGCGGGAAAAAATCAAACTCGAAGAACAACGGGCCAAGAAAGAAGTCATTGAAGTAACAGACAATGGCAAGCCATTCAAGATCGGGGTCATTAACGTGCCTATGTTCTACCGTGATTTTGAAGGCGCTCGTAAACGTGAAGAAGGTTTCAGCAGCACAACAAGTGATGTAAAGAAGTTCGTTGAAGAACTAAAAGAAGAGAAAGTGGATGGCATTGTTATTGACCTTCGCGATAACGGTGGTGGATCGCTGACCGAAGCTATTGACTTGACCGGTATATTCATTCCAAAAGGCCCGGTCGTTCAGGTAAAAGAATCAACCGGCGAGACGGAAGTCTATTCTGATAAAGATGGTGGTATGGTGGCATACGACGGTCCATTGGCCGTACTGGTTAACCGATTCAGTGCCTCCGCTTCAGAAATTTTTGCGGCTGCCATTCAGGATTACAAGCGTGGTATCATTGTAGGCGGTCAAACGTTTGGCAAAGGAACGGTGCAGACATTGATCGATCTGAACCAGTGGTTGCCAAAAGAACCAGAGAAAGTAGGTCAGGTAAAAATGACCATCCAGAAGTTCTACCGCATCAATGGCAGCAGCACACAGCACAAAGGTGTAACGCCGGATGTGCAGTTACCGTCGGCGTTTTCAGCAGAAGAATATGGTGAAAGCTCCCAGCCAAGCGCGTTGCCCTGGGATCAGATCAACTCGACCCGCTACGACCTATCACGTGGTTTGGACGACAAGATCCTGACTCGCCTGCGAGATCGTTTTGACCAGCGGCTTAAGTCAGACCCGGAATTGAAACAATTGTCGCAGGACTTAGCCGATTTCAAAAAGGCGAAAGCAAACACAGTTGTCTCATTGCAGGAATCGAAACGCCGGAAAGAACGTGATGAAGCTGAACGCAAACGCGCAGCAGCCAATAAAGTATCGCAGGTATCAGCCCCGGTAGATGAAACAGGAGCGCCAGCCACTGGAACACCATCAAGCGGAACAACAGTTGCCGGTGCAACGCCCAAGAAGAAAAAAGACCTGTATCTGAATGAAGCAGGGCTGGTTTTAGCCGATTATATCATGGCCGCGCATCTGGCTGTCAATAAATAAGCTGAACGTAGCATCCAGAGTAAACAGGAAACGAGCATCAGACCGATGCTCGTTTCCTGTTAGTAGTCATCTTATATTTATTAATTTATCCGTTTCTACGTGTGGTATTTTCTCATTAAGCAACGAACGCTCGAAAGAACTCAACTCCAGTACCTTCAAAAGGCAGCTACTTTAACCGAAGTAGAAATTTTTAACGAACCGTTCGAAAACTGGCTTGTGTTCTCTGTTGAAAAAGACGCCTATACCGCCTTCATGGACTACCTCGACCGGGAGGGCATTGCGTATGACCTAACCGCTACCCGACCAACCCGCGATGAGATGCTGGCATCAATGCGCTGAGGGACTTAGCTTATCCATTATTTCGCGACTTGGTTTGCTGATAGTACCGGGACGCCAGTCTCAAAGAATAACGTTGCCCTCCGGAAAAACCGCCAGGTCAACAGTACAGCGGCAATACTCAGACCCGCCAGTAGGCCGACCCAAACGCCAACGGCATCCATACCAAACGGAAAGGCCAGGACGTAACTCAACGGCAAGGCAACTACCCAATAGGAAAACAGGGTAATCAGCGTCGGTATATTTACGTCCGACAAACCACGCAAACCACCCAATGCTACCACCTGTACGCCATCTGACAGTTGAAAAAACCCCGCCATAATGACCAATGAGGCAGCAATAGTCATCACCTCCGGGCTGTCGCGAATGTAGAGCGATACCAGCCAGTCATTTGCCGTAAGAAATACAACAGCGGTTATGCTCATAAAACTTATGGATAACAGAAAGGCCGCTACCCCTGCCCGCCAGACACCGTCGCGGCTGAACTGACCCACAGCCGCACTAACTCGAATGGCCGCTGCCGATGAAATCCCCGTTGCCATCATGTAGGTGACAGACGCCATATTAATCGCAATCTGGTGAGCTGCCAACTGTGCTTCGCCAAGCCAGCCAACGATAACGACTGCTAATGAAAAGGTAGCTACTTCGAAGAAAAACGTCAGTCCGCCAGGAATTCCGAGCCGAAGTATAATCCAGGCTTCACTGGCGGTTGGTAGTGCGTTAAACTCTTTTTTCAAATAGGGTCGAAAATGCGACGTTCGATACACATAAGCCAGCATGGCCCCCGCCATAAACAACCGCGACAACAACGTAGCCATAGCCGACCCCATTAGCCCTAAAGCTGGAATTGGACCAAATCCTTTAATGAGCAGGTAATTGAACAGTGCATTTACGGCCAATGCGGAAAGCGTAATGGCCATCGCGACCCGTGGATAACGAAGGCCATCACACAATTGTCGCGTTGCCACAAAGACCAGCAAGGGCAGTAGCGAAGCACTGAGAATCAACATGAAATTGCGCGCTAGTCGTGTCACTTCGGGCGTTTGCCCAAACAGGTCGAAATTGTAGGCCAATAGCACCGACAGCCCCCCAACAAGTACGCTCAGCAGAAGCGCCACGCGCAGGCCAGCCCGAAAAAGGCGGTTTACAGCCGCTGGCTCATCCTGACTATTTGCTTTGGAAACCAGAGCGGCTACAACCGAGAGGCCACCAACACCAATGCTCGACATCAGAAACGAAAGAGAATTGGCCAGTCCGGCGGCACCCAATGGCAACGCACCCAGCAAGCGTCCAACGAACAGGTTGTCGGTAACACCCATCAATACGACGCCTAACTGAGCAATAATAATAGGGATACTGAGCCGAAGCGTATCGGAAAATTCAGCGCGGTAGGTGGTCAGCAATGGGCGGATGGCAATAGACATAGCGTATTAATGAGAACATATCGGGCCACAAAGATAGTATTTCTCCCCTCGCGGTGCCCATATTACCTGCCCGGAACCCTACGCTCATTACCCCTTGCCCCTTGGCCCATTCCTTCGTACTTTTGTTTCTTTATAACCTATCGGGCAAGCCCTTGAAAGAATACGGCAGTAGTATCCAAAAGTTAGTTGACAACATGGTCAACATCGAAGATCGCTCAACCCGAACTCGGTATGCACATATCCTGATTGAGTTGATGCGGCAAATCCATCCGAACATGAAGGATGGTCAGGACTACTATAATAAATTGTGGGACGACCTCTATATCATGTCCAATTTTACGCTGGATGTTGACAGCCCTTATCCACCGCCATCGGAGGAAGCACTGGGCAAAAAGCCACAGCGGGTTCCATATAATACCCATAATCTACGCTTCAAGCATTTTGGCCGAAATGTAGATTTGTTGATCGCAAAAGCTATTGCCCTGGAAGAGCCCGACGAACGGCGTGCCTTTGTTTCTTACCTGACGCGCCTGATGCGCTCCTTTTATCAGGTATGGAATAAAGAATCTGTTGAAGATGAAACCATTTATCAGAGCCTGATCGAACTCTCGAAGGGTAAACTCGCCGATGATATCAAATTAATTCGGGAGGAAGGTCTCGTTGAAGCAACGCCCCGCGAGCGCACCGGCGATCAGCCGCAACGCATTAGCGGCAATAATTACCGCAACGACCGTAACCGGACCGAAGGTGGAATAGGTCAGCAGGGCCGCCCCAATAATCGTAACGACGGACCACGCAATGTCAATAACCGCAATCGTAATGATGGCGGATCAGGTGGACAGGGCCGCACGAATAACCGCAACGATAGAAACGACGGCTCACAACGCAATTTTGGCAACCGGAACCGCAACGACCGTAATGACGGACCACGTAACGACGGACCGCGTAATGACGGACCACGCAACGATGGGCCACGTAATGACGGACCGCCACGCAGACGCCGGTAGATTTTTTTATGGAGGTTGGTTAATGAGCGTGAAGCATGTCTTGTACAACACACGTCATTCACCAACCTCCATTTTTTCATTATTTATTATTTCCTAAATGGCATCTTTTCAAATTACAGGCGGGCGCAAACTAAAAGGCGAACTGAATCCGCAAGGCGCTAAAAACGAAGCCCTTCAAATTCTCTGCGCCGTATTACTAACCAAAGAACCCGTTACAATTCATAATATTCCGGGTATCCGGGATGTGAACCAGCTCATCGATCTGCTTGGTGATTTAGGCGTGTGGGTGACCAAAACCGGCGAGAGCTCATACCGGTTTCAGGCCAGTGATGTTAATCTTGATTACCTCGAAACGGATACATACAAGCGCAAAGCGGCAGCCCTTCGCGGGTCGGTTATGCTGCTTGGGCCCATGCTCGCCCGTTTCAAAAAGGGGCGTATTCCCCGGCCCGGTGGCGATAAAATTGGCCGTCGTCGGTTAGATACCCACTTTTTGGGTTTCGAAAAACTCGGCGCCCAATTCAATTATGACCCCAACGACGGCGGTTACTATCAGGTTGATGCCAGCAACCTGCGCGGCACCTATATGCTGCTCGACGAAGCTTCTGTAACAGGTACAGCCAACGTTCTGATGGCGGCTGTTATGGCCGAGGGTACAACCCAGATTTACAATGCCGCCTGTGAGC
The DNA here is from genome assembly GCF_002831565.1 of Spirosoma pollinicola. Lineage (NCBI taxonomy): Bacteria > Pseudomonadati > Bacteroidota > Cytophagia > Cytophagales > Cytophagaceae > Spirosoma > Spirosoma pollinicola. The sequence continues at coordinate 5,790,977 of NZ_CP025096.1, read as the reverse complement.
CCTATTTACAGCAATTGAGCAAGATGCTCAACTCTATGGGGGCCAAAATTACGGGCGTAGGCTCTAATCTACTGACCATCGAAGGGGTATCGGAGTTAAAAGGTACCGAACATACCATGCTCCCCGACATGATTGAGATTGGCTCGTTCATTGGCCTTGCCGCCATGACACAGTCGGAGATCACGATCAAAAACTGCCGGATTCCGGAATTGGGAATTATTCCCGATCAGTTCAAACGGCTGGGTATCCAGATGGAGTTTCGGGGCGATGATATTTTCATTCCTGCACAGGAGCGTTACCAGATCGAAAGTTTTCTGGACGGCGGTATGATGACTGTGGCCGATTCTCCCTGGCCCGGCTTCACCCCCGATTTGTTGAGTATTGTGCTCGTTACAGCCATTCAGGCGCAGGGCACCCTGCTGATTCACCAGAAGATGTTTGAGAGTCGGCTGTTTTTTGTCGATAAACTCATCGACATGGGGGCTCAGATTATCCTGTGCGACCCGCACCGCGCAACGGTGGTTGGGCTGAACCGGCAAGTTTCATTGAAAGGCATCCGCATGTCATCACCGGATATTCGGGCGGGGGTTGCGTTGCTCATTGCGGCCATGTCGGCACAGGGAACGAGCATTATCGATAACATCGAACAGATTGACAGGGGCTACCAGAACATCGACACCCGGTTGAATGCCATCGGTGCTGAGATCGTTCGGATGTAACCAAAATTTATTTATTTTTGAGCCTGATCTGCAAAATGTAGATCGGGCTTTTTCATTTTTACATGTCCACACTCAACATCTTATTCTGGAATGTTCAAAAGAAAGATCTGACTGCTCAGATTATCAATATTGCACATAATAAGGATGTTGATATTCTGATACTGGCTGAAAATCCAGTTAGTTCTACTCAACTTGTTCAGGCGTTGAATACAAAGGGGCCATACTACTTTCAGAATAATCCTCTATCTCAGTGTAGAAAGATTACCGTTGTGAGTAAATTTCATTATGACTCGATTACACCACTCGAAGAGACCTCTCGTCTTACTACCAGACATGTACATTTGCCAACAGGCGAAGACTTCTTGCTCACCGGACTCCATTTAGTAGATAAAGGGAGTTTTACAACAGAAAGTCAGAACGAAGCCGCATCCTTGGTAGCTGACCAACTTCTTAAGATAGAAAATAGATTTCGGATTAACCGCCATATTGTAGTAGGCGATTTTAATATGAATCCATTTGAGATCGGTATGATTAAAGCCAATGGGTTTCACGGCACTATGTCAAGTGAAGTAGCTAGTAATGTATCTAGGATTGTACAAACAAGGGAGTACCCATACTTTTACAATCCAACCTGGAGCTTGTTTGGTGATTTGAATAAAGATGTTTCAGGCACCTACTATTACAAACACGCTGAACACGTGTGTTATGAGTGGAACCTATTTGACCAAGTATTGATACGACCTAGCCTAGTGACTAATTTTGTGAAGAATAGTTTAGAAATTATAAAGACTGATGGTGTATCTTCACTGGTAACAAAACGGAATCTACCGAATCAGAAAACGTACTCCGACCATTTGCCGTTGTTTTTTACATTGAAATTCTAAGGAATATGGAAACGAAAAATCTTTGGCCTGATTTCCCCGTCGAAGTCACAAAAAGTCCCAGAGCTATCCTGAAGGAACAAGCGGGTTATTTAATGGCTAAAACTAATAATGTACTTTCGGCAGACGTAGAAACTGTTCAGGGTAATGGGCAAATAATACATCAATTTTTTGTTGTTGCCCCTGCTTTAAATAATTACCGTTATAGGATTTTTACGGTTTCACATGAAGTACTTTTTTACCCTCTGGTAGTTACTTGGAATGAAGTACAAGGAGGTCTATCAGAGATAAAAATTGAAAACCAGCAAGAGTTCCTAAGTATACTTAGTCAAATATTTAAGGATACTTCCACTACTAGAGTCATTTCATCACTTCTTTCGCAAAGTCTTGCAGAGTAAGACCACGCTAATTAATTTGTTTTAAAAAGGGCAGTCATCTGCCCTTTTTTTATGCTCAGTACGAAGGAAATAAATTTATTAATGTGCTGATAACGACCCCTGACTCATTAAACCTTCTGGCTTGATTTTTGTCTTTAGTAAAGAATAGGATTAGTTTAACAGCAAAATACCTGTACCAAATGAAAACGCTACAATCCAACCTTACCGTCTGGGCGCTGGCAGCCCTTCTGTCAAGTGGCAGTATGATAGCCTGTGCACAAGCGACAACGGGAGCCGCTACGGCGAGTGCCCAACCAGCCAGCGATCCAGCCAAAACAACACTGCTGCAACCGCTACAGCAAATGATTGCCAAAATGAAAAAATTACAGGCAACCGGCGATCCTGACTTTGACTATGCTTTCCAGGCAAAAATTCACACGCAGGGAGCACAGGATTTACTAAAGCAGGAAATTCAGAACGGGAAGGATACGGCGCTAAAACAAATGGCGAAAACCATGCTGGCGGCTTCAGATGCAGATGTTGCTATGCTGAATGGTACGCTTACTGAGATCAAGCCAACGCGCCCTAATCAGGCATTCGTACAGCAGCAAAGCCGTAATGTCGAAGCTATGAGCCTGAAATTGCAACAGACCGGTGCAAGCGATAAGTTGACGAGTGATATAGATAAAAATTTCTCAACGCTCCTGCTCGACCAACGCCAGGATGCTATCGACATGGCTACCCTTTATTTGCAGTATGGCAAAAACAGCACGCTGAAAAACTTCGCCCAGCAACTGGTCGACAAGTCTAAACAGCAAATGTCTGCCCTTAAGGCAACGCCTGCTACCCCTAAATAACGACTAAAATTGCACCATGAATGCAGTAGCGTTAGTTTTGATGTGATTAACGTTATTGCATTCATGGAAATAGCTGATTCGTTTGTTCCAACGGCCGGTGTCGTTGGCCTTTTACCGATGGTTACGTACTTCTTCCTGGTCGTAGCCATGTTTGTCTTCATAGGGCTGTTCGTCTTTTCGCTGGCGGCAAGAAAACCTGTCTCTTCAGAGCAGGATCGCCCGGTATTCCTCGTAACTCCTGTCATTGCCGCTGTAGCCGGACTTACCTACTATTTGATCCAGGTCCATTATCACGATGTGCTGGCTGATTTAGTCACTGTACCTGATGGAAATGACCGCCAAACCCTCATTCGTGAGTCGTACAATGCCATAAGTCAATACCGCTATATGGCTCTGTTTATCATAACGCCCTTGCTGGCATTCCAGCTACTTCCCCTCCTCCAGATTCAACCCGGCCAATACAAACGCCCATTTATGAAGCTACTGGCAGGTAGCTCGCTAATGGTCTTTGCCTGTTATATTGGTCATCAGCAACTCACGTTCGACAATGAAATTCAGGCTGGTCCATTCGCAGTATGGGCCTTCGTTGCACTAATTATCTTCGGATTTCTTGTCGTTACGGTCAATCGTCTCTGGAAAGAATTGGGCGGGGTAACCCGCTCAGCTTTCCGGTTCTCAGCCCTGATCCTTGCCGCCTGCTGGACAATTTATTTCCTGGGCTATTTCCTGACGCTCGCTCCTATTGATGCCAACTGGATTCAACTTGTCTTTACACTCGCCGACATGGCTAGTATACTTGGGGTAAGCTTAATCCTCTATTTATTCAGCACAAATCGTTGGTCAACTAGTTTGTAAAGTAGAAAAATCACCTGATATCCACCTGAAAACCAACTACATGAAATTTATTTACGGCTATAGTTTATGGCTGATTTTGTTTGGCGCATCCCAGGTAAAGGGGCAAAACGGTATTGTGGTGTTCCAGTCCGATTTCGGCTTGAAAGACGGGGCCGTGTCGGCTATGAAAGGGGTTGCCTTGGGGGTTTCGCCGACGCTTACATTGATGGACCTCACCCATGAGATTCCAGCATATAATATCTGGGAGGCTTCGTACCGACTTTACCAAACGGTTCCCTATTACCCAAAAGGAACCGTTTTTGTTTCTGTTTGCGATCCCGGTGTGGGCACCGAACGGCATTCAGTTGTGATGCTCACAAAATCCGGACACTACGTTGTAACACCCGATAACGGCACCCTCACGTTACTGGCCGAACACCTGGGCATTCTGGAAATACGGCAAATTGACGAAGTACTTAACCGACGCAAAAACTCAGGGGCGTCCTATACCTTTCACGGCCGGGATGTGTATGCTTACACGGCCGCCCGACTGGCTTCACGCACGATCACGTTTGCGCAGGTAGGCCCCAGGCTGCCCAACGAAGTCGTTCGTTTACCCTATCAAAAAGCGAAGTTAGAAAAGGATGCCGTGAAAGGGAATATTCCTGTGCTCGATATCCAATATGGCAACGTTTGGAGTAATATCCCGAAAGCCATGCTCGATCAGATTGGCACGAAACCGGGCGAAACGCTGCATATACAGATTGTCCAGAATGATAAAGTGCTGTTTGATAAGCGTGTTCGTTTCGTCAACACGTTTGGCGAAGTCCCTGTTGGCGACGATGCGGCCTATGTCAATAGTTTGTTGAACTTCTCGATTGCGATCAATCAGGGCAACTTCTCGGAAAAATACAAGGTATTCAGCGGGCCGGACTGGACGATTAGGGTGAGTAGAAAATAGTAGTACCGACCGGGACGATCGGTACTACAGGATCAAACGCTCTGCATTGTGCTTAATTTCCGGTAAAAACCTTCGTCGAGCGTGAGCAGTTCATCGTGACGACCACGCTCCACAATGCGCCCCTGGTTCACGACCAGAATCTCGTCGGCGTGTTGAATCGTGCTGAGCCGGTGCGCAATCACGAGCGTTGTGCGGTTTGCCATCAGGCGCGTTAAAGCTTCCTGCACCAGCTTTTCCGACTCGGTATCGAGGGCCGAGGTCGCTTCATCCAGGATCAGAATGGGTGGATTTTTCAGAATGGCGCGGGCAATACTGATGCGCTGCCGTTGCCCGCCCGACAGTTTACCGCCCCGGTCGCCAATGATAGTCTGATAACCGTCGGGCTGTGCTACAATAAAATCGTGCGCGTTGGCAATCCGGGCCGCTTCCATTATTTGAGCTTCTGTTGCCGGGGTGCCGAATGCAATGTTATTAGAAATGGTGTCGTTGAACAGAATACTCTCTTGAGTTACAATGCCCATCAGTGTCCGTAGGGAGGCCATTGTACACTCGCGCATGTCGATGCCATCAATGAGAATACGACCTGCCGTAGGGTCATAAAAGCGCGGAATCAGGTCGGCGATGGTCGATTTGCCGCCACCCGACGAGCCAACGAGCGCAATGGTTTTCCCTTTTTGCAGATCGAAGTTGATCTCGCGCAGCACGGGCGTATCGACCTGATAAGAGAAGGATACCTGCTGCACCGAGATTTTATCCCGAAATTCACTTAGCACCACGGCATTGGGTTTGTCCTGAATAGTTGGCGGTGTGTCAATGAGTTCAAGTACCCGCTCACCCGAAGCCAGTCCTCGCTGCGACCCGCTAAACGCATTCGAAATGTCCTTGGCCGGACGCGTCACCTGCGAAAAAATAGCGATGTACGCAATGAATTCGGAAGCCGTCAAATCCGACTGGCCGCTTAACACCAGCGACCCGCCATAATATAAAATGCCCGCGACAACAGCTACACCCATAACTTCCGAGAACGGAGACGCCAGTTCCCGCCGATTAGCCAGCGAGCGAATAGCGTTTCGATAACCGTCGTTTTCGCGTCTGAATTTGTCCAGAATAAAGCCTTCAGCCACGAAACCTTTCACCACGCGCATGCCGCCAAAAGTTTCATCTAACAGGCTCACCAAACCACTCAGCCGTTGCTGGCCTTCCTGCGCGTCGCGTTTCATCCGACGAACCAGCGTAGCAATAAAAACACCCGAGATGGGGATTACGATAATAGCGAACAGCGTCAGCTTAACCGAAATACTGAGCAGTGCCACGATGTAACCAATCAAAAGAAACACTTCTTTCGATGCCGCTGAAAGCGTGTTGGCAATGGAATTTTCGACTTCCTGAACGTCGGTAGTGGTGCGGGAAATGAGGTTTCCCTTGCGTTCATTCGAGAAGAAACCGAGGTGAAGTTGCAGCGTTTTCGCAAAAACCCTTTCCCGAAGTTTCGCTACCATCCGTGCCTTGAACGACTCCAACTGCCTGACGGATAAATATTTAAATAAGTTGTTAAGCAGTACCGACAGAATGATTATCGAGCAGACGAACTTAAGTGTTCCAACTTCGCCATATTGCTGAAACACCTGGGCAAAATAATAATTGAAGACTTTGGTAGGCGACGTAAAGAAGGAGGCAAACGTGGGCACAGGCTGGCTCAACAGTTGCTTCATTTGGCCGGTATCTACCTGATTGAACAAGGTGCTGAGGAGTGGAATGAGCAACGCAAAATTCAACACACCAAAAACGCTGGCCAGCAATGACGTGAATACGAATGGCGTCAGGAAGCGGCCCAGCGGTTTGGCAAACGAGAGTAATCGAAGGTATGTTTTCATTGATGCTGCAAAGTTAACCGGGATTTTCGCATCGACGAACCGCCCGATTTCGGGATCGAGCTGATTTCTGGTCTGGAGTCGGATATCGACAAAAAAGTTATGGCCCTGACAGGCTTGTGGTACATAAAATAGCGCTGTTCAGGGATTCTTATGGCTTTACAAATGTTAGTTCAGTAGGGAATAAACGTTTACAGTAAACGAACGCGTCCGAACCGAAAGTTGGCCAATATCCATCATGCTCGAATTTCTTTTAGTGTCTGCCTTTGTTGGCTATCTGATTTACCTACGCTACTACGCCGATCAACGGACGGCCGCCCAGAAAGAAGCCGAGCAGCTACGAGAGGGTATTGACCTGTACGAAACGGGACAGCTTGCCAAGTCGATTACCTACTTCAACAAGGCAATCAGCACACGGCCCGGATCGGCGGTGGCCTATCTATACCGCGCCCGAATTTACCGGGATTTGGGCGATCAAGAGGCTGCGCTGGTCGATCTGAATCAGGGCAAAAGCTATGATGACAGTATCGCCGAGCTTCATCTGGAGAGCGGGCAGATTAACTACCAGAAGCAGGCGTATGAACGAGCTTTTCAGGATTTCGACAAAGCGATTTTTCACACCCACGGCGACGCGGCCGAACCTTACCACTGGCGTGGCTTAGTGCGTCAGAAACTCCACCAATCCGATCAGGCCGAACAGGATCTGGCGAAAGCAGCGCAGATTGATCTGGCTATAAAAAACAGGCCACAAGTTCCTGCGACGAAGCAAAACGTTTTTTTCAACAGGCAACTGTTTCTAAATGCTGGCCTGACAATACTAGCCAGTATGGTGTTGATGTACATTATCAAGAAGAGTACTGTCATTCACTGGCCTTATTTGTGGGCTACTTCGTCGGCAGTTGGCATCGGTTTTCTTGAGCCTCGAAAAGGCTGGGCACTCGCTATTTTACAGGTTCTGACACTCCTGTTCACGTACTATATTGTGGTTGGGCCAGACCCACTCAGCACCCATCGGGAAGTAGAATTATTTAGTCTGTACGGCTCTGTGGGTCTGACATTTGCCGGTAGCCTGATTGGTAGTATCCTGCATAAAGCACAGGCTTAACGCGTTAGTGAACGCCCGGCGAAACACCTTTTTAATAGTTAAAAAAAATATATACCTAAGATTTGTAGGTATATATTTTTCTTTTGTACGTTTGGGCATGAATACGCCCAATACTTCCTCCTTATTGAAAGGTAGCCTATCCATAATGATTCTGCGATTGCTGGAAGATCGCGAGAAAATGTATGGCTATGAGATTACGCAAAAAGTAAAAGAGCTGACGGCGGGCGAGATGTCCATTACAGAGGGCGCCCTCTACCCTGCCCTGCACAAGCTCGAAGCCGACGGCCTGCTCACCACCGAAACCCAGGTGGTTGACGGTCGCGCCCGCAAATACTACTCCCTCACGAAAACCGGCCACACCGAAGCCACCGGGCGCATCGCCGAACTGGCCGCTTTTCTGGAGAATTTGAATCTGGTGCTCAAACTCAAACCGAGCTTATAACCATGCTTACCCCCACCCAACTTACTGCCATTAGTCAGCATTTAAAAAAGTCTGGCATTATTTACGAGGAAGTTCACCACGAGTTACTGGACCACTTCGCTAACGCAGTCGATGCACAGATCACGAATAAAATAACTTTTGAGAACGCACTATTGGACGTTAGTCGACAGTTTGGCGGTCCTGTTGGCTTGAAATATATCCAGACAACCCAGAGTCAGGCGATGAATCGACAGTACCGTCAACGCCTTCGCCATTACTTCTCCGTATGTGTTCAGTGGCCAAACGTATTGCAAACCCTGGCGGTCGTATGGTTGCTTTACACCCTTATTGATCTGGCTCCGAACATGATGACCGTAGCTTACAGCCTTATGGTGGTTGCTGCCATTCCCTTTTTAGTTATGCTCACGTTAACGGGAAAGCATCTCTGGCAATTTTTTCGGAGGGAGCGTCAATTGGCCTGGTCACTGGATGGGTTTACCCTACTTTCCAAATCGCTGAGCACAGCCATGATGTTCGTTTATCCGAACCTGTTCGTTTACCTAGGCATGATGACACCCAAAAACACGGCAATGAATTCTGTCGAGCAAGGTATATATTTTGTGATGTCATGCTTCATCGCTTTCCTATGTTTTGCTCAGGTAAATCTGATTGTAAGCTACAGCAAGTCGACTGACAAACCACTTAGCCATTCATTCTAATGAGCTTATCCGCCACCCAACTTACCGCCATTGACCAGCACCTGCGCAAGGAAAACTGGCTGCTTAATGAGGATTTGATTGCCGAATTAAAAGACCATTATATTAATGGCCTTGAGGAGCGGCTGGCGCAGGGAATGGCCTTTGAGGTAGCCATGCGGGAGATACAAAGAGGGTTTGGTGGGCGGTCAGGATTACTGGCCCTGGAAGAGGAGAAGAATAGGAGCCGTACACCCATTATAGCCAGGCAGCTAAGACAGCTAATTGGCAGTTATTTTAGGCCGCCCCGGTTGAGTGTGACCCTACTATTAATGGGAGTTGCCTATTGGTGTGCCGGCAAGGAATTGGTTGGTAACTGGTTAGAATGGGCTCATATTTCTTTTTTCCTTGTTTCGACTATACCAATCATTACCCTTGGTATTCGTAACGGTTTCTTATATGTAGCTGGGAAAAGGGAGTCAATGAAGGAATTCATGGCTGTGTTCTACCGATATATTCTGGCTGTCAATTTGCTAAACATCCTTAATTTTTTGTGGGGACACTCTACCTTCAAGTCAATAATGACCTATTCAATTCTTCACCAGACAGTGATCATTTTTGCTTATCTGTTCATCGGTACGATTATTATTGATTTTGTTTGGATTCAGCCCCGTCGTAGTACCGTTTTAGCCAGTTAAAACCATGCTCACCCCTACCGAACTTAACTTTCTCCGGCAAGATTTATCTGGTCTGGTCAACATTGAATACGACGAAGTAATGACCGAACTGCTCGACCACTACGCCAGCTTGACCGAACGAAAAATGACCGCCGATATGCCGTTCGATGAGGCCAGCAAATGGGCTTGGGCCGAGCTAGGCAGTGGCGACGGGCTACAGCAAATTCAGACTGACTATGAAAAAAGTATCAAAAAACAGGTACGAGTGCGGCATCTGGAAATCCTGAAAAGCTATTTCCGCTGGCCTGCCTTTGTGACAACAGCACTGGTTGCTGTATTGATGTACTTTACAGCACCATTTATTACCGCTAACGGCATGTTTACGGTTTTCTACGTTTGTGGTCTGTCTCCATTAGCTGTGTTGTTCTATGGTCATTGGAAGCACCTAGACCAACAAACAAATGGCCGAAAAATTGTTTGGACCTATCTACGTGAATCAGGAAGCATCATTTTTAATCTGTTTTATGTTTTTGGCATAAACGTCCTTAATTCATTATTTGAAGAGAAGAGCAAAATTTGGCTGTTTCAGGTTCATTCGACAGTTGGCCTTATCTTATGCCTCCTCACGTTACTCTATGCAGTCAGTTTCATTCAACTTTTCAAGGAGAATTTCAGCTTGAAACTAGCTTAACCACTATGCTCACACCCACCCAACTCACCGCCATTGACCAGCATCTGCGCAAGGAAAACTGGCTGCTCAATGAAGAGTTGATTGATGAACTGAAAGACCATTACACCGAGGGAATTGAAGAGCGTCTTTCGCAGGGAATGGCCTTTGATGTAGCTCTAAGGGAGATTCAAGCTGGCTTTGGTGGGCGTAAGGGCCTGCTGAAGATGGAAGAGGATTTTCAGGTTCACAACCATCGAAAAATCGGTCAACTGGAGTGGAAGTTTGTCCGTTCGTTCATGCATGGGGCAAAATGGCCCTTTACCGTCTGTCTGTTCGTTAGCTTGTATGCCGTAAATGTCTATACCGGCGAAGAGGATATAGTAAGAACTGGATTGAGTTTTGGCTTTGTGCTCGTTACGGTCTCCGTTCTCGTTAATGTTGCCCAAAGCCTGTACTTCTTTTACTGGAATCGGAATGAGGTTAATCAGGCAGTTGGGCAACCCAGCTCGCCGGTTTACATTACTACATACTTGCTTGGTATGTCCTTGTTGCTTCTGAATAAGTATGGTTTTGCAAAATACGGCTCCAGCTTCCCAAACTCAGCGGTCCTGTTGCTGGAAACCTTATTGGAGACGTTATGCCTCGTTTATTATGCAGCCATCGCGCTGGCTACGAGACAAATTTTACTAAAAGAACGGAACAATCGTCTTCCCAAAGCTACTTAATCAACCTCCCCATGCTTACTCCCGCCCAACTTACCGCCATTAAGCAACACTTACGCGAAACAAATTTGCTCTCTAACGAGGAACTCATTCTCGAACTGACGGACCATTATTCACTAGCGATTGAGGATCAACTAGCACAGGGAACAACGTTCGATACAGCGTTGGCTACAGCAGATGCGGGATTTGGTAACCAGCCGGGCTTGCTGAGCCTTGAGAAGCACTATACCAACGCTAGCAATCTGGCGTTTTGGCAAACTGTTCTTCACAAATTGAAAGACTACACCGCGTTGCCCCGGCTGATTGGTCTATTCAGTCTTACCGGCATACTATACTACTTACTTTCCAATTTTTGGCAGGCCACCTTTTGTGGGCTGGTCATTCTGACAATTACCTTATACATTATTGTTGGCCGTCCTTTTTTCAGGTTTCCGTCCAGCAAAACAAACTATATCCATGAGTGGGATAACAGGCCGTATTGGATTTATCGTCGGCGCACGGCCGGACTGGAATGGGTAAGCAATGTGCTACTGGGCATCGGCTTTAACGTCCCACTATTTTTGTCTGTACTGCCTACGTTATTCAGTGAGCATACGCATGAGCGCTTTTTTGTCTTTTTTTCGGCGGTGTGTTTCACGGTAAGCCTGCTGAGTTTTGTCATCGTTGCGGAGCTCACCTTCCAACAAAATCCAATCCTGAAACGACTTGCGGCAAGCGAGTAAATGGAATTTTTTAGTTTTTTCGAGCATCTTTTTGTCATGGCTCCGGCCACCCGGCCCGACAAAGGAGGGATCTTCGGTAATAGACAATTTTTCAGTTCCTACCGAAGATCCCTCGTTCCTCGGGATGACAAAGGCCAGAATGACAAAAACACACCTAACCACCCTTTTCCCATGCTAACTCCTGCACAAAAAGCCACCCTTGATTATCACCTGCGCGACACTAATTTGCTCACTAATGAAGAGCTTATTCTCGAACTGACAGACCATTACACTACGGCCCTTCTCGAACGCATGACGGAAGGCATGACGTTTGAAACAGCCTTAACAGCCACACAAAAAGCTTTTGGGGGCAGTAAAGGTTTGCAGAAAATGGAACGCCAATACAACCGCGTCACCTTCCGGCATTATGACGAACGCTGGCGGCAGACAGTTGTGACCCAACTTCAAAAGCCATTATTGTATCGGCAGACTCTACCAGTATGTACTGTTTTAATTTACCTATCTTTTGTCGGTTACTCTCCCAATTCAACACATGAACTAGAATTAGATAACGATTTCTACATTGGTTTTGCAACAGGCGCCCTCATAGGGTTTGTAGTCCTGCTTGCAGGGCTAGTATTGCCTTATCTAAAAACTGTGTTTACGTATGGAGTGCACAACGTTCCTACTGAAGCCCTGTATCTGATAACGCGCCACTCCGTCTTACTTCCTATCCTTTACGGAACAGGCGCAATGGGCTTTTTCGGAATACTATCTCTCCTTCCATATCCACTTCAACCCCTGTTAATTTCGCTGTATCTGGTAGCCGTTGGTTTGTATATGCGCACCGGCAACATCATGTATGAATCGCTTTATGAAGTTTTCCCAAACCGATAAAACTACTATTTTTTAGCCAACCCTTCATACAACTTCCAGTACTCACCCGCCACGCTTGGCCAGCTAAAGCTGGCGGCTCGTTTGCGTAGCCGCTCCTGGCGCAAGGAATTTTGCCCAAAATCGTGAAGGCCATCGTGAAGAACCTTAGCCATAGTTTCAGGCTCGAAATTCTCGAAATAATACGCTTCCTTACCCCCAACTTCGGGCAGGCTTGTGAGGTTAGAGATGAACACCGGCTTGCCAAACGTCATGGCTTCGGCTACGGGCAGGCCGAAGCCTTCGGTAAGAGACGGGAACAAAAACGCTTCACAACGAGCATAGAGCCACAATTTAGTAGCTTCATCGACCGAGCCGGGTACTAATAAACGGTCGGCGACACCAAGTTTTTCGGCTTGTTCGCGGATGTGCTGGGCGTATGGATGGCGGTCGGGACCGGCCAGTACGAGCCGATAATCGGGAAAGGCTTCCAGCAGGGGCAGCAACGTGTGAACGTTCTTCTTTGGGTGAATAACGCCAACGAACAGAAGAAAAGGAGATTGAGTGAAGTCGTGAAGTGGCGACGTGGCGGGTAACGCCGAAGGTGTATTCTTCGGATCGACGGCCACACCGGTGTATACCACATCAAACGGCGTAGTATCTGGTATGTGCAAATGCGATTTTACTACCGAAGCCGTAAACCCCGAACCCGCCGTCAGCAACGACGCCTTATTGATTTTACGCTGTAGCCGGGCCAGTTTGCGCTCCTTTTTGGCGGCTGAATAATCGGCCCGTTCCAAAAAATTCAGGTCGTAAATTGTCAGCATCAACTTCGCCGACTTATTCACTAGGGGGTTAGGCAGATAAACAGAATCCTGATGCAGGCAATGCCAGACGTCATATTGGCCGGGAATCAACAGCTTGCGTTGCCATGATGCTTCGATATAGGCTACAGAATCGCCAAAAACGCCCGTTTTCCCTTTTGGCACCAGAAAAGTAAGGATCCAATCGCTGGGGCGTTGCCGAACCAGTTCATGGCCGAGGTGAAGGCAAACCTGCCCCAAACCACTGTTGAGATCGCGCAGACGTTCGGTATCAATAAAGAGAGAAGGCATAAGAAAAGGTATAAAGCACAAAACTACGGTTTACGAACCATACGTTCGCCCTGAATATAATGTCTCTCTTTGCCATTAATTGGCAATTCCTCCAGAAAACCCGCTTTAACAAGGGCTCGAATATCATTTCGGGCGGTTTGGTTTGAAACGCCCATTCTCGTTTCAACCTCCTTTATAGACAACGTGCCGCTGGGGCTTCGCCATAGCCACTCCGTTATTTGCGCCTGACGGGGCGATAATTTTTCAGTGCGTTGCAGGTCTAGTAACTGGCGTTTTTCCTGATTCTTCCGGTCAATATATTTCTTTAGTCCATCATACGCTTGACTAAGGGTTTTAACCTGATAGAGAACAAAGTAGGTCAAGTCATTTTCATCGGCTTCGGTGTGCTGAAAAGCCTTGTAATATTGTCCTCTTGACTTCATTATTATTCTGGATATTGACAAATATTCGGTTAACCAATACCCTTTACGCAGTAAGTACCAATAAAATAAGGCGCGCGCAGTACGCCCATTTCCATCGGTGAATGGATGAAAGTAGCCAATCAGAAAATGAATAATACTAGCTTTAACTATGGGGTGTACAAAAAAATCAGGCGTCTCATCGTTGAAAAATCGACACAGATCACTCACAAATGTTGGCAGAGTTGAGTGCGAAGGGGGAGTGTGAATGACATCCCCATTGACGGCGTCAATTACATAAATATCGTCGTTAGACCGCAGGAGACCGGCTTCATCGGGCCTATCCAGCGTGTCGTTTGTAATTAGCTGGTGTAACTTTAGTAAACCTGCTTTAGTCAATGGCTCTTTTTTAATTTGAACAATGTGCTGTATTGTCGAATAATTATTGACGATCATACGCTCCGACGTGTTTCTGGGTGGACGATTCTTCCGAAGCATTTCTTTAGCCACCAACCGTGATGTTACAGCGCCTTCAATCTGGCTCGACGCGATAGATTCTTCCATTATGGAGCCAATCAGATACTGATATTTATCGCCCTCATTTGTAGCAGTAGCCTGTTCACCTGGCGCCCCTGCCAGATGCAAGTCAAATTCATGAAGCTGTTGCTCCAGTGAGTCGGCCCTGGTGAAATAAAACCCTTGATTACCTATCTCAAAATACCGTCGGTCGTGTAAACGATCTTCTTTTACAATAGACCAAAGGTCAACAGGCGTTAACACATGTTTAAATTCGGTTGGCACTTTATATTTTACCTCACTCCAGTAAGCGTAATCTTTATTAATTTTTCGAATGAGCCCACGCTGATACAAGTTGTTGTGTATATCCATCATGCCTTTTTCGATAAACTGTCGAATGAACTCTCTATACGATTTATAAGCAGGCACAGGTTCTACTTTCCCCATATTATTTCACAATATTTCCAAAATTTTGAAATATTGTGAAATCTAGAAAATTCTTGCGAAAAGAGCAACATTCATTAATAGTGAGCAATAAAGACCCTGTTTGTTCGGATATTTGCACCATGACTTTACAAAATGACTTGTTACTCCGCACCGCACGGGGCGAATTGACCGAGCGAGTACCGGTCTGGATGATGCGTCAGGCGGGACGTGTGCTGCCTCAATACAGAGCCGTTCGGGAGCGGGCCGGAAGTTTTATTACGCTGGCAAAAACCCCTGAATTAGCCGCCGAAGTGACGATTCAACCCGTCGATGCGTTCGATGTGGATGCCGCCATTATTTTCTCCGATATTCTGGTGGTGCCCGAAGCGATGGGCCTTCCGTATGAAATGATCGAAAGTCGGGGACCCGTTTTCCCCTCAACGGTACGAAATCAGGCTGATATGAGCCGTCTGCGCATTGCCGACGCCGAAAGCGATCTGGGCTATGTGCTGGATGCCATCAAACTGACAAAGAAAGAACTCAACAACCGGGTGCCGCTCATTGGTTTCGCGGGTGCTCCGTTCACCATTTTCTGTTACATGACAGAAGGCAAAGGCTCGAAAACCTTTTCGGTTGCCAAAAAATTGCTGTACACCGATCCAAATTTTGCTCACGCACTGCTACAGCAAATAACGGATAGCACCATTGCCTATTTACAGGCGCAGATACGGGCGGGTGTTGATCTGGTGCAGATTTTCGACTCGTGGGCGGGTATCCTCTCACCGGAGCAGTACCGGACATTCTCCTTACCCTACATCAAGCAAATTTGTGACGTCATCACGGATGTACCCGTAACGGTTTTCGCAAAAGGCGCCTTCTTCGCCCGGCACGAAATTGGCCAACTGAGTTGCGACGTAGTGGGACTGGACTGGAACATGAGCCCCAAAGAATCGCGCGAGTTAATTCCCGACCGGGTCTTACAGGGCAACCTGGACCCTTGTGTGTTATACGCTGATTTTGCCCAGATTCGGGCGGAGGTAAAACAAATGTTCAGCGACTTCGGTCATCAACATTACATTGCCAACCTCGGCCACGGCATCTACCCCGATACTGACCCCGACAAAGCCCGGTGCTTTGTCGATGCAGTGAAGGAAATGTAGGTAGTGTAACGCGGACGTCCCGTCCGCACAGCTTAATGTGATGCTCCGGACGGGGTCGGCTATCCGGCCCGGCATCACATTAAGCTGTGCGGACGGGACGTCCGCGCTACTTTTTTACAAACTTTCTTTAGCTTCCTGCTTTAACTGCGCCTTGTCGATGGGCACAACCCCAACCGATTCGCAAACCAGGCCCCCGCCGAGGTTGGATAGTCCGGCAATAATACCGGGCGATTGTTTCAGGGCCACACAACAGGCGGCAATACTAATAACGGTATCGCCCGCGCCCGATACATCAGCAATTTTGCGAATGTGGGCGGGCAATTTCAGTTTTTCGTTGTTGTAGTCGATAAACGCGCCCCGCTCCGATAGTGTAATTAGGGCACCTTTCAGGTTTAGGGTTTCCTTTAGCTGATCAACGGCAGCTTGTAATTCCTCAGGCTTATCAACGTCAAAATCTACTTTTAAGCCTTCTCGCAGTTCTTTCAGATTTGGTTTGAAGAGGGTTGTATTTTGATACGACAGGAAGTTGCGCTTTTTGGGATCGACTACCGTTGGTATCTGCTGCTCATTAGCAAAATCAGTTATTTCGGCGATTGCTTCTTTACTTAAAACACCTTTATCATAATCTTCAAAAATAACGACATGGCAGGTCGGTATAAGCTCTTTCGCTTTGGCAACCAACTGCGCCCGTTCGTCGGCGGTGATGTATTTATCTGTTTCGGTATCGACACGAACGACTTGTTGCGAACCCGCAATGATCCGTTCCTTAATAGTCGTAATACGCGCTTTGCTTCGGATAAGGCCATTGCAATTCAGACCCCGATTGCAGAGTTCCTGTTCGAGTTGATCGCCCGGCCCGTCGGTACCGATAACCGAGCAAATGATGGCTTCGGCTCCTAGAGCTTGCACATTCAGCAACACATTACCAGCGCCACCTAAGCGTAATTCACGCCGATCAACCGTAACAACGGGCACGGGTGCTTCGGGCGAAATCCGCTCAACACGCCCCCAAACGTAGGAGTCGAGCATTACGTCGCCAATAATCAGTACACGGAGTTTATCGAACTGATCGAACAATTCGTCGAGAGACATATCCAGGACCATCAGGTCGTGAGCCAGATTCATAGGCACAGAAAAGCTTATTTTAGCTGCAAAGAAACAAAACATAGCTGCCTTTTCCGAAACGCTGCCGCTCCTTTGAGTGAACGTAACAAGCGTTACTCCCCAATAAATTGAAGCAACAGGTCAGGTTTTAGAAATAAAAGAACAACCGGAATAACCAGACTTACCGCCAGCCAGACCATTGTTTTGGGTAAAACAACCGGGGTTGATTGCTGTGTGTGAACAGGTTCTGGCCGGAAGAAAAGGAGGAAAGGAATTTTAAGATAATAGACCAGCGATACAAGTGCATTCAGTAAACCCAGTGCGAACAAAGCCAGCAGCCAACCGTCGCCCGTATGCTGATAGGCTTCGTACAACGCTGAAAATGATAAGAGTTTAGCCGTAAAGCCAGCGGTAGGCGGCAAACCCGTCAGGGCCAGCATCACAACAGTGAGGGCTATCGACAACAACGGCTGCTTTAGTCCTAAACCAGCAAAATTACGAATCGTTAAGGGCTCGTCTTGTGTATTTCCATTGCTGCGTGCCAGTAGATCGACCAGGAAAAAAGCCGCCAGGGATATAAACAGATAGGTACCCATATAAAACAAAACAGCCTCAAAACCGGCGTCACTCAATGCCACTACGCCCACCAGCAGGAAACCGGCATGGGCAATGGTGGAGTAGGCCAGCAACCGTTTAGCATCCGTTTGCCGAAGTGCCGACAGGTTACCAATCAAAATACCGGCCAGCGCGAGTACCGCCAGTGGCGTTTGCAACACCATCGCTGTCGTGCCACCTGCGGCTGCTTCGGCGGGCAAGGCCGTGATGACCCGCATCAGCACCAGTACGGCAGCGGCTTTGGGCGCTACAGAAAAAAATGCGGCTACCGGCACCGGGGCCGCTTCATAGGCATCGGGTGTCCAGACATGAAACGGCACACCCGCGAGTTTGAACAGTAAACCAGCCATTGTCAGCAGCATAGCCACGGCCACCACCGCCCCATTCTGCTGCGCCAGTTCAGTACCAAAGGCATCGGCAGTAAGATCGAGCGTACCCGTCATGCCATACAGCAACGACATTCCATACAGCATGATCGCCGAGCTTATCGCCCCAAAAAGCAGGTATTTGATGCCACCTTCCGAGGCCTTGCGGTCGGCAGTAAGGGCGGTGAGTAAATAGGAGCAAATAGAAACCAGTTCGATACTCAGATAAATACTGAGCATATTGACCGATAAGGTCATCAGGAAAAGGCCCAATGTCATGGCAATCAGCAGGGAATACCATTCAAAAGGCAGACTCGACCGTTTGACAAAAGCGGGCAGTTGACTCCCCTGAGGTTGTTGAGAAGCATCTTGTTGAACGGACAAAAATTCATACAAAACGACCACTATAGCCCCAATGGCAATAATAGCCTGTGTGAAAATAGCCTGCTTATCCACAAACAACAGGTGCATGAACAGGAAACCCCGCACGGGTACTAGTACCGCCCAAACGCCTGCAATTACCAGAATAAGAACGCTCAACCCCGCCAGATACCGACGTACGTTCGGCAACGCCACGACTCGAACAAAAACCAGTTCGGCCACCAGCAATAGGCAAAAAGACGCTGACAGCCAGATTTCCGGTCCGAAACCGCCAAGGCTTTTAAGAATGTCAGTGAGTTGATCGGTGAGAGACAAAATGGTGAAGTGGGTGGAGTGGGTGAAGTAGGTGAAGTAGTTGAAGAGGGCTATCCTACACCACGAACTCCACTCACTCCACCAATTACTAAAATCAAATCATACCATCGCGTTCAGGCTGGCCTTCGTAGTTTCGCAACTTAATCGGTGCCTGTTTCTTACGAAGGCGAATATTCAGAAATTCGACTAAAAGAGAGAAGGCAATAGCGAAGTACAAATACCCCTTTGGCACGGTGCCGACTTCCTGATCGAAGAAAACGACCTCCGATAGATGAGCTCCCTCTGCCACCAGCATGAACCCGATCATGATCAGGAACGCCAGGCCCAGCATCTGAATAGTTGGGTGTTCATTGACAAATGAACCGACAGGACCGGCAAAAAACATCATGATCAGGATAGACAGCACAACGGCGATCATCATAATGGTCACGTTCTGTGTCAGGCCGATAGCCGTTAAAATAGAGTCGATAGAGAACACAATATTCGTAATGGCAATTTGCGTGACCACACTCGAAATTGTCGCTTTCCCTTTGGTGCTACCACCTTCTATTTCCTCATCGCCACCACCCTCTAATTTATGGTGAATTTCGGAGGTGGCTTTATAAAGCAGAAACAGGCCGCCACCAAACAGAATCAGACTTTGACCCGTAAAGGCCGCTCTAAACCAGCCAGCATCAATATGCGTAAAGGGCTTGCTAAGCGAAATAACAAACGAAATACCCATCAGCAAAACCAACCGGAATCCCATAGCCAGAATTAAACCGATGTTCCGTGCTTTAGGTTGGTCGTTTCGAGCGAGCTTATTGGCCGCAATGGAGATGAAAATAATATTATCGATACCCAGAACAATTTCCAGAAATGTCAGGGTAAGCATGCTGATAATTGACTCAGCCGTAAAAAGATCGCTCATAGTTGAACAAAAGTGAAAGCCAAAATTACCCCCTGCAGGCCGGGTGTGCAACAACTTGTTCAAGAAAGAACCCCGGACTGGACAAAAGGTTACTGGATTGGACCACTGGTTAATTGGATGAAAACGGGTCAAAGCAACAATTGACCACTTGGCAGCGTATAGTGTATAAATACATCGCTTACACCAAAAAATGAGGCTGGGAACTCTGGCTACAGTTCAACCTAATAAATAGGAGTTTTTTAAGGACATTTAGTAGCTTTGATGTTAATCAGTAACATATTATAACCTTGACGAGTTATTAAACTTGACTATGATTCTGATGATACAATCCTAGATGGGTTAGTTTCCTGTCAAAACCTAACGCCTTGTGTCGAAACTGTTTGTTCGTATTCTTCTTGGTATACTTGCCATTGTTCTGTTACTGGTAGGGTTTGTGGTCGTTATTGCCACGACACCCTGGGGCCAGCAACTGGTAACGAACCAGGTAAACTCATATTTATCTCAAAAACTGCAATCTCCCTTTCGCATTGGGCGAATCAGTTACTCCATTCCCGACTGGATTGAACTCAACGATGTCTATTTTAAAACACCCAAAGGCGACACGTTGATCAACGGTGGCCGCATGAGGGTAGACCTCGACATGTGGGGACTGCTTAATAACCGTGTGTCGCTGAACCAGATAGAACTGGAGCATATTCGCCTGAACATCAGCCGAACCCTGCCCGATACGACCTTTAATTTTCAATACATTCTCGATGCCTTCGATACCGGCACCGCCGATGCGTCGGACCGTCCCGAACCTTCCGATACCGTATCGACCCCACTAGCCATTAACCTGACGGGTATTGCCCTTCGGGATGTGCGGATCAAGTACAAAGACGACGTTACCGGGGCCGATGTCAATGCCTATATGGATAGCCTTCGGGCCGGTTTTAGCGAAACGGACGTCGATAAGTCAAAATACCATCTGTCGACTGTAGCGGTAAACGGCCTCGATGTGTATACCCGATTATACGAAGGCTTGCCAACGCCCCCCAGCGCCCCCGACAAACCCGGCGATACACTCGACCTGGCACTGGGAAAATGGCAGATAAATCGCGCCAAATGGGACATACGCGTTGAAACCGCCGACTTCAAAACGAAGGGAACCGCCGAGCGGCTGGCGATGGAATCGGATTACCTTTACCTGGAAGGCGAAAAGATCGGGATCAAATCACTCGACTTGAGTAACGCCGATGTAGCCGCTATACTTACCAAACCGACAAAGAAAACAACGACGACTCCGCCAACAGCCGCTTCGGCAGTTACGCCCGGCTGGCAGGCTAAACTGACCAATGTCCGCTTTGCAAACAACCGCATTCGATACGACGACGAAACAGCTCCGCGTCAGAAAAAAGGGCTGGATTATGGCCACCTCGATTTACAGAATCTGGGTATCGACGGGCGGTTTCTGGTGTATCAGGACTTAGGCAAACGGGGTCAGAAAATCAGTGGTCAACTGCGTAACGGTCGGTTCCGGGCAACCAGTGGGTTCGTTCTTCAGAAACTGGAAGGTAATCTCTTGTATACCGACACCACCACTACTATCAACAAACTCTACGTTCAAACCCCGACAAGCGTACTGCGCGATCAGCTTGTGCTGCGTTACGATTCATTGGGGCAGTTGAGCAACCCGCGTTTTGCCAGGCGTGTGGGCGTTCGGGTGAATCTTCGTCAGAGTAAATTATCCGTTGAAGATGTGTTGCAACTGGCTCCATTTCTGGCCGACACGCCACCTTTCGCCGGAAATAGCGGGGGGGTCTTCAAAGCCAATGCACAGGCAGTGGGGACTCTGGCTTCACTAAACATACCGCGTTTGGAATTCGATATGTTGTCGGGCACTCGCATACGCGCCAGCGGTCGCCTGACAAACGTGACTGACCCCGATCATATTGGTACTGACATAACTATACAGGACGCCAGCACAACCCTGGCCGATATTAATAAGCTGGCTCCCAAAGGCTCGATACCTTCGTCGATAGCGCTGCCGCCAGCAATCAAATTGACCGGAAGACTTAAAGGCCAGTTAAACGACCTTATTCTGGACGCCAAATTGAATACAGCCTGGGGTGCGGCAGCATTTGACGGCAAACTCGCGGGCTTTGTCGCGGGCAAAAACCAGACCTATAAAGGCACTCTGAACCTGACTGATTTTGACGCGGGTAAATGGTTAAAACAAACCGGAACGGTTGGAAAAGTAACCGGACGCGCCACAGTTGACGGACGAGGCATTGATGTAAATACGCTGACCACCCGATTTGATCTGGCCATACAATCAGCCGATTTAAACGGTTATCGGTATCAGAATCTCGATGCTGAAGGTAAATTGGCCAATGGCAATCTTGACCTGTTAGGGTCATTGAAAGACCCGAACGCCAATCTGGCCCTCGACATCAAAGCCGGTCTGAAAGGAGATTTCCCCAGTGTTACGGGGCAAACCGTAATCAACGAACTTAACCTCCAGCAACTCAAACTATACAAAGACCCGCTTTCGCTGAAGGGGAAAATCAATCTCGATATGACCTCTACCGATCCGGCCAAGCCCATTGGCACCGTTTCGGCAAGTGATGCGGTATTGAGTCTGAGTGGCAAAAACTACCCTATCGACTCGCTCTACGCCAAACTGTCGGCAGATGGGGCAAACAAAAAAGTAGTTGCCCGACTGCCGGGAGCAAACCTGGCTCTGAACGGACAGTTTGAGTATGCTCAATTATATGACATCATTGCGGGCGAGATCAGCCAGTATATCGCCCTACCATCGTTTACTTACAAGCGAATTCCGCCCCCGCACGCTTTTACACTGAATTTAAAAGCCTATCAGAATCCACTTTTTCAGGCATTCGTCCCCTCGCTGACACGGCTGGATACTGTGCGTTTTAATGCCTATCTGGACAACACCCGCGACACTACCTTGTCGGCTACATTGCGTACGGGTGTCGTTGTGTATGATACAACGACGCTACAGGGGAGTACAATGGCTATTCGGGGAGCGAACAACCAGTTGAAAGTCGATGGCCGCATCGACGGGGTATTGTATAATGGCATGACTATCCGCCAAACAGACCTGAACGGTATAGCGGCTAATAACAAGTTCCGGTTTGCCGTTGTCAACAAAGATTCGATCAACCAGGATTTACACGGCGTTTCGGGAACGTTGAGTATTGTCGATTCCAGCTACCGATTCCAGTTTGCGCCCAACGGATTGCTGACCAACTATCAACGCTGGCAAACAGATACCGCAGGTTTTGCCCAGTACGGGAAAGATGGCGTGCTTATCAATCGACTGCATATTAAGGCAGAGCAGCAATCACTGGAAATTAGCAGTACCGAACAATACGGAAATGCGCCCATTCGGGTAACAGCCCGCGCTATCGAACTGGGCAATCTGGCCCGTCTGGCCAATCAGGATACTACGCTCGCCAGTGGTCAGCTTAATGGCACTGTGATTGTGCGCGACTATATGGGAACCGATAGCAAACTAGCCTTTATTGGATCTGTTTATGTCGATAGTCTGAAGGTGATGGACAAACCTATAGGCAACCTCACCGCCCGATTTAACAACACAAGTGAAGGCCGCATTAGCGTTAACACAGCCCTCGCCGGTCCTTATAACGACGCAACAGTTACGGGTTTCTACAATCCGGAAGATGCCAAACAGGCTCTCGATCTGGCCATTAAACTAAATCGGCTGGACGCCCGCACCATTGAAGCATTCAGCTTCGGCGAATTACGGCAGGCGAAGGGTAACCTTACGGGTGGATTTACTGTACAAGGAGCTGCCGACAATCCAAAAATAGATGGTAGCGTCGCGTTTGATTCAGTTGCCTTTAACATAAAGCAACTTAATGCTACGTATCACATCGACCAGGAGAAACTGGCTTTCTCCGGCCAAACCATCAGCCTGAATGGCTTTAAACTACGCGATGACCAAAACCGCACGTTAACAACCGATGGCACCGTTGTGTTGAAAAACCTGCCTGATGTGGCTTATAACCTTCGCCTTCGGGCCGACCATTTTCAGGTACTGAACGCAGCACGAAAAGACAATGATTATGCTTACGGACAGGCCGCCATCACTGCCGACCTGCGTATAAAAGGGGCGGGCACCAGCCCGTCGGTCAACGGAAATATAAAACTCGACGATGGCAGTAAGGTATCGGTCGTATTGCCCGACCAGCAATTGGACGTTAATGAGTCGAGTAAGATTGTTACGTTTATCAATCACGGCGATTCGCTGGCATTAACAAAATACTTATACCGTCCTAAACGGGATAGTCTGGCTCCCCGACTGGCCTTCGATCAACTCAGCAACGCCAACATTTCGCTCGATCTGGAGGCCGATGAGAAATCGGAATTGACCATTGTGGTGGATGAACTCAACGGCGACTACCTGCGGGCACGGGGTAATGCCCAGCTAAATGTGGGTGTAAATGCCTCCGGTGAGGTAACCGTATTAGGCCGCTATGATGTGACCGAAGGCGAATACTCGCTCACCTATCAGGTACTGAAACGTCAGTTCAAGATTCAGAAAGGCGGCTATATTCAGTTTTCCGGAGACCCCCTCAAAGCGGATATCAACATTACCGCTATCTACCAAGTATCGACTTCACCGGCTGACCTGATTGGAAATGAATCGACCACGGTTGATGCCGCTGCACTCAATCGTAAATTGCCATTCAATGTGGCGCTCACGATTGGCAACAACCTGGCCGCGCCAAAATTGGACTTCGACATTCGCATGCCAGAAGCTGATGACGGGGGCGCTTCGGCCTCCAGCGAGTTTGCGACAAATATTGAGAACAAGCTAAAAACGCTCCGGCAAGACCAGTCGCAGGTGAACAAGCAGGTGTTTGCTTTGTTGATTTTGAATCGGTTCTTACCTGAAAACACATCGGACTTTTTCTCGTCGTCGAACAACGGCGGCTTGGATACGCAGGCAGAAGGGGTTGCCCGAAATAGTGTAAGCAAGCTTATATCCGAACAGTTGGGCAAACTGGCATCGGGTATTCTGAAAGGCTTCGACGTCGATTTCAACTTATTATCACAAACGGGTAGCGGCAATACTGGCGGCACAACAAACGGCGCCCGCACAGATCTGAACGTTGGCCTGTCGAAAAGTTTTCTATCGGGACGGCTTACAGTAGCTGTCGGGCGTAATTTTGTACTCGAAAATGCGGCTCAAAGTGCTACCCGAAACCCGAATGAGGTATTCGATAACGTATCGCTGAACTACAGCCTCAGCCGCGATGGGCGCTATGTACTCCGGGCTTACCGCCGTAATGATTACCAGGCTGTATTGGATGGGTATATTGTTGAAACGGGCGTTGGTTTTGTCATTACGCTAGATTATAACACGCTGTCCGACATCCTTCGTCGGTCGCCAGGCCCCTCCCTGAATTAACTATGATTGTTCGTCTGTACCATTTTATAGCTATCCAGCGTGCCCCAAACGGGTTAAAGCAACGCATTGCCGGGCCACTACGTCCGGCAATACAGTTACTCCTGTTCCTGTTTATTCTCTCTCTTAACGCCTGTAATATTGCCAAGCATCTGCCCGCCAATGAGCGACTTTATGCCGGGACCGACATTGTTATGAATGCCGATTCGGCCGTATCTAAAGACGAGCAGGATAACCTGAAAGAGCAATTAGGGGCATTGGCCCGGCCAAGACCCAACAAGCAATTATTTGGCTTTCCCTATAAAGTTGGTTTGTATTACCTGTTCGGCGAGCCACGCAAAAATGGCTTCCGGGCGTGGTTCCGGCGCAAGTTTGGCGAAGAGCCGGTACTGGCCAGTGCCAAAGCCATTTCATCGAATACACCCGTCTGGAAAGCTACCTTACAAAACGAAGGCTATTTTGGCTCCAACGTAACGGGCGTACTGAAAGAAATCGGCTACAAAGCGAGAGGGGTTTATACGGTAGGGGTTAAACAGCGTTTTTCCATAGATACCATCGTATTTATCGACACTACCAACATTCGGCAGTCTATGAAATCGGCTCTTCGGTTTGCAGCCCGGCGAACGATCATAAAAAAAGGCGACCCCTACCGCTTCGATAACCTTAAGCTCGAACGAGAGCGTGTCAGTCAGGCCATTAAACAACGGGGGTTCTACTACTTTCTGCCAGACTATCTGGCTATTCTGGCCGATAACGATACCGCCCGACATCGCACAACCCTCTATTTTGCCATTAAGCCCGATATGCCCGAAGCGGCCGGTTTACCTTATGGCATTCGAAATGTGTTTCTTTACCCAAACTACAGTCTGTCAACTGCACAGGCCGACACAAACTTAAGTAAAGCCTATAAAAGCGAAGAACGGTATACGATTGTCGACTCAACAAAACGATTTAACCCCAAACTTTTCCGCGATATAGTAACGGTACAGCCCGGAAAGCGCTATAATAGCCGGACACAGGACTTAACTCTTTCGCGGTTTATTAACGTTGGGGCGTTCAAGTTTGTCCGCAACAGATTCGAGCCCTACCAACAAGGCGACTCGGCGGCACTTGATGTACATTATTACCTGACTCCTTACCCAACGAAATCGGTGCGGGCTGAACTTGACGGTACCTCACGCTCGAACAACTTTAATGGTTCGCAGGTGGTGCTTAGTTGGAGAGATCGCAATGCGCTCAGACGTGCCGAATTATTAACGATCAATACCAACGTCGGGATTGAATTTCAGATAGGTGGGGGTCAGCAGAGCATTACGAACTACCGCTTTGGTGCCGATGCTCTATTGAGCTTCCCCCGCCTTGTGAGTCCAATTCGATTCAAATATGACGAGCGCCGTCAGGCATTACCCAAAACAAATGCCACTCTCAGTTATCAAAAAATAATTCGGGGGGGGCTATACGACCTCAATTCATTCCAGACAACATTTGGCTATGCATGGCGGCAAAACCAGCAGGTAGAACATGTTTTTCAACCATTTAATATTACATACGTTCTACCTTCTAACATTAGCACGGCTTTTATTGACTCGGCAAGTAACAATCCGTTCATTTTCCGTCAATTACTAACGGTTAAAAACGCAAAGCAGTTAATCTTAAGCTCCTTATATTCATTCAATTACAACACATCGCTCCGGTCTGCTTCTGCAACCACATTTCGCTTAGCGACGAACGCAGAAATTGCGGGAAATATAATTAATCTGTTTGCTAAAAAACGGGATGACAATGGCGACAAGATCATTTTTAAAGTTCCATTCGCTCAATATCTACGGCTTGATGCCGACGCCCGTCTATACACAAAACTAACGCCAAAAATAACCTGGGCCAACCGGTTATTTGGCGGTTTGGGTATCACCTATGGCAATTCCAAAGGGCTCCAGTTGCCCTTAACAAAACAGTATTTTGTAGGGGGTAGCAACAGCATACGCGCCTTCCGGCCACGGGCCATCGGGCCAGGTCTATTCACGCGCGATACTATTCGAAACGCCTTGCTGTTCCAGGATGGCGGTGGTGACATCAAGCTGGAAGCCAATACAGAAATCCGGGCGAAATTCACGAAATACATCGAAGGAGCGGTTTTTGTCGATGCGGGAAACATCTGGACGTACTCCGACAATGACATTTTTGGCGCAGAGGCTCAGGCTAAATTCAGCTCAGACTTTTACAAACAGATTGCCATTGGCGCAGGTGTCGGTATTCGCATCGACTTGTCTTATTTTCTAGTGCGTTTCGATCTGGCAACACCATTGCGAAAACCTTATAAAACCAATGGCAGTGAGTGGGTCATTAACCAGATTGCTTTCGGAAGCAGCGATTGGCGCAAGCAAAACCTGGTCTTCAACATAGCCGTCGGCTATCCGTTTTAATTGTAGTACCGACTGTCCCGGTCGGGTGATAAGTGCAGGAACACACCCGACCGTCCCGGTCGGCACTACAAAAAAAAGCCCCGACACGTGTTGGGGCTTTTTTTTGTGTCCTCCGTGACTCCGTGTTTAGACCCTTATTTCAGCAAAGGCCGAATTACCTTCCAGACTGTGTTGGCAACAATTTTATGCCCGGCGGGGGTTGGGTGAATGCCATCGGGCTGGTTCAGTTTGGGAATCCCCCCCACGTTTTCGAGCAGGAACGGAATAAGAACGGCTTTATTTTTGTCGGCTAACTCCTTGAACATACCTCGAAACTCTTTCGTGTAGGACGTGCCCATATTGGGTGGAATCTGCATCCCGGCCAGCACAATTGTTGCCTGCGGGCTTTTTTGCCGAACGGTATCCATAATCGCTTGCAGGTTTTTCCGGGTGTCGGCAAGCGGGAGTCCCCGCAAACCGTCGTTGCCGCCCAATTCCAGCACGAAAATGGCAACAGGCTGGCGCAGCACCCAACCAATACGGCTCTTGCCCCCAGCAGTCGTTTCGCCACTTAACCCGGCGTTTACAACCCTATAGTTTAAGCCCAAAGAGTCAACCTTTTTGCCGATCAGGGCCGAAAACGCCTGCGATGGCTCAACGCCATAACCGGCGGTCAGGCTATTGCCGTAAAATAGAATCGTTTGCTTTTTAGCCGGACTGTCAGGTTTTGAGGCCGCTTGTTCGGCGGGTGTCGTTGTGGTGTTCGTTTTGGTATCGGATGAGCCACAGCCCCAGACCGTTAAGACCAGCAACAACCCGCTTATCACAGAATAAGGTGTTTTGCGATTCAGGCAGAACTTCATAAAGAGTACATCAGTTAATTAAACGCAAAGTACGCTAAGATTACTTTGTGCCTATTGCGTTATCCTTGCGTCTTTGCGTTTAAGAAAGTCGCAACAACCCTTTTTTGTTCCATGAGTATTCTTCACGTTGAAAATCTAACGAAAACCTATTCGAGCGGGGGTCAGGACCTGACGGTTTTGCACGGCGTCAACTTTACCCTCGAACCGGGCGATACGTTCTCCATCGTTGGCCCATCGGGTAGCGGCAAAACTACGCTGCTGGGCTTGTGTGCCGGTTTGGATCGGGCTTCGTCGGGCAGCGTTTACCTCAATGATGTTCGGCTGGATACACTCAACGAAGACCAGCGGGCAGCGATACGAAATCAATACGTCGGCTTTATTTTCCAGAACTTTCAGCTCCTGCCTACCCTTACCGCCCTGGAAAACGTGATGGTTCCGCTCGAACTGCGGGGCGAGAAAGGAGCCGAAAAAGCGGCACAGGCCCTGCTGGAACGCGTTGGTTTAGGCAAACGCGGGCACCACTACCCTACTCAGCTCTCGGGTGGTGAGCAGCAACGGGTTTCGCTGGCACGAGCTTTTGCCAATCGGCCCAAGCTCCTTTTTGCCGATGAGCCCACGGGGAACCTCGACGCCGATACCAGTGCCACCGTAGTAGACTTACTCTTCGAGCTCAACCGCGAAGCCGGAACAACCCTCGTTCTCGTTACGCACGATATGGAACTGGCCTCCCGCACCCAGCGCGTTATCCGTATCAAGGGCGGAACGGTTGTAGAACAATTAGTGAATGACCGGGCTGGCGTCTCGGCGAGTGATCGAATGGGGGAATAATCTGTATAATCATTCACCCATTTTATCATTCACTCAGTCAAAATTCAATGAACACCTCCTGGCTTTTCCGAATGGCCTGGCGCGATAGCCGCCGAAGCCGACAACGATTACTGTTATTTATGTCGGCCATTGTGCTGGGCATTGCCGCGCTGGTAGCCATCAACTCCTTTGGCGACAACCTCTCCCGGAGTATCGACGATCAGGCCCGCGAGCTACTCGGTGCCGATTTGGTACTGTCGTCTAACGAACCCAATAAAGAGAAGCTTTTTTATCCGCTTCTAAAGAGAGTTGCCCCTGATATATCCCGCAGGTATACCAATAAGTATACTGATAAAAATATACTAATTAGTAGTCCTTACGAATATACCCGTGAAATCTCGTTTGCTTCGATGGTTGCATTTCCGAAAAGTCGGGGTGTAAGGCTTGCTCAGATCAAGCATTTAAGTTACGGCGATTCTGGGGGGGGCAACGACTATCCTTACTATGGCCAATGGCAGATTGTTCCACAATCAGCCCAAAAGCGTTGGCTATCTCAGTTTCACAACGCTGTAAAGCAGCCCTATGCGCTGGTTGATGATGCGCTTATGATTCAGTTTGGGGCGCAGGTAGGCGATTCTATACAAGTTGGAGGTGTTTCCTATAAAATTATTGGCCGCGTATTAAAAACCCCGGGACAGTCGGCTGTGACGAGCACTGTAGCTCCAACCGTCTTTCTGCCGTTTGTGGCGGAGGGCTTAATACAGCGTGGCAGCAGAGTAAATTATAAGTACTATTTCCGATTCGCGGATGGTACAGATATCGAAAAGATCATTAAGCAGGTCGGGCCTAAATTGGAAAAAGCCGGGCTTAATTACGACACGGTTACCGCACGAAAAAAGCAAACCGGTCGCTCCTTTGCCGACCTGACCAAATACCTTAGCTTGGTTGCTTTTGTTGCCTTGCTGCTGGGTTGTGTTGGTGTTGCCAGTGCGGTCCAACTGTATGTGAAAGAAAAGGTTACGTCGGTAGCGATTTTGCGAACACTTGGTGCCAGCGGGCGGCAGGCGTTCTTGATTTATCTTATTCAGACCGCTTTGATGGGCCTCATGGGTGCCATTATTGGTGCGTTGATAGGCTCGGTGGTGCAATTGGTGCTACCCCGCGTTTTTGGCAATTTCCTGCCTATTACGGTCGAAACAACTTTATCCGGATCGGCCATTCTTGGCGGTATTGGCACAGGTTTACTTATTTCGGTCCTGTTTGCGTTGCTTCCCCTGCTGGCGATTCGGAATGTGTCGCCCCTGCGTACGCTGCGTAGTTCCTATGAAGACGATTTGAGCAACCGCGACCCATTGCGGTGGCTGGTGTATTTTCTGGTCATTGGGTTTATTGTTGGCTTTGCCTATCTGCAAACGCACAACTTCATGCTGGCCCTTGGCTTTACAGGTGGGCTTGCACTGGCCTTCGGCATTTTAACGGCCCTTGGCCTTGGGCTGATCTGGCTGGTACGCCGATTTTTTCCAGCATCGTGGAGTTATATCTGGCGACAGAGTCTGGCAAACTTATACCGGCCCAATAACCAGACGCTTATCCTCGTCACATCCATTGGCCTGGGGGCTTTTCTTATCGCTACTCTTTACTTAACACAAGGACTTTTGCTCGGTCGGGTCGAATTATCATCCAGTGGCAATCAGCCAAACATGGTGCTTTTCGACATTCAGAATGAGCAAATTGCAGGTATCCGGTCGCTCGTTAAAAAGCAACGTTTACCCATTGTACAGGAAGTGCCGGTTGTAACGATGCGCCTGTCAGACATCAATGGAACCACCGAATCTCTCCGTAAAGACACGAAAGATACGACGGCGAAAACACCCAAATGGGCTTTCACCCGCGAATACCGGGTTACCTACCGCGACACGCTGATTTCGTCGGAGAAGTTAACATCGGGCAAAGCGCCTTATCAGGAGAACGGCGCTATTTATGTATCCATTGAGAAAGACTTTCTGGATCGAATGCACATCAAACTTGGCGACACGCTCGATTTCAATGTGCAGGGTGCGCCTATTCAAACCATTGTTGGCGGCACCCGTGAAGTTGAATGGAATCGGGTACAAACCAATTTTCTGGTTGTTTTTCCATCCGGAGTTTTGGAGCAGGCACCCCAGTTTCATGTGCTCATGACCCGTGTGCCCAACAATCAGGCATCGGCCACGCTACAACGGGCCTTAGTCAGCAATTTCCCGAACGTTTCAGCCATTGATCTGGGCCTGATTTTGAAAACGGTAGACGATATTCTGGGCCAGATCTCGTTCGTTATCCAGTTTATGGCCTTGTTTAGTATTCTGACAGGTTTGCTGGTATTGGCCAGTTCGGTGGTTATCAGCAAATACCAGCGGCTCCGCGAAAGCGTCCTTCTCCGCACCCTCGGGGCGAGCCGCGCTCAGATTCTACGTATTACTGCACTCGAATATGGGTTACTGGGTCTCCTGGCTGCTCTTTCGGGTATTCTGCTTTCCGTAGTGGGCACCTGGGCGTTAGCGCGGTTTGTTTTCGAAGTGCCCTATCAGCCCAACCTATTGCCATTGCTCATCATCTCTTTTTCGGTAACGGCCATGACTGTCCTGATCGGCGTTTTCAACAGTCGTGAAGTACTGGTCAGACCACCGCTGGATGTGCTTCGGGCTGAGGGGTAAATCAGGTATAAGTAGCTAATCCAATTATCACCTCATTTCCACTGCATCACATCAATCACATTGGGGCAGAAATCATATTCCTCGGGTTGGTTGGAGCCGATCAACAGGAGTTGGTCAGCACCAAGTTGGCGCACCTGCTCATGATACCAGGCAGCGCCCTGCTGGTCGAGGTTTGACGTAGGCTCGTCCAGAATGACGATTGGGGAATTGGAGAAAAAAGCCAGCCCGAGTTTTACGCGCTGCTTCATGCCCGACGAAAAGTACTTGATTTCTTTATTCCGAGCGTGTGTCAGTAACAGGCGGTCGGCTACAGATTCGGATGTAAGACCGTTTCGGAAGGGTTTAAAGGTCTGATGAAACGTCAGCAGTTCGTCAAGCGTCAACTCTTCCACCAACTCAAGATAAGGGGCGGCAATACTCACCTGCCGAAACCAGTCATCGGAATCAATGAGTTTGTCAACCATTGAATAGGTTAGTGTTCCCTCTGTAGCGGGTAAATTCCCGGCTAACAGTTGTAGTAATGTAGATTTTCCGCTGCCATTAGGACCTACAAACGTGTAACTCGCACCAGCAGCAAGCGTCAGGTTTACACGCCGAAAAATCCACTCCCTTCGGTATTTTTTGCCGATGTTCTCGGTAGTGATTGTCAGCATCTTGTGATAGCCTGATGGCGCTGATGGCGCAAGGCTCCAGCCTTGTGCCTGTTATCCTCCGGCCTCTGGCCGATTTCAAACAGTGAGATTTTAAAGACCGGCCAGAGGCCGGAGAATAACAGGCACAAGGCTGGAGCCTTGCGCCATCCATCAGACTACCACAAAATTTATTCCCGCTCTGCGCTGCTGGTTGACGGGCCTTTCATGATACCCCGTTCTGATGTACGGATGAAGTTTACGATTTCGTCGCGTTCATCGGATGGAGGCAATTCAAGTTCAATCTGTGTCAGGGCATCAGCATTATTCAGTCCGCGCATGTAGATGTAGCGATAGATTTCCTGAATCTGGTTGATCTTATCATTTTCAAAACCCCGCCGACGAAGGCCAATGGAATTTATGCCTGTATAGGAAAGCGGTTCGCGGGCAGCTTTCGTAAATGGCGGTACATCCTTACGAACCAGTGAGCCACCCGAAATCATGGCATGAGCACCAATTTTCACCCACTGGTGAACTGAACTGGAACCACCAATGATGGCCCAATCGCCCATATGAACGTGGCCGCCCATTTGCACATTATTAATAATCAGGCAATGGTTGCCAATTCGGCAATCGTGGGCTACGTGTGCATACGCCATCACCAGACAATCGGAGCCAATCTCCGTTTTCCAATGCTCTTCCGTTCCCCGGCTAATGGTAGCGTACTCGCGAATGGTTGTATTATCACCAATATAGGTCCGGGTATATTCGTTGTTGAACTTCAAATCCTGCGGAGTCGACGAAATAACAGCTCCCGGATAAATTTTACAGTTCCGGCCAATACGGGCGCCCTCGTTGATCACTGCGTGCGAACCAATCCATGTTCCTTCAGCAATTTCAACGTCTTTATGGATAATGGCAAAGGGTTCAATCACCACATTCTGCGCTATTTTCGCTTCTGGGTGAATATAAGCTAAGGGTTGAATCATGTTTTTTAATGATGAATGATAAATGATGAATGATGGCGGAACTGCCCGCTTGATGATGAATGAGTTGTCTTTCCAGACGGAACAATGAATAGCACTCGTCGTGATTCATTGTTTATCAGTCATCATTTATCATTTATCATTTCTTTTTAACCAGACTGGCGATCATATCAGCTTCGCACACCAGCAGGTTGGCCACATAGCCCCGGCCCTGCATTTTCACAATTCCGCGCTTCATTGGCGAGGTAAACTCACACCGAAATATGACAGTGTCGCCCGGCAAGACGTTACGCCGGAACCGACAGTTCTCAATACCAACTAAAAACGGCCAGTAGTTTTCTGGGTCAGGCACTGTGCTAAGCACCAGAATACCACCCGTTTGTGCCATTGCTTCAAGCTGCATAACACCGGGCATTACCGGATTTCCGGGAAAGTGCCCTGGAAAATACGGCTCGTTCATGGTCACGTTCTTGATACCTACCACACTGTTTTCGTCCAGGGCGATGATTTTGTCGATCATCTGGAACGGGTAGCGGTGAGGCAACAGCTGCGAAACCCGGTTGATGTCCAACACGGGCGGTTGTGTCGGATCATATTGCGGCACCTGGTTAGCCGCGTTTTTCTGAATCAGTTTCTTGATTTTTTTAGCAAAGGCGACATTGGCTGCGTGGCCAGGGCGGGCTGCCAGAATCTGCGCTTTGATAGGTCGGCCAATCAGGGCCAGATCACCCACCATATCCAGCAATTTGTGGCGAGCCATCTCGTTGGGGTAATGCAGCTGAATATTATTCAGAATCCCCTCCTGTTTGTTCACACTTACCTTTGGCTTCTTCAGCAAATCGGCCAGGTAATCCAGTTCGCCGTCTTTCACCTCGCGATCAACAATCACAATGGCATTGGTCAGGTCACCCCCTTTTATAAGGTTCTGCTTATACAATGCTTCCAGTTCGTGAAGGAAAACAAACGTCCGGCAATTGGCAATCTGCTCAGGAAACTGGCTGATGTCGTTCAGGTAAGCATGCTGGCTGCTGATAACCCGTGAGTTATAATCGACCATCACCGTGAGCCGGTAGTCGTTCAGAGGCAGAGCCGCCAGTTCAATATCTTTTTCGGGATTGCGGTAATGGACAGATTCAGTTACCTCAAAATAATTTCGGGTAGCATTCTGTTCTTCAATACCTGCTTCGCGCAGGGCGTTGATAAACTGAATCGATGATCCGTCCATAATAGGAGGCTCCGGGCCGTCTAGCTGAATCAGGACGTTGTCTATCTGCAAACCAACCAGGGCGGCCAGTGTATGCTCAACGGTGTGAATTCGGGCACCACTTTGCTCGATTGTTGTACCCCGCGAGAGGTCTACAACGTTATCGACATCGGCATCCACGATAGGATTTCCCGGCAAGTCGATACGCTGGAATTTATACCCGTGATTCGTTGGCGCAGGCAGGAAGGTCATCGTTGCCGAGACACCCGTGTGTAAGCCCACACCCGATACCGATACGGATTTCTGAATCGTCTGTTGTTTGGTATTCATTCGTTTTCAGCTTCAGGTTATGGTTTTACGGTTTATGATTTATGGTTTACGGTTGGCTAACACAGCGTTTCTGTTCGTGTCGACCAACCGTAAACTATAAATTGAAGAACCATAAACCAGTACCCGTAAACTATTTTTCGTGTTTCTTTTCCAGTTTTGTTATGCGTTGCTCCAGGGCTGGCAATTTTCGAAAAATAGCCTGTGAGCGCATATTATCACGCATCAGAAATGCATGGGAGCCATTAAGCGATATACCTTCTTCGTCAACGTTTTTACCCACTCCCGATTGCGCTCCGACTTTAGTACCATTAGCAATCGTCAGGTGACCGGCAAAACCAACCTGCCCCGCAATGACACAATTTTCGCCTAGTTTGGTTGAGCCTGCCACGCCGGTTTGAGCAGCAATGACGGTATTTCTACCAATATCGACATTATGCCCAATCTGAATCAGGTTGTCCAGCTTAGCTCCTTTGCGAATAATGGTTGAACCCATCGTGGCGCAGTCAATGGTGGTACCAGAGCCCACATTCACGAAGTCTTCCAGAATAACGTTGCCGAGTTGAGGAATGGTTTTATACGTACCATCGGGCTGTGGTGCGAATCCAAAGCCTTCGCTGCCAACAACAGCATTGGGGTGAACAACACAATGCTGCCCAATAATACAGTTGTCCAGCACACGGGCACCCGGATGGATGATTGTGTTGTTACCAATGCGAACATTGTTACCAATGTAGGCGTGGGGATAAATTTTGACGTTTTGCCCGATCTGGCAGTTTTTCCCAACGTACGAAAAGGCGCCCCGGTAAATTTGGTCACCAAATTGGCTGCCTTCGCCAACATACGATGGCTGTTCGACACCAATTCGCGATAAACTTAACTGCTTGTAATATTCCTCCAGTAGCCGGGTAAAGGCTGAGTAGGAATTTTCCACAAAGATCAAGGCAGCCAAAACCGGCTTTTTAGGCTCGAAAGATTGGTCAACAATCACCGCCGATGCCTGAGTGGTATACAGAAACGGTTCATATTTGAGATTCGACAGGAACGAAATATCGCCTGGCTTCCCTTCTTCTATCTTGGCTAATCCGGTGATTGCCAGAGCATCATTCCCGGCAACTTCGCCCCCCAGCAGTGTGGCAATCTGCTTGACTGTAAACTCCATATGCGTATAAATACCGTCGCAAAACACTCGATTTTTGTGAGCGATTGGGCCGCTAAGGTAACTAACAAATTGCATTTTTCGGATAAAACCGCCAGGAAATAGTTCGGGAACCCATCCGCTCTCTACGCTTATAAGTCAGTAAGCTCAGTCGACTTATTCAGGTATGGATTTACCGACTGACGAACACCGCTCAACTCCTTTGCCCAACACACATAATACCGGCGCACAATGTTGGTCAGCACCTGTATATTCGATAAATCCGATGCGTCGGCAATGTCGATCACTTTGCCACTTTTAAGCTTGATTCGGATGCGGTCTTCAGAGGGTAAATAGGCCGCGTTGGTTGCCTGCCCTTCTACCAAGAAATAAGACAGCATATCGTCTGGCAGGCCCGTTCGATGAAGTTGACTTTCGAGTTCGGTCAGGAATTCTCCCGCAAACGGCTCTGTCGATAACATGATTTTAAACAGTTTTCGGTCGAGCAACATCTGGCTAAGTGACGACAGAACAAAATCGGGGTGCAGCGCCCACTCCTTAATACAAGCCCACACATCGAAGTCGTCCAGCATTGTAAAGGCAGTGAGGTAAGCCCGGTTTGTCTGAAAATCGGTTAACGACACACTATCATGCAAAAACAAGCGAAATGAAGCCGACGCAAAAACCGGCTCGGCTCCTGCCTGTCGTATAAGAAACCGCGCCCGGCGTAACGTCTGAATAAGCATCGACTCGGCGCAAATGGACGTTTTATGCAGATAAACCTGCCAGTACATTAATCGACGTGCGTTCAGGAAATTCTCGACGCTCAAAATCCCTTTGGCTTCGACCACCAGTTGATCGCCCACCAGATCGAGCATTTTAATGATCCGTTCGGCACCAATGGCCCCTTCGGCAACACCAGTATAATACCCGTCGCGATTGAGGTAATCCATACGATCCATATCCAGCTGACTGGAAATGAGTTGATGGAAGAACGTGCGCTCGTAGGTTCCCTCAAACATCTGAATAGCCAGCGATAAGGCGCCGTTGAATTGCCGGTTGAGTTCGTGCATGAGCAACAGCGAAATCTGCTCATGCGGCACACTGTCCAGCAGGCAACATTCCAGCACGTGCGAAAACGGCCCGTGCCCAATATCATGAAGCAGAATGGCGATCTGAGCTGCTTCGCATTCGTCACTGCTAATGGCATGGCCTTTACTTTGCAGCGTACTCATGGCCTGTCCCATCAGGTGCATGGCCCCCAGTGCATGATGAAAGCGGGTATGCAAGGCACCCGGATACACGTACTCCGACAAGCCTAACTGCTTAATCCGCCGAAGTCGCTGAAAGTAGGGATGCTCAACCAAATCGAAAAGTAACTCGGTCGGAATCGTAATAAACCCGTATACGGGGTCATTAAGAATTTTCTTCTTGTTAGACGCTGACATTCAGCAAAGATACCGGACAGGATTGCAGGATTGACAGGAATTTCGGTCTATAATCGTGCGAATCCTGCAATCCTGTCAAAAAATTCGTAAATTTGCATCGCTGAACCTGAGCAATCAATCAGCAACGGGCTTGTAACTCAGTTGGTTAGAGTGCCTGACTCATAATCAGTAAGTCCCTGGTTCGAGCCCAGGCTGGCCCACAAAAAACCTCCATAGCGAAATGTTATGGAGGTTTTTTGGTTTTTACACTGGATATTGCCACTCGCCCCGATAGGCACGACTTAGGAGCTTATTGGCTTCGGGGTCGTTGGGAATCTGGCTGCCATCCCACTCCACGCTTCGGCCCAGTTTCAACGATAACATGCCCAGCAACGCCATATTAGTGGAGCGATGGCCGATTTCGATGTCGCAAACGGGTAGCTTTTTGGTTTTGATACTATCCAGAAAATTAGCCCAGAGAAGCGCGATATTCTGATCATCGGGTTTGTCGAGTTGGGCGTCCTGGTGAATGGTTGGCTTTTTCGGGTCCGACGGATAGAATGTCCAGCCGTCGAGCCAGCCCTGGTGAAACGTGCCTTCGGTTCCATAGAAATAGACACCAACGGCCTGTTGGGGATGCGTTTTTTCGGCCATGTTCCCGCCAAAGGTTCGGTGTTCCCACACGGCCGTGAAGTCATTATCAAATTCGAAGGTAGACACCTGATGGTCGGGCGCGTCGGTACTGTCCTGCTTGATGGCACGCCCGCCAGTTGTGTACACCTTGCGCGGATGATTTTGCTCCGTTATCCACAGAATTTGATCCATCCAGTGAACACCCCAGTCACCAAGGGTACCATTGGCGTAATTCAGAAAATTACGCCAGCCTCGGGGGTGCATGGCTGGATTGAACGCCCGGAGTGGAGCCGGTCCACACCACATATTCCAGTCCATTTCTGGCGGTGCTTCGCTATCGGGTGTCGGCTGACCCGCGCCACCGGCATAATGCACAAACGCCCGCGCCATACCAATTTTCCCAACTTTACCCGACCGGATAAACTCTCTGCCCGACACATTGTGGGGCGATACGCGCCGGTGCATCCCAACCTGGCAGATACGTCCCGTTTGCCGGGCGGTTTTAACCATCGCTTTCCCTTCGTTGATGGTATGGCTGATGGGCTTTTCGACATATACGTGTGCCCCGGCCTGCATGGCCGCAATGGCGATGAGTGGGTGCCAATGGTCGGGCGTGGCGACAATGACAATTTCGGGTTTCTCGGTCGCGATCATCTCGCGGTAGTCCCGGTATAACTTTGGCTGATCGGACGTTAGCTTACTGAGTTCCTCGCCGGTCCTTTTGAGCTGGCGTGTGTCGACATCGCAAAGCGCAACAATTTTCGATTCGCCCGCCTGCACAGCGGCTCGTAGAATATTGCCGCCCCACCAGCCCGCGCCAACAACAGCCGTGCGGTATTTCTGAGGAGCTTTCCGGGTAATAAACGCCCGCACCTCAGCGGGATCGGTAATCAACGAAGCGCCAGCAAGAACAGACGTTTTAAGGAAATCAGTACGGTTCATCAGGTAAGAATGAGTAGACGTTATGACGTTGAAACAGACCTGTTATCAGTCTTTACACAATCAAAGAATAACCTACCCTTTTTTTACCATCAGTTATCCAGATTAGCGAGCAGGGGTTTACCGGCTAACGCCTGCATGAGCAGTGCAGTAACAAGTACAAAATAGACTGCCGACAGGATAATAACATGGCGCGGTTGGCGGGCGATGTAGTAGCCAAACAGCGGTATCAACTGCAAGGCGTGCATCCCAAAGAAATGGGCAACTCGCAAATCACCATAGCGGGTACTCCAGTTAGTAACAGCCAACCCAGGGCCGCCATCAGGCGCACCCACTGTATGCGACAGCCGGGAGGCCATCATAAATCCCTGGAAAGCAAAAATAACAAATAGCAGAATGCCCAAACGAATACCCCATAGGTAGGTCGGGCTAATCGTCGTTGTATCGAGTCGGAAAAACAGGAAACCAATATAGGCTGTCCACCCGGTAAACACCGTAATGGCTATACCCATCAGGCCAAACAAAATACCGTCTGTTGGGGTCGAGATATTAAAATGCGATAGTTTACCCCGACTGGCCTGCCAGATAACAATGCCCAGTTCAAAAATAAAGATGCCGACAACCATCCAGGAGTAGGCTCGTACGCTGCCCTTTTGGGGAAGTTCAGCCATATACCAGGCCATTGTCCAGCACAGAATAACCGTAGACGCCAAAAACTTAATGGGTTTTATGTAGGCGTTGATGCCCAGCACCTGCGTTGAGGTGCTGAGAGCCAGCACCGCACAGATGAGCATAGCCGCCACACATAACCAGCCTAACTGGTAAAGCGTGGCATTTCGTGACTGTAAAGAGGTTAACAGATCGTTCATAAGAATTGGTGGATTTGCCTGAATGCCTGACAAAACGTGAATTAACTAAACTGTTCGAGTCCGTACTGTACGAATCAGCCAATACAATAGCAGACCCACCGGACCCAGCATGAAACAGAAAAACAACGGAACAACAACGAGCCAATGCGGAATCGCTTTCTCCTGCGCATCGCGCACAACAGCCGTTCCCGCCACCAGATCGAAGGCCAGATAATGCACCCAACCCGCCAGCATAACCCCATCGCCCCCTTTCGAAAACAAGCCTTTCACGCCCGCTAATGTGCCAAACGCACCAAAGTCGACCGGGCCACCGCTGAACAGATAAATGATGTAGATGACCGCCAGGCATACCGGAATCAGGTAAGACTGCATCAACCATTTCGTAACTGCCCAGCGGGGTGCAAAAATCATGAGCAACCATTGCGGCAAGACAAGCGTACTCGCGAGACTAAAAACGGCTTCGGGTGTCATGGAAAAATTGGTTAGTTACGTACTCTGGCTTCTGGCGCGGGCATTCGCCCGTGTCTTTAATTAAGTCAGTATTCACTGACGCAAGCGAACCGGGACGCCGGACCGGCTTGCGATATAAACAGGCACGGGCGAATGCCCGCGCCAGGCGCACCACTCCACCACTCCACTACTTCACTACTTCACTACCTTAGCCTGAGCCAATACCCGGAGCAGATTGCCGCCCCAAATTTTGGCGATATCAGCTTCTGAATAGTTCCGGCGGACAAGTTCAACGGTCAGGTTTTCGATTTCACTGACATCTTCGAGACCATTGACGCCCCCGCCCCCATCGAAATCAGACCCAATACCCACGTGGTCGATACCGGCAATTTTAACGATGTGATCAATGTGATCGACAATGTCCGACAAGCTGGCCCGCTCCGACGCGTATGTCTTAGCGACTGAATCACTTTTTGCCGCCATAAGCGCGTCCATTTCGGGCGTTGACACCTTTCCTACCTGCGCCATCCGTATCTTGGTTTTGGCAGCCCGGTGCTCGGCAGATGGTTTTTTGAGGTAATCGCTCACAAAATTCACCTGCACCACGCCCCCCTTGGCGGCAATGGCCCGAATCATATCGTCGGTCATGTTACGCGGGAAATCGCAGATGGCCCGGCAGTTGGAGTGCGACGCAATAACGGGTGCTTTCGAGAGCGCCAGCGCATCGTAGAACGTATTATCGGCCACGTGCGACACGTCGATCAGGATACCCAGCCGATTCATTTCCGGTACGACTTGCTTCCCGAAATCACTTAAACCGCCATAAATCGGACCATCGGGGTCCGTTGAGGAGTCGCCAATGAGGTTGTTGGCGAAGTGGGTAAGCGTCATGTATCGGCACCCCAGGTCGTAATATGTTTTCAGCATCGACAAATCCTTACCGACCGGATACCCGTTTTCCATACCGATAAATACAGCCCGTTTTCCTGCTTTCTTGATCCGGTACGCATCGGCAGGTGTCGTAGCGAGTTCGGCCAGATTCGGGTATTTTTTCAGTGCCTGATGAATCAGATCGAACTGGTTCAGGGCGTTACGTTTGGCTTCGGCATGACCTTCGTCGGTGCGTGGCCCCTGTGAGGTGTACACCGCAAAAAACATAGCGTCCATGCTCCCTTTCTTCATACGCGGAAAGTCGATCTGCGACCCATCCCGTTTGGTATCGTGCGAAGCGCCTACATCGAAGCCGGGCTTCTGCAGCATGATCGGTGCATCGGCATGGGTGTCGAGCGTTACGACATGCAGGTGAATCTTACGGGCCTTTTTAGTCAATTTACCGTCATCGCCGGGCGAGTGGGTCGTTAAAGGACTCAACGCAAGCAGGGTTGACAGAATTAGAGAGAGCATAGTGAATCAGGTTGTAGCGAAAAAAGACATTGCTTCGAAACTACACATTGCCCGGTTCAATATCAAACTTTCGGTAGAAACGCACTGTTATGGCACTACCTTTGTACTCTCAATTTAGAATGATAGAGTGAGCGAATGATTGAATAGCTGACGCAAGTAATATTCAATCATTCACTCACTCTATCATTCACTCATTCACTTATGTCCGTCGTTCCCTATAAAGATAAAGACACCTCCAAACGCGAACAGGTCGCGGAGATGTTCGATAGTATTTCGCCGAAATATGACCTGCTCAATCACGTCCTGAGTGGTGGCATCGACATTTTATGGCGCAAGCGGGCTATTCGTGAACTGCGTAAAGCAGCCGCTCAATCGCCCAAACGCATCCTTGATATTGCTACCGGAACCGGCGATTTTGCGCTCGAAGCTCTGGTTCTCAAGCCTGAGAAGATCGTTGGCATGGATATTTCGGAAGGTATGCTGTCTGTTGGACGCGAGAAGATGAAAAAGCGGGGCGTCGATCAGATCATCGAAATGCGCCAGGGTGATTCAGAAGGATTGCCCCTGCCAGACAATGATTTCGACGCTGTCATCGTTGCATTTGGTGTACGTAACTTCGAAACACTGCTGAAAGGCTTAACTGATATGCACCGCGTTACCCGCCCCGGCGGTGTGTGCGTAGTGCTGGAGTTCTCGAATCCGCGTCAATTTCCGTTTAAGCAGCTATATAGTTTTTACTCCCGTGCCATCCTGCCGCTCATTGGGCGCGTAGTAAGCAAAGACACATCGGCTTATACGTACCTGCCCGAATCGGTGCAGGCGTTCCCCGACGGTCCCGACTTTCTGCGCATCTACGAAGCGGCCGGATTCAAAAATACCAAATGGATACCGCTCACCTTCGGCGTTGCGTCAATTTACATCGGCCACAAGCTGGCCTAATCCGTTCAGGACAATCCTGGCCGGACCCATCAAGGCCGGACCAAACTTCGACAAATCGTTTTGCCCGTTTTTCGG
Source organism: Spirosoma pollinicola (assembly GCF_002831565.1). NCBI lineage: Bacteria > Pseudomonadati > Bacteroidota > Cytophagia > Cytophagales > Cytophagaceae > Spirosoma > Spirosoma pollinicola. The sequence continues at coordinate 5,748,086 of NZ_CP025096.1, read as the reverse complement.
TGCAGATCGGGTTTGTTATGCTTTTGATCAGCCTTGCTTCTGTCAGTACGGAGGCCCAGTCCAACTACAAGTACGTCCGCAAGCATCTTGAACGGTACGAAGACAAGACGATTCACTACGGCTTTTTCTTTGCCGCACCCATTACGCGCTTCAGCGTGAAGTACAGCCCGGAATTCCTGACCGCCGACTCGGCTTACCGAATTTACTCGCCTAATAAACCGGCCTTTCGGGTTGGTTTTGTGGTCAACACGTACCTGAGCAAGCATTTTGATTTACGGCTGACGCCATCCGTCTCGCTCCTTAGCCGCGAGGTCCAATACGATTATCCGGGCGGCACCTCAAAAACCGAAACCCGTGAATCGACCTGGATTGACCTTCCTCTTTTGGTAAAGTACAAATCGGAACGACGCAACAACAGCCGGATGTATTTGCTGGCAGGCGGGGCGTTTAGTATTGAAAGTAACGTACGCCGGAAAGAGGCTCAGGGCGTAAGCAAGCTAAGCACGGGCACTATGGATTTCGCGGTTGAATACGGCATTGGGTTCGAACAGTTTTTTGAGTATTTCAAATTTGCCCCCGAACTTCGGTTCTCCCACGGGCTGGTCAACCTGTATCGGCCAACCAATAATGCCGCTGGTATTGGTATCAACAGGCTCACGACACACTCGATTACCTTATATCTGAATTTTGAGTAGAAAACGACCTTATGAATCAAGAGGTTACAAATTATTTAAATTATTTTTACCCTCAGGCTTGCATAAAGGCCATTTAGCCTCGTATATTTGCACTCCCAAACGACAACAATCGTAAAGGAAAAAGAAAAAAAGGGAGTTTAGCTCAGCTGGTTCAGAGCATCTGCCTTACAAGCAGAGGGTCGGGGGTTCGAACCCCTCAACTCCCACCAGTGAAAATCAAGCACTTACGATGTAAAAATTGTAAGTGCTTTTTTGTTGGTGTACATTTTGGTGTACAAAAGTCCACTAGATGCAGTACAGAAATGTTTTAATGAGGAAGAGATAAAATTCCAAAGAAGTATGTCCTTCAAGACGGTCAATACTTCGTCTCCCTCACCCAAGCAGACAATCAATGGGCAACCAGAATGTCTTTCCACTGGGTCGTGTAGCGGGGCGAAAGGTACTGCTGCTTCATGGGCCAGTCCGGATTATACATCTGCGAGGCCAATCGTAACTTATCCTGCCCGAACTGAGCATTGAGTTTGTCAATCACTCCGGCTAGTTTGATTAACCGCTCGTCTGGGCCCTCTACGAAGATGCCTTTCTGTCGATAGTCGGCGGGTACCAGATCCGACAGGATGATTCCCCCCTTCTGATAATTGTAGCCAAACGCGAAGATGGCCTTCAGCGATTCAAGCGCGTACTTCAGAATCTCTGCCGTGCTGCTTGTCGGGTGGGGTAGTTCAATGATACGACTGTTGTGTCCCCCTCTAAAAGCTAATCCTAGAAGTAAAGGAACAAGCGATTTTCTGCGATCCGGTAGGTACGAACTCGATTTAGATTGTAGGAATACGGCCCGACTTGTATGAACTCATGCCCAAATGACCACTCTCGCTGCTGGTCATACAGTTTTAATGGATCAAGCCGATAGATACAAATCTGTCGGATTTGATGATGCTGAATTAACCTCTGTATGGTGTGAGCAAACTGTGTTCCGTCCATAGACAAGCTCATCGCGTGTTAATACGTGTAATGACTATATCCCTATTCCCACCGCTAATAAAAGGCAACACGTTCCTATTAAGAGAATAAATTTTTCTCTGCTTGCGTTAAGCTGTCAACAACGAGTTGCCTTGTCCCAGATTAACGCCCCGCTCTCGACCGCGACGTATTTTCCAAAGCACAGCTAGCCCCATTCAAGCTGATTGCGCATGTGCAGCGTATCCCGATAGCACTGCTTGACCGCTTCGACAACCCGGTAAAATCCATAAGGTCCAGCGGGTTTACCCAGAACTAAGTGAACACCTTGTTCATAAGCTTGCTGCTTGAGATGGCTATCTAGGGAAGCCGTCAGCATCACGATCGGCATATACCCCAGATCCCGCCGATCTCCCAACACGTGGATGGTTTGAAGGCCCGTCAAAATGGGCATATGCATATCCAGCAAAACAATGGTTACGAGCGTATCCGGCCCGGCAGGATCGCTTAACATTCGGCTTCGTTCCTTATCGACCCAGGCAATCAACTGTGGACCACTACTCATTTCCTCAATTAGGCTGTCGGGCATAGCACTTTGTAACGCTCCATAGATCAGGTGACGATCTGTCTCCTCATCATCCACTACAAGTATGCGTAAAGCCATAGATTTTGTCGATTGAATGGTTTCTGTGATGGTGTGCTATTCAGCCAAAGTCGGCTAGAGGCAGCACAAAGACGCGTAAAATTTCTATTCAATCCCAGTCTGGGGTCGTTAACTGGCTTTTTTAGTGTTGACCCGGCTGTTCATCAGACAACCCTTATAGGGCTACCGGGACGATTTCAGGTTGTGGTAAATGGAGTTGGTGTTGCACTCAGATAGGCTGGCAGGTTACCCGTCCGTTTACCGGTTAAAAGCCATACATTAAGGGCGGTAAACGAGCGGTCTCCCACCAGTAAGTCCGAATTTGCTGGACCAACTGTAGCCAATCCGACTGATCAAGCGGTTTGACCAGATAGGCTGAGGCCCCCAACTGGTACGCCATGCAGATATCCTGATTAATGCTGGAGCTACTCAGCATGACAACGGGAATCTGATTGATCGGCTCGGCCATGGCTTTGATCGCTCTCAATACCTGCCAGCCGGCCGGCCGATCGGGTAGGTAAAGATCCAATAAGATTAGTTTGGGGAGTTCCCATTCCTGACCCTGCCACTCGCCAAGCAGGGCTATCGCCTGATCGGCTGATGCCACCTGGGTGAGCCTGATCTCGGGAAGGGTGGCCTGCAGGAGTTTTTGCAGCAGCAGGCTCTGATCGGGGTTGTCCTCAATCAGTAGCAGGCTGGCCTGCCTGAAATTACTGTTTAACCGCTCACCAGGTTTCATGCAAAAAGGTGTAAAGAGTAGCTAATTACTTATCTATTTGGTACGTACTTCCGCTTTTCTGTTCAAACTAATCTACGGCACAGGGGCGGGCATCCAGCCTATAACCGACTGGCTTTGGCTTTAAGAAGCAAATCTGTTACATCCTCAAAAAAGATTAGCAGGCAATCCGGTGTCATTTTCTCGATGGTCAGACTAAATTGCCGCTCAATCCTCTGCGAATCGACCCGAAACCGGATACGGTAAGGTTCCTGCGCCAGAATAGTACCCGAGTTAGGCTCAAAAGCAGTAATAATTCGCTGAAGGGAGGGCAGAAAGCCGATTAGTGTATCCAGTAAATTATCCCCGGCGAGCCCTAGGTGGGCCACCATGGGCATCATCAACTGAACCGCTTTTGGGTTTAGCTGGCGAATTTCCCCCTGCCCATCGGTCTCGGCCATGCCTACGGGTGACTGATGCAACAGCATCCAGGCCCGTTGCAAATGCGCTGGAATGGTGTGGTTCATCCTCAAAAATGCTTTACATGAACCAGAAAATACTGGTAGTGACTCTGGGGGGATTTGAGTAGCCGGAGTCGGACCTTCGTGGGTTCACATACATACGTCAGGATGTAGTCTAGTTCCTCATCAAGTACGGGCTTAGCATACTTGCCCGCCACCATTCGGTTGTTGGCGCAAGGGGCGATTTGGGTGAAGTAGTATTTGCCGTGGGCGTACTCGGGCGTGATACCCGTGATGTGCGATTCTGTTTTGGAATAGGCTACCACCAGGCCATCGCGGTTCATGCGAACAATAACATAGGGGGCCTCGTCTAGTTGATCAGGGGTTTGTTTATCCAGCCAGTCGAGCAGATTGGGTGCTGAAAAGGCTGGACTCAGGCTTTGGGGTGTAGGTTCCATCGTCAATAGAGCTTGTTAATTTAGTGCGTGAGAACGAATCATTTTACGGGCAGATAAACCCGAAAGGTGGCCCCTAAACCCGGTTGGCTAGTAGCCGTCAGGCCACCGTCGTGATTCTGGGCTATTTTTAAACAGATCGCCAGGCCCACGCCCGCCCCAGTGAATTTATCCTTCCCATGTAGCCGCTGAAAAACCTGAAAAATCCGGTCCAGGTATTTCTCATCAAAACCAATCCCGTTATCGCTCACCGTAATCTCCGCGTAGAAACGGCTGGTTTCTTCGGGAGCGATGACGCCAAAAGGTATAGCAGAATAGGGAACCCGTTGACCATTGATTCGAATGACAGGAACGGCAGCTGGACGGTGGAATTTAAGGGCGTTGCTGAGCAGATTTTCCAGTAACAGTTCCAGTTGCTTGCTATCGCCGTTCACGGCTGGCAGGTCACCCAGTTCAATCAGGGCGCCCGCTTGTTGAATAGACGGTTCTAAATAACCAAGTACCCGCTCGACAAGGGCCGTCATGGAGAGTCGATGGTAAGGGGCCCGTAGCGTCGACAGCCGTGAGTAGGTGAGCAGATCTTTGATCAGCAGTGACATCCGATCAGCCCCTTTCCGCATCCGATGAATCATGTCCAGACCATCGGAGTCGAGAACCGTAGCGTAATTGGTCACCAGCAAATCACCAAAGGATTGTATTTTCCGCAAGGGCTCCTGAAGATCATGGCTGGCCACAAAGGCAAATTTTTGCAAATTTTCGTTGCTTCTTCGCAGGTTACGATTCGCCACTTCCAGCCCCAGTCTTTGGTTCTGTAGTTCGGTCACCTCTAAAAACGTCCAGAGTACCTGATTACCCTGGCGGATAAGGGACGACTGAAACCAACGGCTGATCGTATCTTCTTCATACTTCATCAACCATTCTTTCGTTCGGCCTGTCTCTATAACCTCAATCATGTAGGGAAATAAGTCATGATCAGCAACGTTGGGGAAAGTTGATAACAAGGTTGAACCTAGCAGTTTATCGGCGGTAAGGCCGGTTGATTTCAATTCCGTGTCATTGACAAGGAGGTATGTAAAATCAACGATTTGGCCCGCTTGGCCATCGGTTGATTCAGCCCGTATCGGGTCAAAGAGCACAATGCCTGATGGTTGCGCATTCAGAATCGTTTCGAACAGGTCGGCCTGCTGCTTTTGGACAATCTGAACCTGGTGAGATTCGGTTACATCGACAAAAGTCATCAGCACGGCATCGCCCACGCGCGTGAATTGGGCCTCGAACCAACCGGGTCGGTGGTCGAGATAGTCGGTAAAAATCATGCCCTGCCGACGACCGGTTTCGACGGTCTCCCGTAGGGCAGTTTCCAGGTGCCCGCCCCGAAAACGGGGGAATAGGGTTAGTAACTGCTGGCCAATCAGCATTTCGGGCTGGTGACCCGTTATATAGGTATTTAGCGGATTGCTTAGCCGGTAGCAAAAATCAATTAGATTCCGCTCGGGTGAGGCATCCCGAACGGCCTCCCAAAGGACTAACCCTAGTGGCACCGTGTCGCTGATGGCCTGCAGGATCTCGATTTGTTGCTGTAGTTGCTTTCGGGCTTCTTCTTCGGCCGTTTTATCTAAGATGGTGAGGACAAACCCATCCCCCCGCTTCACCGCCGACAGGTTGGCAAACCGGATGGCACTACCCGTATCACAGGCTAAATCCCGCTGAAAATTTTCACCTGAATCGACCACCTTACTATACTCTTCAAAAAGTCCGTTCGCCAGCATGCCCGGCAAATTGCTCAGTAACGTTTTCTGTAGTAGCTGCTCGTCGGAAAAGCCTGTTCGCCCACGGTTGGTTTCATTCTGGAGAATGTAGCGAAAGTCGATGATCTGTCCGGCTGGATTTCGCAGAGCATCCAGGGCCATAATGGCGTTTTGCGAACTATCCAGAGTAGATCGCAGGAGTTCAGCCTGTTGCTGGTATGCGAGTTGTATATGTTTGGCTTCAGTGATGTTGGTCACGGCCAGCGTGAGTTGATCGCCCTGCGGGGCCATCGACACCTGGTACCATTCAGCCCGGCCCTGATTAGAATAGGGCAATCCAAAGGTCTGACTTTCAGTATTTTCCACGCAAGCAATGGCGCGTTCCAGCAGTTCAGTGGCTAACGGGTCGGTAAAGGCCGCCCGTATCCCCTGGCCGATAAGGCCGGCAATTGAAGGGCCAACCAGGGTAATAAGCAGCTGATTTAAGAGCCCCAGACGAAAGTCTGTAATTCGTCGGCCTGAATCGGTACGCGTTCGAATGGCCGTTAATACAGCCACCCCGACGGGTACCCCCTCCAGACTATGCTGCCACTGCAGGGCTTGCTGGCGGACGGTTTGCTGGAGGTTTTTCTGAGGGGTGATATCACTATACGAAACCAGTATGCCAAGCGTCACTCTGGTAATATTGACCTTTCGCCAGGTATCGTATTCAGGATAGTAATGCTCGCCCGTGAAAGGCTCCCCCGTTTGGTATACGCTCACGTACCGGTCAAACAGACCATTGATGCGCGTTGCGGGGTAGATTTCCCAAAGCGTTTTGTTGATCAATTCATCCTTTGTATACCCACTAATCCGCTGACCGATCTGGTTAATCATCAGAAACCGAAAATCGCTGATTCGCCTTTTCTGATCAAATACCGGTTCATAAATGGTGATACCATTCTCGCTCTTATCGAACGACTCTTGAAGCACGTTTAGCAAACGGGCTGTCTGGGTTTCTGTCTTTGCTTTTGTCTTATCGGTATAAGACAGTAACAGCCCTCCTCCCAGGCATACCATTGACACCTCATACAAAGAAGAGGTTTCCTTATCAGCCTGCTCAAAATGATACTCCAAGCGATCCGCTTTTCCGGTGCGCAGGACCCGCTCGTAGCAAACTAATGAATCAGGGACCGTCAAATGGGGAAAGAGTGGCATGATGGACTGCCCTATGAATTGCGACGCGGGTTGACCTAGTTCCTGCTCAGCCAGCGCGTTAAGCATAGTCAGCCTTAAATCCAATAAGGAGCCATTCGACTGGTAGATCGGCTGCAGGAGAAGTACCTTATGGTGCGTAGCTGTCAGAACGCTCTGCAGTACGTCGGATGCGGAGAGATTGCTTAAGTTCATCGTTACAGAGGGTACAAATAGGAAGACACATCAACGGAGAGCGGTTAAAAAACTAGATCGTGACGGGTGTTAAGGTTAGCCTCAACATTTCTGACTATTAACACTCAAGGCGTTAGTGTACACGAAAATTCGTGTCTGAGTGGCTTAGTAAGTATCGTCCGGCATAGGCCAGGACGAATCGGGGGTACTGGCAATATCAAACCAATACTGGTTTAACAGATTCATCGTCAAGGATAGGTCCGTATACTGTCCGGGCTTAACGATATACCCATTGGCTCCCAGATCATACGATTTGACAATATCCTGTTTCTGCTCAGACACGCTTAACATTACTACCGGAATAGATTTATATCGATCAACCGCCTTTAGGATTTTCAGTACATCAAATCCACTCAAACCCGGCATCTGAATATCGAGCAAGATAAGATTAGGGCGTGAACTGATTTCTAAATAGGTCAGTAATTCAGACCCACTCAGTACTATTTTCAGCCTACAGGCCGGATTAGTGGTCTTGATTATTTCCTTTATTAATTCGATAAAAGTAGGTTCATCATCAACGAGAATAATTTGATTGGTTCGTTTCATGTTAATCAGGAAGGGCGTATTAACTGTCAAGACCTGTTCAGTTGGTACATAACGAGTAGGGTAGGAAACAGGGGAATGACCGATACCGATACCGAAACGGCAGTGGCTACCAGCGAAAGGGGGTCTAGCTCATTCAGTAAAAACTGAATTGGCTTCCCTGTGCTAATGACCTGCCAGTAGCGCTCGATTGTTTTCTGAGTAGCCAGCAAAGGAAAATAGCGGTGAAAAGGTTGGCCCAAGACCTGCTTGCGGGGACAACTCAGTTCCTGACAGGCTATGGCATTCACGTCAGTCAATACTAGGTCTAGTTTTCCTACGTCGATCTTAAAGACAGGCTGAAGAATCAACACGCCGTTTGGCGAGGCCATGACAATCTGCTTCATCAAATAGGGCGGCTGGCTAAGAAAGTCCATCATATAGTAGGTATGATTCTGTATTTAACGTTGCAAAACGGGGTATTCCACTACATGGCAGGCGGCTCTTGCTACCAATCCTACTTCTTACTGATCAATTTACCCCTTTGGGCAGCCGTGGCTTCTATGGCTTTCGCAAAGGGACATGCCTCTTGGCTGCTCGGGGCAGCGTTCTAAAACCGGCATACGTTGTTAGCCTGACAATGGGTTGAATCTTTAGGTTATTTGGTCTCAATTTACAGGCCACTAAAACGAAGAGAAATAAGTGTGGATAGATGAGTAGCTTTATCAATCAATTTCGCTGCCAGTGAAGCAATCGTTGTCTGAATTGGTTACCTAGACAAAGGTCGGGCGTAGACTTGTCTTCAATTCTGTTTACGAGTAGGCTTTTTTACTGATTGTCGTCAGTATTTTGGCTGATTTATGTCAGTTCAACAGCCAGATCAGTTCGCTTAACGCATCAAGGCCGCCTATTTGGCTTATCCAGAAACTAAAATGTCTCATAAAGAATAGCTTGATAAAAGTCGGTTTGTATAACAGCTAAATTAGCGATACTTTTAAGGAGGTTATGGGTATTATCTAGTTGATTCAATACTTAAAGTCATCGTTACCGCTACACTTGCCGACAGGTCTGGTTTTGTTATCACGTAAGCTTATGACCGATACGCTATTAGGACGTTTACTAGCTGTTCATCTCGAAGAAGCCCGTTTTTTTTCAGCATCATTGATCATCAGGCCTTTCTGCTTCAGTTTGATACTCCGGCAGGCCTGGCTATTTTTGACAGTCAATTACTGGACGATTACCCGGCGCTTTATCCCATCGGATTCGGGAATAAACCCTCATTCGCCACTGATTTTCATATTCACTTCGAGACAGACGAACGCCTTACTCGAAAAGATAACGAACCAAATCCTTCAGGGAGGCTCATTCCTATCGGCCACAAACGTACAGGGCACCCACTAATGAAGAAAAGTAAATTATTACTCATCGACGACGAGCCCCATCTGCTTCGCAACACAGCTGATCTACTCGAATTGTCAGGCTATGCAATTCAAACGGCCCAGTCGGGTAGAGAAGGAGTGCAGCTAGCCCTAACCTCTAAGCCCGATCTGATCCTTTGTGATATTACGATGACGGGATTGGATGGCTATGGTGTCTTACAAATTATCAAGAGCCACCCTGATTTAAAGTCCATTCCGTTTATTTTTCTGACAGCCAAAGCCAAGCGGACCGACCTACGAAAAGGGATGGAACTGGGAGCCGATGATTACCTAGCGAAGCCCTTTGGTGAAACCGAATTATTAGGAGCCATCGAAGCCCGGTTGCGTTTAGCTGAGCAACGGGATTCGCTTACTAAACCAGAAACGCTTCAAAAATGGCTAACCAATGAGGATACTACAAAAGCCCTGGCTTTGCTGGGGGCTAATCGCAAAGTCGTTCGGTATAAAAAGAAACGTGTCATCTATGCCGCAGGCGATGAGCCAACTAGGGTCTATTTAGTTCAGGAAGGAAAAATCCGAGTCTTTCGCGAAAATGATAGTGGGAAAGTACTAACGACGGGTCTTTTTGGTCCTGGCGATTTGTTTGGTTATCCGATGCTACTCGCAAACCTCTCTTACGAAGATACCGCAACGGCTCTGGAAGATTCTCTGGTGAGTTACATTTCCCGAAAAGACTTCCTGAGTCTGCTGTATAGCCAGACCGATATCACACATTCATTTCTGAATCTGATGGCCAATACGATTGTTGGTCAGGATCGGCAATTGCTTGGTCTAGCCTATAATTCGTTACGCAAACGGATTGCCAGTGGCTTACTGCAATACGCTCACCGATTTCAGACCGAACCAGATACGGCTATTACGGTTAAACTCACCCGGCAACAAATGGCAACGCTGTCGGGTACAGCCACCGAATCGCTAATCCGCACGCTGAGCGATTTTCACAAAGAGGGAATGATTGATTTGCAGGCCGGTAAGATCGTCATCACCGATTGGGACAAACTTGAACAGTTAAGGCAATAACACGATCTGTGCTACAACTAGTACTAACTAGCTCGCCTGGGTAATTAATTGTGATTGTAATGGCAAACGAAGGACAAAGGTTGCTCCAGCCTCAGGTCGGTGCTCATACTGCAGTGTAGCCCCAATCTGATCGGCATAGTCTTTGGCAATCGATAGACCTAATCCGGCTGATGATTCATCCGCGGTTGGCTTGGGACTAAGGCTGACAAACCGTTTAAACAGCAGGGGTTGTTCCGTTAGGGGTATACCTGGTCCTTCATCAGCCACTATGATTTGCAAGGCTGACTCTTTGGTTTGAACAATGACCCATACGGTTTTACCAGCGGGAGAGAACTTAAGCGCGTTGGCGACCAGATTCTCCAGGATTCCCGTAAGATAGCTAATGTCCGTATTGGCATAGGCTTCGTGCTGCTCATTAAGTAACCGTAAACGGATCATCTTCCGCTCAGCCGGGTACGTGAATTGTTTGAGTAAAGAAGCCAGTAAAGGCTGTACATCCATCAACTTACAGTGGGGCGCGTTTTGATTCTGCTCGATCCGGTTTACATCCAGCGTCTGTTGGATGAGTCGTCCCATCCGGTGAGCCGTTTCGTCGATTTCATTAACCCACTCGTATTGGCGGGGTGTCAGTGGCTCGGGGGCTTTACGAAGCTTAGCGGCCAGCATTCTCAGGTTGGTGATGGGGTTTTGCAAATCATGGGCCACCACCTCTACAAATCGACTTTTAGTTTGGTTGAGTGAGATAAGTTGCTCATTCAGCAATTTAAGTTCTTCTTTTTTCTCAAAAAGCACAGTCTCCAGTTTATACTGCACCGACAAATCCAATACCACTGATCGCGTTAGTAAAAGCTGCCCGTCGTCTGCATAAATGGCCGTGACATTTAGTAAAATGGGGAAACAACTGCCATCCTTTCGCACAAACGTAAATCGGGCATCGCTAAGTTTACCCGTTTGCTGAAAGGTTGCAAACCGCTCTCGGCATAACTGATGTTGGCTGGGGGGAAAGAAGTGAAGAAATAACTTACCAATTACCTCCTCGCGGGCGTAGCCCAGCCAGCTTAGTTCCGTGTCATTGATGAGCATGATTCGCCCTTTCGCATCGAGTGAGTGATAGCCAACGGGGGCATGTTGATAGATATCTTCTAGTACAGCAGGGTCTAAATGCTGGTATAGATCAGCGGCAGATGTGATAGGCTGAGGAAGTGGCATGGACTGACTAAATAGGTACGTTGTTGATAAATCAGGCACGTGATCCCCAAAACCCCAAAGCGCTAGCTCTTTTACAGGAAAGATATGAAGATAATGACCGGTGGAAAATTTATAAACGCTTGCTAGCCATTCATCAGATAGTCCTTTGATAGATGCACAGGTAATTGCCCGTATTTACCAACTTACGCTAAGATTACGTCAAAACAGTCAACCAAATAATATAAATGTACACCTTATTTAGTTACCTATTGTGGTGTAATATATTAAAACTAGGTTAAAATCATACTATTCTTAACGAACAGAAAGTGATTGGGGGTGGTATGTAGGTGTTTCGTCACTATTGGTTTGACATTGCCCGTATACCTGACAGGTCTTGGTTTAAGGCTGACGACCTTAATTATAACTAGCTTTTCTCCCATACTTGAGATCGTATACTACAGATAAGTGTTAACAGTTATTAAAAAGTTACCTACTCTGTTTAAGTTTAAATCGGACCTTTAAATAAACGAAAGCACCCAGACACGAACAAGATGAAGGCTTGAACTATTTTCATACCTGTCAATCTTAATGCGTACCATATAGAAGTAAACACGACGGAATAGATCCTCGCTACTGGCTCCATAAAGGACAACAACTTCCGTATTGACGGTCCGGCTTGTGGGTAGAAACCGAATAACGTCGCTTGTTAGTCAGAATGACTCCTGTGGGCAATAATAGCAGACATATTGTGACTTAAATGGGTAGTTATTTTATAAAATGTTACTATATTTACCCTTATTAATAGTTATAATCCGTAGCTGGTAGCCAATTCATGTCCGTTCGTGTTCTTTGCCTCCTGTGGGTAGTCCTAGGGTTCGCCCAGCCAAGTGAAGCACAGTCGCCAACCAGTCGATTTACTTACCTGACCACCAACCAGGGACTTTCTCAAAATAATGTCACCTGCATCTTGAAGGACCGAAGGGGCTTCATGTGGTTCGGCACACGCGATGGGCTCAATAAATTTGATGGGTATACCTACACCTTATATCGAAATGATCCCCTGAATCCTACTAGCCTCAGCCATAGCCATGTTCATGCCCTGCTGGAAGATAAACAGGGCCGCTTGTGGGTGGGCACTGATGATGGGGGACTTAATCTATTTGATGCCCGTACGGAAACGTTTACCCATTACAAGCATACCCCTGGTCGACCAAACAGTCTGGCCCATAACCGGGTCTTGGCCATTGCCCAGGATGCCAGGGGCTTTTTTTGGGTAGGCACGGGGGGCGGGGGGCTGGATCGGTTTGATAGCCGACAAAAAACGTTTACCCATTTTACCCATCAGCCCCAACGGCCCGGTAGTCTAAGCCATAATCAGGTAAAGTCAGTCTATATTGATCAAAAAGGCGTCATTTGGGTAGGTACCCTAGGGGGCGGTTTAAACAAACTGAATCCATCGACGGCCTCGTTTACGCATTACATCCATAATCCCGCTGATCCGCACTCTCTCAGCCAAAATCGGGTAACCAGCTGTTTGGAAGATTCGCAGGGCCGCTTCTGGGTGGGCACCGAAAGTGGATTAAACCTGCTTGACCGGCTAACGGGCCATTTCACCCCCTTTGTACAGAGCAATAGTTTGCTGAGTCATAATGATGTGAAAGCCCTGGCTGAAGACGATACCCATACCCTCTGGATCGGCACCCAAAATGGGGGCATCAGTCTGCTACACCCCGATGGAACGTTTTCCTTCTATACCTACCAGGTCGATAATAACCGGGGGCTTAATAGTGGTTCTATCTATTGCCTGTATCGGGACACCATTGGCACCATGTGGATTGGTACCTATTCAGGGGGCGTCAATAAACTCGATGCCATCTCGATAAAATTTGACCTTTACCAGCGCACTCGCACGAATGCCAATAAGCTGAGCAATAACAACATCCTGGCAGTGCTAGAGGATAAACAGGGTGATTTGTGGCTGGGTACCGATGGGGGCGGAATCAACGTAATCCCCAAAGGACAGACAGTTTTTAAGGCTTACCAGGATACCAGCCGGTTTGCCGCTTCGATGAGCCGCAACTTTGTGATTACCCTGTACGAAGACCGGGATAAACAGATCTGGACGGGTAATTATAAAGGAGGGCTCACCCGGTTCAACCGGGTCAAAAATACCTTTGAGTCGAAAGGGAATTTAAGTCCCCTGAGCATTAGTGCCATTCTAGAGGCCCGCAATGGCATTCTGTGGTTGGGCACCTTCGAAGAGGGCTTGATTCGCTACGACAAAGCGACGGGTTTGGTAAGCCGGTACCCCGCCCGGCCCGGGCAAGCGGGTCAACTCAACTACCACACCATCACGGCTCTGTGGGAAGATCGAAGGGGAAACATCTGGATAGGTACCGATGGGGGGGGTATAAATGTGTTCCATCTGGCTCAGCACACCTTTACCCAGTATATGCAGGACAACAAAAATCCTGGCAGTCTGAGCAGTAATCAGGTCAATACGCTGTTTGAAAGCACTTCCCATCAACTCTGGGTAGGTACGAGTGGCGGCTTGAACCGCTTTGATGCCCGTACTCAAACGTTTACCGCGTACCGGCAGCGGGATGGGCTAACAAACGAAGTGATTCAGGGAATTCTGGAAGATAAGCGGGGTCGACTGTGGCTGAGCACCGATAAAGGGCTAAGTTCATTCGATCCGCGCACTCGCTTCATTCGGAACTATGATGCCGGTGATGGCCTGCAGGAAAGCTCCTTTAACCGGGGAGCCTGTTATAAAAGTCTCAGTGGACAACTATTTTTTGGCGGCTTAAGCGGACTTAACAGTTTTTACCCTGACAGCCTGCGGGACAATCCGGTCATTCCACCGGTCTATCTTACCGACTTTCAGTTGTTCAATCAATCAGTTCGGGTAGGCGATGGGCAGTCCGTGCTGACCAAGCCCATCAGCGACACGCGGGACATTACGCTCTCCTATCAGCAATCGGTGCTCTCATTCGGGTTTGCGGCTTTGAATTACACCGTACCGGAAAAGAATCAATATGCGTATAAACTGGAAGGTTTCGATCAGCACTGGATCCGGTCGGGTACTCAGCGCCGGGCTACCTATACCAATCTGGATCCGGGCGACTATGTATTCCGGGTGAAAGGGGCCAATAATGACGGAGTCTGGAATCAAACCGGTACGTTTGTCAGGCTGCATATTATTCCACCGGTTTGGCAAACAACCTGGTTTGAAAGTATGGTGTTTTTTGTTATACTGGGTAGTTTGTACGCCCTGTACCGGTTGCGGGTCAGGCATATCCAGGCGAGGCAAATAGCCTTACAAAACCAGCTGAACGAGCAAACCCGCCAGGCGACCCAGCAAAAACAAACCGAACTTGTTCTCCAGCAATCATTACAACGAGAGAAAGAACTCAATCAACTAAAGTCGCAGTTTGTGGCCACGGCCTCGCACGAGTTCCGAACCCCGCTGGCCACCATCCAGTCCAGTGTCGACCTGGTTAAGCTTTACCTGAACTTGCCCGGGGCCCCTGCGCAGGCCTCTGCCTACCGGCACCTGGATGTCATCGAAAGGGAGATTTATCAGTTCAATGACCTACTAACCGATATCTTAACGATCGGCACGATTGAGGCCGGCAAAGTCACCTTTATCGCCTGCCCGATTGATTTCATAGCCCTTTGCGACCGGGTGATAGCGACTCATTTTAGTAATCGTAGCGATCAGCGTTGTGTTGAACAACAGCTTGAAGGCGTCCCTTATAGTCTTGTGGTGGACGAAAAATTAATGAGCCATGTCCTGGTGAACCTGTTGTCGAATGCCTTTAAGTTTTCCCTCCATTCTCCCCCCATTCTGCGGCTTTGCTTCAAGCCTGACAGCCTACTGATTCAGGTAATCGATGCGGGCATTGGCATCCCCGCCAATGAGTTATCAACCTTGTTTCAGGCTTTTTCCCGGGCTAGTAATACGAATGGGATACAGGGTACGGGTTTAGGGTTAGTCATTGTGCGGCAGTTCATTGACCTCCACGGGGGGCAGCTGCACGTAGAGAGCCAGGAGAAAGTAGGAACAACTTTCAGTGTTACATTGCCCCATTCTCAGGAAAACGAATGATCAAAAGCCAGTACAGGTGAAGGCTTATTATTAGCCTCGATTAGTAGAATGCCCCCTATAGGACTGATAGCGTTTGACAGATAGTGAAATTTGCAAGTTGCCTCCGGTCTGAATCGGACGTTTTTTTCTACCTGCTTAAGAAAGCAGAGGCCCCGTAAGCCCCTGCCTTCTGTCCCCATCGCTGATGGTTACTGCAAATACCAATTCGTGCTATGCCCATCCAAGCCCGCCCGTACCTGTTCCACAAACTGTAAGGCGTTGACCGACCGATCCAGAAACGTGTCAATATAACTGGACTTGTTCGCACCGGTAAACAGGTTGTAGAGCCGCCACAGGTTGATACTGCCGTTGGCTTCCCGGCAGAAACTCTCATCTCGATAGTATTCCTTGCAAACGGCACCTAACTGGGTATCCCCAAATAGTAAAGTCGGTATAGTCAGCTTGGCTGGACTGGGTAAATGCTGGTACATCCGGCACCGGCCCAACAATAAGGCAAACTGCTGTTCCGAAAGGGTGTAATTCGGTAAACACTCTACACGGTGAAGCAGGTTGTCCTGATTATAAGCCCGGAGCATCATGTAGATGGCCATGTGTAACTGATCCAGGTTCTTCACCCGCAGATCGCTCATATAGCCATCCGTCCACACACACATATTGGTGCATACCTTATTCTGAAACCCAATGAACACTTTGAAGTGCTCATCGGCACCCTTTCGGTTATAAAGGTTATCCAGGTTGTAAGCTTTTATGCCGCCGATGGTCAGCGACAGCGTATTACCGCCCACCGTGGCCTGAATGGATGGTATTTCGACGGCGAAGATCATCCGTTCGTAGTAGAGTGTTTTTTCCGAATCCTGCAGCTGGCTGGCCGGTTTGTTTTTCGCTTCGGGAATACGACCCTTGATGGGGTGTGATACCCGAACCTGAGGATACAGGATGTGCTCACCCCGAAAAACATCCGTAATGGCATCCACCGTGGCACCAATAAAGTCGCTCTGGCTAATGAGGGGTTCGTTATCCTTGACAAACACTGGAATCAGGTGCTCATGGCGTACTTCATCCAGGGTCGTGATGATGGTGTTGGCTTCGATAAAGGCCTTCGAAGGGGATGACTGTTCCAGGATCGGACGGCTGGGTGCTGGAAGAATCTCGACAGCGTAAGTAAGTGGTTGCATACTGGTTGATTGGTTAAACGGGTTGTACTTGGACAGGAACGAGTAAGAGTTGATGCTTACGCCGTTCAAAACTGGGTTTGAGCAACACTTGGTAGGCTGTCTGCTGGTGGAACAGCTCGACCAAGTCAGGGATTGTGGCACATTGCTCAATTTGGTGCTGGACCTCTTCGCTGGTGGTGGTATTAATCTGGCACCATTGGCGAATATGGCCGCCCACGGTCTCGTCTAGTTGAAAAGGCAGTTGGTCCATATACAGCCGGGTGCGATCTTTACTGGTGGTGGCAAAGTGACGAATATCTAGGTCGAAGCATATTGAGAACTCGTACTCGTTGCCATCGCGCTGAATGCCCTTTAAACCCACCTTCTCGGGCACGATTTTGCCGTTGCGGTCAGTGAGCACATAATCGGTTTTGGTACGCACGGTGGCGATGATATGAGCCGAGGAGCAAAGCATGCGATACAGGAACGCACTGTGGCGGGGTGACACCTTGCTCCAGTTGATAAAGGAGTTGCCGGGCAGCTTTGACTGGTAATCCAAGAGCGACTCCCATTCGTGCGAAATGGAGTCCAGGATAATTACCTGCATGCCCGCTTTCTCACAAATTGACATAGCCTGAATATAATCTTCGGGGCAGTAGGGGGCATTCATGTGT